>CAYVMI010000023.1:0-88814 GCA_964452555.1 uncultured Desulfobacterales bacterium
ATCATAACAGTATCGTCATAATCATACCATCCTGAATTTATAATGTAATACCGTATTTCAAAAGTAGAAACATTCATTGTTGTCAAAAAAATGGAGGATAATCTCCAGAATATTTAATGCACTTCTGTTGGTGGAAGCCTTGTCCAAATCGATGTCGATATCGGGATCGCTATCGGGATCGAGCTGGTATTAGGCCATGAAGAATTAGACGTTCATCGCCTTTTAATCGACCATGTCGCATGGGCTTATGAAAAGCGAACCTGTCTGAACTGTAATGCTTAGTCTGCTGGGCGGCAGGGATTATAGCCAAAATGAAAAGGGCTGGGGAATATGGATATACTAAATTCGATCCCGATCCCGATCCCGATTTCGATAAGCTATAGCCCGATCTGTATTTCCCTTGACCTGAATTTATAGCCCTTTCCTCCAACCAAATTGGAGAAGAATCAAAATGGATAAGATCCTTTATAGCCAGTAAATTTCAATCTTCATAAAATCTGAAACGATCGATTCAAGTTTGTAAAAGTAATGTCATACCCCTCCCCATACCTTGCATATAGTACCATATTTCTTTAGTTACACTGTGGTTGTTAACGAAAAGGAGATTCATGACACATCCATTGATAATCCAGGGCGGTATGGGCGCAGGTGTTTCAAACTGGCGGCTGGCAAATGCGGTATCCAAAACAGGGCAGTTGGGTGTTGTTTCAGGCACCGCTCTCGATACCATTCTAGCCCGTAGACTACAATTAGGTGATGAATCTGGTCATATGCGACGGGCTATTGCCCAGTTTCCGGATATTGAAATGGCCCAGCGGGTTCTGGAGCGATATTTTAGACCCGGTGGTTCCAGCGAACAACGCCCGTTCACACAGACCGGAGTGACGACAATAAAAGCAGATCGGGAGACCCAGGAACTAACGGTTGTGGCCAATTTCGTAGAAGTTTATCTGGCTAAAGAGGGGCACACCAACCCTGTGGGTATCAATCTCATGGAGAAAATTCAACTACCCAATCTGTGTTCCCTCTACGGCGCCATGCTGGCCGGTGTCGAGTATGTGACCATGGGCGCGGGTATTCCCAGAGAGATTCCCGGCATACTGGATTTACTGGCAGAGCATAAACCGGTGTCCTTAAAACTATCGGTTGAAACACGTAACGGCAGTCGCTTCCAGGCGGACTTTGATCCCACAAAGTTTTTATCGGCAGAACTCCCGGTGTTGAAACGCCCCTATTTCCTTTCGATTGTATCTTCTGTGCTTCTATCCAAAATGATGGTGAAGAAGGCAAATGGGAAAGTGGATGGATTCGTAGTGGAATTACCCTGTGCCGGGGGCCATAATGCTCCGCCCCGGGGTAAGATGGAATTGAATAATCAGGGCGAACCTGTTTACGGGGATCGGGACGTCATTGAGATCGAGAAAATTAAAGCCATTGGCTTGCCGTTCTGGCTGGCCGGCTCCTGGGGAACACCGGAAAAGCTCAGGGAGGCCTTATCTTTAGGCGCCAATGGAATCCAAATCGGCACATTGCTGGCATTTTCTGATGAATCCGGTTTTACCGACAGCATTAAACAGCAGGCCATCGAGCATATTCATAATAATAATACATCTGTTTTCACAGATCCGGCTGCCTCTCCCACCGGGTTTCCTTTCAAAATTCTCTCTTTGGCCGGATCCCTGTCCGAATCTGATGCCTATCAGGACCGAAGGAGAAAATGTGATCTCGGTTATTTGCGCCAAATATATGAAAAGTCTGACGGAAAAATCGGGTACCGGTGTCCGGCAGAACCTGAGACCGCTTTTTTGGCCAAAGGCGGCAAATCCGATGACCTGGACGGTAAAAAATGTCTTTGCAATGCCCTGTTATCCAATATCGGTTTAGCCCAGGTTCGCAGGGATGGATACGTGGAAAACACCCTGGTTACCTCCGGAGACAGCATCCAGTCCATCAGTGAGTTTCTAGCGGACAGACAGTCCTATAGGACTGCGGAGGCCATTGCCTGGCTCCTTTCCTGAATGTGGCCTAAAATCCCACCTTCTACCCAATAACTGCCTTATGTCGCTCCTTAAAATACTCACTTACTCAACGTATGCGGCGCTTTTGTGTCGGTCCATGCCGTGCTTTTGGGCATAATCTGGAATCTAAAATCCACTTTATAATATTTTGTATCTTGATTTTTAGAATGCAGAGACTTGCCAGCATCTGACATCCGGTTCCTCTTATTATTACAATAATGCACCCCCATTTTAATTACTCTTGAAAGGCCAAGAGTGATAATCTATTGTTAAATCATTCTAACGTGTCTGAAATTTTTATCATTTTGACTTAACATCAAAAGATTCAATTTCTTTTTTCATCATGGCAATAGGAGGATATTGTGAAAAAATCATTCGGTGCCAGAACATTGATATTTCCAACACCGATCTGGTGCGTGGGTTCCTATGATAAACAAGACCGGCCCAATGTGATGACCATTGCCTGGGGCGGCGTCTGCTGTTCGAGTCCACCCTGTGTCACCATTTCACTTCGCAAGGCAACCTACACCTATGGCAATATCATGGATAAAATGGCTTACACCTTGAGCGTGCCTTCGGAGAACTATGCCACAGAAGCCGACTATTTCGGTATGGCTACGGGCCGCAAGGAAGATAAATTTGAACGCAGCGGCCTTACCCCGGTGAGGTCCGATTTGGTGGATGCGCCCTTTGTGGCCGAATTTCCCATGATACTGGAGTGTCGGGTCATCCATCACCATGAGATCGGATTGCACACCCAATTCATCGGTGAGATATTGGATGTGAAGGTGGAGGAGGCTGCACTGGGAGAGAGCGGCAAGCCGGATATGAGGAAAGTAAGCCCAATTGCATATGCCAGCGAAGTAAGTCATTATCACGGCGTGGGACGGGATTTAGGGAAGGCGTTTGATATCGGTCGAACGTTAATGAAATCATAAAATGAGAATTCAGCCGCCGTGGCCCCTTCGACAAGCTCAGGGCTATGGCGGGCCAAGGGAGTTGGAAAACAGAATAGAATAGGCTGAATACTGTTAGGCTGTTGGGCGCTAATGGTTAGACGTTTAATGCTATACGGCTCAAATTTCACTACCAAACGCTATAGACGAATTCTGACCGCTGTATTCTGACCTAAAGGAGTCAATATGTCCATCCAAGTGGAATCCAAGGATAGTATCTGCACCATCATCATTGACCGACCGGAAGTGAAAAATGCAATTGACGGTCCCTCGGCGAGAAAGTTGGCGGATGCATTCAGGCAGTTTGAGCAGAACGAGTCATTATCCGTGGCGGTCTTATGGGGGCGGGGCGGAACCTTCTGCGCCGGGGCAGATTTGAAGGCTATTGCCGAGCCGCGAAAGCAGAGATCGAATCACTTGATATCGGACGGAGACGGCCCCATGGGCCCCACTCGGATGATACTTCAAAAACCCGTAATCGCCGCCATTTCAGGATATGCGGTGGCCGGGGGACTTGAGCTGGCGTTATGGTGCGATCTGCGTGTTATGGAAGAGACCGCCGTGATGGGTGTTTTCTGCCGGCGGTTCGGGGTGCCGCTCATTGACGGGGGCACGATTCGGTTACCGCGCTTAATCGGTATGAGCCAGGCCATGGATTTGATCCTCACGGGGCGGCCGGTTGAAGCCCCAGAAGCCAAAGCCATGGGTTTGGCCAATCGTGTGGTACCGCCTGGTGAGGCACGTTCGGCAGCCGAAGCCCTGGCCGAGCAGATAGCCGGATTTCCGCAGACATGTATGCGGGGTGATCGCCGCAGCGCCTATGAACAGTGGGACTTAGACTTTGAAGAAGCCATCCAAAATGAATTCAAGCATGGCATGTACACCATTGAAAGTGGCGAATCATTTAACGGCGCTGCTCAGTTTGCGAAGGGCAACGGTAAGCACGGTGCCTTCAACAGCAATTGAAATTAAGTTGTGAGCAGTAAGCCCATAGAACGATCAACTTCTGCAAGGGAGAAAAGATATGACAGATGCTATTGCACCGTTTCACTACAGGGACCTTTCCGAATTGGATCCGCAAGAGGTATGTCAGCGGACGCTTTGTCGCTACGATGCGGAACAAAAATGCTATCAATTGGATGTGTGGGGGGATGTCTATCGGGTATACCCGCACGAAGGTGAGGTTCGCTGTGAGTCTGAGAACGGTCATCCCGCTAATTCATATTTCCCTATTTTTATTGTCCATTATTTATTGTCGATTGGAGCGGCGGACATTGAAAACCAATGGATTTCCGAGAAGGATATTCCCGGCGGGGCAACTTTTTTTCGGGGCCCGCATGCGGTTCCGACCGATCTGGTAACGAATCGATTCCAAAATGACATTGAAGCCTTTCGCCGCCGCTGCATCAGTTTGGCTGGCGAGCCCATTGACATGGGTGATGCCGCCTTTCGTTTCGAAATCACACCGCGCATTCCGGTGGTTATGCTGTACTGGCAGGGCGATGAGGATTTTGGACCCGAAGCGCGTATCCTGTTCGATCAATCGATCTGCAAATATCTGGCTTTGGATGTGATTTTTGCCCTGGTTGTGGAAATGTGCGTCCGAATCAGCAAATCGTAAAGCTATTATACATGTCAAGCACATCGCAGTTGATCCACTTGCTGGCTCCAAGACGTTGACATGGCAATTATAAATGTATATACTTGTGAGTATATACATATTGTGTGTTTATAATTATAGCTCTATAGGGGAAACTGTTATGACAACTACTAGAGTTTTTAAATCAGGAAATAGCCTGGCAGTAAGACTACCAAAAGAATTTGGTGTGAACAGCAAAGTTCTTGAGATCTTTCGTCGAGGTGATGAAATCGTCCTCAAGGAGCCGGATAAAAACCTGGCTAGAGCCTTTGACGTTCTGATAAACCTTCCAGATGACTTTTTGGAAAGCGGCCGAGTGGATTCACTGCCTCAAAATCGTGAGGAACTCTAATGGCGGTGCAGTTTTTACTGGACACCAATATCTGTATTTACATTCACAGACGAAGGCCTGTTAAAGTATTGGAGCGATTTAAGGAATTGGAACCGGGAGATGCTGTAATTTCTGTCATCACCTGGGGAGAACTCCTATTTGGTGCTGAGAAAAGTATGCATCGTAAAAAGGTATTGCAGCTATTAGAGGAGTTCAAATCATTAATACCTGTTTTGCCAATGTCAGAATCTACCGGTGAAACCTACGGGGAAATACGTGCTTACCTAGAAAAGATTGGCAAGCCAATTGGGAACAACGATCTATGGATCGCAGCACACGCTAGAACGGAAGCGCTCACAATAGTTACCAATAACGAGCGAGAGTTTAAGCGCATACCGGGTTTGCAGGTTCAGAACTGGGTCCATTAACAGGAGGTGCTTACACATGGAGTCGATTGTAAATCAACTATGGCGTCTGGCCAAACGGCCTGTCGGGCTTATTAAGGAATCCGATTTTGAATGGTATGAAGAACCCAGCCCGGCTTTGGCGGAAAACCAGGTATTGGTGCGGATTATTTATCTGTCGCTTGATCCGGCCATTCGGGGCTGGCTCATGGACCGGAAATCCTACATCCCGCCGGTTGCCATCGGGGAGGTCATGCGCGGCATCACCATCGGTGAGGTGGCCGAGTCCAGGCATACGGAATTTAAACCGGGGGATATCGTGCAAGGATTTTTGGGCTGGCAAACTTGGGCGGTTACCGACGGGAGCGCCTTAACCCCCTTACCCAGTGAGGCAATCCCGGATCTGAAAGCAATCCCCGGTGTTTTGAGCATGGTCGGCCCCACCGCCTATTTTGGGCTTTTAGATGTGGGCAAGCCGAAGAAGGGCGATACCCTGGTGGTATCGGCCGCAGCCGGTGCCGTGGGATCCATTGTGGGACAAATAGGAAAAATCAAGGGTTGCCGTGTGGTCGGTATCGCCGGATCAGATGAAAAGTGTCGCTGGATAACCGAAACACTTGGTTTTGATGCCGCCATTAACTACAAAACTGAAGATGTGGGCAAACGGCTGAAGAATCATTGTCCCCAAGGCATTGACATCTACTTTGAAAATGTGGGTGGAGAAATCCTGGATCAGGTGTTGACGCAGATCAATGTCCATGGATGCATCGTCGTTTGCGGATTGATCTCGCAATACAATGCCACGGACCTGGTCCCGGGTCCCTATAATTTCGCCAACATTTTAACCCAACGGGTTCGGGTACAGGGTTTTGTGATTCTGGATTACCTGGATCGTATCCACGAAGCCGTTAAAGACCTGGGACAATGGCTGGCCCAAGGTAAAATACAATATCGGGTGCACGTGGTTGAAGGTCTAGAGAATGCACCCCAAGCAGTTAATATGCTATTTGATGGGTCGAACCAGGGCAAGCTCATTATTCAGGTGTCGGAAGAGCCAAACCGTTAGCCACCTCGATTTGCTTTTCCTTCCCAAACAGCTGTTCCACCAGGGCCAGGGCAAAATCAACCGCCGTACCGGCACCCTGGCTGGTCACACAATTGCCGTCCACCACCACGCTTTGGTCGGCGCTTTCCTGATTGGTGAGTTCTGCCGCAATGTATGGATGCGCAGTGGCCCGGCGTCCATTCAATAGGCCATGATGTTCGAGCACAACCGCCGGGCTGGCGCAGATGGCACCATACAAACGCCCGGATTCGACCTGGCGTTTGAGTAATGCGACCAGGTCGGCGGAATCACGTAAATGATCGGCTCCAGGTATGCCACCCGGCAGTACAATTAGATTATAATCTCGATCCAAACAATCTTCCAACAAGGCATCAGCAAGCAAAACCATTCCCCGCGATGCGGTGATTCGGCGCGAACCAGTGACCGAAGCAATGGTAACTTCGGCTTCGGCCCGGCGCAGCACATCGATGATGGCCACGGCTTCCAATTCTTCAGTACCGTCCGCAATCGGTACCAGTACGGTTTTCAGCATGATGGCTCCCTCCATTTTGGTTAGCCCAGTCAATGTCTATAAAAGGTTATCATCAATTTCGCAAGCAATTGCGAGCCGGAAGGGTTCTTTTAGTTTGGTTTTCCCGGGCGAAATTTCAATCATATGTTCCAATCAATGACTTCTGGCTTGACCCATGAAACAACCAATGGCAAGCTGAATTTCTAACTAAGACCTGTTTTAAATTATCCTTTAGTTCAATCTCTGTATTGGTTCTTGTTTCAAATCCTCGATAATTACGTAAGTCTTAGATTTAAAACAAGAATCCGCCTTGAACTTGAGCCAAAATCTTAAAAAGCAGGTAAACATGGGAACAAATATATCTGACATATTGCAGGCCCCCTGGACAAACGGCGTTATTGCTACGGCCATCAAATTGAATGTATTTTCCATTATCGCCGATAAAGAATTAACGGTTGATGACGTCGCGGCAGCATGCCAGGCGATTCCGCAAAGACTAAAACCGCTGCTGGATGCCTGTGTCAGTTTAGGAATTTTGGAAATCGACCATCGGCAGTACCGGAACTCACATTTCAGTTCAGTTTATCTGGTGGAAGGAAATCAGAATTATGTTGGTGATTTTATTAAAGTGATCAATTATGAATCGCTCCAGTGGTTCCAACTCCCGGACGTAATCACCGGCAAAGAAAAAGAGAATGCAGAACTATCCTGCTTGAGGACCGACACCAATACCTTTATTGCGGCCATGAACTGCATCGGTCATCTCGGCGAGGCTAAGGCCCTTAAAGAAGTTGTCGATCTCACCGGATGCAAACAGATGACCGATGCCGGCGGTGGATCCGGTATATATTCCCTGGCGCTTTGCCGAAAGTACCCGGACTTGTATTCCACAATATTAGATAGAAGAGATACATTGGCCGTGACCGCAGAATTTATATCAAACCAGACGGAAGGAAATCGAATTACATTAAGAGAAGGAAATTTTTTGAAAGATCCTCTCGGTGAAAATGTGGATGCGGTCTTGCTATCTGATGTGATGTACAGGGAATCGGAAGCGAAAATTATTCTCAAAAATGCATGGCAAAGTCTGCGTCCAAATGGGATGTTAATTATACGCGGATACTATGCTGATCCTGAAGGATCAGACCCTCTATTTGGGGCTCTATTCGCCGTAAAACTTATGGTTGATGACCCGCATCGAAAAGTCATGTCTTTTCCAGGTCTCAAGAAAATAGCCAGGGAAGCCGGATTCAAGATTATCAGCGCCTTACCACTGACGGAACGCTCTTACGTATTGATCGGCAGGAAATAAGGATAATCCCGATGGATCCTGTATTAGACGTATTTTACTACTCGATTACTTTCCTGAACGCCTGACGGCTCCATATATATGGTCAGTTCGAGGTTCAATTTATTCCGGGCATCAGTTCGAAAGGCGTCAACAATAGCATGCGCATCCTGCAGCGGCATGGCCTTGGGCATGCATACGTGCAGAGTATATTCGAGATGCGAGCCATAACAATGTTCGTGAATATGGTGAACATCCCTCAAATCGTGCTGCGATGCAATTTTCTTTATCTTTTTGATCATATCGGGACCGGGCGATTTTCCCAGAATGGGGTGCGTTGCTTCTTTAATGATGCCCACGGCCGTATATAAGATCAGCATAGAGACGATTATGCCGAAAACCCCATCAATCCACCAAAGATCTCTGCCCAGAAATATGCTTATTAATATGATTGCAGATGCTATGGCATCACTTCTGTGATGCCAGCCATCGGCCTTTAGGGAATAAAGCTTGGTTCTTCGGTATGACCAGAAGGAAAATTGAGCCAATGCTTCTTTGAGGATGGTCGAGATCAGAAATATGATCACGGCGGAAATGGTGAAGGTGGCGCCTTGGTTGTTTCGCAGTTTATCAAACGCTTCGAATAGAAAATTTAATCCAACCATAAACAGCAAAACACCGATAATTATTGCCGCTATTGATTCGGCTCTTCCATGACCGAAGGGATGTTCCGTGTCGGCCGGCTTTGATGAAATTTTGGCTCCTGCAATAACCACGATGGATGTGAGGCTGTCCGACAAAGTGTGCCAGGCATCAGCTATAATGGTAACGGAACCTGTCAGGATGCCTACCCAATATTTTAGAATAAAAAGGACGGTGTTAAGTATGATTGATGCGGTGCCTTCCGCATAGGCTAACTTTTTTGAAGCAGATATCATGTGAGTTTACCCAGCCAGTTAGTTGGTGCGAACGATAAGCTATCTCAAAACAATCTAATCCCGCCTGAGTGCTGGGCAAAACGACTCAAATTGTTCGTATATTAGGTGGATGCTCGCCATTTTATCTGTCCACTCCCATGCCAGAGGGCATAATCTTTATTTTGAGATAGGTCGTAATGAATAATTAAAAAAATTAAATTTCGCTAAGCACTTTGGTCAATAAGTTTTCCAGGGTTTTCAACTCATGTTTGTCCAATACATGTTTAAATATTTCAGCATAATTCTTGTGAATATCGTCATGTAATTTCGCCAATTTTTTACCCATGGAAGTCAGGTGAATGCTGAAAAACCGTCGATCTTCCTCGGATTGGCTTTTTTTAACGTATCCCAGCTTTTCCATATTGTTGATGGCGAAGGTAACGGTGGGCTTGCTCACATTCAAATGCGAAGCCAAGTCACTAATTGTTGGGCTTTCAAGATGGAATATGGCGTCGAGGTAATGTACCTGGGTTGGCGTAAGGTTCATCAAGGGTGTATTGCTGAGGGTTTCGGTTTCATACCTTTCCATACTTTGGGACAGTCTTTCGATGATTTCTTCGATGTGCATATGCAATCTCAATAATTTAGATAGATAGTTAAATAAAACTAATTATATGGATCGGGCGTCTGTTTGTCAATGCCGTTATTGCTATTCGGTCAAAGAAAAAAAAATCTTAAAATGTGTATCCTTTTGGGGTGCACCTTCGTCTTTAGGGGTAAAAGGAGGAGAAACAAATGTATTGTGCTGAATTTTTCAATTCGTCCTGGTGGTGGATTTGGCCGGTAATCATGATTGCTATCTGCTTTTTCATGATGCGGCGGTGGCGGGGTCCCATGATGTGCGGTTACAGGCCAAGTACCGGTGAATGGCCCCAGGGAAGACCATCTGATACTGCCAGCGATATTTTAGATAAACGTTATGCCGCTGGAGAGATTGACAAGGCCGAGTATGATGAAAAAAAGAGCGTTCTGAGCACCAAATCCGATTCGCTCGATAATCTGGGAGTTTGATGATGTTGCTAAAATCGTACACCACAGAAATTTTTAACAACGAATGCATGCCAAGCGCCATGAGCGTGCAATGTTTTGCGCATCTTGATGCGGATGTGGGGGAAGCGCTGCCGTATTTAAACGCATCTTTGGGTGGTCATTATTTTACCCCGGAACCACCATCGGTCACTTTCAAATTACAGGGCAAATTGATCACGGTACATTCGGATAAAATTGCCATCAATGCGCTTAAGGATGCGGAGGAGGCCACCAAAATTATCGAGTGGCTTAAACGGGAAATCAATTCGGCCTGGGAAAACAGAGATGAGATCGAACCGAGTTTTGAATCGGCGCCGGCACCCAAAGTGATCGAGATACTCAGGCTGCTGCCCAAGACCAACTGTGGTGAATGTGGTCAGGTCACCTGCATGGTTTTCGCCGCAATGATGGCCGACGGGATTAAAGGGCATGAGGATTGTCTGCCGCTGGATAAGGAGAATCGCAGCAAATTGTCGGAATATATGAGCCGATTTAATTTCGATATATATTAAGCTTTAAAAAGGAGGATAAATTAATGCACCAAACAGACCCTTCCAAGCATATTTTTAGTGATAGAGTAGAGTATTTAATCGCCATTGGCGCGGCCGTTGCTGCTAATTGCATTCCGTGTTTTGAACACCTCTATGCCAAGGCAGTTCAATCAGGTAGTTCCATCGATGAGATACAGCGGGCGGCAGAGATCGCCGGGCAGATAAAAAATGGCGCGCATATTGCGCTTAAAAACAGTATGAATGACGTTATGGAAACAGGCGAACAGAATGAACAAGCTTGCAGCAGCACTCAAAACAATCCATGCTGCTCCTGAAGATGGGAGGAATCAATGAAAACTTGCGAAAATTGTAAATTTAGGGCAAAATACGACCAGAATCCTAAATCTATCCTGGGCCGAATCTGGAAATGGCATATCGGCTGGTGCCCCGGTTGGAAGTCCTATTTAAAATCACTTTCCGAAGAAGAATTAAAAAAGATCCACGCAAGGTACTACAAGGAGACATCGCAAAAATTTAAATTGTCTCCAGATTGAGTTTTTTGAAGTGTGCTCGGCAGCAAGATTTGCGGCTAGGCGTTCGGCCTTCCGACTGCCGTTACCGAAGGCGAACGCCCACGCAAGGCCCTCCTTTGGGTCTGGGCTCACGGACGAAGACAAGTCGAGCTGCTCCAGCGAATCTTCAGTTTACTGAATATCGTCCTTGTTGATTTTGCACCTTGTCGCGGTTCAACGCCACGGCATCATATACAACGACCATCATTGTCGAATACGGTAGTTGTTTAAAACCTCAATCAGGCAGGAATGATGAAAGATAACTTTTGGGAAATATATGATCAGCACTACATGTCGGTCAGAAATTTCATCCTGATCATGGTCAAGGATGAGTGGGTAGCTGATGATTTGATCCAGGAGACTTTTATTAAAGTCCAAAATAAACTGTCTCAATTAGAAGATCCGTCAAAGCTATCATCCTGGATTACCAGAATTGCCTACAATTTGTGCCAAGATCATTTTCGAAAAATTAGCCGCACAACATCAAAAGAACAAGCTTTTGATGGCAAAGGGAAAATACTCACCGAACCGCTTTTTCAAAAAGAATTAGAGCAGCATCAGATGGGCCAATGCGTCCAGGATAAAATGAAATTACTGCCCGAGCAATACCGAACGGTGCTAGCGCTTTTTGATCTGATGGATTGCAGTCATCAGGAAATAGCAGATCTTCTGGATATTTCGATTGAGAATGTCAAAGTCCGGCTGCATCGGGCCCGTAAGAAATTCAAAACAATACTAAAACAAGAATGCCGATTCGAAGTTGATGAACGCAATGTTCTGATTTGCGAGCCGGTGACTATTAAGCCCAGCATGTAGACCCCATCTAAAAAAGCTTTTCGTAAACCCGCATTTTGCGCCTAAATCTTTCGTTGACCTAACTTTTCAATCCTCAATATTAATTGTATGGGTTATCAAATAACTCTTGTATGTCGGCGCGCATCCTACTTCGCAGGACTTGGCCGGGATGACGAACTGCGACACAGCCTCAAGAGTATGGCACGAAGTGAAGTACTATCGCCATCCGGAATTTTTCCTTGACTTACGTTTTCGCGGGAGCGACAATATGTTTTAAGCATATTAATAGGAAAGTACACTAGAAGTCATTTCTGAAAGTTTCCATTAAAAATGTAACCTTTGATTCTCCTTCCACGTCATATATGTGAAAGCTCCAGACAACAAGCTCCTTTTGTGGAACTTAAAACCTAAAATTGATCATCTAAGGAGTATTCACATGAATAAAGTAAATCAGAAATTTAGCGTACATGTTAGAACGACAGATGGCGTTTGTCCCATCGGTGAGGTAACCGGAAAAAATAATATGGCTGCCGGAAGGATTCCGGTTCTGTCGTGTGAGGGAGCCTGCATCCGCGGGGAAATTGCCCGTCTGGCAGCCAATGCCGTTTCCAAGCAGGCAGGCTTTGGTCGTGGTTGTCATGGTGAAATGATTACGGTGCCCAATTCGGCCATTGCCCGGTGGATTAATCAGGCTGAAAAAGTAGTGCTCATCGACGGTTGTTTTCTGCGGTGTCACGGTCGCGTCATGGAAAACATGGTGAAGAAAGAAAAATTAATTCAATTCGATGCATTGTCTCACTATAAAAAATACACGGACATTTTTGATGTGGACGATGTGCCCGAACGTGAGCGTAAAGAAACAGCACAATCCGTCGCCAATTGGGTTTTGAATAGTATAAACGGGCAATCAAGAGATCAGCGTAGCAATACATGCGCAACGATGTCCGCCAGTGCCGGCGGTTGCTGCGGCTGATAGGGAGGTGACATATGCCGATCTATTTAAAAGAAATAGACGATTATTCAGAGCTTGCTAAATTCAACTCGGTTTTACTGGTGCCCTGCCGATTTTGTCCGGCTGCCAGCATGGCGGTGACAAAGAATAAACCTTATTTCGAATTCCTGCGACGATTTTTAAAGACAGGATCATATGAAGAGCTATTGGATACAATCCAAGCCAATCTGCAGAAAAAGGGTGTTAAAGCAGATATATTTAGGAGCAGATGGCCGCATCAATTCGTAGTTTGCATGTGGACGAACCGGCGCCGAAGAAAGTTGTTAAAGCGTGCTCGTAACTATGATGCCGTTGTCGTGATGGGCTGCGAAGCTGCGGTCCAAACGCTTTATGACACACTGGAAGCAACTTCTTGCAAGGTGTTTCAAGGCATGCAATCCGAAGGCGTTATGACGCTTAAACCATCATTTAGTATGCCGGCCAATATTTCGATTGAGCTGGACAAAATCATTCCACTGGTTCATTCGGATGCCAAGTCTTTGCCCTGGGGTGTGCTCTAGCGTAGACTACAAGCTATCTCCAAAGAAATCCAATTCCTACTAGTGGCATGGCAAGGCGGCTCAAAATGCTAATTTACTACATGGATGCTCCACTTTCTATCTGTAGGGTACCATTCAACAGGAGTAAATTTTTATTTTGAAGTTGTTTATCGTTTCGGAGAAACGAGGTTTATAATTGCATTGTCATGGCAACGAAAAATGTGGGTGCTCCTCCTAACATGATCGATCGGAAAGCTATTAGGACAATAGCGATAATTCATTCGGAATTGATTGTTGATTGGACCTTTTTTCTAAGAGGCGGGCAAAGTGAACTACTTTATAAGTCGGGATTTAAGCCATTTGAACGGTATCAACATCGAAACCTTCTCTCGATAGTTTAGGTAGTAGTTTCCAAATTCCTTAATAAGTTTCTTTTCCTCAAGATAGGTTCCTACCACCAAATAAAGCGAAAGTATCAAGTTTACAATAATAGCAGATACATCCATCTCGCGTGCCCAAATTATTAGCAAGGCAGCCAGGTACCAGGGGTGACGCGTAATGCCTAAAAGGCCGGATGTGTCTAACTCACCGGTATCGGTTATGGTTTTGTGTGAAGTTCCATCTACGATCTGCTTAATGCCCATGACTTGAAGCAAATTATAGTGGCGCCCACCCAGAAGGAACAATAGAATTGCCAGCATAAGTATGATCAGCTGCCCGATACGCAAATAGCCGTCCCAATTGAATATGACTTGAGTCTGGATCGAATATGCGTATTGGACCACAGGTATTATCGTGAAGATCGAAATGAGGTTATAAAACAAACGATAAAACCGAAATTTCGATCCCAGCTGATTTTGCAAATAATCTATAACTGATATGGATATCATGGCACTGTGCAGGACGCACCAAGCGATGACAAGTACCGAAAGAATGATATAATTCATGCCATCCACTATCTCAATCAAATTCCCAATGGTGAAAGCGCCTCTAACAAATTTCCAACGCTATAAGGGTCACATCATCATGATAAATGTCTGTATGTGCGTATTGTTTCAGGGAACTCAGAACGGCCGATTTGATTTCCGGTAAAGAAACTGATGCGGTATCATCCAGTACTTGTTTGAGGCGGGTTGTACCAAACCTTTGGCCCGTCGCGTCGGGTGTATCAAGTATCCCGTCGGTATAGACAAACAACCGATCGCCCGGTGTTATAGAAATCGTGACTTCCTCGTAGCGTGCGTCCTGCTCGACGGCAAGCGGTATGTTCAAAGGGATGGTCTTACTATGACTTTTGCCGCCTTTCCGCTTTGCGTATGACCAGGATTTTTCATCTTTGCGCTTATAAAGAATCGGTGGGTGGCCGGCATATGAAATCGTTGCTTTACCGGCTTGCCTGTAGTAGGCCACGATGGCCGCGGTGGTCATGGCATCCAGACTTCGGTCGTAAATTAATTGATTCACCCTGCCCAGGATGATGCGACTGTCCGGAGCTCACATATTGCTTTTTAACGCATCATAGACATGCTGGCTGATTTCCGATACAGCTTCACCATGCCCGGTAACATCTGCGATAGCCAGGCGTGATATTGTGCCGTCCTGGCAAACGCCAAAATAATAAATGTCACCACCTTTAACGCCCCGGCAGCAGGGTGCCGAATAGATAGATCCAATAACACTCCCGGCAGAGATCTCCATATCTTGGCTCTGGATTCCCCCCAGATCTCTTTGCAAACGAGTCTGTCTTGTGAATCAGCCATTGGAAACAGCGTATCATTTTCCGTCATGGTTATGACCCTCTTCCCGATGAATCGTTATTATGAGTCATTGATGATAGAGCACGATGCTAAAACCTAAACCAAACCGTCAGCTTTGGCAAGGACTGAGTGTCGGTCTATTCGATCCAGGATTTAATATCCTCCTTACTGGGAATTTTACCGACTGATTTTACTTCGCCTTCCACAACAACCGCGGGTGTTCCCAAGACACCATATCCGGCGATCTGCATTATATCCGTGACTTTCTCTACATTGGCAGCCACACCTAATTCGGCTATGGTTTCCTTTACCAATTTTTCAGTTTTATCGCATTTGGCACATCCGGGGCCTAGTACTTTTATATCCACTTTCATCCTCCATTGGAGATGGTTTCGCAAAAAGTCCAATTTCTGTGTTGTACAGCATTTTGCAAACAATCAACGTACAATAAGTACGTCTCATGATTGCAAAATTTGTACGCCTTGAATTTGAACTTTTTTCAAAACCGTCTTAGCATAAATTTGAAATTCCAGTTGCGGCTCGACTGAGCGCGTCGAAGCATTGCTGTAAAGTTACGAGTTTAGCAATTAAAACTATTTAAAGATGCGGTGGTGTTGACCGTATATGAGCGACATTGCTTTTTACCGGGAGGGCGACAGGGTCGCGTTTAATAAAATCGTGGAAGACGATTTTATTTCTGGCAATCACAATCAATATTGCCGGCAATGATTTCCTTCCAATCCCCAACAACATCATGGGTCCAGCAGTCGTCTGCACCGGCAGCTTCACGCATGGTCAAGGCCAAAATATAGGCAAGTTCTTTTACCGTGGCACCGGCTTCCAGGGCACCTTTAAAATGCTTCAAAACACACGGTTTTGAGCGGGCTTTGATGGAAAGCGCAAAACAGATGAATTGATAAGTTTTTTCATCAATACTCCTTTTTTCGGCATAGAGCGCATCCATTTGGTCGAGCATTTCGGCAAATTCCGGAAAAAATTCGGCTAACATTCGCATGCTACAGTCTCCTTTCCTCGTTTAAAAATTTCTATTACGATTTTCTCGTTTACGTGAAAGTACCATTATCGAGCATTACAGATTTAATATTATCGGCATGCATAATTATAAAGTGCCCGTCCAGAAATACGTAAAATTGGCTGCCATCGAATGTTGTAATCGATTTTTGGTATGTATCACCTGATTTGAGCGATTGTTGAGATTGCTTCAGCTACAAGGAAGATGCGATTTCGTGATAGTGAACTATACGGTAGCGCATCTGACGCAGTAGTTAAGGTGATATCGGCAATCCCAACGGGTTTCAAATTTTAGAAAAATAATTAGATTCCATCCTCTGATAATAATTTAGAATTCAATTTTTAAAATTTGAAATGCTCAAATTAGGTGGCGATAGTGCCGTAAATTACTCCCGCAATCGTCGACATGACAATGATTATGGCGCAAAAGACCGCCGTCTTTTTCGGGCCCATCACACTTCCGATTACCAACATGTTGGGGAGACTTAGTGCCGGTCCGGCAAGTAGCAGCGCCAGCGCCGGGCCCTGGCCCATGCCGGCTCCCAAAAGTCCCTGGAGAATAGGTACCTCTGTGAGGGTGGCAAAATACATAAACGCGCCGGCAATTGAAGCGATCAGATTGGCCCAGATGGAGTTGCCGCCTAAAAGGGAATGCACCCATTGCTCGGGGATCAGGGCCGGATGCCCCGGGCGTCCCAGCAGGAAGCCCGCCACCAAAACGCCAGCGCCTAAAAGCGGAAAGATCTGCTTCATAAAGCCCCAGGAGGAATCCACCCAATCTTTGATTTCATCCTTGGTGAACCATGCTTTGAGCATAAAGCCCAAGACAATCAGAAGTGTAGCGGTGAGATACCATTTTGCAGAGAATATAAACGGCCATAATCCGGTTGAATTCTGCGCCGGTTTGGCGAAGGCCGCAAATATCAGAATAAAGACCATGGTCATGATATAGAGTGTGTCCTGTAAAAGCGTCCGCTCCTTAACGCCGGTTTCGGGCAGATGAACTTGACCTTCACTGCGTGCAGCTTCATCTTTTTTGAAAATCAAGGTCATCAGCAGACCCGTAACAATAGCAAAGAATATGGCACCGATGGCACGTGCCAAACCCAGTTGCCAGCCCAGGATTTTGGCTGTCAACGAAATGGCCAGTATGTTTATGGCGGGTCCCGAGTATAAAAAAGCTGTAGCGGGACCAATACCGGCTCCACGCACATAGATGCCTGCAAACAGTGGTAGTACCGTACATGAGCAAACTGCCAGAATGGATCCGGATACGGAAGCCACCGAATAGGACAATATCTTATTTGCCTTGGCTCCGAAATATTTCAGAACCGATGCCTGGGATACAAAAACA
This sequence comes from uncultured Desulfobacterales bacterium, assembly GCA_964452555.1. Lineage (GTDB taxonomy): Bacteria > Desulfobacterota > Desulfobacteria > Desulfobacterales > B30-G6 > B30-G6. The sequence continues at coordinate 17,712 of CAYVMI010000023.1, forward strand.
GCAATGGCCCCGGCAATAAAGAAGGCCGGGATGAGGCAGGTCAGTACATGTTCGCGGGCATATTCCTGCAGCATCATAAATGCTTCCAGTCCGGACTGGCGCACACGCGGATGGCTCCAGGGAATATAAAAGGCTGCCAAAAACATACCGATGATCCACAGTAATTTGGTGCGTTCTTTCATCTGGTTCACTTTCTATATTTACAACAGTATTGCCTTCCAATAAACTAGAGGGAACTTATCTATAATTCGCCATATGACGATATAATAAGATTAGAAATTTTAGCCGCTGCAAATATCCTCCCGCCGAATGTTTGGGAGTTGCTCGACGATGGCAGCTAAATCAGGATCATCGTCAAGCCAATGCTTTAGGCTACCTAATAAGTTAGCGGCATATGGGCTGTCGCCACCATCGGACAGGCTGTAGTTGACCCATAGGCCTTCTTTATAAAAGGTAATTAAACCAGCTTCTTCCAAAATTTTAAGATGCTTGCTGGCAGTGGATTGGGCCAACCCCAACGCTTTTTGGATTTCACAAACACACATTTCCTTGTGCTGCAGCAGCTTGACCATTTTAACCCGATTGGGATCGGATAAGGCCTTCATGACCTTTATAAAAGCTTTCATGGCGCCTCCATATCGTTAAAATGGAATATAATCAATAGTGGTCGGCGTGTCAAGAATTAAAATTGGGGAAGGGAATCAGGGCTTCTCAGAACTTACAAAATGGCCCCCGTTGTAGCCGCCCTGGGCCACTTTGCTGATAAAGCTGTTCAAGGTGCCGTCCTTGTGCATGGATTTTAGAATTTTATTTATTTTTCGAATGAAGGCATCGTCTTGCTTGCGAAACGCCAAGGCGATCTTTTCTTTTCTCAGCGGATAACCAAGTCGCTTTGTATCGAACTTACCTATATTTTTGAGGTAGGCTCCAAAAACCGTATCGGTGATGACACCATCCAGGACACCCAAATGGAGCTCATGCAGACATTCGTAATCGTCCTTGTAGTACAAAATGGGATCGGCGCCCAGCTGCCTGGCATCGGCTTCATAGGTCGTGTCCGCTACCACACCGATGGTTTTGCCTTTAAGATCTGTCGGGTGTTGAAACGCAGCATCCGATCGAACAAGAAGTTGAGCCCCCGAATGGTAGTAGGGTTCCGAAAAAGCGACGTACTTTGAACGTTCTTCCGTAATTGCCATGCTGGCCAAAATGCAATCAAATTCACCGGCATTGAGTTTGGGGATCATTTCACTCCATTTGGTCCGAACCAGTTTTGCCTTTACATCAAGCCTGGCGGCGATTTCTTTGGCTACATCCACGTCAAAGCCAACCAGTTCATTTTTTGAGTTAAAAAAATTAAATGGTGGATAAGTTCCCTCCATGGCAAAACATATTTGACCGGTGTTTTTAATGCGGGACAGCGTTGAATCGCTATCCCTGGAACAGGCATACAGCAGTAGAAAAGCCAGGATTGAGACTACCAGAAGTACTAAGGATTCTGTTGTAAAAGATGAAACTTTCCTTTCGAAATTCTTCGATATCGACGTCGCTTTCATTTTCTACCGGCCTTTGCTTCACCCGTTTCAATCTTGATTACGATCATAGTGATATCATCATGAAGATCAGCCCCATCCCTGAACTGGTCGAGCGCGTCGAGAATACGCGCGAGCAGGTCGCCGGATTCGACACCCGCATTCTCGCGTATTAATTTATATATGCTGTCCTTGCCGAACATATCTCCGTCCGGATTCCGGGCTTCCCATATTCCGTCAGTACCCAATACGATGATCTGCCCAGATTGCAGCGCTTCCTTCCGGTAGGTTTGATAATTGGATTCAGTGCTGATGCCCAGCGCTACGCCTTTACCTGCCAATTCTTCAAACATGTCTTCATTGGGATCGTAGAAAATACCGGGATCATGCCCGGCCCGCACCCATTGAAAGCATTGGTTGTCCTGATCGAACAGCATATAAAAAAGAGACATAAACTGCCCGGTTTCTTCCACATCTAATACGATCTGCTGGTTAACATCTGAAATTATGTGAGAGAGCGTGCCCGGCAGCGATGTCCTCTGACGGAGATATGCTCTGGCAGAGGCCATAAGTAATGCAGATGATACACCATGGTCGGAAACATCACCGACTACCACTGCAAGCTTATTGCGACCGTTTTTACCTATCTCTATAAAATCATAATAATCGCCGCCGGTTTGATCGCAATAAATTGACTTACCTGCTATATCGAGACCCGCTATCTGAGGATTTTCTTTGGGCAAGAGATTTTGTTGAACTTCCTCCGCCAGTTCCAGGGACCTTTTCATGGAATCCCGCTCCTGGAGTCCGATGTTCATTTCATTGATTACATCACCGGTATATCCGATTTCATCATTGGATACCACACGCACCTTTTGATCGAATTGACCTTTGCGGGTCAGTTTTAAAACCCGGATTATCTCTTTGAGCGGTTCGGTAATATTGCGGCTTCCCACCTTGTTGAGCACATGCGTCATGATCATGAATAACACGAAAAGAATGAAAAAAAATCTGATCATAATCCACCCGTATTCAACAGGTGAGATTTGAAAGGTATTAACCTCCCATTGAAGGGTTAAAAGCGTGAGCAAAAAAATGATTGCCGGTACAGCACTCCCCAGCCGGTTTAGCAATTGAATGCGTTGTGAAATCGATAACCGATAAATTCCCTTCATGTCCACAAGTTGACCGTCCGGGAAGAAAAATGGGATCAGTTTGCGGCGCGAGAAGGCCTCCATGCGATGCGATGCCACAAAGGACGAAATAAGACCGACCATGCTTGCCCGGGTAGCAATGGTCACCGCCATCTGCAGTGTCATCTGGTCGGTAAAATAGGCCAGGGAACACAGAACTGCCGGTATCACAATCCACATTCCCAAATTAGCCGGAATATAAATAAAGGGAATATTGAGCAGGCGGCGACCGGCCTTAATTATGAGGTCATCAGGAACAACTTGGTTGGCTTTGAGTAAATTCAGATATTTAGAAATCGGCCCCAGGATTATTCTGAGCATGATCCGGAAACAAGCATAGATCAATAATAGACCGGGAATAGGCGTAACAAAAAGCAGCAGATAGAACTTGAGCCCGGTCGAAATGCCTATTTGCTGTGAAAAATAGGCCAGTCTATCACTGAGAAAATGCGGTGTCGCCAGATTCAATAAGCTCACGACACCGATGCCGATGATTACAGAAAGAGTGCCAATGGAATAATAGCCCCTGAGCGATAGATCTTCTGCCTTGGATTGCCCCATCTGTGCGGGACGTTTTTTCAAGTCCTTTGAGTTATTCATTTTTGATACGAAAAAAAGAAAGCTTATTGTACAGCAAGGATGCCGTAAAGCCCAACGCATTTAGATACCCCACATTACCAGGCTCTAATGAAAAAATCCAATAAAATCCAAGGTATCAGGTAAAGTGGAAATATATTCAACTGATTTATATATCTTATGTGATTATTTCACGCATTTGCATCACATACGGCAAGTGTTTTTGCCATATATGGCAAATTGAAGTCTTGCTATAAATAACTACTTGAAATTAAAAATGAAATAAAATTGGCATGAATTTCGTAATACTAAAAGCTGAAGGCATCTATAAGTGGAGCTGACCAGGTACCGTCAACCAAAGAACCACTAAAAAAAGGAAAGTTATCATGGATTCGTATTCTTTAGAATATTTGGTCAAGGAAAGACAACAGGAAATAGAAAAGGACTTCAGGTATATCCATTTGGCACGGGCTTACCCCGGACCTAAGCAGAGGAAGTTTAGAAAACTTTTCAAAAAAATCGGCGCGATGTTATTTCAAATTCGATTTCGTAATCGCGGGCATCGCGGTTCGGCCGGCAAGTCGAGGGTCCGCAATCCAACTCCATGTTCGCGTAACCGAGAATGTTGTCCTAGTTGTATGAACTAAAATACAGCATTCCGATAAGGAACAATAAAATGAAAGAATTAAATCCATATAATGATATTAAATGGCCCCGGCTATCCTGGTGCGATTGGCTTCTACTTACGGTAGTGGGTGGCTGTCTTTGTGTATTGGTTGCGCTAATGGTCACAGGTTGAAGTACATCCAGTGAACTACCGACGCCATCTGGAAAATCACAAGTATAATTGGTAACCAAGGTGAAACCAAGATCTCCTGCATGGAAGAAGGTACAGGAGACTATCGCTGAGCTTATGGGAGGCTAGAAGATGAGATGCAGCCTGTGCGACGAACTAATGCAGGAAAATAGTCGCTGGGGGTGGAAGCAAAGACAATTATGCGATGATTGTTATCTGAAAACCGTATTCTCGGCCAGAAGAGAAAACACCTGGAGAACCCTTCAGGAACAACATTCAAAACCCAATCCGTTAGGAGATTAACCACTATGGATCTGATGCAAACGCTAAGCAAGGATCAAGTTAAGGAGCACTTTTCAAAAAGCTGGATGACCCATGATGCCATGTGGTACGGCATTTGTGTTCAGGAGCTGGGGCCGCAAAAGGCCAATGTTATCAATAAGGCCGCCGTGCGCCTGATGTCTGCAATTGAAATAAAAAGAATTTTGAAGTTGATGGGGAAACCGGTTGATGCCACGGTTGATGATTACAACTCCTTGAAGGAGATCCTGGATACGGCTTTCAAGCTTGTCAAAACCGGTTTTATGGTCTTTGATATCAGTTTTGCGGAAAAAAACTTGCTGCGCGGGCGATATGACCAGTGCTTTGCTTATAATGGTGTCAAGAAATTCGGAATGGTTGCAGATTATGACTGCGGTATTGTAGAAAGGATTAAAGGCTGGCTGGAAACCCTCAAAGTAGATTACCACATGACACCGGAGTTTTCAGGCTGTCTGATGCATCAAAGCGGAAAATGTGAGATCGATTTTCGATTTGATCTCAAGTGATGCTCATCGGAGTTCAAAAATGACGCTCAGGGATCAGTGGATAACTTTTATTCATACGGTGGCTACGGGCGCTAAAAAGACACGTAACCTGCTGACACCTATCGGGGTTATTATTTTTGGTATATTCACCGGCTGTTTTGTCCTGGGCGCACTGCTGGTTGACAGTGCCATTGGCTATCAGGGCTTACTGCCGACAGGCGTACGGTTCATTTTATCCACGTCTTTACTAACCCTCGGATTAGTTGTTGCGGCATGGTCTGTAATTCATTTCCTGAAAGTGAAGGGCACGCCGGTTCCCTTTAATCCACCGCCGAAAATCGTCGACACCGGACCCTATGGCTATGCCAGAAATCCCATGCTCACCGGGGTTTTCCTGATTCTTTTTGGACTCGGTTTTGCTCTCAACTCCATTTCACTGATTTTCATTTTCACACCGGGCTACATTCTGATCAATTGGTGGGAATTGAAAAATATTGAAGAGCCCGAACTGGTGAAGCGCTTCGGCGATGCCTATGTCGCCTATCGCAAGCGTACTCCCATGTTTTTTCCGAAAATGAATAAATGAGGCGATGGTGTGTATTTTTTTACTGATCACAAACAAAGGTGTCTGGGTATTGGGAGATGGCATCTAAAACTTCATCTGACAATCTGGGCAAATAGTAAGTTTTATGGAAGGCGTTGGCTGTGAAATGCCTGTTCATTTTCCGCGTATAGGCGATAAATTTATCGCTAACATCCCCTGACACATTCGCATTGACATCAAGTACTTTGGCCGGCCTGACGCAAGAAAAATCAATTTCGCTTAAATTGATACGCCGAATATCAGGATTGGTGAAGGTTCGAAAATAAATCTGAAGGTTATTTACATCGTATACAACGCTCCATTGGGTGCGGCTGGTCCACATTTTGCGTTTGGCGGTCCAGCTGACGCTATGTAATAATTCAAACGAATAATCCAAAGGCGATTTTGAAACCCCGGGTTGGTAACTTTTTAGTTTATTTGCTGCCAGACTAAAGCGCTCTATGGATTTAAATCTGTCCGGGTCGGGCACCGTGCCCCTTTCAAGAAATCCAAGCGAGTCATCATAGGTGCTGTTTGTTAAAACCTTGTGAGGCATATTTTCGTTGATGTGCATAACCAGCCTGCCGTTGATAAACTCAATTACACCACAGTTGCCATTTTTATCGCTGATTAAATAGTGAATGTGGACGCCTTTTTTAGGCCTTATTCTTATGGAAGAATCGCTCTGGGCCACTTCGTCGACGCTGGCATGATTATCAAGCTGGTATTGAAGCCATTGCTGCATATATATGGATGGTCTGGAATCCGGTGTCGGAAACTTGTTCTTATCAAACAAGCCCATGGTTCCAATAACCAGGCCGGCTTCATTCATACCCCCAAAAGGCATTTCGCGTCCGTATTGATTGAACGTAACACTGCCGTATTTGGAAGTCCAAACCGCAGGGCGTCCGACTTCTGAATTGTCCCTATAAGAAGGCATGGCCGTTTTGGAAAGCCCTCTTGGGTTGATGATTATGAGACCATCAGGGACACCCCAATCATAATTCGAGCCCACAAAAATATGACCCTGATGGTTAAGCTGAAACGTTGTACAAGCCCAAACAGGCGGATGGGCCAAGACAAGGATTATACAGACCCACATTGTGAGTAATGTAATTGTTCTCATGATCCATCACACAAAATTATCTTACGATATTGAATCAAGTGCTTCCTGAGCCTGTTTTTGATAGGCCTTAGCTCCATATAGCTTGAAGATTCCAGCGGCTTTCTGAAGGCATTGCCTGGCTTGGCTGGTTTTATTACGTGCTTTATAAAGCCTGCCGAGGCTTAAAAACACTAATCCCTTATAATTTTCGGAATCTATCTCTTCAAATAGTTTGACTGCCTCATGGTAGTGTGATTCCGCTTTTTTTGCCGCAAATGGCGCGTTTTTCACCAAAAAAACCACATTTTTTACTAAAATCGAAAAGGATGGTCTCGGACCTGTGGCTATTTGTGCGTATACCTCACCCATAATATATTCAGATATGGCATAACTCACTTTTTGCTTGTTTCGAATCAAAGTCGCTTGAAATTTTTTTATTGATTTCAACCCTTGCGACATTTGGCCCTTGGCAATCAAGGTCGCGGCTAGTAAATATCCACAGAATGTGGATAATTGTCCGATATTACGTTTTTCTGTAAATTCGATTGCGGATCGGAGGATATTTTCAGCTTCTTCGATCTGACCTCCAGATAAATATGAAAAACCCAGTATAAGTTTGTGGAATTGGCGGTAGAATGGATCCATGGCCGATTCCATGGCCTTGGCACAGTATTTTTGGGTGAGCGTTATGTCCCCAGAAGAAAGATGACCCCAAGCATGCATCCAATAGCCAAAAACTTTGCTGCGGCTATTGGAATTTTTTTCTCCATAGGCTAAAAGACGTTCTGCGCCCTCAAAAACCTTTTTCATATCCCCTTTGTAATTATAAATAAAGCAAAGCCCGGCAAGCGATTTAAAATAAAGATATTGATCAGAAGGATACGCCTCGGCTATTTGCTGTGCCCGCTCACCATAAGCAATGCCCTCATCAAAAAAGCCCAACTCTGAGCAGGCCCAAGGCAGCCAGGTGCAGGCATAGCCCACCACTTTTTGATCACCGGCACTCTGGCCGAGTTCAAGAGCTTTGCAAAGATAACCGTAGGAAGTCTTTGATTCTCCGGTCATATACTGGGCAACTCCGAACCAGGCGTAGAACATACCGGTTTTTGCCTTGTCGTCCAGGGAATCCGCCATTTTCTGGTGAGCTCCAAAAATATCGACAAATTCTTTAAATTCACCCAGGTAATAATAACTGTACCCCCAACTATTTAAAATATCGATAAGGATTATTTTGTCCGCTTCAGAGATCTCCTGTTTTGATGTGACGACTTTATAGGCATCCCTAAAATACTGATGGGCTTCTTCGACTGCATATCTATCCAAACATTTTCGTCCGGACTTCAACAGATAATCCACTGCTTTGGAGACCGATTTTCCGCGAGCAAAATGGTGCGCAAGTGTTTCATAAAATTCAGATAGTCTGTTTTGAAATAACAGTTCCATAACCGTACCAATGCGTTCGTGGATCTCCCGGCGTTCCTCCTTTAAAAGACCGTTATAGACGACCTCCTGTGTGAGCGCATGCTTAAAAATGTATTCAAGATCCGGCTCTCTGGAACGGGTCCTGATAAGATCAAGACTTTCCAGGCCCAACAGACACTTATTTACCCGTGTGTTGAGCGCCGTCACACGATTTAAAACTTCATAATAGAATGCCCTGCCTATGACCGAAGCTTCCTGAAGGATTCTTTTGGCCTCTTTCTCCAGGCGGTCCAATCTTGCAGTCAAGACACCTTGAATTGTTGGTGGTATGTCAGCTAAATTCAATGATTGAGAAAGCTTCCAGCCGCCATTCTCAGAGGTTAAGATGCCGGTTTCGATAAGAGAATTGATCACTTCTTCCAAATAAAAAGGATTGCCTTCCACCCTTTGTTTGACGAAGTACCGTAATTCATCGGGTAATATTTCGGAATTAAGCAAGGATTTGAGCATCGATTGGGTCTGTTCCCAAGTCATTTCCCGTAAATTTATTTCATGATACGGCCAGGGTAAGTTGGCAAACTCTCTGTTTGGAAACAAGTGGAATGATGGTCGATACACGCAAAGTAATAATATTGGACGATGGGTGTTTTCTATCAAAGATTGTAATAAGTTTATAAAAGACACGTCAGCCCAATGCAGATCTTCAAAAAGAACCACTGTGGGGCTGCGACTCGCGAGCGCATTTAAAAGTTGTTGGACTGACTCACGCAGTTGCTTACGCCAAAACTCAGGATTCATCCCATCAATCTCGGCATAAGTTATGGAAAATAGACCGCCTAGATATTTGATGGCTTCGGGTTTATCCCATAGTAGCTCTTGCACACCGCTTTCCACTTTGTCCTTGATCTGCTCCGGCTTATCTCCCTCCCTTATCCGGAATGCATGTGTTAATAGATTCGTAAGCGGATAATAGGCCATATTTTGAGTATATGCATAAGCATGGCCCTCACGCCATTGTACTCTCTTGCGATCTATTCTGGATTTGAATTCACGGATAAGCCTGCTTTTCCCGGTGCCGGCATGGCCCACTATCGAAACAATCGCCCCCTGACCCTGTTTTAAGTTTTCTAATGCCTCCTGAAGCATATCCATTTCAGCGTCTCTACCTGTTAAATCAGCTTGTACGCCCTGGAGATGCTTGGTTATCACTTGTTGGTCAAGGGTTGAAATAAATTTGTGAAGAGGTATTGGTTCTGCTTTGCCTTTTACCTGCGTTGGCTCCAGGGACTCAAAATTGAAATATCCCTTTGAAAGCTGGTATGTACTTTCGCCAACTATTATTTCACCCGCTTGAGCAATTCCCTCCAAGCGCGACGAAAGATTGATAACATCACCAGTTAGGCCGTGAGTTCCTTTTTCTACATCAACTTCCCCTGTGACCACCAGACCTGTATTGATGCCTGTGTGCATTGTCAAGGAGCGCCCAATTTTTTGTTCAAATTGTGGACTGAAATCCTCAACGGCCGCGTGGATTTCCAAAGCTGCTCTGATAGCCCGTAGTGGATCATCCTCGTGTGCTTTGGGTACACCAAAAACAGCCATTACCGCATCACCAATGAATCTTTCGATAAATCCATCATATTTTTTTATAATTTCAGTTACCTGGCCAAATATCTGACTCATGATCTCTTTGACTTCTTCCGGGTCAAGACGTTCAGTCATAGCAGTGTAACCAGACATATCTGAAAACATAACTGTTACAAGCTTACGCTCGCTATCCATAACACAGGTGTTCTTCGATCCATGCGCGCCTTCAATAATGTGACATCCGCACTTATAGCAAAATGTTGAATCTTCCGGTATTTTATGCTTGCATTCCGGGCATTTCACTTTTGCCCCCATTTTTTAATAAATGTTGGTGCTGTTTTAAGGAAATATTAAGATGGGAATGAACAGTTTATATTACGATAAATTTTCAATGTCAAATTTGTGGATACAGGTTGGAGATAAGAAAGTTTTTGCTACTCATTCTAGATCAGACTGATTCATAATTAATATTTGTTTTATGCAAATGCTTGACAAGTTAATAAATAGCTCTATAATAGAATAGTTCGAAAATCAAAATAAATTGAGGCGGAAATGAATCAGAGAGATTTGGATCAAAAGACCGACCGCTTGCTATATCAGATCTGGTCATTGACCGGACATTTTAACGCACTTCTGTCCAGTTGTTTTGAGGCGGAATGCAATCTGAGCCTGCAGGAAATAAAGGCGGTTGAATTTTTGGGCCGCACGGGACCGTGCAAGATGAAAGCCTTGTCTGATTATCTAAAGCTGGCCGTCAGTTCGACGACTACCTTGGTTGACAACCTGGAAGTAAAAGGAGCCGTCCGGCGCGAACGGAGCGTGGAAGATCGCAGGGTGGTTATGCTGGAGCTCACCCAAGAAGGCATGCAGGATTACGAGGTCACGTTGGCGGCCTATAGACAATTTTGCCGCGGAATTCTCATGGCTTTACCCAAGACGGATCAAGACCATTTATTGCGGATATTCGAAAGAATCAAAAACGCCTACGGCCATTAGCACCAGCGGCAATTTTTTTTGCCAATATATTTCGAAAATAAAATAAAACGAATATCGATTAATTTGAACAAGAAAGGAGATTTGAAATGCAGGTAACATGTCTATGCGGTAGCCCCCGAACCAAGGGAAACAGCAGCCAGATCGCCAATCACTTTCTAACGCAGGCCCGCAAAATGGGCGCAGAAGTACAACATTTTAACCTAAATAAACTGAATTATAAAGGTTGTCAGGGTTGTGATGTGTGCAAGACCAAACTGGATCGATGTGTGCTGGACGATGATTTGAAACCGGTCCTCGAGGCGGTGCGCCAGACTGACATCCTTGTCCTGTCAACACCGGTCTATTATGCCGATGTTTCAAGCCAGCTTAAAGCCTTTATCGACCGTACCTACTCGTTTGTCGAGGCGGATTATATGACCAATCCGAATGCCTCGCGCCTGGAAAAAGGAAAGAAGCTGGTTTTCATTCAGACACAGGAGGCCGGATCAGAAGCTTATACGGAGCTGTTTTCGAAATACAGTCTGTTTTTCAATTTTTACGGATTTGATCAATGTGAATACATCCAGGCCTGTAACGTGGGCCAGTCAGGCAACATTCAGGAGAAAACGGAAGTATTTAAATCAGCTGAGAAAATCGCAAAGTCATTCTGCCGTGTTTGAAGCGTTGCACGGAGTGATGTGCCAGACCTAGGGTGACAGCATTGCCGGATTTGTCACCGATTGAAGTTAAAAGTGGTTTCAAAACCCCATCTAATACTCAATAACTGTGTCGGCTTCGAATTTCAACTCCTTGATAATAATGTATGGCTGCGGATTGTGAATTTCGTCCCCGCCTTGTTCTGAGGCGCGGTCTGAGGTTTTGAAACCACTTCTAATCGTGCTTCGATCAAAATGCCGTTATTACGCGAGACGCAGTACATCTTCGATGGAAATGATGCCCACTAGCTTCTCATCCGCTATAATCGGTAAATGGCGTACATGGTTTTTGATCATCAAAGCAATACATTTCTTAATCTTTTTCTTCGGGCTGACGTAAACAACCTTGGATGTCATGATTTCTCTTACCAGTGTTGCCAGGGAATTTCTTCCTTTCAAAATTACCTTGCGGGCATAATCCCGCTCGGAGAAAATTCCCACCATCAGTTCGTTTTCGACAACGACCAATGCGCCTATTTCTTTGTCCGCCATAAGTTTCAAGGCATCAAAGACAGTAGAATCCGGCGAAATCGTATAAACCTTTTTTTTCTTGGTCTCTAATAATTTGTTCACACGCATGATATTCCTCCTTTCCAAATTTGAATTCCCGGTTGCAACAAGAGTTGAGCAGGCCGATATGTCTCGACTTAAGCCGGCCGATATGTATCGAATAAGCCCGTCGAAGTTTTGCAGCGGCCGTTGTAAACGGTGTGGGATGAATTCAAATTATGATATACGATCTCGGTGGAACTCCGGCAGAATATAGCGTCTTTTATAAGTGAGGTTTCACTTTTGCGTGCATGTCGTGTCTGGAGGCGAAGAATTGTGGCGTCCGGAATCAGATCAGAAGAGATCTTAGCGTGTTAAAATTTATACAAGATGCATTGTCCCGGGTCAAGGAATTACTATAATCAATTTAAATGCTTGATTGTTTTTTAAAAACCAAAGAAACCTCCATTTCATGGATTGGGAAATCTAAATATCACCATAATTATGCACTCTCAAAAAAGCATATATGGAGTTATCACCACACCAGAGTTAAAGACTTATGCCTGTAATCTTCGGTTTTTTTCTGGATAGTTCCTTGTAGTTTTTTCCAATTTTTTTCGCTTACGATAAATGGCTATCATTTGGGGATCTTAGCATCGTCATCATCATAAATGCCTTTCTCGGCAGCCGTATGACATGCATTACAGTTTGCCAGGGATCCAATGGACTCGCGTTTAAAAAGCTCTTGGTCCAAATCATGATGCTTTCTAAGGATATATGGTATTTCAGTGATACGCATTGGCAACTTGTTTCCCAAACTCCTCATGATTTTTTTGGATCGCTTGGCCGAGGAGATTTCGGCTGCATTTGTTTTAAGATAATCTGAAATGATTTTTATCGTATCGGGATCGACATCAATTTCTTCTTCAAAATGGTCGTCCAGGCGATTCAAAATTTTCTGCCATGAACCAGAGGGCATCAGTTCGGGCTGATATGCTAAATGGCACTCACCACATGCATTTCTATACATTTGGTTGGTGACCGGATTCAAATTGCCCCCGCCACAAGCAGCCAGAATTAAACAGACGGACAAAAAAGGCAGTATGACACCTATGATATATTTGATATACTTTTTCAATTTCGATCTCCTTTCAAATAGATCGTCAACTTGCGACCGGTAAGGTTGGGTTTCGTTTTTCAGTTCAACAACCCTTTTGCTATGATTGTGACGATATCTGAATTTGTAGGAGTATGCATTTCTGAAATGTAACAGTGTGTAACAACTTGTAGCGAGTATCCTGTAAAACAAGGTCGCAATTACAACGTATCTCTGTGGCTCTTTATCCGACTCACCACTGTTGATGAACCGGTCAACTCTTTCATTGCCAGAAACTATTGATTATAGTTTTGTCAATGTTGATATTCTAGTAAAACCCTACATCTTGGGTTAGGGCAATTGATAGCTAAATTCCTTTTACAATCGCTATCCGGCACGGCTGCCATTCGGCACCGGTTTTTCCGGTACGGCCAGGACGGGCGTTATACCATCTGCATACCCGATATCAAACAACATGCCTTCGGACAGCTCTCCCATCATCTTGCGCGGTTCGAGATTTACCACAAATAACGCTTGTTTATTTTCGATTTCATGCGGGTCTGAACGTTCTTTCTTGATACCGGCCAGGATGTTTCTTTTGTGATCGCCAAAGTTAATTATCAGCCTAACTAATTTGTCAGAGCCCTCGATATCCTCAACACGCTCAATCGTACCGATTCGGATATCCACCTTTTCAAAGTCTTTAAATGAAATAATTTCTTTAATCGGAGCAGTCATCATACGGATCCTTTTTTGTATCAGAATATTTTTATGGGTATATTGGCTATAACATGTCCAGGAAGATTTTACTTTTATATTATTCCAATTGATCGTTAATCCATTCAGCGAATAAAAAAGATGGTAAAATGGCTAAAATTATCATACCTGGATCTTGCATGAAATTTGACGAAATTTTATAGATATGACCAATTAGACAGATTTAAATAGACTGAAAATATCAACAGCTAACACATATTTTACCCGAAGCGTGCAAGATACAGGTAATAGACTCTATTCATGAAAAAACGCAGCGATCAAAGACACGCACAATCATACAAGTGGCTGATTCTCGCATTAGCCGCGTTCACATTCACATTTGTACTGGCTATTCCGCAAATGTCACTGCCGGTACTGTTCGATGAGATCTCTTTGGATTTAGACCTGAGCTTGGTTCAGGTCGGCTGGATATGGGGCGCCGGCTCGGTATTGGGTATCCTGGTGGGAATTATAGGCGGCCCGATTGGCGACCGTTTCGGGCCGCGGCGGACCCTGGCAATTGCGTGTCTGTTAATGGGGATAGCCGGTGCAGCGCGGGGCCTGGCGACCAATTTTACAAACCTGGCTGCGGCCACACTTATCACGGGGTTGGCCCAATGGTCGATCCCAATGAATATACATAAGACCTGCGGCATCTGGTTTTCGAAAGCGCAACTGGGTATGGCCAACGGTGTGGTGGCTGTCGGGATGGCTTTGGGATTTCTTTTGGGGGCGCTTTTAGGGGCGACATATTTTTCGCCTTTATTGGGCGGTTGGCGCAATGTGCTATTTGTATATGGGGCGGTGTCAATACTGTTTGGTATTTTTTGGTGGCTTTCCAAGGAAAATTCAGATGATACCGACCCGGAAAGCAATCAACAAATCACACTTAGAAAAGCTGTCTGGTATGTGATGCGTTTTCGCAATGTGTGGATACTCTGCATCGCAACGGCAGGCGTGTCCGGCTGTGTGAATGGCATGCTGGGCTATCTGCCACTTTATCTTCGCAGTATCGGTTGGGCTCCTTCAATCGCCGATGGTACGCTGGCCTCGTTTCATGCCATCAGCATGATCTTTGCAATCCCCATCGCGGTGCTATCCGATCGAATCAAAAGCCGCCGTGGCGTACTTATGGGGGCTGCATTGCTTATCGGCACTGGCACCGGTCTCTTAGGATTTGCCGGGGGTGTCATGATCTCTTTAGCGGTATTAATGGCCGGGATCTCCCGGGATGGTTTCATGGCCATCACCATGACAGCCATAACTGAGGAAGAGGGGATCGGAGCACGTTTTGCCGGAACGGCGATCGGATTGAACATGTCGGTCATGGGGATTACCGGCGTTTTTGCACCGCCTATCGGTAATTGGCTGGCCGGAATCGGGGCGGGTGTCCCATTTTTGTTCTGGGCTTGTCTGGTGTTTTTAGGATGTGTAGGCTACTTTTTCATGCGTGAATTGAGCGATTAAAGTTATTAAAATATTCAATTGGAGTTCGGATTGGAAACCACCAGCCTATATGATCAGAGGCTAAGTCGCATCTTAACAGCGGTGGCGCTGGAAAAACCGGATCGTGTGCCCGTGGTTTTGGAATATTCGGGATTTGCGGCGCATGTGACCAACACCCCCATGGCGGAATTTCTGCGGTCACCTGGAACCAATCTTGATACCATGATGCGGGCATTTGAGATCGTGGGAGAAGCGGATGCCATCAACTACGGATCGTTCTGGCCCTACAATCTCTGTTATGACTACTTATCCAGAGTCAGCGTACCGGGAGTCGATTTAGCCGAGAACGAAATGTGGCAGGTCGTGGAAGCCGAACTGATGATGCGGGCAGACTATGACCGGCTGTTAAAAATGGGATGGCCGGATTATTTCAAAAATTTCCTGCAGGAAAGGGTGCTGAACGATGTGCCGGATGATTACCAGCCTTCTCACCGAAAATCACTGGATGTTAAAAGGTTGTGGCAAGAGAGCCATATCCCGGTTTTGACCGGCGGTGATGTAACCACACCCTTTGAATTACTGTGCGGATCACGTTCTCTGACAAAATTTTATTTAGATTTACTCGAAATTCCGGATATGGTGGTAGCGACCATGGACGCCATGGTTCCCTACCTGGCTCCAAAGAGTATCCAGCACGCCACACGACACGGATACCCGATTGTCTGGGTGGGAGGATGGCAAACAGCGCCGTGTATGTTGTCACCTGAAATGTGGCGACGCTTTGTCTGGCCATATTTCAGGCAAGTGGTTTGCGAGGTGGTTGACGCCGGCCTGATTGCACTGCTGCATTTGGATTCGGACTGGACCCGGGAGCTGAGCTGCTTTAAGGACCTGCCCCAGGGGCGCTGTATAATGGCCCTGGACGGGGAAACCGATATCTTTAAGGCCAAGGAAGTATTGGCCGATCACATGTGCATTATGGGTGATGTGCCTGCGGCCATGCTCTATTTGGAATCACCGGAAGTGGTCTACGACTACTGCACCAGATTGATCAAAGCATTGGGACCCGGGGGGTTTATCCTGCAGTCCGGCTGTGACATTCCAACCAATGCCAGACTTGAAAATGTCAAGGCCATGGTAGCCGCGGCACTGGACAGCTAAGCGCTACCCCTGGTTAAAATTCTCAGGCTTTATTTTTGCAACTCTTCGTCGCGCAGCACCCTGCGCAGCACTTTCCCGATTAATGAAGTCGGCAGCGCTTCACGGAATTCGACTGCGCTGGGCCTTTTATACCCGGCTAAACGCTCTTTGCAAAAATCGATTATTTCCTGCTCATCGGCAGATTCTCCGGGAGCCAGCTGCACAAATGCTTTGACTTTTTCTCCGCTGTGCTCATCCGGAATACCCACCACCGCCGCCAGGGCGACCTTGGGATGTTGATACAGCACCTCTTCCACTTCACGGGGGTAGCAGTTAAATCCACCCACCAGAATCATGTCCTTTTTTCGATCGGTGATGATAATATAGCCTTCGCTGTCGATATGGCCGATGTCTCCGGTCAGAAAGTAACGCTGCCCCTCTATTTCTCTAAAAACCTCTGCATTGGCATCGGGTCGCTGCCAGTAACCTTCCATCACTTGCGGTCCGCTAATGGCGATTTCACCATCTTCACCACGTGATAATTCATTCATTCCGGTTTCGATATCGAGGATTTTGACATCGGTATTGGAAACCGGAAAACCGACAGACCCGAACTTGCGCATTTCCTTGTCGCTGGGGTTCGCTGTCGCCAAAGGTGCGGTCTCACTCAAACCATAGCACTCAAAGATGATCGAGCCCGTATGGTCCTCGAACTTTTTAGCCACTTCAACCGGCATGGGTGCGCCGCCGGATCCGCATCCGCGAACAGATGACAGGTCGAATTTATCCCGCAAGGGGTGATTGGTAAAGGCTACAAATATCGTGGGCACGGCTGCGATAACCGTCACCTGATACTGTTGCACGGCTTTCAGGACCTCTGTAAATGGCGGATCGCCGGCACGCGGATCCGGAATGCAGACCAAACTGCTGCCCGTATAGCAGGCCCAGTGCATAACGACATTACAGCCAAAACTATGATACATGGGAAGTACGCCTAAAAAGCAGTGGAAACCGCCTCTTTTCAGTGATTCTGGCGCTGCTCCCGGTTCATTCGGGATGCACATCCAGTGGTCTATGGCGGTGACATTGAAGACGATATTGGCATGCGTCAAGGTTGCCCCCTTGGGAACGCCGGTTGTCCCACCCGTATAGATAATGGCGGCAACGTCCTTGACCGGATCGATTTCCACCGGTGGCGGTTCCGGTGATGCTACCGCAGTAACGTCATCGAAGAATAGATGGGCGGGATCATGCGTTGCGGCCTTGGGTATTTTCCCAAGCAGGCTACCAATGAATGCCTTTAACGGCGGCAGACTGGATTTGATATTGCAGATCACAACTGTTTCAACCGCGGTATCCTTAATGGCTTCCACCGTGGTTGGGTAGAACTGAGGGTGGTCCATGCAGAAGAGAATGCGTACGCCGCTGTCTTTAAGCTGGTAATTGAGCTCACTCGCCGTGTAAAGCGGGTTGCAGGTTACGCACACAGCCCCGGCTTTCAGAATGCCAAAATAAACGGCAGGATAATGGGCGATATTGGGCAGAAATATGGCTACACGGTCTCCTTTTTTAATGCCTTTGGATGCTAAAAAAGCAGCCACACGATTGGCTGTATCCCGGGTCTGGGCATAAGTTTTGGAAGCACCGCTGAAAATTGTCAGGATTTTTTCAGGATAGGCATCAGCGGATTCGTCCAGGATGGAAAAGGCCGGTTTTTCAAAACCGGTAATTTCTCGCGGAACATGCTGCGGCCAATTGTCAGTACGCCAGTTATTTGCCGTCATTTTACCTCCTCTTTCAATTCTCTTTGGGAACCTAAAACATGTAAGCCTTGGCAACGTTAAGCTATATCAAGCATAAACAACTTAATCAGGTCTTAAATATAGACGAAGATCAACCGATCATTTTAGTTATATTTCCAGTGCAGCCGGGGACGAAAATTACTTTCATTCCGCATTATATGGGTAAAGGATATTTGTAAGCAGGCAAGACAGCTTGCAATTCAGATCAGACCAGGATCTGCTGTAAATATGTAGATTCAGAGCAGGAGTTCTTTTAACTGCAACTTAAGCAATATATATGATTTGACACGGGGGGTCAAGAAACAGGCTCTCAAGTTTTTGGGGATAGTTTTTCATGGGAATCCATCTGGCCAACTTAAGCGGATGCTTTGGATTGTGTAAATCACTTCTACAAGCCTTTAGCTTTATGCCTAGGGTTAAAATTTAACCTGAAATGTTGTCATCATTGGAAGGCGGCTCGTTTTTTTTATTTATTGCCTGCACAATAAAGGAGGGAACTGCAATAGCAAAGCCGAACCAACCAAGTAATAAAGGTATAGCTTTAATCCAAGCGAGAACGACCAAAGCCATACCAACCCACAGGCCCATCGATGTGATATCCTCTGATTTCAATTGATTATTCCCCAGTTCATATAATCATGTTAGTTGATTTTATCATAATTATTGGCTCGTGACCAATACCATCTTGGGAAGCGATAAGATAAGATTAACATTACCACCAGCACCGGTAAACCCAAAGCAACTCTTACAAATAAAAAGGCTTCAAGCGGCAGCCTAAGTTGCGATAAGATTAATGTTGTGGCTTTAAGAAAATAGACTACGACCCATATAATCGTTAAAATTTTCCATGCGGATTGATACAATCTTAAACTCATATTAAATTGAGAGAGAAACTCCTGCGATCCGAGGCCTGGATTCAGATGCTCGGCAAATATTTGAATTATTGGACGAGCTAATAATAATGAACCGAGAAATAAGAACCCCCACAGGGCGCTCTCAATAGCGGAGGAGGCTAAGTAAATATCAGGATTTTTAGTGATTATCGTACCAGTCAATTCAATCAACACGATCGGGATAGCCAGTGCCGGAAACAGTTCTATTTTTCGGGAGCGCATGTATTTTATGGCAAGAAAGCCGACACCCCACCCAATTGCCAGCAGAGCCCCGGTCAGAGGTTGACCCATACGATGCAACACATAAAAAATTGTCACAGGTACTAAAAATCCGGAAATAAGCTGACGCCACGGTAAATTTGGGACTGGTTCCTGATCGTTGAAAAATCCGTTTTTTTGATCTTCCATACTCTGCCCGTCAAATCATGTGAGAGTAGAATCGCCGATGGCTAATATATAACATCCGGCCATTGGAATCGTGTAATTTCCAATTCCTGATTCTACATGTCATCGATTACAATTTTTTGTGATATCTGTTGCCAAGATTAGATTAATATCCTACCACAGATTCATACAGGCCTGCGAGACATATGGCGTATTTCAGCTTACCAAGGTGGTGCCCCCATCTACGGGGATAATCTGCCCGGTAATAAAGGCGCCGGCCCTGCTGGCCAGCATGATGGCTACCCCGGCAATATCCTCTGCCTTGCCCCATCGATGCAATGGAATAACAGCACACTCCGCCTCGAAAAGCTTTTTGTCCTTGCTGACATATTCCGTCATCTTAGAAAAAAATCGACCGGGCGCAATGGCATTCACACGGATATGGCTGTCGGCCAGATCTTTGGCCAGGTTGCGTGTCACCTGATGGATGGCGGCTTTGCTCGGGCCGTAGCTGTAGTTGGAAATGCTGTTGCCGACGATCCCGGCAATGGAGCCAATGTTGATAACAGATGCGGTTCGATCTGATGATTTGCCTTTTTTGAGTAAAGGCAGAATGGCCTGCGTCAGGAAGAAGGGTGCTTTGACATTCAGGTTCATTACCTTGTCCCACCCCTTTTCAGGAAATTCTTCCAGCGGAGCCCCCCACCCGGCGCCCGCATTATTCACCAGTACGTCGATGCTTTCTTCGCGTTCTGCAAGTGTGGCTGCCAATTCCTGTATGCCGTCCAGAGTACTGATATCTCCGGGTATGGCTATGCATTCACCGTATTGAGCAAGCGCTGCGGCCGTCTCCAAACAGGCGGCTGCCTTGCGCGCGGTGATAAATACCCGTTCCGCACCGGCTTCAAGAAAACCGCGCGCCATATAGGCGCCCAAACCGCGGGAGCCGCCGGTAACCACACAAATTTGGCCCGCCATTGAAAATAGGGTTTGAATCATTGTTATCTCCTTTCCCCATACCGGAGGAACATTTATTGATTTTGAGATCGGTTGTAATTATTCTTTAACGGTCCCTGTCCGGTAGCAGCCAGAACCGCAAGCCAAAGTTCGCTGTCGGGATTGACCTTTTTACGTTTACCAGCGGAGGATTCCATGGGAACATGCACGAAGTGGTTGTTCCAACTGCCGATCAGGACCTTGGTTTTTCCGGCCATGCCCGCATGCACGGCATTGCGTCCTAAAAACCCGCAGAAAACACTGTCATTGGCATTGGCCGGCAAACTGCGAATCATGTAGCTTGGATCGATGTATTTCAGGGAAATATTCATGCCCTTGGCTTTGAAATGCCGGGTAATTGCATCTTTCATGAATACCCCGATATCTTTTAAGCGAATGTTGCCCGATTCGTCACGCTCGTCTTCCGCAATATTCTCAATATATCGCTGGCCTGCACCTTCGGCCACAACCACCACAGCATGACCGCGCGAACTCACTCGTGATTCCAAAGCACTTAAAAAGCCGTCGGGGCCTTCCAAATCAAAGTCTACCTCAGGGATCAGGACAAAATTCACATCCTCCTGCGCCAGGGTTGCCGTTGCGGCGATAAAGCCGGAATGCCGGCCCATGAGCTTAATGAGTCCGATCCCATTGGGATAGCCTACAGCCTCATTGTGCGCGCCGATAATCGCCTGGGTGGATATTTCCACTGCGGTGTCAAAACCAAACGACCGTGAGACTAAATATATGTCGTTGTCAATGGTCTTGGGAATACCGATTATGCTGGTTTTAAGGTTGCGCTCCAGGATGGTGTCGGCAATTTTAGCGGCAGCTTTCAGGGATCCATCGCCGCCGATCATGAATAAAATGCCGATGTTCATCCGCTCCAGGCAATCGACGATTTCATCGATATCCTGAGGACCGCGGGAGGAGCCCAAGATTGACCCCCCCATGTCCAAAATATTGGATACCGAGGCTGGGCCCAGGTCCATTATCTTATGCCCGTATTTGGGAATGAATCCCTCCAGACCGTAGCAAATGCCGTATATATTGCGGACACCGTAAATATGGTACAACTCAAGGACGATGGAGCGAATGATGTCATTGAGCCCCGGGCATAGGCCGCCGCAGGTTACCAAAGCACAACGCAATTTGCTGGGGTCGAAATAGATCTTTTCCCTGGGACCAGCCAACTCAAAGTACGGCGGTTTTTTGCCTTCGTACAGGTAGTATTCCAACTCTTCGGTATGAATATTGATGAGGATACCCTCATCATTGGTTATGAATTTCGCCCGGGACGCACCGGCAGCATGTGTCAGCGGGGAGGGGATGCCGGCTTTACCCAGGCTCAAGACCTGGGTGTTGATTTCTTCGCTGGCCATCAGCTTTCTCCTTTAAAGCAGCATGTTTGCTCAAATCCTTACTTTGTATCCGCTAGATCGTATATATTCATCACAATGCCAGGATGGAAACAGAGAGTAGGTTTTGCGATTCTAATCAAATAAGCACAACCCAAACCGTAACGCAAGTCCGCAGGTGTATAGCCAATTTATCGACAAATTGATTTTATTGAAATTTCCTGGCTTCCACTTTTACCATTATCATGCTGAACGACTCGGCCATTTCTGTAAACAGGCTTGGGTATCGGCCAGTCCTTGACAACTCAAATAAACGGTCCACATCCCTTTTGTCATATATTCCGGAAGCAGTTTTTTTAAAAGAGGTATTCAATGTGCCCGGTAGATCAAGGTATTATCTTTCGTAATTCATGATCACACCCATTATAACATTTTTGGTTTTACTGCTTTTTAGCTAAATCGACCATTAAAAAACGCTTTTTGGGAAACTAAAATTCTTTTGATAATATGAATATCAAAGCTTTTTTGGTTAGGCGTAATTTTCTGATATGTTGGAGGTATCTCCCGGATGGGATGCCCGAAAATCGGTGAACTCACTATATTATATCGTGAGCACAGGTTGAGTGAGCTGGATGATGATATCTCAATGGCTAATGTGGAAATGACTCAATCGTTTCTAAACGATACCTTTAAAAGAACCGGGACAAGGTGAATGTCCGGAGGCGGGAGCGATAGGCAAAGAAAAAAGAACGGATCAATGCACAGCGTAGAATAAAAAACATATAAAAAATTCTTTTGGCTTTATTCCCAGAACCGCTAAAAATGGGTAAAAGAGCAAAAGTATCACAGCGTAATCAGTCCCCAGCGCAACGGAACCCTGTACTGTTGATCTGGACGTCCTGGTCACCGAGGAGCCGCCCCCAAACGAGCAGGTAATCCGCATCACCGTCCCACCAGCCACCGCGCATAATGCGAAACGTTCCGTAATCGGGCCCGGGAGGATCATTGATTGGGCTTATACAATAATAGGTGCTTCTATACCAGTCGTTCACCCATTCCCATACATTGCCCGCCACATCATAAAGGCCGTAGCCGTTAGCCGCGTGTCTCTCAACCGGCGCGGTATCATGGCCCCAATAATCGCCTGAATCGCGGAAATTGGCATCAGAGCCGCTGATGTCGTCGCCCCAGGGATAGTGTTTACGGGAAAGTCCGCCCCTTGCAGCGTACTCCCACTCCGCCTCGGTGGGCAGTCGCTTTCCGGCCCAGGTGCAGTATTCGTTGGCTTGATTCCAATTGACGTATATCACCGGGAAATTCTCATAGGTCTGATCGCCGTAATAAGAAGATCTTGTGGCACTGTAAGGATATTCTGGAGCTGTGCACCCACCGGCACTTACACAGGCAGCGTACTCCGCATTGGTCACCTCATGGACATCCATGTAAAAGTCCGATGTGATGCAAACATAATGTCGAAAATAAAAATTATGAGCTGTACAGCTGCTATCCTCAGACAAGGGATAGCCCATGTCAAAACAGCCGGAGGGGATCAAGGCCATGTCCGATGGTTCAGCACAATCAGTATACCCATCGCAGTCATTATCAATGTCATCATCGCATATCTCGTTAGCGCCAGGATTCACTTCTGCTGCATTATCATTACAATCTGTGTTATCCATTACATATCCGGATGGTATGGTTTCGGATTCAATTGACTCTGAAAGATCGCCATAACCATCTTCATCTGCATCATGATACCAGATTGAACAATTACAATTAGAATCAATGCAGTCAGAATCACCGTCACAGTCATTGTCAAGGCTGTCATCACATACTTCTATAGCCCCAGGATGAATTTCATCATTAGAATCATCGCAGTCATCTGTCGTATAACCATCGCCATCTATATCGTCATTATTTCCATCAGGATCGTATGAGGTGTTAATTTGAGGCATGTGGAGTGGATGGTTTTCCTCACAATTTAAGGTGGCAGCGTAAATCTTGATCGCACCATATGTTACGGTGATTTCGTGTAAACCTACTTCAACTTCAACAGAAAAGTAGCCATCATTGTTTGTATAAACAGTAACGGGATTGCTTGAAATAGTTACCTTAGCGCCACTAATGGGATTGCCGTCTATATCGAATACATATCCGCTAATAACGATCTCAGGTGTTGTATCGCCACCGCCGCCACCACAACTGATAAAAATGAAAAACGACAAACCAAAAATAAAAGATAATGGGATAATGCCCAGAGAAAAAGCTAACGCCAAGTGTTTTGTTTTGTGTAGCATTTTCCAAGTCCCCATTCAGTCAACAAAAATGAAATTGTATTTAGGAAAAATTTGACTTGGACTGATTAAAGCTAAACAAATCGTGGAAGCAA
Organism: uncultured Desulfobacterales bacterium; assembly: GCA_964452555.1. Taxonomy (GTDB): domain Bacteria; phylum Desulfobacterota; class Desulfobacteria; order Desulfobacterales; family B30-G6; genus B30-G6. The sequence continues at coordinate 41,752 of CAYVMI010000023.1, forward strand.
GTGAATTGATCTCAGGTTAATATGCAGTAGATAATCAGTCTTTAAATAGCATATACTAGTAATCTTTCAGATGTCAAATATGGAGATGGATGGTGGGATTACAGATGATGCCTCAGATAAAGATATATTGAGATTAACACAAGTCAGCTTTTGTTGCAGATATCATCAATACGAAAAAAAATGGGTGTTCATATATTTATATACACTGAGTCACACATTATTCAGGCTCATTGACGACTTTTCAGCAATACAATTTTCAACGACATATTCAAATTGACGATAACAAGTATCTTTATAAACTTCCGTTTTAAAATATCGGTCGATATCTTCCTTTTTTCCCCAATCACAGCCTGTTAACTTTTTGCAGTCGGTTTCGCCAAACTCATCGATAAAACCCTTGAATAGTTTATTTACAGATTTAATCGCATTCAATCTTTTTTCGTCATTGAGTTTGGGCGGATCGGATGAATTGATACCATTTAAAAATCCTAAATATATCGAGGCGCCAAAAAGCACACCGCATATTGTCTTGCCCGAATTTATGGCTCCCATATACCCTGCCGCTGCCCATTGGTATGGGGTTGCATTCCAGCCGGAGTCCTCCCTCAAAACCTGAAGGATGGATTCAGCTCATGTGTATTTTGCTCCCATTAGTTTGATTCCCTTTTTCCAGACAGCTTTCACATGATCATCGGTCATATTTTTCTCCTCTCAGAGTAGCGTCTCATAATCAATAAATAATGATCCCGCGTTTAATCAATGTACAACTATCACAATAATTTTGGTCGATCAAATTACCACGGCTCGCCAGTCTGGTACTTCCTTTGAACTTCAGCCAGCGCCGACAATTTCATGAGCTCGATTATCCGCGGGTTATGTCCGGAGTGGGTGATAAGATAAAGGTATGTTTTGTTAATCTGTTTTTTAATATCCATAAGCTGATCTGCATTCAGCGGCGTTGGATCTGCCAATTCGGTATTCATGATATCTCCTCCTTTCATTTGGCGCAATTCTTACCAGGTACCTTTGACAGATGCGGTCACATTGCTTTGAAATTTACCGTTGGTGTTGAAAGACGTCTGCCAGAAATCTCTAATTTTTACGATTGAGATATTTAGATTTCGGCCTGATGTAGTAGCGGAAATAGCCGACAAGATTAGAAACAATGAAAATAGCCTCCATGAGCACAGCCCCTGGAGAGCCGGCGATATAGTTATGTGCAATCCAGACCATGGTCCCGATCAGCATCAATTGTCTGAGACGTTTATCATTTTTACTAAAAGCGGCAATGGTTGTAAGGGCGGTTGCAACACAGCTCAGAACAGACAACAATCCCTCAAAAGAAAAAAATGAAATGGCCAATATGATAACAAGGAAGATCCACATCACGCTTACGGATGTGGTAAATATGCTGCTAGAATAACGTGCTACGGCGAGCAGCCCCAGAAATGCAGCCGTCCAGTGCCCCAGCAACATGAAATGGCTTGAAATTAACACTGTGGAAACAACCAGACAGGCCAAAATATATATTCTTTCCTTAAACTGGAAAGAGATGACATCAACGCAAATGGCGACCCCAATCAGAATTTGTGATAAAATAAAATTGGATAGCAAAATTTTACCTATATAATTAAAGTGGGGATAAATATTGATACAGGTTGTCGTTGTTTGACAAATGAATTATACGTTTGGAACCAGAAAATTTGTATGATAATAGTTTGCTAACACAGGCCCGGTAATAAATGCTTTATTTGACCAGACTTCAGATTTGTTAGCATTCTTCCAACCACCAGAAAAATGAAATCAATTATCAAAATCATCATTTTTCAAGCCGTCATTTTTATTGGCGCCGGCATTATAACGTTTTTAATCGGGGAATTTACCGCTTACAGATATGGGTCGATTTTGTTGTTAGGCGGCATTGTGCCCATAGCCATCGGAGCCGCCCGGAACGCGGGACCAAGATACCGTCCCATGCCCTATGTCGTCAATAAACAAAAAGCGTCGGTATCCGAGCGCCATGCAATGGATAAAAAGGCGATCCTGTCTGAGACATCATTCTTTGTAAAGGCCATCATCATTGGGATTGTTCCAATAGTTGCAGGACTCTTGTTAATGCACTTTCTATATCAGCCCTAAGTTGGAAATGAACATCATCGCAACCGGAATAGCAGCTGGCCTAGCGGGGGCGCTGGTGATGAATTTTTTGGAACGGCGATAGCGAGCGCATTCCCCGTAGCGACTCGATGTAGGCCTTCGAGTGAGTGTTCGAATTCGCCAAGATCATTCGACATGGCCGAACTCCTCGCCGAAAGTCTTACTGCAGGGTACGCTTCAATCACCTTTTCGCCCGAACCGGGATGATCTTAGAAATACCGATCATACAGAATCAATTCTTTTTGAGCTTCTTTGGTGTATTTATTACATCTTAAAATGCAATACGAATTCGTTTTTGATACTTTAAACATTTTTTCAAAATATTCTCCCTGTATAATTTTTTCCAGGGGCCGCGTTTTAAAATTAATCCGATCCAGATGGTCTTCGATTAATTGTGCCGCAAATTTAAACGACGGTTCGTACTCGGTTACATACATGCAATGCGCCAGACAGCAGGGATGGACGGTCCCGTCAGCCGCTATATAAATGGACTGGTTTGAAAAAGGCTTGCAAATGGCAACATCATTTTCAGATAAGACCTGCTTTTGATAACGGGTATAAATCTCATTTTTCAAATCAAACTGAATGGTAAGCGGGCGACGGTATTCCGCGTTGTATTCTCTGGAAGAAACCACAAAAAACCGCGTACATCCGATTTGGGCGGCAATTTTTTCAGCCTGGCGGACCTGATGTTCGTTATGCTCAAACAAGATAAATTTCCAGTGAGCTACCCCGCCGGCACCAGCAAAGGACCGGACATTTTTAACAATTGTTTTAAAGTCTGTTTCCCGTCGGTGGATTGCATGGGTATCATCAAGCCCGTCCAGGGAAAAAACCATGAAACCGTCTTGAAATTGCAAACCGAGTTCATGCCACCATGACGCTTTCTGCAAGGAACCATTGGAATCCCCATGCAGCTGAATCTTGGGATTCTGCTGTTTGGCGTATTCGGCAATTTTGGGCATGTCTTTGTTTGCGGCCAGATCACCAAAATTCCCTCCGAAGGCGATCCATTCAAGATGTCCTAACATGGACTTGGGAAGTCGCTTGAAATCCGCCATATGGATCAGATGATTGTCGTAGGATCTGACTTTTTTGTTCCTGCTGCAAAACGGACATTTGGCGTTGCAGATCGATGACACTTCTAGATTTAATCCGATTATATTATCAAGTTTAAGCATATGAAATCCATTTTACCGGTATGACGACAATCCCATATTTGGGTGTTTCCGATCCAATGTCAATACCCTTTGTCATTGACACCTCATATGGCGTTACTTATACTTCGGCATCCTAAACGTACAGCGTCCCTCAAATTTAGCGTGTGCTGCCTAACGATTATAAAGGTCACTAGAAGCCATCTCAAAAATAAGATTTTGGTTCCCCTCGACATGCTCGGGGTCGAGGACAAGATCAGAGGCGGGCGAGCGTTTCAACCCGCAGGAATACATTAGAAGTGGCGGTTATAACACTTCAAGTATTATTGAGGAGTTGAAACATGAGCCCAACAAATGATATTTATCCGCTTCAGGCGGATCAACCAAAAGATTTTTTTGAGATGGGTTCTAATCAGTCTGCAACATCAGTATAGGATATCAAAGAATGAATCAGGATATAAGCTCGAGCCCAGATAAAAAACACAGAATAATCCTGACAGGGGCAAGTGGCAATGTCGGGAGCCGGGTGGCAAAGCTTGTAATACCTTCCCATCCGGGAAGCGTCATCCTAGCCGGCAGAGACAGGACGATGCTTCGTGAAGGATTGAGGGAAGGGGCGGAAATATGTGTCGGATCAATGGAAGATTCTCATTTTCTGTCACATCTGTTCGGGAATGCCGATGCGGCCCTCATAATGGCGCCCTTTCCTCGATACATAAAGGAGTTCAATGTTTTTCAGCGCAGAGTCATCGAATCATTGTTTGATTCAATAAAAGGTTCCACCCTTAAATATATCATACACGTCAGCTGTTTAGGGGCTCATAGGCCTGACAAGACCGGCCCGATATGGGGCAACTATGATCTTGAAAGGCGGCTCAACTGGCTCAAGGATATCCATATCGTTCATCTCAGACCGGCTCTTTTTATGGAAGACATTTTTGACTTTATTTCAATTAATAGAGAAAAGGGGCTTGTCACATCTCCGCTATATGCTCACACGCGCTTGCCCCTGATATCAGTTGAAGATGTGGCCCAGGCAGCAGCAGGATTCCTGCTGAAGCTTGGCTTTCGCGGGCAATCCGTACATCAACTGCCTGGACCGGAAGCCCTTTCAATGGATCGAATCGTTCATATCATTGGAGATGTGATTAATCGCAGGGATCTGAAGTATGAATTGATGGATTATGAAAAGGCCAAAGAAGGTCTAATAGGCAAGGGATATTCTGAGGAGTGGGTTGAGTCCTGGATATCCTGTTTTAAATACCTGAACGCAGATGAGAATCTCTTCGGAGATTTGGAGGCGGAAACTTTTAATACTGTAACCTTAAACGAACTGGCACCGTCACTCGTAAACAGGTTCCAGGAAATTAGGCCCGATGGTTTATCCAAAAATCTTCGATAAATCACGACTTGATATTTTGATATATGCACAGGATGGAAGAGGTCTGGGGCATGTGAGCAGGAGTGCGGCTATCGGCATGGCATTGAGAAGGCTTTATCCCCAGCTGAAAGTCCTGCTCTTAACCGGGTTCAGGGAAACTCAGATGCTCCTGGGAGAGTGCCCGCTTGATTGGATGAAACTTCCCGCCTATGAGACTTTAATTGAAAAGGGCAGAGCACGCGGGAAGGTCGGGGCGATGAATTTAAAGAACTGCTATCTTGGCCCGGCAAGGGAAAAGTTTATTGAGTCAATTATTTGGGAATTCAGACCCAGACTGATCCTGGTGGACCACCTCCCCTTGGGTAGAAGGGATGAACTTTCATCTTCACTGATACTGTCGACGGATACGGACACAAGGTGGATCCTCGGGATGAGAGGTATTAGCGGTGACGATAAAAAACTATGGTCCGGGGAATCAAGCAAGATTTTCAGGAAACACTATGACTCTCTGCTTTGGTATGGAGACAGGTCCATACTTGGAAGCGCGAACCATGAGAGACTAGAAAACTTTTTTTCAACTCAAGCCACGGATACAGGTTATGTATCGCGGTTCATGGAAATAATCCATTGGCAGAAAAATGGCATCAAGGGAGCGTCAAATGTCGTATCGCTGCCATGGATGACCAAAGAAACCAAAAAATTCCTGATAACCATTGCCGGGATATTAAAAAGAACGGGAGACCAATATGGTCATTGGCGCTTTTTCGTGAATATGAAAGATCTGTCGAACCATGCTGCCCCGGAAAAGGAGGCCTTAGAAAACCTTCCCTTTTGTAGCTTTGAACACTTAAGCGATCAATATTTCCATGCCCTCAAAAACGCAAATCTATTGATCACCTATGGCGGGTATAACAGTCTCTGCGATGTTATCGCTGCAGGCGTGCCCGCTATTGTTGTAACTAGAACGCTGAATGACCAGGAACAGGAAGAACATGTCAAGCGTCTCCAAGAAGCTGCGGGGGAGCAGATCATTCATTTGAAGGAGGGAATGATCAGTTCCGAGACGCTCCTTGGCGCCATCACATCACAGGTAAACCAAGATAAAGTAAAAACCCCGATAATCCAGTTGAACGGGGCTGAGGAAACGGCCCATATCCTTGCCAATTATTTGAAATCTTAAATATGAGAAGAATATCAGCCGGTTAAAAACTCTTCCCATGTCTGAAATACTATTCACAACTCTCTGAAAAGGTCGGTTGTAGATCTATCAATTGCCACTGCTATCGTTTTTCGTAAACTATCCCCAATTTTTTCATTCGGTTTCGTAATGTGCTGGGGTTCACCTTGAGGACTGCTGCTGCACCCGTGGACCCGCTAACTTTCCCATTAGTTTTGGATAGTGTCTCGTGGATATGGCGTGAGATCACTTCATCCAGGCTGGTCAACTCTTTGCCGGGCTTCATCGGAACGGGGACATTCTTTGAATGACCCGGGTAGAGATGTTCAAATGTAAGCGGGCCCTTGGGATTCAGAATGATGGCCCTTTCAATAACATTCTCCAATTCGCGTACATTCCCGGGCCAATGGTATTGGGTGAGGGGATCGATGACACCCGGTGCCAGCTCCGGAATACTGGCCAACTTCAACTCTCTGGCCTTGTGGTTTATGAAATGGTGGATCAGGGCGGGGATATCGCTTTGCCGCTCCCGCAGCGGCGGTATCTGGATCGGAAAAACATTCAACCGAAACCATAAATCTTCACGAAAGGTATTGTCTTTCACCATTTCTTCCAGATTGCGGTTGGTGGCAGCAATAACGCGAATGTCGAGAGATATGGTGCGGATACCGCCAACCCGTTCAATTTCCTTGCTTTGCAAAACCTTTAACAGGCGTACCTGGGCGTGTAGCGGCAGATCGCCGATTTCATCCAGAAAAATCGTGCCGGTATGCGCTCTTTCAAAGCGGCCGCGTTTTTGGGCAAGCGCACCGGTAAAAGCACCCTTTTCATGGCCAAACAGCTCACTGTCTACCAAGGTATCCGGGATGGCACCGCAATTCACACTGACAAAGGGCCCTTCGCTGCGTGATGATGAGTAATGAATGGCATTGGCAATAACGTCTTTGCCGGTGCCTGTCTCACCTAAAAGCAACACCGGGCTGTCCAAGGATGCCACTTGGCGGACCTTGTACATGACGTCGCGCAAACCGACATTGGCGCCCACGATTTCAACGCAGGACTTATCGCGCAGTTCCCCGTGTAAAAAGCGGTTGTCATCGGCCAATAGATCTTTTAGTTTGTGTACTTGTCGATGTCTGAGGGTATTGGCAAAGGCAATGGCAAACGGTTTTTGGAGCATCGATAACAAATCGGCATGTTCTTTTTTATACCGATTTGCACCTTTGGCGGTTAAGGCGACTTGACCCAGTTGTCCACATTGGGTTGAAAGCTCCATGCACATGACGGACCAGTCTGTGGTTCTGGCACCGCGAAGCATCTCCCTGGCAACCAAGTCATTCTGGGGAGAGTCAATAATTATGGCACCGGATGGTTTTGCATTGAGATAATATTGAAAATCATCTCTGGCAGCTTGGGGCAGAGGGGTGAGCCAATCGAGTTTTTTACTTTTTTTTGATGACCCCATGGCCAGTGTACGCATGGCGCCCAAGCTCGGTTCATAGATCATGAGGAACATTCGGTCTATTGGAATGAGGTTTCTGATGCTACAGACACACTCGTGCAAGGCCGTTTCTATCTGCAGGCTCCCGCAAATGCTCAGGGTGGCCAGCCGGAAAAACTCGTTTTTATCCATTTCAGCTCCTTGTTGCCGGGGATATTCAACACCATATGCGGCGGACCTTATCACATTCGCCATATATGACAAGCATAATTGCCTCATAAGGTATTTTGGTCTTTGCGGATTGATAAGATTCTGTATATACTATATTTTTATTCTGGCATATGTTTTGCTCCTTGTCTGGTCGGATCCCATCTGTTGTATAAAATCGGAGGGAATATGAAAAAATGTAGCGGAAACAATACCCGGGAGTGGGGATTTGATGCGATTTTTGATGTTCTCTGTCCCCATTGCGGACAGGCGGTGGAGTTTTTTAAAGACGACGTAACCAGGATTTGCCGGCACTGCAAGCATGCGGTTGAAAACGATCGCAAAGACTTTGGCTGCAATCTCTGGTGCTCGTCTTCGTCGCCGCATTGGCGCAACCGGTGCCCCAATTTTAGGCGGTCTAAGGATCGGTTCTACGGGATATATTGAGAAGTTAAAAGCAAACCGTCGCTTTCGTTGATTTGACCTTATGGCATTGACACCCATGAAAATTCAATCATCGACACACGAACTTAAAACTTTTATTCATAGCCTGGGAATTGACTTAGTCGGTTTTGCAGACCAGAAAAGCCTGTCCAAGATACCCCTGGGATTACCCATCGATCCTGTAATGCTATTTGAGAGATATTCCAACGCAATAATACTGGGTGCTCAGTTTGGTAAGTATGGAATCAAAGCTTCCGGTGATGACGTTGCGCTTCACCTTGAGAATATTGCGTATCAGGTCATGGGATATTTGGAAGAGAGAAAAAAACAGTATCTGGTTATCCATCCCGAAGACGAGTATGATCCTGAAAAACGCATGGGCTTGGTGTCTTTGAAGATTCTTGCCAAGGAAGCTGGACTGGGTTGGCAGGGAAGATCATTGCTGGTTGTATCACCCGAATATGGGCCCATTCACCGGTTGATAGCCATTTTGGTCAATATGAGGTTGAGTCCGGATGTACCACTCGTAAATCAGTGTGGGGACTGCCGCATTTGTATTGACAAGTGCCCCGTGGGGGCATTAGAGTTATGCCGTTTCGAAGATCATCCTGAATCACGGCAGGAGGTACTGGATATAGATACATGCCTGGGAGATAATGGATGTACGGTGTGTATCAAGGCGTGTCCCTATTTAACCCGAATATTGCATGAGAATTAATCTATTCACAATTTAACACATTAAAATTGCTACAATTTATAGGATTCTGATTTAGTTTTTCAAGGAGACAGTTTGTCTCCCGACACAATTTTACAAATTTAGAAAAATTATCACCCTGCGGGCACTCCCTGAGACGTCCAATGACTGCGTTATCAAGGAGTTGCAGTAGATCACCACGGCTGCATCCTTGAATGCCTTGCCATTGAACGCCTCAGGGGTGTGCAACATCCGGGTTAGTGAAAACGCCAAAAAAAGGAGTTAAAAATGAGCCTTGAAGAAAAAAGTAATGAAGGTGTCACCGGTGGTTGTCTGTGTGGGAAGGTGCGCTACGAAATAATCGGCAGCCTGCGCGGTATCGTGAATTGCCATTGCTCCAAATGTCGTAAATTTCATGGGAATTTCGGGGCTTATACGAGTATACCGTATGTTAACTTGAAGCTTTTGGTGCAAGACCGTCTCAAGTGGTATCAATCCATTACCGATGAGACACCCAATGTCTACCGTGGTTTCTGTGACGAATGCGGCTCTTCTTTATTCTGGCACCCTAGAGATCAGGAAAGAATAGCCGTAGCAGCTGGTTCGCTCGATAATCCCATCGAGCTAAAAACCATCGGACATGTTTGGGTCAGTCAGAAAAGCGGTTATTATCCGATCGAGGATGGTCTACCTAAATTTGATAAAGGATGGGAATAAACGAGATACTGTATTCTAGTACAAAAAAAGATGCAGAAGTTTAGGAGGAGAAAATAATGACAGCAACCATATATAAAGAACTATGCAGCCGGCTGGCCAAACGCGGTGGTCGATACCCGGGCATGGATATCCCTGAATTTTATGAACTGACGACCGAGTTATTTACACCGGAGAAAGCGGAAGTCTATTGTGCCATACCCCGTGGTTTCCACCCCCCCGAGACCATAGCTGAAGCGATGGGCAAACCGGTGGAAGTGGTGGCTGATATCCTGGAAAGCATGGCGGATGAAGGCCTTTGTACCGCCGGTCGGTTTGAGAATACGACCTTTTTTGGAGCGCCGGTGTTTGTTCCGGGGATATTTGAGTTTCAATTCATGCGCGGTACCAGTACGGATAGAGATATAAAATTAGCCCGGCTAATTCATCAATACAAGGCCGCTGTCGATAAATTTCAGGGCCCTCCCAAGGTGACCTTTCCGACCTCGCGGGTCATACCCATAGACAGCAAAATCGAAGCCCGGAATCAGATCCATACTTATGACCAAGTGGCAGCTTATATCGAGAAATACGAGCCTCTTTCGGTTTCAACCTGCTTCTGCCGTCATGAGGCCAAGCTGATTGATCCGGAAGATGATTGCGGCAAGCCAGACGATGTCTGCATGCAGTTTGGATTGAGTGCCCAATACATCATCGATCGTAAATTGGGACGGCAAATCGACAAAATCGAGGCTCGCAGCATCTTACAACGGGCCGAAGACGCCGGGCTGGTGCATGCTTCGACCAATAGACAGGAAATCGATTATCTGTGCAATTGCTGCAGTTGTCATTGCATGATATTGAAAACCGCCCTGGCTCAGCCAAAACCGGGGCTTGCCTTGAATTCCGGATATCAACCCAGTTGGGATTTTGAGGGGTGCACCGCCTGTGAAACCTGTATTGACAACTGCCCCAGTCAGGCGCTTAGCATGAGCGATCAAGACATACCGCAAAACGATCTGGACCGATGTATCGGCTGCGGCGTGTGCGCATCCGGTTGTCCGGAGGACATCATTACCTTGGAGACCAGACCGGAAATAGCGGTGCCACCTTTGGATCAAAAGGAGTTGCGTGCAGCTATTAAGGCCTCTGGCACCCAAGGCGTATAGAAGCAGGCTTGAAAACATCTTTTGGCCCAATATTTTTGTTGGACTCGTGCTTCAACTCCTCAATAATACTTGAAGTGTTATAACCGCCACTTCTAATGTATTCCTGCGGATTGAAACACTCGTCCGCCTCATTCTTGAACCAAAATCTTGTTTTAAAGACCGCTTCAATTATTATATCAATCCAAGGAGTTTATTATGTCCATGAATGCACCATCACCGCAGGATCAAATGATGCAGTGGATTACGGCCAAGTGGATCACCAAGCCGATTCATGTGGCAGCCGAGCTTGGGATTGCCGATCTGCTGCGCAATGGCCCCTTATCAGTTGAGGATCTGGCGAGGAAAACAGGTACGCACGCATCTACCCTCTATCGAATACTGCGATCACTGGCAGCTGTGGGTATATTTGAAGAGACCGCCGAACGCAAATTTGGGCTAACACCACTTTCCCAGTGCCTGCTGAAAGACGCCATGCGGCCCTTGGCGTGCATGTTTCTGTCTGACTGGCACGACAAAGCCTGGAGCGCCCTGGACCACACCGTTCGCACGGGTAAACCGGGCTTTGACCATGCATTCGGCACCCCGTCCTTTGACTGGTTAGAGGAACATCCGGAAGCGCGGGCCTTGTTAGATCAAGGCCAGGCAACCAAGGCCATGGGATTTGCCGAAGCGATCTTGAAAGCCTATGATTTTTCGGATTATCATTCCATTTGTGATATCGGCGGTGGCCAAGGGATATTTCTAATTCGCTTACTATATCAATACAAACAACTTCAGGGCATCGTGGCTGATTTACCAGGGGTTGTTGATTCTGCAAAACAGGCGATTGCATCCGCAGGTCTCAAAGACCGTTGCCAGGCGATTCCATTTGATTTTATGAAAGAGACGCCGCCGGTTAGCGATGCCTATTTTCTGGTCAATGTGCTGCATGACTGGGATGATGATGTTTGCCGAACGATTCTTTCAAATATAGCCAGGGCAATGAAGCCAAAGACTAAATTATGGGTGGTGGAATACCTACTGGAACCGGGGCCCGGCTTTAGTATTGCCAAACTGCTCGATATCGAAGTACTCGTGATGGGCGGTGGGCGCGAGCGAAGTGCTGTAGAATATGAAACCCTTTTAAGCGCCGCCGGACTGAGCCTGGAACAAACTATTGAAACACCAGGTGGGCCGGCATTGATGGCCTGCACAAGGGTGCAACCTTAAATCAAAGTGAAGCATTCAATGCAAATAGAACCGTATGCAGATCGTGACCAGGCGGCCATCCTGAAATTATTATCCGATGCGGATCTGCCGACATCGGATCTTAATTCTGAAATATTGGAAAACTTCTTAATCGCGCGAGAGCCAGACGGGGCGCTGGCCGGCTTCATTGGTATGCAAGCCTATCAGGATGTCGGATTATTACGTTCGCTGCTTGTGAGTTCATCTCATCGCGGCCTGGGTTTGGGAGCGCTTCTGACCGCAGCCATGGAGCATAAAGCCCGCAAGCAGGGCGTTAAGACGCTTTACCTGCTCACAACAACGGCCATCGATTATTTCCCCAAGTTGGATTATCAGGTAACCCAAAGAGCATCGGTTCCAGAGGCGATTGCCGGCACAGCGGAATTTCAGAATATCTGTCCGTCATCGGCTGTATGTTACGCTAAAAACCTGGATTGATGATAGTTTGAGAGCCAACGGCGTTATCGCGGGGTTTGTCTGATTCGGACATGAGCCGCGAAAGCGAGTGTATTCCCCGTACCGGCTCGACTTGTCTTCGACCCTGAGACTTGTCGACGAGCCAAATCGAGTCGCTCAGACCTCATTTGAAATAGTCGAACTCCTCGTCGATGTCTTGCTGCGGGGTTCCCTTCAATCGAAGGCACTGATTTTCCCTTCAACATCCTCAAGCAATCTATTGATAATACTTTCTAAATAAGTTACAAGAATAGGCAGTTCCCCACCAATTTCCAAACACTCTGGTGACAATCCTAATCATTTACTGAGCTAGTTGGAGCAGCATGAAAATATGTGACCAATGTGGCCAGTTAGTCGCAGAAGATATCATAACCTGCCCGGCATGCGGAAGTGATGTCATCGAAGGGCGCAAGTATGTCGATGATTATCACATTACCAAGGTTCTGCACGAAGGATATTCAAGTATTCTCTGTAAGGCGATTCAGGACGAGACTGAGCAACCCGTCATGATCCGTATATTTACACCCCAATCCGGGGTGGATGATGCCATTGCCCAACGTCTTTTAGATGAGTTGGAAAAACTCAAAGAACTGCCCGCAGATTACTTTGTGAGGCACCTGGAAATTAAAAAGTCAAGCGATGGTCTCTGGTACCGCGTGAGTGAATGGTACGAAGCCGAGAAATGGGGGACTCTCCTGACTTCCGGCCGGCTCAACGATCCGATTACGACCATTAATATCTTTTATCAAATCGCATCTATTCTGGAAGGACTCCACCAATTTGGCCACATCATCCCGCATCTGATTATGGATGACATTATCGTTTTCCAAACCGAAGCGGAAAAACTCGGAGTCAAAATAGATTTTAAATTATCAAGGTTTCTGGATCCGGCACTGGACAGGCCCGGACCCATGCTGCGCCGCCTTCTGGCTATTCACCCGGATATCATTAACAAGCGACCATTGGATCTACGCAGCGATATATGGTCCCTGGGGAAATTTTTTGTTGAGATTCTCACAGCTGATTACGACGCCCCGGATTTTAAAATTTTAATCAATGATCTGAATTTGCCCAATGAAGTAAAAGCCCTTATTAAAATTATGTTGGCCGACGATCCTGATTTGCGTCCAAATTCAATGGCGGAAGTTGCCAAGGTTCTTGAAAGGTTTAAGGACCTTAAAAAGATAGAATCGTCGGAAACCAAATCAGGGACTTCAAAACGTGAAATCAAAGGTATAAAAACCTGGATGAGCATGCTCATCATCTTTGTAATTGTAATCGTACTCGGTGGCTTGGCCTGGCTTTATATCGCCCTGCAAAAAGGTGATAGTGAACTCGTTTTTGAAAATTTCGTGGAACGGTATGCGGCTTCGGTGGCATTTGTGGTGACCGAATATCGTTTAATGGACGAAGACGAAAACGTGATTTATCAAAACTGGACCGAGGGCACCGCTTTTCTGGTGGATAAAAAGGGGTATTTAATGACCAACCGTCATGTCGCCTGCCCCTGGTTGGAAGATACCAGCGTAAACGCCATCATTGCGCAATACGAATTTATGTCGGAGCCGCTTAACCTGGCGTACCGACTTTTTCTGTGGTTTGAAGGCGAGAGGGCTTTTAAAAGACTTCCGATATTATCAGACAGTTCTAAACTCGAAGAGGTCTATTTTTTAGAATCAGCCTATCGTACGGATGGCATCCCGCGGTTGACTATCGCGGGTGTTGCCAGGGTGCCTGAAAAGACATGGCAGGTTGTCAAATATCCGCTGCAGGATGATTTTGCCATACTCAAGATCGAAAAGACACCCAAACAATTAAAGCCGCTACCCCTGGAGCTCAACCTGGACACTTCCAGCATCCGACGCTTGTCACCAGTCATAACCATTGGATTTCCGCTGGGCAGTGAGACCCAGGAAACCACTGTGAACGTCAGTGTAACCAGGGGACACGTGCGGCGGACATTTAGAAATCTATTCCAGGTCGACACGTCTATTTACCGCGGCAACAGTGGCGGCCCTATTATTGATAGAAACGGCAGAGTAATTGGGATTGCTTCCAAAGTGGCGGTCGAAATGGCTTCGGCACCATTACCGGTGGCCACGCGTCTCTCGGATATCGGGATGGTATTACCAATTAACAAAGCTGCGGTTTTTCTGCAGGAGATAAAAGCCGGCCAGGAAAAGTGGAATGGCGTTCTGGACCCGTCCATTGACAGAAAAATACAAGAAATCAAGCAGCTGGCAAAAGAGGGTAAGTGGGAGGATGCTGAATCTAAAATTAAAAAGGCGCTGGATTTGAGCCGGAATCCAGCCTTGGTCACAGCCGCCGGCATGATAGCATTTTGTTTGGAAAAATACAGCCAGGCCGCTACATATTTCAAACGGGCCCTTTCCATGGACGCCCAAAATCATTTCCTGCGATTTATGATTTTTTTAACTGACTGGCAAAATGATCGGTCCCAGGAAAGCCTTTACGCTGATGTGTTGTTATCGCTAGACTGGCGGTCACCGTGGGAATTTTTTGCTTACCTGGCCGGCATGTTGGAAAAATCGCCAACAGCGCTAACTTTTTCTGACACTATGTATTCGCGCACTGAGAAAAGCTGGTTTAATTATGTGCGTGCCCTGTATGCCGAGAAATATGGCGATTGGATCAAATCAGAAGAACATTATCAAAAGGCACTTCTGGCTGCGGATTCAGACAATTGGGCTTTCACCTTGGCATTTTGCGGGCTGGACCGGGTGCAACGGTTAAGATTGGAAGATTTTAAATCCGCACGAGACAAAAGTAAGTATCTGCATTCCGGTAAGGAATTCCAGGAGAAGATAGCGGTAAACGCAAGCGAAATTAAAAAGCGCAATCAAGAGATTGTCGACAACATCGTAAAACTCAAACAAGAGTCCACGGAGATAAAAGAAAGCATCGCGATATTGCAGAGCTGGTATTCCCTGGACCCTGAAAATAAAGAGGTCCTGGTTTGGCTTGCATACTACAGCGCCATGGCGGAGCAATGGCAACAGGCTTTGACGCATACGCAAACCTACCTGCGGACAGCGGGGCGTGAAAATGCGGGTCGTTTAAGTTTGGGTATTCTGGAAGCCGGCATTCATCATTTTCTCGGATCCGACGAGCAGGCTAAAGCAACTCTGGCATCACTCCAAAAAAGTATAAATGATCCCTGGTATCAAAAAATCATCCGGAGTCTACAAGGGAAGCTCACAGATCAGGTTATCACGGTGAATTCCGAAGATTCCCCAGAGTATCTTTTATCTGCCCATGTGGCCCTGGGATTCTGGGCGGAGGGCTCCGGTGAAAAGGCAAAGGCCTTTGAACATTATGAAGAGTCGCTGGGATCCTATTTAGACGAAAACGTGGAATATGAGTTTGCCCTGGCGCGTTTAAAAAGGCTAAAAACCAATTAACCCTAAAATTGCATAAACTACATTGCAAATTAAAGATAATATTTTGTAGTTATAATCGATATGTTAACAATCCAGTTGTTTCTATGATATCCCCACGCATTTATTCTAAGAATGATGTCTATTTTGCCATGCAGGTTCACCCTACGGGAAAGCCGGAGGACTTCAGATTCTGCGTTGCCGAGGGTTCGAATCCGAATTCGCTCTTCGAGCTACGACGGGACGAGGTAAAGAATTACGACTTCTCCCTCAGACGCCTTGACTCTGAAGCCCTCCATCTTTTGCAATATTAGGGTTCAGAATTGCCTTTAACTTGGGTAAAAAAACAGCTGCCCGGTGCCGGCTGGCCGGCAGAAAACCATCCAAGCCTTCAACAAATAATTGATAGGTCTGGCCTACCTTTTTTATCTCTTTAACATGCAGCAAATTGACGATAAATGAACGATGGACCTGGGTGAAGAGCGATTCCGGAAGCTTGGCCAGGGCATTTTTTAACGACAGCCGTACATACTCCGAAAACGTTTCACCTTTCCGGTTGAAAACAATTTTGCAGTAGTGGTCTTCGACGGCGATGTAATAGATATCTGCAATGGGGATATCTTTTACACTTTCCTTTAATGTAATCCGAAATGTATCAGATCCAGCATCTCCCCAATTCGAAGGCGGATACGCCTCCTCCTGAAAAGGCGCGTCTGCTGATTTAAATTCAAACCTTTTTTGCTCCAATGTATGATTAATCTGTTTAATACTCGCCAGTTCGCCGGCGATATGTTTTTTCAATAGACCCTGGGTCATGAAGAACGTAGCGATCAACCAGGGAAACCACACGGTTCTAAAAAAGACCAAAATGGTTTCCGGCGGAGAAGTATGCCATTTGACCGGGCAATATGAGTTCAGAATCCGGCATACGATACCACAGATACCGGTGGAATAGGCCAAAAGAAAACCAAACACGAGCCCTACCAAAGAAATGGCCCAGGTATGACCCAGTTTTCTTTGGGGCGGTCTCAAAAATTTGTAAATGAACTCGACAAATGCGAAGTGAAAGAAGGCAATCAAGAATGCAACTATGATCGGAAACAGCCAATGGTAAAGTTTGCCCAGCTGAGCATGCTCCAGCCACAAATAGGTACCAAGACCAATCAGGATACCCTCCAAGAGGTACATGATCATCCGAAAAGCAAACCGATCGGCATTGTCTTGTATTGGCATCTGTGCCAAATCTGCGAGTTGTCTCAAAGGGTTCGGCTTTTCAGGTTGTAGGCTGCCAGGTTTCTCTGGGCTATTTACAGTGGCTGACATAAAAAAGTCCTGTGAATAGGGTGCACCGCCGAGGATATTATCAGGATCCATTCATGCTATTTTCCATCCAATTAGGATAGCAGTCAAGCTAAAAACCCTTTGAAAACACATCAACATTTCCTCCTGCGACATAAATCATCCATACACGACAATGTACTTGCAGGGGTGTTTTCAAGTCAATATTCTAACAGTAGAAAAATTTGTTTAATTATTGGGATATGGCATTGGAATAAGGGGAATTTTAATGGTGAAAGTTACAGGCGTCTTAGTTGCGGGTGTACACATCGGTTTGATCGTCATTTTCCAATCCATTGGTTGGACTTCAGATACATATCGAACATTCTATACCATTCAGAATTTATCGTGCGGGTCCTGTCTTTTGAAAATTGATAGTAAACTCAAAGGGTTGGATGGTTACATGGGAGTTGCAGCAAATTTTGAAAAACAATTAATAGCCGTGGATCACCGCACTATTTTAAATGCAAGCGTGATCGAAAAAGCCTTGAACGCCATCGGCTATCCCGTAGTGGTATGTCAGTTTGATTCCGCCCAATACCAGATATTAAAATCGGAATCTATGGAGTGGAAAAAGCCATCCAAGAGTCGATTCCGTCGTATTATTGAGATTTTTGTCCGTTAGGCAAGATAATAAAAAATGCAGATTGTTGAGAGAAAAGGGAGGTTCATCATGGATATGGACAAACTGAAAGCCTTTTTAAAGTGGTCCACAATTATAAATGGCGTATTGTTGATCTTGAGCTTCTTGGGTTTTATGTTAGCAGGGGATTTATGGGGCCGTATCCACGTTCGATTATTTAATCTCAATCCGGATAACTTTAATATGATCATCTATTTTCTGCTTGGTATATACAAGATATTTTGGATAGTGTTCAACACGGTCCCCTACGCAGTGCTTTTGATCCTGGGTAAAAAATCCAAGATTGTATAACTATTTGATTATATATGGGTTTGTGAATCGAAATTGGCTGCTTGAACGGTTTTTTCTTGCGATTTGTACGAATATGGTATTGTTTGATGGCAGCAATCATTTAAACCTACTGCTTTGCATTTCGGATCAAGTCGAATTTGCAGACAAACACCAAAAGACATAAAGGTGAAAAGGATTTGAAATGAGTGAGCTGCGTCAGATCGTAGAAGAAAACAAAGATTTTATCATTCGCACCCGCCGCGATTTGCACCGTATCCCGGAAATAGCCTACCAGGAAACTAAAACAGCCGCTTACCTGAAACAATGCCTGTCACAATTTGATTTTGAGATGGTAAGCGATATTGCCGAATATGGTCTTGTGGCCACCCTGAAGACCGGCCGCCCGGGCCCCACCATATTATTGCGGGCCGATATGGACGCTTTACCCATCGAAGAAGCTACCAATCTTGCGTTTGCATCCACCCATCCGGGGACCATGCATGCCTGCGGACATGACGCTCACATGACCATGGTCTTGGGGGCCGCGACGGTGCTGGATCAATTCAAGTCTGATCTAAGTGGCAACATCAAGTTTTTGTTTCAACCGGCCGAGGAAGGCCCGGGAGGCGCCAAACCCATGATTGAAGCCGGTGTTCTGAATGACCCGCCGGTGGACTGTGTATTTGGATGCCACGTCTGGCCGGAAATTCCCGAAGGCACCATCGGTGTGCGTAGTGGGCCATTTATGGCGGCCATGGATCGGTTTGATATCAAGATTACAGGGAAGGGTGGTCATGGGGCTATGCCGCATGTATGCGTGGATGCCCTCGAAGTAGCAACCCAGGTGGTCAACGCCTTACAACGTGTGGTCAGCCGGCAGTCAGATCCATTAAGTCCGACGGTTGTGACCGTCGGGAGTTTGCACGCCGGCACGGCCCACAATATCATACCGGGGGTGGCTGAAATGAGCGGTACCACCCGGACTTTTGATTCTGAAATCTGGTCCCAATGGGAAAGGCGCCTGGATAAGATCATTAAGGGCGTATGCGATTCCATGGGGGCCGAATACGAAATGACCTATTCCCCGGGATATCCGGTTACTATCAACGATCCTGAAATGTCACAACTGGTTGAGAAGTGCGCGGCTGCAGTAGTGGGGCCCGATCAGGTCGTCGTTCCCGCTAAGACCATGGGGGGAGAGGACTTTGCATTTTTTCTGGAAAAAGTGAAGGGTTGTTATTTCGCATTGGGGGCCGGACGTCCGGAAGGCGCTTCGGTCCATAACCCCGAGTTTGATTTCAATGAAGACATCCTCCTGACCGGTGTGGAAACTTATTGCCGGGTTGCGTTGGAGCTCTTAACTCATAGATAGCTGACTCAACTTTTAGGATTAGGCCACGCGAAATGAACAATCCGTCAGCGCTGTTCAACTCGCCGCAAGGGGTCTTAACATCTCCGATTGTATGTTTATTAAATAACAGAGTTCGAAAGTGACAAATGATCAACATCGAACATTCAACATCCAACATCCAACGTCGAATATGGAATCGCTCGCGCGCACAGGTGCTTGCGCCGCATGTTGCTCTCATCATTTAATAGAATAGGTAAGAACTCCTTATTCGATGTTCGATGTTCGGTGTTCGATGTTGGATGTTCTTTTTATAGATCAACACCGATATAAAAGTATGCTTAAATTCGATGAACCACATTTTTTCATGGGTGACTAGCGAAAAATGAATGATACAACAACCAATAGCATCGGAATGGAATTTGTTTTGATACCGGCAGGCTCTTTTAGAATGGGCGGGGATAAAGGAAGTGAACAGGCCGAGGATCATGAAAATCCACGTCACATGGTGAAATTCAGTAAAGCATTGTTTATGGGCAGATATGCCGTCACCCAAGAACAGTATACTGAGGTAATGAACACCAATCCCAGTGAATTCAGGGATGACTTAAGACCGGTGGAAAGGGTATCCTGGCATGATGTGCAGGAATTTATCCGGAAGCTGAATGCCAGGGAGGAAATGAATACATATCGTCTACCCACTGAAGCCGAATGGGAATATGCGGCCCGGGCCGGGTCGGAGAGTGCTTATACCTTTGGCAGTGATCGGACTGCCCTCAGTCAGTACGCCTGGTATGGAAAAAACTCGGAAGGCCGGACGCATCCCGTCGGGCAATTAAATCCTAATGCCTGGGGGCTTTATGACCTGCACGGAAACGTGCATGAATGGTGTCAGGACTGGTTTGACCGAAACTATTATTCTCAAAGCCCTTCGGTTGATCCTTCGGGCCCGGAGACAGGGTTGGCCAAGGCGCTGCGGGGGGGCGACTGGGGGAGTGAAGACTGGTACTGCCGGTGTGCATCACGCAGTCTCAGTTCGCCGGACCGTCGCAGCAATCGACTCGGTTTTCGTTTGATTCGGATGGCTTCCTAAATTCAATTGCTTCTTTTAAATTTGTGGCACCACAGTCGCTTACCTGGCATTTCTAATGTCTCCCTTTCGTATTGATTAGGATTCTATTCCATGAAGGCATCATGAATTTGCCGCCTGCGCTTAAACAAGCAAACCCAGATTATTAAACTGCATATCAACATAATAATCAGTGGATAGAATAAACCAAAATAATCTGCTGCTGTTCCGATAATCAGCATACCAAATGCATTTGAAGCTCTATGAATAAGAAAATAAGATCCCATTACACGGCCGCGTTTAGCATCGTCTACGGAATTTTGAATCAGTGTGACAATGCCGGTGCCACGGATTTCATTACCGGCACCAAAGATAAAAATAGAAAGAATTCCGAGAATATAATTATCCGTTGAAACAAACATCGCTACGCTCAAGATAACGATGAGGAAGCTAACAAGGGTACGCATGGTTGTTCGTTCAGATAATCCTTGGTATGCAAGCCAGAGAGCACCCATGCCCGCACCGAGTCCGGCAGATGCCATTAGGATTGAAAGTCCATCGACACCCTGCTTAAATCTTATGTCAGCAAAGGCAGGCAGTAGGTTAAACAGACTATATGAAACCGCACTGCCAATGAACACCAACAATAGCATGGGGCCAATGCCGGCATGATTCATGATGTGGCGCCCGCCTTCTAAAATATCGGTGAGAATTCCGTCGCTTACTAAAGGTCGCTCTTTCTCGGGTGGTATGTGCAGAAACCGAATGGTGATCAGATAGACTAAATAACCGACTACATTAGCGAAAAAGGCGGCGGAAATATGAAATTTTGATATCAGTATCCCGCCAATCATGGGACCGACGAAAAGTGACAGGTGGGTATATGCCGAGTTAACGGCTATGGCGGACGACAAGTTTTCCTTGGAAATGACTCTGGGCAGCATGCCAAATAGGGATGGGACACTAAAGCTGTGGATCAATCCGTGCAGGCATACGAGTAGCGCCACATGGTGAATTGTTATCTGACCTGTTAGTGCAAGTATCGCTAATGCAAGCGCCTGGAACAAAGCGAATATGTGGGTAATGATGACGATGCGGATTCTATCTATTCTATCGGCCAGAGCACTTCCAATTGGTACAAAAATAAAATTTGGGGCTATATCTAGAAAGTTAATTATGGCAAGCCATAGCGTAGATTTTGTAAGTTCCCACGTAAGCCAATTTATGGCGAGTAGCTGGATGAAGAAACTTACCCACGAAACAATAGAGCCGACAGTGTAAATACGAAAATTTCTTTCCCCGAAAGCCTGACCGATTCCGCCGAGTCTGATCACTGAGTTCCATCCTCTAAATTAGAATTCCTTGCTGAAGGACACCTTAGGGCCTTCAGGCATTCGATTCTGCAATGCGCTTATATAGAAAGCTCGAGCCGAATTTAATTAACGCATGGATCGGGGTGTTTTTCAATTAAATCATAAATTAAAAAACTACCCGAGGGCTCAATTAACTTGAACTTTCCGAATAACCACGTTCGGCAGCGTTTAGTCAGATTGTCGATTTCCTGGCCGATAAGTCTTGACGCGCGGGATAGATATTTTACAATATAGCAACCGACGAAGTCGGTGGGCGTTAAATGCATTGCAGCGACTTGCTTTTTGCCCAGTTGGCGAAAGGATCGTGCTTCTTAAAGTCGGGAACGGATTTTATTCCCTGGTCCCTTTTAGTTTAATCCTGTCACCAGCGGGACCAATCAAATTAATTTCAGCCTTATCTCCGGTGAATGTTATTTCACCACTCGTTCCCTGGGTATGTTCGACATTAATATAGGAAAACATAAACGTATCTTCATTTAACCAATCCCCTTTAAATGCGACAGAATTACCGATGTAGATATAATTCTGGTTTAACCTTCCGCCTTCAAAGGCGGTGGTTCCCTCAGGAAATTCAGTAATCCGATAAACACCATCTAAACCGACTTCCACCGTAAATTGCTTATCTTGTAAACCATATTCCATAATTGCTGCGCTGTTTTTTGAACCAAAAGTAAAGTTGTATTGTTAAATCCGATATTATTCGGTTCAATATTGTACTTTACGACGGATATGGTTTTTGACAGTTTAGGAAGGTCATGAATAGGAAAGGCTTGGGGCGCTAAGGAACATTTTTCAACCAGTTCATTTAATTTCGTATTTGCTTTATTATTAACTGGAATTGGTGAATCTGACTCAATGGCCTTGAGAATATACCTTTTCATCAAATATTCCGGCTTTCTGTGTGCTTTAAAGCTGGTAAACACGACCACCATATTCTGCTTAGGAAGAACGAAAATACGTTGTCCGGCATAGCCAACAGCGGCATAATAACCTGCATCATAGACCCACCATTGATAACTATAAAGGGCAAAGGAAGAAGCTAAAAGGTAACCTTTGGTGGCTTTGGCAATCCACTTTTCCGATACAATTGGTTTGCCTTGCCATTTCCCTTTTTTTAAAAAAAGCCAACCGAATTTGGCCATATCATGTGGTTTTAGCCACATCCTTCCCCAACCGATGTCAATACCATGGGGATTAGAGAACCATTTTACATCGCTTATACCAATAGGTCTAAAAAGATTGTCCATGGCAAAATCGTAACTTCGTGAGCCTGTTGCTTTCTGGACTATAGCAGACAGGAGGTAGGACGCACCATTACAGTAATCAAAGTATTGACCAGGTGTCGCATTCATGGTGAGATCGAGCATATATTGGGTCCAGTTACTGCTGGGCCACATTTCTGTAACATCCAGCCATCTATAACTAATTGTATCTCTCCATTCTAATCTGTCTACCAGGGTAAGAATGTTTTGAAGAACGATATTCTTCTCATCAGAAATGTTTGCCGCTTCAATTTTTTGTTTGAGGCTAATATAATGTCAAAATTGCGATACGCAGTTGATCATAGATTTCTTTATAACAATTGCTCAAATGTTGGCAAAATCATTATTAGTGCTTAATGACTTATACAAGATGTCTTAAATATATTAAAAATGGTGTTTGCACACATCTTGAGACACTGTTTATTTGACTAATAGGAGTATCCTTGTGTTCTAATTCACATAATAATATCAAGCTTAATTAAGCATTGCTGATCAATATCGACTTTAGAATTTCATAAATATTTATTTTATTAAAAGAGTTTAGTTGGTAGGGGATGTTGACATCAATCTGATTTTTTACTATCTCTTGCCGAGAATTTATATGAAAGCATTATCATTAGAGGAGCCTTCAGATGCCTTATAAGTCAAAATTTAAATTGCGTAGTCTACGCTTTTGTTTAGCAATCAGTATTGTTCTTGTTTTCTTTCTTCTAGCTTGCAATCAAGGCGGAGGCGGTGGTGACGATGATGATGGGGACGACACTTGGCAAATACAGTTCTGGTATAAAGATTCTGATGGAGACGGTTATTCAGATGGAAGTAAGTTAATTGATATCTCTCAACCTGAAAATTATAAATCTGAGGATAATTTGATCTCCATAATTGGAGATTGCAATGATCAAAATCGATTTGTCAACCCAGGGGCCATAGAAAACTGTACCGATTATATTGATGACGATTGTGATAACCTTCTTAATAATGATTGTTCAGCGATCGCGAATGTTGGAGAACTATGTGAATCTCAAACACCTATTCCTACAGCTCCCCCATATGCAGAATCATCAGTAGTTCATCCTTTCAATATAAGTAGTGATAGTGCAGTTCATCGAGAATGGAATTATTTTTTCCCAAGCCATATATGCGACTTAGATGGTCAAAGCTCAGAAGTGATTTTTTGTATTAGTGAATACCCCGAAAAGATGGATGGTAATTGCGCCTACACGGATGGCACTGTGAAAGACAAATATCGGTATCATATGAATATAGATATTTTTGAAGCATTTAGCGGAGAGGTGGTTTCACAAAAATCGATTTATGGTTCTACACCAACCTGTCCAACTTCAATAGTATCTGGACATGGAGGCGGTATTTATGGAGAACCTGTTAGTATGATGGAAATGTATGATGCTGTTAATTTGTACATCAACTCAAAAGTTATAAGTGTCGAATCATTACCAGGTGATATAAAAGGACTTTGCACTAGCAACCAATCAATTTTTGTGGCTAGCAAAGTTGATTTGGGCTCAACCGCTACTATTACTGAATTTGATACTGTAGGCACGGTGCTATCACAATTTTCTGTGTATGATGCAAAGGATATTACATGTGATGGTGAAAATATCTGGGTCTTAAGAGATAGAGATTACTCAATTGCTAGGTACGATACGGATGGAAATCAAATAGAGATAATTGAAAATATCTATCCTTCACCTAAAGCAATTGCTTTTGACAACGAGAAGTTGGTTTTATATTGTGGAGTCGATAGTCTCTATTATTTAGATAATAGCCAAAATATGATCAAACTTGCAGATACTTCAACTCTTATGGATGTAGAAGCTATGACATTCCATAATAGCAGATTTTGGGTGGCAAACAATAACTTTATACAAACAATTGATATTAATGGAGATTTTATTGAAAGGAAATTCTATGGTGATATCCATATTTCCGGTATTGAAAGTTATGATGAGCATCTTCTACTATCAATTTCTGATCAATCTAGTATTTATGTTCATTCACTAGAAAATGATCATATTAAACGAAGGGGCTACTCCTCAAACACAGTAATGACTGCCTACAATCAAGATTTATTTTTCAGTTATAAAACCGGATTGTATGATAATCCCGAATATCATGTAAAGCAAACTGATATCTATGGAAATCAAATCAGGGATATTGAGGTAGATGTAACATCAGATATAAAAGGCATCGCATATGATGGTGAATTCTTATGGATAAATACAGATTTTCTTTTAAGTAAACATAATTTAAATGGGGACCTGATTTCTATAATAAATTTTCCCGATGATCCAGATTTAAACAATGGTACGAAAATTCGTTGCGGCCAAATGGTCTATGCGGATGGTTCTTTTTGGGCTGTGGGCGGTGGGTTTAGTAATAATGATAATTGCATTTACCAAATTGACAAAGAGGGTAAATTGTTACACCAGCTATCATCCCCTGAGAAGGAATTGGATGGCATCGCTTTCGATGGTCAATATCTTTGGGTATCAAAGGCAGATTCCAATCGTATTTATAAAATAAGTATGGATGGCGAATCATTTCTCTCTATGGCATCTCCAGGTAATGCACCAGTAGCTCTTGGTTTTATTGATAATAAATTATGCGTTATTGATGATGAATCAAACGAGTTATATACTTGGGAAGTTGACCATATTAGCTTTTAAGAGATTAGTTATCTATACGGTCAAAGTAGTAAGTCAAATGGATACAAAGTACTAGTTTTAGGATTTGTTATCTTATTTATCAGGCCGTCCGGCAGGATCACGCTCCTATTAGAATTCGAAGGTAGCAGCACACAGAGCGTAGCTGAAAGGGTATCAAGACAGAGCCTTTTCGCATAATATTAGGTTCTGGATCCCCACCCCCTCCTCAAGGGGACAAGCTTTCATGGGGATGACGGATAAGGTGGATCGGCTTGGCAGCTTAGACGATTAGAAGCTAGTCTAGCCCATCAATTTTGACAATGACTAGGGTAATATCATCCTCAGACTTCTGGCCCAGCGTAAATGCATTTAATTCGCTGTAAACTGCATCCAATATTTCCGCAGCACCTGCAGTGGCATGGGAACTAATGATCTGGCGCAGACGTTCCTTTCCAAACATCTCATTATTGCCATTGATCGCCTCCCAGATGCCATCAGTTCCCACCGCGATAATCTGACCGTTTTTAAGGCCGTCACGATGATTTTCGGTATAGTTGAAACCTTCGGTTACTCCCAAAGCCACACCGCTGCCCTTTAACTCTTCAAACGTATCTTCATTGGGGTCGTAAATCAGGGCGGGATCATGTCCGGCCCGCACCCAGTCCAGTCTTTTTTTCTGAGGATCGATGCTCAGGTAAAACAGGGTCATGAAACGGCCGGTATCGAGCACATCCTGGGCCAGGTGTTGATTCATGGCCGTGATGATATCCGAAATGGATCCGGGCTGGGATGCCCGCATTCTTAAAAAAGCGCGGGCAGTGGTCATCAAAAGGGCTGAATCCACCCCGTGACCGGAAATATCGCCTACAACCACACCAAAGGGCCCTATGTTGGAATCCTGTCGCCACAGAAAATCAAAATAATCGCCCCCAATTTCATCGCACGATACATTCCGACCGGCAATATCGAGACCCTGCACACGGGGTTTGTCCTGGGGCAGCAGACTCTTCTGAACCTCGCCGGCCAGGGCCAGGGCTTTTTTGTGTTCGGTCATATCGGTTACAAAGGCCATGTTGCCAATGACATTGTCCTGGTCGTCTGTCAGGGTGCTGCCATGAATCAGAATGGGGATTTGATGACCGTCTTTGGCTACGATGCTACCCTCCAACTCCCGGACTTCCGTGGCCAGAATCGAGTCGCGATTGGTCGTCATATAAGTTCGGAACTCGTCCGTAGCCAGGTCCAGGGGGGTAATACCGATGAGCTCCTCGCGGGTATAGCCGGTCAGATGGCAGTAGGCATCGTTGACATCGGTTATCACCAGGTCCGTGTCCATCAGCAGGAATCCCTCGGCGGCTGTCTCTACAATGCGGCGAAATTTCTCTTCACTTTTGCGCAGCTTTTCTTCCGATATCTTACGCTCGGTAATGTCAACCAGGATGCCCTGGTTATGGGTTTTAACACCGTTTTCGTTACGTAGAACCGCGGTTTGGTCTTCCACCCAACGGTAGTCTCCGGATGCGGTTTCAATGCGATAGACCTGGGTATACTCCTCGGCGTCTTCTTCGGCGTAGTCACCGATTTCTTCGGCGATACGCTCTGAATCTTCGGGATGAACGATGTCTTTAAAGAAAATATCTGAATTTAAGAAGGCCTCGGCCGTGTATCCCCATTGACGTATATTTTCGCTTACATAAACGAGTTTGGGATCGTCGCCGGCCAGCCGGCTGAAAAGTACAACCGGACTTTGGTCCACGATAACTTCAGCCATGCGCAGGGCCTCGGCGGTATTATCCCGCACGGCGCACTCCTGGTTGAATTCTGCGGTCCGAGCATCAAAACGGCTTTTAAGGTCCTGGTATTTTTGTTCCTTGTCTGCCACCTGATTTTGCAGCGCCTCAATCAGTTTGTCCTTATGATTTCCAGATTCCGCACGCATGTTTCTATCCTTATTCTTTAATTCAATGAGATTATACAGACACCATAATCACGAATATGAACAAGTACAACCATGTCTTTGGAATGCAGGCAAGCAAGAACAACCTATCTCAAAATTAAAATTTCGTCCTGGGGCATGGGATTTGACAGATAAAAAGCGGAGCATCTACGTAATATATGAGCATTTTAGCCGTTACGCCCTGCCGCCAGAAGGAATTGGATAAATTTGAGATAGCTTGTAGCTGTTAAAGGACTTCCCGGCCATATAATCCGGTGCAAAAGAACAACAAATATTGCATCGGGACTAAAAATTTATTAGGATCCCGGACTACAACCTATCTCAAAACAAGGATAGGGCCTTCTGCCATGGGAGTGGAAAAATAAAATGGGGAGCATCCACCCAATATATGAGCATTTTGAGCCGTTTTGCCCAGCTGTCTGGCGGGATTAGATTATACTGAGATAGCTTGTAATGATTATTCAAATTCAAAATCAGGAGGGGCGCCCAATGTGGAAACTAGATCGAACACAGCTAGGCAAGAGTTTCTTTGTTCTTTTGTTAGCGATGGCTTTGTCCGTTGCCCTGATCATCGGCTGCAACGGCGGCGGTGGTGGTGGGGACGATGATGACGATGACGACGATGGGGGCGGCAGCTCGATCAGCTTTAAAGTGAACGAGGCGGATTGGCGTATGGTATCGAACCAATATGACCTCAACAACAATGGTACCATCGATCACAAGGTAACCCGAATATATGAGGGCGGCAATTGCACACGTGAAAATGTCGATCTGGGCAATGATGATATCACCGATGAATATGAGGCCTACTATTATGACGGCGATAATTTTCTGATTGAAATAAGGGTCGACTCGGATGGTGATGGATTTTACGAAACTCACGAGCTGGATACCTATGCTAACGGGCTGCCCCGCCTGGACACGGTGTATCATGACGACAACCTCGACCCCGATTATCAAATTGAATACACCTATGATGCCAACGGCTACCCGGCCAGCCTGGCATTCACCAACCTGACCAATGCGCAGACCATCAAGTACTGGATCTGGGATGAGGCCGATGGCCGTATTGAATATGCCAATTCAAGAAGAATGTCCACCTCGGGCGTTGCCATTGAAGATTTTGACTACGCGTGGACTTACAACAGCAGTGGCGACATGACCTATGAGATCTATGACCTGAACAGTGATGATGTAAACGAATCCATAACCAGCTGGACCTATACGACCGTTGGCAACCGGCTCATTGTCCGCGAGGACCGGGGAGATGATGACGTTGTTGATTGGGTGCAATATACGACCTATGATACCGACGGCAATGAGACCGTGGAAGAGATTGACAGCGATAACAATCTGGTGATGGACGAAGCCGAGTATTACGAATATGATGCCTATGGCAACCGGATCGAGGAAAGGGATGACGACGATATGGACGGCAACATTGATGACGCTGATTATTGGGATTATGAATTGCTGGGCAACGGAGATCTTCAAGTGACCGAGGAAAGTGATGACGATGGCGATGGCATTATCGATAACGTCATAATCATGACCTACGAACGAAGGCCGTAGCCATCAATGCACTTAGATTCCATGTACATATAATCAATTGAAAACATATGGTGGCGCCGGAATAAGGCGGAGAAAGAAGGATCGTAAATATGAAAGTCCATGAGGCAGTTTATCAATCCATGGAAATTAGGTTGCCGGATGAATTACCCGAACCCACGCGATTTGAAGAGGGGATTCGCAGGGCCCCGGACCGCGGTTTTCGCTTGACCCCGGCCCAAACCAAAACCGCCCTCAAAAATGCCCTGCGGTATGTTCCCGTCCAGCACCATGAGGCCCTGGCACCGGAATTTCTGGAAGAACTGCGGACCCGGGGCCGCATATACGGGTATCGATACCGGCCGCCCGGTAGTTTTAAAGCCAAACCGATCCAGGAATACAGCGGCCAATGTCTGGCCGGCAAAGCCTTTCAGCTCATGATCGATAACAACCTCGACTTCGATGTGGCCCTGTATCCTTATGAACTGGTGACCTATGGCGAAACCGGCAGCGTATGCCAAAATTGGATGCAATTGGTGTTGATTAAGCAGTACCTGGAGCGCCTGACCGAGAACCAAACCCTGGTGATTCAGTCCGGCCATCCCCTGGGGCTTTTCCAATCCAAACCGGACAATCCCCGGGTGGTCATCACCAACGGTTTGATGACCGGACTCTACGACAACCCCGCAGACTGGGAGATTGCCGCCCAGATGGGGGTTTCCTCCTATGGTCAGATGACCGCCGGCGGCTGGATGTACATCGGTCCCCAAGGGATTGTGCATGGCACTTACAACACGCTGCTGAATGCCGGCCGCAAGATGTGTGGTGTAGCCGGGGATCAGGGCTTGGCAGGTCTTTTGTTTGTCTCGTCCGGCTTGGGCGGTATGAGTGGGGCCCAGCCCAAGGCCGCCAAGATTGCCGGGGCCGTCTCCATTGTGGCCGAGGTGGATCAAAGCCGTATCGAGACACGCCATGGCCAGGGGTGGGTGGACAAGGTGTCCGGCAATCTGGCGGAGGTGTTCCAGCTGGCAACCCGGGCAAAAGCGGATAAGGAGGCTTTATCCATCGCTTATCATGGCAATATTGTGGACTTGCTGGCCTACATTGCCGAGAATCATATCCATGTGGATCTACTCTCCGATCAGACCTCATGCCATGTGGTTTACGATGGCGGTTACTGTCCTCAGGGTATCAGCTTTGAAGAACGGACCCAATTACTCGCGACCGACCGTGCCCAATTTAAAACGCTGGTGGACCAAAGCCTTAGACGCCATTATGAACTCATCAAAGAACTCGCGGAGCAGGGTGTTTTCTTTTTTGATTATGGCAATGCCTTTCTGAAAGCGGTCTTTGATTCCGGCATCACGGAGGTGGCCCAAAATGGCGTCGATGCCAAAGACGGCTTCATATTTCCTTCTTATTTTGAGGATATCATGGGGCCTATCTTCGATTATGGTTATGGCCCCTTTAGATGGGTTTGCCTGTCCGGCAAACCGGAAGACCTTAGCATAACGGACCAGGCTGCCATGGCCTGCATCGACCCTAAGCGCCGACCCGAGGACCGTGACAACTACATTTGGATTCAGGAGGCCGGGAAAAACAGACTGGTGGTGGGCAGCCAGGCGCGAATCTTATACCAGGATGCCGTCGGACGTATGACCATTGCACTCAAATTCAATCAGCTGGTCCGCGAAGGTGAGATCGGTCCGGTGATGCTGGGTCGCGACCATCATGATCCCGGCGGTACGGATTCACCTTTTCGGGAAACCGCCAACATCAAAGACGGCAGCAATGTCTGCGCGGATATGGCCACCCATTGTTTTGCCGGTAATGCGGCCAGGGGCATGTCTCTGGTGGCGCTCCACAATGGCGGCGGCGTTGGCATAGGCAAGGCCATCAATGGTGGATTCGGATTGGTCCTGGACGGCAGTTCCCAGGTGGATGCCATCATCCGATCGGCCATTACCTGGGATGTTATGGGCGGCGTGGCGCGCCGCAATTGGGCCCGTAACCCCAATGCCATATCTGTCGCCGCAGAATACAATCGTGACAACCAGAATGGTGATCACATCACTTTACCCTATTTGGCGGATGACAATTTAATTGATAATGCTGTAGCGAGCCTTTTAGGTGAATAGGGTTTAGACTATTAGGCTGAAGACTGTTAGACGATTAGCAGCTAACAGCCTAATAGTCTAAACACCTAACGGCCTAATCGGAGTCCGCGAATCAATTATAAGGGCCACTTAATAATTTCCAATTCCAGCATAACCGAAAGTGAGAAAATAGAGAGGAAAGATTAATGAACCAAATCGTTGAATGCGTTCCCAATTTTTCCGAGGGTCGCGATCAGGCAGTGATCGAAGCGATTTCCCGGGCCATTCGTGAAACAGACGGCTGTCGTTTGCTGGATGTTGATCCGGGCGCCAGCACCAATCGGACGGTATATACGTTTGTGGGTGATCCGGAAGCCGTGGTACAGGGAGCTTTGAATGCTGCGGCCGTTGCCAGGGAGAGGATCGACATGTCCCGGCATACGGGCGAACACCCGCGGTTTGGTGCTTTGGATGTCTGTCCTTTTGTACCGGTGGCCAATATCAGTATGTCGGAATGCGTGGCCATTGCCGAAAAATTCGGGCGACTATTGGGCGAAACCTTAGGGGTTCCGGTGTTTCTTTATGAACACGCCGCCAAAAAGGACTACCGCCGCAGGCTTCCGGATGTACGCCAGGGCGAGTATGAAGGTTTGGCGGAGCGCCTCAAAGATCCGCAATGGCGACCCGACTATGGTCCGGCCGATTTTATACCAGGCTGGGGGGCCACGGCCACGGGTGCGCGTAATTTTTTAATTGCCTACAATGTCAATATTATCGGTACGCCCAACCAAGCGCACCGCATTGCCCTGAATTTGCGCGAGGCTGGACGCGGGCCCCAGGAACCCGGGCGCCTGACAATGGTTAAAGGCATGGGCTGGTTTGTGGACGAGTACAATCTGGCCCAGGTGACCGTAAATCTTAATGACTACAGAATTACGCCCATTCACACATTGTTTGAAGCCGTTAAGGAGGAGGCCCGGCACTTAAATGTAGGGGTTGCGGGATCAGAAATTGTCGGTGTGGTGCCCCTGGAATCCATCCTGATGGCGGCCGAATATTATATCGAAAAAGAGGGCCTGTTTATTATTGAAGACGACCAGAAAATTCGGCTGGCCATCGAGCGTTTGGGTCTCAATTCTATCACAGCCTTTGATCCCCAAGAGCGCATCATCGAATACATTGTAGCCGAACCGCCCGTTGCGCCCCTGACGAACATGACCCTGCGGGGATTTATTGAAGAAGTGGCTTCAAGGTCTTCGGCCCCGGGCGGGGGGTCTGTTTCGGCTCAACTGGCGGCCGTGGGCGTGGGTTTGGGAGCCATGGTAGCCAAGCTGACTTATGGCGTGCGCAAATTCGAAGACCTGGATTCCGAGATGCGTAAGATTATTCCGCCCTTGCATCGCATCACGCAGGAGCTGATCCCCTTAATCGATGCGGACACCGACGCTTTTGCCGATTTTATGGCAGCGTTGCGGATGCCCACAGAAAGCGAGGCGGACAGACACCGGCGTCAGGAAGCCATGCAGGCTGGTTTGAAGACGGCGATTCAGATACCATTGGCCACCATGCGCTTGGGAGACGCAGCCTGGGAGGCCATGGTTGCCGTCGCGACCTACGGAAATCCGGCCTCCAAATCGGATGTTCAAGTGGGTGCCCGGTCGCTGGAAACCGGTATCTGGGGGGCCTGGCAGAATGTGCTTATTAATATGAAGGATGTCACCGATCAGGATTTTAAAGTCCAGGTTCTCCAAGAGGCTGAAGGGATTGCACGGCGAGCCAAAGATAGCTGTGCGGAGGTATTGGCCATTCTTGATAAGCGTTAAGTTGTATTTTTCTTTTAAATCGATATTGCTATCGGTATCGCAATCGTTATCGAAAAAAACAGTAAGATCGACCCCGATCCCGATTCCGATCCCGATAGCGATTACTAAGGATAACGAGCAATGCTTTCTGAACCATTTGATTCCCTCTGGCTCAACGCTCAACTGGCCACCATGGCCGGCGATAGCGAATATGGCGTCATCGAAGATGGGGCAATTGCTGTCCATAACGGACGTATTCTGTGGGTCGGTCCGGCACAGAAATTATCGCCTGCGGCCAAGTCCATTGCCGGTCGCATAGAGGATCTGGCTGGAGCATGGGTGACGCCTGGTTTGGTGGATTGCCACACGCACCTGGTATATGCGGGCAATCGGTCCAATGAATTCGAGATGCGTCTTAAAGGGGCTGATTATCAAGCCATCGCCAAGGCCGGCGGCGGCATCACCAGCACGGTGCGAGCCGTGCGGGCCGCCGAAGAAGCGGAAATACTGGAACAAAGCAAGCCGCGCCTTCAGGCGCTCATGGCAGACGGGATTACAACGCTGGAGGTCAAAAGCGGTTATGGCCTCGATTTTGATAATGAACTCAAACTGCTGAAAGTCATAAAGCAGCTGGGTGCACAAACACCTGCTCGGATAATGGCCACATTTTTAGGCGCCCACACGGTTCCACCGGAATATCGAGGCCGATCCGATGACTATGTGCAAATGATGATTACATCCATATTGCCCGAAGTAATCGATCAGAATCTGGCATCGGCGGTTGATGTTTTCTGTGAAACCATCGGTTTTACTTTGGACCAGACAGAAAGCATTTTCAAGGCTGCCGGTGAATATGGCTTGCCGGTTAAGCTGCATGCCGAGCAGTTATCAGATTCCAAAGGGGCCGTTTTGGCAGCGCGCTATCGCGCTCTGAGTGTCGATCATTTGGAGTATTTAGATCCTGAGGATGCCCCCCAGCTGGCTAAAGGCGGGTGTGTGGCTGTCATGTTACCAGGGGCCTACTATTACCTGAACGAAACCCGGAAACCGCCTATCCCGGCCCTGCGGGAAGCCGGAGTGCCCATGGCCGTCAGTACCGATGCCAACCCCGGAACCAGCCCGGTACTTTCAATCCGCAGCATGATGAACATGGCTTGCGTCTTGTTTGAGTTGACGCCGGCCGAGGCTCTGGCGGGTGCTACCAGATATGCGGCCCAGGCCCTGGGCCTCCAGGATGAGATTGGAACGCTGGAGGCTGGCAAGGTCGCTGATTTTGCCGTCTGGGATATATCATCACCCGTTGATCTGGTTTATCAACTAGGGGGCAATCCCCTCGTATTTTCAGTTATGGGCGGCGAGAAGAACCAACCTGTTGGTTGTTAGCTCCTTGTCCTTTGCAGTTCAAGAGCAGTTCTTAGCCGGTATCTGCAAGCAGCCAAGAGCTAAGACCGAAGAGCCAATCACCCTTGCAGGTTTGAATAATTCATTTACAATTACAATCTTAGGGAGGATGTATGCAAATTCCAGACGTACAGATTAAGAACATCTTATATGCTACTGATTTATCCGAAAGTGCTCAATACGCATTTTCTTATGCCATTAGCTTGGCAACTCAATATGAAGCCGATATTACCTTTTTGCATGTCCTGCCGGAAATGCCGTCCATTGTCGATAGCAGCGGTGCCATGGGTTACATCGGTGAAAAGCGCTGGCAGGAACTTCAAATCAAACATCAACAAGATGCCAAGGATGCACTGATTGGCAAAAGAAGGGATCATCATCTCATCCGTGATATCTTGGATCAATTCAGTGAGAAGGTTAAAGCCGATTTTGAAGCGCGCGACGACAATGAAGATGAAATTGTGGTCGAAAAAGGCAATCCTGTAGAAATAATTCTGTCTGTGGCTTCAGAAAAAAAATGTGATTTGATTGTCATGGGAACCCATGGGCGGGGAACTTTGGCCGACGTGGTCATGGGCAGCACGGCCAGACGTGTTATCCGCCGGTCTGAGGTGCCGGTTCTTGTGGTCAGAATGACGGAAAAGTGATTGACTATTAAAACGGCGGCTATTTACAAAGCTTCAGTTAAATGATTAAGCCTCGCTGGCATTCAGTTTTAGCCAGCCAAAACTCGTTCATAACGCTCTGTAATGGCCGCCGCTGCAGTTCATTTCAATTGAAATCAATGTAAAATACCAGTTGTCACCAGTAACAGTTTCATTCATAACGGCCGCCTAACATTGCGTAAAAAACGACAAGCTATCTCAAAATAATCAGTTTCCTTCAGCGGCATAGCAAAGTGGCTCAAAATGGTCATATATTACACGGATATTCCGCTTTCTATACTTCCAGTCCGCTGCCAGAGGATCGATTTTTTTTTGGAAATAGGTTGTAAAGAGTTGCCTGGCTTTAAACTGAACACCAGCGAGCCTTCTCTCGGCAGTGCTAGTGATTTCAGGATAAACGAATTAATATTAAGCTATTAAGCTTTTAACAATTTGCGTCCTACAGCCTAACAGCCTAATAGTCTAACAGTCTATCCCTTTATTTTTTCCTAACACTTTGCGTTTACTTGATCGAAAAAAAAAGGGAACCGGGTTGTTACAACTTGTTACAACTTGTTACGCTCTAGCAAAGCATTTCGTGAAAAAAAGAACTATCTTCCCCTTAACGATACAGACAATCTACTCGAAGCGGGTCTGAATCGGTTGCGACATAAGTTAAACACTAAAGCAAAGGGGGAAATCAAATGAGAACACTGATGATTGTCACGATACTGACTTTGGTTGGGCTGGGGACGACTTTGTTTGTGGGCTGTCACCACAAGGGAGGCCATCGAGGGGCTGACTTCATGGTGGATTATATGACCGAAGTTCTGGATTTGAGTGAAGGCCAGGAAGAGATGGCCGATGCTTTTAAGAATGAAATTTTGGCTAAAGCCAAGGAAATGCATGCAGACAAAAAACAGATGCATACTGAGATCAAGGCCCAGTTAAGCAGCGATGCCATCGACACCGAACGCGTCAAGGCCATGATGGTCGAGCATCGCAAGGAGATGGAAGATGTCATGAATCTGGCTGTGGACCGGATCGCGGAATTTCACGCCACCCTGTCGCCGGAACAACGCGATAAACTGATCAAGAAGTTGGAAAAGTGGGAGGGACGGTGTAGTCGCAACTGGACCGACTAAACCCCATGTTGCATGCCCTTCAGGAAAGCCTGAGAACTTCAGATTCTGCGTTGCTAAGGATTCGAGGTAAAAAAATTACGACTTGACTTCGGCTGAGACATGTCGACGAGCTCATGTCGAGTCGCTCAGTCGACACCCACCCTTAGACGCCTTGTCTCCGAAGCCCTCAGGCTTTTGCAACCCCGGGGTTAAATTCGGAAGGTTCAAGTATCTAAGTGGACTATAAAGTCAAGGCGGCGCTTGTAATCAAAAGCATAAAAGGCTAAAGGTATTGAGGAATTCGGAATTTGAGTTTCTCAAACCTTTTCTTTCGGTTTTATTGTTATAACGGTGGTCACCATGCAGCAAAAGATTCTGGTTATCGATGACGATGAAAAACTCAACCAATTGTTGCAAAAATTTTTGGGTGAGTTTGGCTTCAATGTGGTGACTGCCGTTCGTCCTTCCCAGGGTCTCAAACTACTCAAAAAGGAGCATCCTGATCTGGTTATTTTGGATGTGATGCTGCCGGAGATGGACGGTTTTCAGGTGTGCAAATCCATTCGTGAAACCCACACCATCCCGATAATTATGCTTACGGCGCGGGGGGAAACCACAGACAAGGTTATCGGACTCGAGTTGGGCGCTGATGACTACCTACCCAAGCCATTCGAGCCTCGCGAGTTAGTGGCCCGGATCCATGCTGTTTTGCGCCGGGGCGGGGGGATGGCAGAGGTTCAGGTGCAATCATTTGGTCAGCTCGAGATCGATTTCGGCAAACGGTGTGCCTGGCTGCAACAGGAAGCCTTGGATTTGACCACCAATGAATTTATGGCCTTGGCATTGCTGGTGAGAAATGCCGGCAAAGTCCTTGATCGTGATCAAATATTGCAAGAGTTGCGCGGCATGGACTCGGACGCATTCAACCGATCTGTGGATATTACCATGAGTCGGTTGCGGCAGAAGCTCAAGGATGATCCCAAAGCGCCCACGTTTATTAAGACAGTCTGGGGGGCCGGGTACGTGTTTATAGGTGGCGAAGCCACCTAAGACTGTAGGCTGTAGGCTATAGACTATAGGCGGTTAAACGCCTACAGCCTTTAGCCTAAAATGCTACAGCCTGAGCTTTAAGCTGTCAGAACTAAGAGCTGCTTATGGCTTAATGCTTATCGCTTTAGGTTTCTATTAAGAATAATCGGGCATAAATTAAACAAGATAATTATGCTGCCAAAATGGGCTAAAAGAATCTTAAATTCCGTATTCACCAAGATGTTGGCGATTATCCTGGTGACGGGCATTTTCATCAATATTGCTTTGTGGGGTTTTTTTGGGGCTTACCGGGCCATGGCCGGAAGGCCCTTCCAAAGCAACATTTTGCAATACCTTAATTATGTAATCGCCGATTTGGGCACACCGCCGGACTACGAACGAGCCCTTAGGATTGCTGAACAAACTTCGCTTCAGATTCATTACCAGGGCCCGGAAGATAACTGGTCGACTTCGCTACGGCCACTGAAGCGACATAAAATACGTTTTCGTTCATGGCCGAATGAGACCCATGTAAGAAGCGCGATGTCCCAAGGGCGTTTCTATTTTGAATATCGTCATGCCAACGGAATTTATCTATTTGAGTTGTCCGGCGAATATCGAGAGAATCCCGCGCTCAGACGGGTACATGGCCTGATCTTTTTTACGATTGCTTTGATACTAGTGGGGGCTTATTGGTTGATACGCCGGATCTTGCGGCCGGTACGTCTACTTGATAAAGGCGTAAAAGCGGTCGGCCGCGGTGATCTGAAGCACAACGTCCCGGTGACCAAATCGGATGAACTCGGCCAGTTGTCCCAGGCATTCAATGACATGACCGCGCGTCTGCGCAATATGCTGGCAGCCAAGGAACAGCTGTTAAGGGACGTGAGTCATGAGTTGCGATCGCCCTTAACGCGTATGAAAGTGGCGCTGGAGTTTGTGGAGACGGGTCAAACCAGAGAAATGCTGCAGGCAGACATCCATGAAATTGAGGAGTTGATATCCCAGATTTTGGATACCGCCCGCATTCATCATGAACACAGCCGCCTCAACCTGCAAGCTACCAATTTGGTAATACTCATCCAAGATGTGACGCTTGCTTACCAAAACCAAGGCCCGGGGGTGATGGTAGAGGCGATGCCTACTGAAATCATATGCAAACTGGATTCTGAGCGTATCAAGATTGTCTTCAAAAATTTAATCGACAATGCCGTCAAATACTCACATAAGGACAGCAAGCCAGTCGAAATTTCTACCAGCATCCATAAAGACCGGGTTGATATTACCATATCGGATAACGGCATCGGTATCGATCCCGAGGCACTGATCCATATCTGGGAACCATTTTATCGAGCCGATAAATCCCGTACACGGGAAACCGGTGGTTACGGTTTAGGTCTCAGTCTGTGCAAAACTATTGTTGAGGCACATGAAGGTAAAATAAACATTAGCAGCACACCCGGTAAAGGAACCAAAGTTATAATCTCCCTTCCAACCAATATGTGAAGCTGTCTTAAAAATCTCTTTGGGTTAATCCACCTGGGGTGGATAAATATCATTTGTCAGCTTCGCCTTTCAATTCCCCAATAATATTTGAAACGCTTTTTGCTTGACACGAAACATTATTCTGACAACAAGTATAGATTGCTTCAATCTAAATTCAGTAAGTTTCAATATTTTGATACGTGGATATCCATAAAGCTCAAGTTAATTGGATCAGGCTCACTGTTATTCAGTTTTACCAGCCAAAACTCGCTCTTAAAGCACTGTAACGGCCGCCGCCGCTCATCAACAAATAGATATTACAGCTAAAGAGGCGGTCATGTAACCATATTATCTGCTTTCATAACGGCGACCTAACAGTGATTAAAGAACTCAAACAGTTGCCTGGGTTAAAACTGAATAACAGCAAGCCTGCTTAGGCGCCACATGAGTTTTCTAGATAAGCGCATTTTGATAGAATGGGTATTCATGGGCAGTAGCAACCTAATTCGGATAGGTCCAAAATACCATTTGATTTTGTTAATTTAGTGGCAATCATATTTAATAGACTCGCCACAATTTTAGGGGGATAGCTGTATGAACCAAGGACCCAATGATATCAACGATCGCAAAATGACCAGCATTTTTGAGCGCTTTTTAACCGTATGGGTTCTCTTGTGTATTCTGGGCGGAATCCTCCTGGGCAAAGTTGCTCCCGGATTGGCAGGCTATCTGGATGGTCTGGCCATATACGTGAAGGACGCACCCGTGGTATCCATACCCATAGCGGTTTGTCTGTTCTTTATGATGTATCCCATTATGGTGAAAATCGATTTCGGGGAAGTGATCAAAGCCGGTAGAAGCGGCAAGCCCGTATTTCTAACCCTCTTTATCAATTGGGCAATTAAGCCCTTTACCATGTATGCAATTGCGCTGTTTTTTTTAGGCACACTTTTTTATGGCCTGATCGGGCCGGAAGCCGTAGATATCGTCAAAATGCCCTTTGGCCTGGATCTGCCGGTTGGGGCTAAACATGGCGCCGGCACCGTGGTATTTTTGGACGGCGCCAAAATGCTGCAGGTCCCCTTATGGCGCAGTTATCTGGCCGGCTGCATATTATTAGGCATTGCCCCGTGTACTGCCATGGTCCTGGTCTGGGGTTATCTGTCCCGGGGCAATGACGGCCTTACCCTGGTCATGGTGGCCATTAATTCATTGGCTATGCTGGTGCTCTATGGGGTCCTGGGCGGTTTTCTGTTGGGAGTAGGGCGGCTTCCGGTACCGTGGCAGGCGCTGCTGCTTTCCATCGGCATCTATGTGGCCCTGCCACTGGTAGCGGGGTATTTATCGCGTAAATGGTTGATTGCGGCCAAGGGCGAGCAATGGTTTAAACAAAAATTCCTGCATGTCCTAACCCCGATTACGATCATTGCTCTATTGGTCACACTGGTCTTGCTATTTTCTTTTAAGGGTGAGGTAATTGTGGCCAATCCCTTGACCATCCTATGGATTGCGATTCCCTTGTTTATCCAGACCCTGCTGATTTTCATTCTAGGATACTGGCTGGCAAAAAAACTGAGACTTTCCTATGAGAACGCGGCACCGG
Organism: uncultured Desulfobacterales bacterium; assembly: GCA_964452555.1. Taxonomy (GTDB): domain Bacteria; phylum Desulfobacterota; class Desulfobacteria; order Desulfobacterales; family B30-G6; genus B30-G6. The sequence goes on from CAYVMI010000023.1 coordinate 82,011, forward strand.
CGGCCATGATCGGTGCTTCCAACCATTTTGAAGTAGCCATTGCCACATCCACCATGCTGTTTGGCCTTTCGTCCGGTGCGGCTTTGGCCACGGTGGTTGGTGTTTTAATTGAGGTGCCGGTCATGTTGATGCTGGTGCGCATTTGTTTGCGCACACGTCATTGGTTCCAGGATTCTCCGGCGAGATTATGAAGACTAAAAAGTGATTTTCAGATCGATGATATCGCCCGGTTTTTTAATGGTGTAAAGGGCATCAAGAGCATGCCGGAGAACGGCTGTCTGCTGGGTGATATCATAGGGCCGGCCCAAGGGGTGGCCAAAGGACCAGGGCACATGAACCGATCGCGGCGGCCGAATTCTCTCTGTATAGGATCGCACCGACGAAATCCCCACCGTGGCAATGCCCCTTTTCTCGATCTCCCTCTGAATCAATCCAACGGATTGGTTACAAAGCCCTCAGCCGGGCGTCAGGAGTACGGCATCAACCCGGTCTTGCATTAATAAGGCAATCACTTCCGGGACATAGCGATTCAGCAGCGTATCGATGTGGCTGTTTTTGATGTGCCCCATAAAGCTAAAGTGCTGCCGAGCCACGCTGCCGACCTTGTTGTCAGCCTCCAATTCATTGAGCCGGGTGATGGGCATGATGATGTTGATATCCTTTTCGGCATCCCGGTGGTCGTAGTAATCATGGGTGATGATATAGTCGGTCTCAATGGTTGCTGAATCAAGGACTCTAAAACTGGGATCGCCATCGGGATCATCCATGCTGAACGGCTTCTGGGTGGCATGGTGAAGGCCGCCCGTGGTAATCAGGGCAATTCTGATTGAATTCAGCGATTTTTTAATCGGTGTCCAGGGCGTATCTTCCGATTGGGGCGGCGTATGGGTCGCCGTCAGATAATCCTTAAAAGACGGTATGGCATTTGCCAGTCTGGCGATGCCTTTGTTTTTCAATCGAAGAAGCTTGGACATGTATGATTCCTTTCTAAGCGAGTTCAGACGATAACCATTCAATCAAGCTGCGTCAAAGATTGATTTACGACTAAATCAGTCATCAATTCAAATATCGAACACCGACAAACCCAACATAGCGAAATGATATTGGCTGGCATTTAATAAATGTTCAAGCCGGAGTGTATAAATATTACCCTATTTGGAGCTTTTTAACTCAAGATGTTTACAATTTACACGACAGGCCTTATGTTTGGTAAAAGACTCGCGAACGTGAAGGAAAAACAATGCCAAAGAATGCCAAAGACGGCCTGCGTGCCGGTATGCAAAACTCACCTTGGATTATTCTGGGGCTAACGGTCATTTTATTGATTGTGGTATTGGTGCTGGCAATCCAGAATACAAACCGTGAACGGCGCTATATGTCAGAACTATTGATTGCCAAAGGCGCGGCGCTCATACGCGGCGTGGAGGCAGGCGCACGGACCGGTATGATGGGGATGATGTGGGGCGGCCAACAGATCCAGCGCTTGCTGGAAGAAACGGCGCGCCTGCCGGATGTGGTCCATATGGCTGTGATTGACGAGGGCGGTCACGCCCTGGCCCATAGTGATCCAGGTAAAATCAATAAGCCCTTTGACCCGAAACGTCAGATCATTCATTCAGGACCCGAAGATATTGAAAATTGGGAATTGGTATCCCAAGATGACGGCTCGCGCATATTTGAAGTGCATCGACATTTTCGGCCCATGCGACTGCATGATGGCAAACGATTCGGCGGCCGTATGCAGTCCATGATGCAACGCCGCGGTATGCGGCGGGATGATGGGACGGATTGGATGTCGCTGGATAACCGCAAGGATTTTCTGATTATCATCGGGCTGGATGTGACCCCATTTGAAGAGGCTGTTCGCAGCGATATTCGCACGACGATATTACTTTCCATCATCATGCTGGTCCTGGGCTTTGGGGGGTTCGTGTCGTTGTTCTGGATGCACAACTATCGTTCAACTAAGAAATCACTCCAGGATACCAGTGCTTTTGCTGATGAGGTGGTGGGCCATCTACCCGTTGGCTTGATTGCAACCGACCGATCCGGACGCATAACGTTTTTTAATTCCGCCGCCGAGAGTATTACGGGCTTAGCTAAAACAAACGCCATTGCCCGGAAGCCGGATGCGATCCTGCCGGAAGGACTGTGCGGACTGCAGAAAATGCTGGATCGGGGGCAGACCATTACCGAACAGGAAATGGAATGTGCTTTTTCTGCCAGGGGAAAAACCGCGGTCAGTGTTAGTGCCACCAAGATCGCCAATCAAGCCGGGGAGTTGGTCGGCCAGGTTTTAATATTAAGAGACTTGAGCGAAATTCGTCGTTTGGAGGCGGAAATTCACCGGCAGGAAAAATTGGCTGCCATGGGTGGTTTGGCGGCAGGCGTGGCCCATGAAGTCCGCAATCCGCTTAGTTCCATCAAAGCATTGGCAAGCTATTTTGCCGGTCAATTTGACCAGGGGAGCGAAGCCCGCCAAGCAGCCGACGTCATGGCCCAAGAGGTGGATCGTTTAAATCGGGTCATTACAGAATTATTGGAGTTCGCCCGGCCCACTGATCTGAAGTTGACGCCCACTGATTTGGGATCCCTGCTGTCACGTTCAATTCAGTTGATTCAACAGGACGCGGTCAATAACCAGGTGTCGGTTGAAAGCGAAATGAACAGTGCCCTCTGTATGGTCCGGGTTGACCCGGATCGCCTGGCCCAATGCCTGCTGAATCTATACATCAACGCCATTCAAGCCATGCCACACGGCGGATTCCTGAAAGTGTTATGCCAACCCGTGAAAAGCGACCATGTCAGCATCAGCGTCATAGATACCGGAACCGGCATTCCATCTGATGATGTAAATCGTATCTTTGATCCCTACTTTACTACTAAAGAAAATGGCACCGGCCTTGGTTTGGCCATCGTTTATAAGATTGTTGAAGCCCATCAAGGTCGGATTACGGTTGGAAGCAATCCCGGCGGCGGAACGATTTTTACTATCAGTCTTCCCTGTGAACAAAATATTGCAGACACGAGGGTATCATGACATCGCAAAAGAAACCCAGAATATTGATCGTGGATGACGATCCCGGACATTTGCTGGCGGTCAACACCGTGATTCGAAGCTGGGGCTATCAGGTTGATATGGCCGCAGACGGGAAACTGGCTGTGGCAGCCGTCAAAGCAAAACCCATGGATCTGATTCTCATGGATGTACGCATGACCCATATGAGCGGCATTGAAGCCCTGAAGTTAATTAAAGCATATAATCCATCTATTCCAGTCATTATTATGACCGCCTACTCTTCAGTGGGCACGGCAGTGGAAGCTTTAAAATCAGGAGCCTACGACTATTTGATCAAGCCCCTGGATTTTGAAGTTCTCAAAATGACCATCGAGCGGGCCAGTGAACATGCCGGGCTCAAAGAGGAAAACAGGGCCTTAAAGGACCAAATAAACTCGGACTACAATTTGACTAATATCATTGGGGGCAGCCCCGCCGTGCAGAAGTTGTTGGAGATGGTCGCCACGGTGGCACCCTCGGACGCCACGGTAATGATCAGCGGCGAGAGTGGTACCGGTAAAGAATTGATTGCCCGCGCACTGCACTATAACAGCCTGCGTAAGGAACATCCTTTGGTAACGGTTAATTGTGCCGCCATCGCTGAAACTCTGCTTGAGTCAGAACTGTTCGGACATGAGAAAGGTGCTTTTACAGGCGCGGACAAGCGCCGTGAGGGGCGTTTTAAACAGGCCGATCGGGGTACTATCTTCCTGGATGAAATTGGCGAAACCACGGCCACCATGCAAGCCAAGCTTCTGCGGGTAATACAGGAAAAAGAGATTCAACGCGTTGGCGGCGAAGAGACCCTCAAGGTGGATGTGCGCATCGTGGCAGCTACCAATCGTGATCTGGAAAAAGAGGTCGACCAGGGCAAATTCAGAGAAGATCTTTTTTATCGTCTCAATGTCATGCCCTTGAATGTGCCGCCATTACGGGAACGTTCAGAGGACATCCCACTGCTGGCCCAGCATTTTGTTCAAAAATTTGCCGAAAAAAACCGCAAATCCGTCAATGGCTTTGTGCCTTTGGCCATGAATATGCTGGTGAATTATGATTGGCCTGGAAATGTCCGCGAACTGGAAAATGCCATTGAGCGCGCCGTCATACTGCTCACGGGAGAGCATATCACCGAAAAACAATTGCCCCTGAATATTACTCAAAAATATTCCGATGCTGATTTCATGTTGAAATCCGTGGGCGGCAATACCCTGATGGACGGTACGCGTTCATTGGAGGAAATTGAGAAAGAAGCCATTGGGGTGACTTTGAAAGCCAGCCAGGGCAACAAAGCCGAGGCAGCGCGGCGGCTCGGAATCACACGCAAAACCCTGCACAATAAATTGAAAAATTACGAAATGGATCCTAATAAATCCTAAAGCATTGGAAATCAAGGATTTGCTCCGAATAAACGCTCATCGATTCTCCTCGTAAAACTGATACGAATCTCCACTTTCAACCTGGCAGTTATATAAGCATTTTATTACAGTTAACGTGTAAAAAATATACATGATTTGAATTTTGGGCACTCGAAAGTATAATTTTTATACGGCTGCCAGGCGGTCAGGGTGCCAGCAGGCCGGAAACTATGATTGTTTTTTCATCGTATTGGTTTATATAACAATAGGTTAAGCGTTGCGGGTTTTCCCTTTGCTGCATGTGGCATGTGAATTGCTACATTCAGTTTCAACGGAGTTAATGGTCTAAATGTTTTTCATAAACCAAAAAAAGGGGAAATAAGAAATGCGTACATTCAGAAATGGGGTAATTATCATCGCAGTTGTAACCCTGGTCGGAATTGGAATTAATGCTTTTGCTCATGGCGGTAGAGGCTGGGGAGGTGGAGGATATCACCGCGGACCTCAAAATTGCCCCGGCAATTATCAGGGCGGTTACGGTGGCCAAATGAGCACGGATGAATACAGTCAGTTCGAGCAAAAACGGGAAGCGTTTTTCAATGAAACCCGGGAACTTCGGACGGCTTTATATGCAAAGGAGCGGGAGCTCCAAAACGAATTATCCAAGGAAAACCCGGATACCGCCAGGGCTTCAGATCTCCAAAAGGAAATCTCCGATTTGCAGGCCCAATTCGATCAGAAACGCTTGGATCATAGGATCGAAATGAGAAAACTGAATCCGAATGCCGGCAAAGGCAGGATGTACGGTGGCCCGATGATGGGTTCTGGCGGTAAAAGAGGAGGCAATTGCTGGTAACCGATATTTCAATTAGCGTACATAAGTTATGGCAGGGTGGCCCGAATCGGCCACCCTGTTGTATTTTGGGGTTTCAGTTGTTCATCGGATCCCAAAATGGTATCGTGTTTAAAATCGAAATCGTAAACCAAGATAGCTCCAATCACAAAACGCAATGTGGGTTATATCGATTGTGTTTTCGATGGTGAAATCGATTCCGAGGCATCGGGGAACCTATTATCAAAAATGGATATAGAACACTTTATTCATAGTCTGAAGCAGAATCCCAAGGAGAATGGTGTTTTCAATCCCTGGTATGATCGTGACCCGGAAAATGATTCAGATGGTCAAGGTCCCAAAATACGCAGACGGCAATTGACAGCCTATCTATCAGAACGAATCGGTGGCTGCCGTACCTTGCTGGTTGGCGAGGCACTCGGTTACCAGGGTGGCCATTTTACCGGCATCGCCATGACATCCGAGCGGATTCTATTGGGTGGTCAAGCCGGTCGCGGCATATTTCCCCGGCATGTTATCACGTCAATGGAACCGCAACGGACCAGCTCTGTTAAAATAAAGCCCCTGGGATTCAGCGAGCCCACGGCCACTATTGTATGGGAATATTTGGCGAATTCCGGTTTGGACACCCGCTGGTTCATTATATGGAACGCATTCCCGTGGCACCCCTTCAACCCTGAAAAAGGGCGGCTGTCCAACCGGACGCCTACCGATGCAGAATTAGCTGCCGGCGTCGGTATACTGGAACAGTTGCTCTCCATGACCGGCGAGGTAAAGGTCATTGCCGTCGGTGAAAAATCACATACCATAATGCGGCAGTCAGGGATCGAAGCTATCAAGGTCAGGCACCCCGCCAACGGAGGCGCCTCGAAATTCAGGCGGCAATTTCAGCAAACAATGACCAGAAAAACGTCTGAGAAATTATATAACCAACTGTAATTATAAATATTTATATGCCATTTTTTTCTACGCCGACACACTATGGAATGATGGAATGGTGGAATATTGGCATACTGTTAAAGGGCAAAATGTCTGTTTCCGCCAGGACTTAGGCCGCCGCCGGTTACAACCCGATGGGTGTGCGGATAAACCCAACATTCCATTATTCCCATAGTGAGCTAAGCGAACTAAGTACTACAAGCTATCTAAAAAAAAATCTAATTCCTTCTGTTCGCATGGCAAAGCGGCTAAATATGCTCAGATATTATGTGGATGCCCTGCTTTCCATCTGTCCGTCCCATGCCAGAGAATCAAATCTTTATTTTGAGGTAGCTCGTGTTTTAAATATTTTTATCTATATACAAGGTTGTAATAAATTGCAGGTGATTTTTGCTTGACGACGACATGATTGCAGAAATGTAAAAAATATACTATCATACAAGTTACACTATAAATGAGCCGGTTGCGAAAAGTTGTTTTGCCGGTTGTCTCCGCCTTCACAGTTTTCACCCGTTGAGCCTTTGCACACTTCTCTGACGCCATATCTACCGGCAGCTGAAACCTGCAGATACGCGTTTAATCCATATCAATCTAGTTAG
>CAYVMI010000024.1:0-87819 GCA_964452555.1 uncultured Desulfobacterales bacterium
CCCGAAAATATCTTTTATGGGGCCGCTTTCCACCATCTGACCGGCATACATGACACACAGATAGTCGCTTACCCGGGCAACGACCCCCAGGTTATGGGTGATGAAAATATTGGCGGCATTATAATCATGCTTCAACTCTTCCAAAAGATCCAGCACGGCCGCTTCCACAGTGACGTCCAGGGCGGTCGTGGGCTCATCCATGATAATCAGGGCCGGGTTGTTGAGCATGGCCATGGCGATGACCACCCGCTGCTGCTGGCCGCCGGATATCTGGTGCGGGTAGCGGATCATGACATTCTCCACATCGGGCATGTTGACCCGCTTGAGCATATTGATGGATCGCTGCCAGGCTTCCTCTTTGGTGATGTCCTGGTGGGCGGTCAATACTTCTGCAAGCTGCTCGCCCAGCCGCACCGATGGATTGAGGGCCTGCATGGGATCCTGGAAAACCATGGATATCCGGTCTCCGCGCAGTTCTTTAAGCTCCTCCTGGGAGCGTCCCACCAGTTCTTCGCCTTGAAACCGAATGGACCCGTCGACAATCTTGCCGTTGGTGCCTAAAAAGTTGACGATGCCAAAAGCGATGGTGCTTTTGCCGCACCCAGATTCACCCACCAGGCCGACGGTTTGGCCTTCACGGACCGTAAAAGACACGCCTTGAATAGCCTCCACGTCGCCTTTACGGGTTTCATAGGATATTTGTAGATTTTCAACTTCGATAACCGATTTCGATTTGGCATCGATATCTGTGTTCATCAGCTTCCTTCCATTAGAAACAGATGTTTCATGCTTCGTTGTTCGCACCAGAGCATGAAAATTTATTACTGGTAACGCATTGATTCTTCCCGCAGGCCATCGGCCAGCAAATTCAAACCTACCACCAGGGTGGCAATGGCGATACACGGCCACAGACAGGCCCAGGGGCTTCCGGATAATATGAATTCGCGCCCTTTGGCCACCATGCTGCCCCAGTCCGGAGACGGGGGCGGGATGCCCAGGCCTAAAAATCCGAGGGTCCCCATGGCGAAGATGGCGTACCCGATGCGCAGCATGGCATCGATGATGATGGGGCCGCGGGCATTGGGCAGAATTTCCACCAGCATGATAAACCAGGCCCTTTCCCCGCGGGTTTCGGCCGCGCGGACATATTCGCGGGTGCGGATATCCATGGTCAGACTGCGCACCAGGCGGGCGATACCGGGTGTGCCCACAATGGTCATGGCGATGACCACATTGATGGCCGAGGCACCCAAAGCGGCCATGATGATCATGTAAAGCAGAATGATGGGAACCGCCATCATGGCGTCCAGCAGGCGCATGATGATTTCATCGGGCCAGCCGCCGTAGTAGCCGCCGATAAGTCCCAGCACCGAACCCACCACCAGGGCTACAAGCACGCCCCAAATGGCTGTCCCCCCGGGCAACCAGAAGCTTTCCGATATGGGCAGAATGACCAGAACAATCCTGGCGCCGTAGATCAAGCGCGACCAAAGATCCCGGCCCAGTTCGTCCGTGCCGAGAATATGCGCCTTGGAAGGACCTTGATTGGGGGCCTTCCAATCCTGTTCCACAGGAGTGTAAGGTGTCAGCCAGGGCGCGAATATGGCTACGAATACCCAAAAAAGGACCAGTACCAATCCGACAACGGCAATTTTGGAGGCAAACAGGATGGAGAGCCCCGCCCACATGCGTTTCAAGATACCGGCCTTTTTTTCGACTTTCTCAGGTGTTTTGGTTTTTTCCTTTTCGGCCATGGTTTTTCCTTGCTAAGGGTACTTTAACTGTAACGAATGCGCGGGTTCAAAAAGGTGTAAATAATATCGGCAACCAGCTGGGTCAGCACCGCGATCGTGACCAGAATCATGGCACCGGCCTCCAGGGCATTGACGTCTTTGAACAGGGCCGAGTCCAGCAGGTACTTGCCCAGGCCCGGGTAGCCGAAGACCACCTCCACGATCACGATCCCGCCCATCAACCAGTTGATATGCAGCATGATCACCGTAACCGGCGCCATCAATGCATTCCTGACGGCATGTTTGAACACGATGCGCCAGTAGGACAAGCCCTTGAGATAGGCCGTGCGGATGTAGGGCGACTTCATCACCTCCACCATGCTGGCCCGGGTGATCCTGAGAACATAACCCAGTTCGATCAACGTCAGGGTCAGGACCGGCAAAACCAGCATGTCCGGCCTTTGCCAGGGTGCTTTTTCGCCAAAGACGGCAGCACCGGGAACCAGTTTCAGCCACACGGACATGATCAGAATCAGAAAGATACCCATGGCAAACTCGGGGGTCACCGTGAACATCATGCCGCCGATGGAAAGAATGCGGTCGCGCAGGCTGCCCTCCTTCAACCCGGCGATCAAACCCAGAAACAGGGCCAGGGGCATAACGATCACAAAAGCCAGGCCGGCCAGAACCAGGGAGTTGCGCAGACGGATAAAAATGCTTTTGTTGACGTTGCGGGCGGTTCGAAAGGAAACTCCCGGGTCGCCGCGCACAAAACCCTTTTTCAAGGGTATGTAGTCCATGGGTCCGCCGCTGGTTTCCATCCATCCCGTTCCGGTGATAAAGGTCCAGACCTTGCGGTCGGCGCCCTTTTCCCAGGTAACCACGTGATTCTTCTCATCCGTGCCGGTGAAAGTGCTGACACCCTTGTCATCCGTTTGCCAGCGCTCGTTATTCTTATACTGAACAATGGCGTCCACCGAGGGTAGATAAGCCACGGCTATCAAGTCTTCACCTACCAGCTTCCAGCGCAGCCAGGCACCATCGGGCCGTACCGCCCACCATTCATCATAGCCCTCCTCCGTGGTGACCCTTTTCAAGGGCAAACCGACTTTTTTGGTGGCCAGCCAGTCGCTGCCCAGGAGCCAGTAGAGGTAACGCATGTGCAACGGCTTATCCAGTCCCATCTGGGCCAGAAAGGAAGCTTCCTGTTCCGGGGTGACAAAGGCGCCCAAAACATTGCGGGCAACATTTCCGGGCGAGGATTCGGTGATCAGGAATACTGTCATGGAGACTAAAAGCATGGTCAGCAAAAGGGTGAAGAACCGTCTTAAGATAAACTTTAGCATAATTTAGCCTGTAGTTAATAAATGACACCCATGAGGGATCCCGGCGGCAGGCACCCGGATCTCTGAGAGTGTGCGGTTAGGTTTCCCTGGCCAATTTAGTGGCGGATTGTGAGAGCTTATTTTTTCTCTATGAATCCATCCAGACATTGTTAAAGGTCATATAGAGATATTGACTTGGCTCCACGTCCTTGACCTTTTTACTGACAGCGTACCAATTGTTCATCCAAAAGGGTGTGCCCACGGATCCACGCTGTTGCTGGATGTCTTCCAGTTTGCAGAATATCTTACGGCGTTCATCCACGTCCAGGGTGCCATTGGCCTTTTTGAGCAGTTTGGAAAATTCATCGTCCACCCAGCGGGTTTCATTCCAGGGAACCGGTTTGCCGTCTGCATCGGCGATGTAGGCCAGGTTCAGCACCATGGTGCCCAGGGGGCGTGGATACCAGGGGGTGACGCCGAAGTTGACTTCGCTCCATTTGCCCCAGAACTGATCGTTGGGCATGGTGTCCAGGTGAATCCTGAAGCCGGCCGGGGCGGCATCCTGCTTGAGGATTTCCGCATAGCGTACGATTTCAGGCCAGCCGGTGCCGAAAGAAAGGTTGACATCCAGGCCATTGGGATAGCCGGCTTCCTTGAGAAGCTGTTTGGCCCTTTGCGGATCGTACTTGGGAACCGGTTTTTCGCAGTATTCCGGATGAATGGGGCATACGTGGAAGTCATGGCCCAGCAAACCTTCGTTGAAATAGGCCAGGGCCAGAATCTTTTCACGATGCTGGCATATTTTCATGGCCGTGCGCACCCGGTTGTCGTCCCAGGGCTTCTGATCCACGCGCATGCGCAGGAGCCGGGTCCCGGCGGTTGTAACCGGTATGACCGTAACATTGGTATCGCCTTTTAGCCCATTGAAAACCTCCGGACCGCCGCCATCGGAGAGATCGATCATGTCGATTTCACCGGCCTTGAGGGCCGCGATCTGGGGGGCCATTTCCGAGCCCATGTCATTGATACGCATGCCGTCAAAATAGGGCAGAGCCTTCCCGTCAGCCCCATTCTGCCAGTAGTCGTTGCGCCGTTTTAAAATGACGCGCTCGCCCACCAGATGTTCTTCTAAGGTGTAGGGGCCTGTGCCATGCGGCCGTTTGATAAAATCGCCCTCGAAGGTTTTGTGATTCAAGACGATGGCCGGGTAGTGAAACAGGTGCTCGGGAACGGCAATTTCAGCTGTGTTGAGGTGCAGTTTGACCTGGTACTTGTCCACTTTTTCGATGCCGGTGGCATCCAGATACGACATCAGACCCAGCAGCGAAGAGCCCACATCCTTATCTTTCCATTGCCGCAGGGTAAAAACCACGTCATCGGCCGTGAACAAGTCGCCGTTGTTGAATTTGATACCTTGTCTGAGGTTCAAGGTCCAGGTCAACAAATCGTCACTGACCGTCCAGTTTTTCAGCAGGTAGGGGTGGGTGACGCTTTTACCGTCGGTAAAAGTGAGATATTCGCCCACTTGGCGAATTTGATTGGAGGGCGAAGCCCAGGAGAACTGGGCCGGGTGGGTGACCTTCTGTACGGGTGCGGCCACGCGCAGAATTCCGCCGCGTTTGGGAGTGGCCGCAAAGACCTTGCGGGGGAATGCCAGGCCGGCCATTTGGTACGCGGCAGCGGCCGACATGCCCAGCAGCGTGGCGTTCCGCAAGAACTCGCGCCGGGTGAGCTTGCCCTTGTCCAGGTCCAGTCTCCATTCCGGTATTACAGGGTGAATTCTCTGTTTTTCTTTCATCTTTTCCTCCTTTTGTGTATGGGGTTAATTTCAAAGTATATCCCAGCTCATTTAAACGCCTAAAAAGATCTACGTCTAAAGACATACATATCGCCAAATGCCCGAGAATTGAATCACACCCAATTATAGGTGTGAAAAAAGATAGACATCTTTTCTTCACAATCGCGTATGAAAATCTGTTGTTCCGAACCTATTCATCATGTAGCTAGTCAGCGCAACTCACCCAGCCTTGTTTCTTGGCAGGATCATTTGCTAACAGGAACTATTTGGAAATTTTGAACTATGTTAATAAATTGGATCTATGTTAGCCGCTTAAGACAAAGCGATCCTTTTGTAAATGCCAAAAACATTGCATCTGTATTCCAGCTGATCCACATGCTTTGTGCGTATTGTTTTTTGTAATATATATGAAGAATAGAAATTAAGGTCAGAAGTTCGACCGACCTTAATGATGTCCGGGAGTAATTTCAGACTTCAAGAAGAAGCCCCATTTTGTTACTTAAATAGTAATATACTATCTATTTGGTTAACTCTACAATCCGGCTTTGTCAAGCATAAATTTCGCAATTCAGCGACCACCGGCAGAGCCGGTGGCTGCTGAAGGGAGTCAGGAATATAGCTTTTTAATCTCCCTTCTTATCAGCTCAAGGTGCTTTTGCATGGCAGAACCCGCTTTTTGGCTGTTACCTGCAATAACGTGCTCGATAACTTCTTCGGCCGTTTCAATGGCCTCGCTACTGATTTGCTGCGAAGATGCAAGGAACTCGGCATTATAATTATGGATCTTATTAATCAGCAGGTTCATCACATCAACAATAACTGTGTTATTGGTGGTTTCTGCTATAGCCATGTGAAATTCCCAATCAGCATCAATAAAACGCTGGATATTGCCTTGACTCTTTTTTAGTTGTTGGGTGGATTCTTTTAATCTGGCAATCTGTGATTTGTTGGCCCGCTCTGCGGCCAGTTGGGCGGATCGGAATTCCAATATCTCTCGGGTTTCCATAAGATCAAAAAGGGCTCCCGCTTTAATGGCCTTTTCCATGATATCCGATATATTGTTCAAGGAAGGAAGTTTGCTTTTGACATAGGTGCCCTTGCCCTGGAAAACTTCGAGATAGCCCATAACCACCAATGTGCGCACTGCTTCGCGCACCGAAGAGCGACCAACTCCGAAGGTTGCGGACATTTCTTTCTCCGAAGGCAATTGATCTCCGGTTTTTAAATCGCCCGAATCGATCGTCTCGACAATCTGTTCGATGACCTGCTCGGAAGCCGTGTGTTTACTGATTTTTTTGAATGCCATAGCGGGTTTTTTATAGATGTGGAGGATCTTTCACTTTACTTATGATGAGAATTGTTTTTTGTCAAGCCAAAATCAGGTCATCAGACAACCGATCACCTGAGATATTGGTTGACACACCAGATCGGCTGTCATAATGATTCAGATGGATTAGTGACAAAATTGCTATGCAATTTCATTTCAACTATATATGGATAGAATTATTCATAAAAATGGAAAGTCACGAGTTGCGCTCGGTGAGCATAACTTGCCTGGTGAAAGGGTCTGATGCGCTCAACGCCATCGGCAATCATTTTCGATATTAAAAAATATGCCATTCACGATGGGCCCGGGATACGTACAACTGTCTTTTTAAAGGGGTGTCCCATGGAATGCCAATGGTGTCACAATCCTGAAGGGCTACAGAATGCTCCCAAGATTGTTTATGACATCAGGCGCTGTATCGCTTGTAGCGATTGTATGGATGCTTGTCCGCAAGCAGCAATTTCGGCAGCGCCCAGCGGTATGGTAACAGATAACCAACAATGTAAAGGGTGTGGCACATGTGTGCAAGTGTGTCCCGGATGCGCTCGTGAGGCCACACAACGTACTGTAACTGTCAATCAACTCCTGGGCACCTTAAAACAGGATGTCCTTTTTTATGATGAATCCGGCGGTGGGGTAACCTTTTCGGGAGGCGAACCGCTTCTACAATCTGAGTTTTTAGTAGCAATGCTGGACGCATGTGGGTGTACGGACATTCATCGAGCAGTAGATACATCGGGGTATGCCGACCGTTCAACAGTGGCAGCCGTCGCCATGCGAACCGATTTATTTTTATACGATTTGAAACTCATCGATGCCGAACGGCACAAGCAGTTCACCGGCGTGACCAATGAAATTATCCTCGAAAACCTCAAATACCTGCATCACTTAGGGGCTGACATCACCATCAGGTTCCCATTGATACCGGGGGTCAACGACGATGATGACAATTTGAGTCAGGTTTTTAGGTTTCTAGATCCGCTCGACGGCATTCGCGATATCCACATTTTACCATATCACGACTATCAAAAAATTAAGTATAGCAAATTCGATATGCCCTACGCGGCCGGCCATATAAATAAGCCGCCCCAGGATAAGGTTGCCGCCTGTATAGGACAATTTGAAAAAAGAGGCTTTCAGGTAAGTCTGGGAGGATAGCACCATGAATGAACGTATTGAAAAGCTACGCAAAGAGAGTTTTGAGGCAATTCCCTGCATTTCAATCGAGCGTGCCCTGTTACTGACCGATTTTTATAAAGACCACGCCGGTAAGTATTCGACGCCGGTCATGCGGGCTCTGATGTTTAAGCATTTGTGCCTGAATAAGACCATATATATCGGTGATGACGAACTGATCGTCGGTGAGCGGGGACCCTTTCCAAAGTCGGTTCCCACCTTTCCGGAACTGACCTGTCATACCGCCGAAGATTTCAGAATCCTCAACGACAGGGCCATGACCAGCTTCAATATTTCAGAGGAAGACATTCTGGCCTACGGCGATAAGGTTGAGACTTATTGGAAAGGACGCAGCATGCGCGACCGCGTTTTCAATCATGTGCCCAATGCCTGGAATGATGCCTACGAATCCGGATTATTTACCGAATTTATGGAGCAGCGTGCCGCCGGGCACACCTGCCTCGATGGAACCATTTATCGTAAGGGCATGCTGAATTTTAAAGAAGAGATCGCCCGGAGCGTGGCTGGCCTCGATTATCTTAATGACCCGGGGGCAACTGAAAAAGCGGAAGCCCTAAAGGCCATGGATATAGCTTGCGACGCCGCCATCATATTTGCCGAACGCCATGCAGACCTGTCCGATGAATTGGCGCGCAAAACCAAGAACAACGACCGCAAGGCTGAGCTCAAGAAAATTGCCGAAGTTTGCCGCCGGGTGCCGGCCAGGGCGCCGAGAAATGTTTGGGAAGCCATTCAGATGTACTGGTTTGTACATCTGGGCACCATCACCGAACTCAATGGGTGGGATGCCATGAATCCGGGGCATCTAGACCAGCACATATACCCGTTTTACAAGGCCGAATTAGAAAAAGGAGAGATTGACCGTGAAATGGCCAAGGAACTTATAAGTTGTCTATGGATCAAAGTCAATAATCACCCGGCACCTCCCAAGGTCGGGGTGACGGCTAAAGAGAGCGGCACCTACAATGATTTTACCAACATCAATCTGGGCGGGTTGCTGCGAGACGGTTCAGATGGGGTCAATGAGGTGTCCTATATTATTCTGGAAGTTATTGACGACCTGCATCTGCTCCAACCCCAGAGCAATGTGCAGATAAGCGAGAAAACACCCGATCGATTTCTTAAATCAGCCTGCCGGGTCATACGCAAGGGCTACGGCTACCCTTCGGTATTTAACGCCGAAGAGGTGATTATGGAGCAGCTCCGGGTTGGCAAAAGCATTGAAGATGCCAGAGAAGGCGGTTGCAGCGGATGTATCGAAACCGGCGCTTTTGGCAAAGAGGCCTATGTGCTGACCGGATATTTAAATGTACCCAAAATATTGGAACTGGCCCTGAATAACGGTTTAGATCCGGTCTCTAAAAAACAGGTCGGTGTTGAAACCGGTGATCCAGAACAGTTTGATAATTTTGATTTGCTCTATCAGGCTTTCCGTAAACAGTTGGATTATGTTGTCGACACCAAAATCCGCGTCAACAACTATATCGAGCGGATGTTTGCGGCGCACGCCCCGGCACCTTTTCTGTCGGTGGTGGTCAACGATTGTATTGAAAACGGTCAAGATTATTATAATGGCGGTCCCCGATACAACACCAATTATATCCAATGCTGTGGTATCGGCACGGTCACCGACAGTCTATCCGCCATCAAGACCCACATTTTCGAAAATGGTACCCTGACCATGATGCAATTGCTCGCGGCTTTGAAAAATAATTTTGAAGGGGATCAGAAACTTCATCTTTTTCTGAAAAACAAAACACCCTTTTTCGGGAACGACGACGACCGTGCCGACCATATCATGCAGAAGGTGTATCAATCGCTATTCGATGCCATCGACGGTCAACCCAATACCAAAGGCGGCGTGTATCACATCAACATGCTCTCAACCACCTGCCACATCTACTTTGGCAAAATGCTAGGCGCCACGCCCAACGGCCGATTAGCCGGCTTGCCCATATCAGACGGCACCTCACCTTCCCACGGCGCCGATCAGAACGGACCCACAGCGGTAATAAAATCACTGGGAAAAATGGACCAGATCAAATCCGGCGGAACGCTTTTAAATCAGAGATTTCTGCCCAGTGTTCTGGCCACTGAAGGAGATATCACTAAGCTGGCTCATCTCATCCGATCCTATTTCAAGCTTAACGGGCACCATATCCAGTTCAATGTCGTTGACACCGCCATGCTTCGAAAAGCCCAGGAAACCCCGGATGATTATCGTGATCTGCTGGTGCGGGTTGCAGGTTACAGTGACTACTTTGTCGACTTGGATAGTGATCACCAGGAGGAGATCATCGCCAGGACCGAAAACAACAGCCTATAAGTAAAACGCTTGCGGAGGAGCAAGATGCCGGTGCCGAATCAAAAAGACCTGGCCGGCGATTTGCTCGGACGTGAAACCATTGATGAAATTGAAAAAGACAATAACCGCCGTTGACATTCATGCGGGTACACCCATGCGCGTTATCACCGGCGGCATCAGCAATATTCCCGGGAAAACAATATTAGAAAAGAAAAAGTGGTTGGAAACCGAAGGCGATGACCTGCGTCAACTCATGCTGAACGAGCCGCGTGGATACCCGGCCATGTGCTGCAATTTATTGGTTCCGCCAAGCCACCCCGAGGCGGATGCCGGTTTTATCATTATGGAACACAACGAGTATCCCCCGATGTCCGGTGGCAATACCATCACAGTGGCCACGACGCTTCTTGAAACCGGTATCCTGCCAATGCATGAACCGGTCACCCAAATCGTACTCGAGTCTCCGGCCGGATTGATCCCGGTACGGGCTGAATGCTCCGACGGCAAGGTGACGGAGGTCCTTTTTCAGAATGTTCCTGCGTTTGCCATGCACCTGGATGAAAAGATCGACGTGCCCCAGCTGGGAGAAGTCAAGGTAGATGTGGCCTGGGGCGGTATGTTCTATGTCATTGCAGATGCGAGCCAGTTTGACCTCGACATCACCGCTGAAAATGGCGCCAATATCACCCGTATCGCTGAAATGCTTCGGGTCACAGCCGGCGAGCAGTTGCCTGTTATCCATCCACTCAACCCTGATTTCAATACGGTTTCCATTTGCATGCTGTCCGCCGGACCGACGCACCCCGACGCCCATCTTAAAAATGCCGTAACCATGCCAACGGGGACACCGAATTGGGACAAACCGGAAACCTGGACGGGTGCTTTAGACCGGTGCCCATGCGGAACCGGTACGTGCGCGAAAATGGCTGTCCTGCATGCCAAAGGACAGCTGGCCATCGGTGAAGATTTCTACCATGAAGGTATTACCGGCACGGTATTCAGGGGACGCCTGATTGAGGAAACCCGGATAGGTCCGTACCCGGCGGTGGTGCCGACCATTGCCGGCCAGGCATGGATTTATGGTCTGACCAAATATGTGTTGGATCCCACCGATCCTTTCCCCACGGGATATAAGGTCGGTGATATTTGGTAGCATTTGCTTGACGACGGGCACATGCGGTCGTCTGAATTCATTCATAGGGGGTCGGCGATCACATGTTTTGGCTGGTATCAGTATCCCCCGGTCATTCCGAAAAAGGAATCGGTCAATAATTATGATAAGCTCGATATAACAAAGGAGGGCAAGTCGTATGAAATTAGAAGCGCAACTGCCGAGGCTTCAGATCCTGAGTAACGCCGACATACAGAAAATTTACTTTGCAGCACTGGAAGTGTTGGAGCGCACCGGTGTAGCTGTGAAAAATGATGAGGCCTGCGATCTCCTGAAGGAGGCGGGGGCTTTTGTGAATGGCGACATCGTACGGATTCCCTCGTCTTTGATCGAAAAGAACATCAATCTGGCTCCCAAGCAGATTATCATGTATTCCCAGGAGGGGCAGCCGGTTATGCGCCTGTCCGGCGGGAACGCCTATTTCGGTTCGGGCGAAAATACCCTTTTTATAGTGGATAGTTTCAGCGGGCAGCGCAGAAAATGGCTGCTGGAAGACATCCATGACAGTGTGGCGCTTCAGGACCAGTTGGAACACATCGATTATGTGGCACCGTTGGGTTATGCCTCTGATTGTACACCCAAAATGAGCTGTCTGCGCCAATTCGAAAGCATGCTCACCTATTCCAATAAACCCGTATTTTGGAGCGCATTGGACAACCAAGGCGTGCATGATATTCTCGAAATGGCATCTGTGGTGGCCCCGTCTCGAATGCTGACCGAAAAGCCCTTTATGGTTCAGTTGACCTCTTCAATATCCCCCCTGGTGCATACGCCCGAAGACCTGGGGAAACTTCTGATCTGTGCCGAGAAGCGCCTGCCGTCCATTTACACGCCCACCCACACCGGCGGTGCGACATCGCCGGTAACCCTGGCCGGCACTCT
The DNA here is from genome assembly GCA_964452555.1 of uncultured Desulfobacterales bacterium. Classification (GTDB taxonomy): domain Bacteria; phylum Desulfobacterota; class Desulfobacteria; order Desulfobacterales; family B30-G6; genus B30-G6. Next base: position 11,739 of record CAYVMI010000024.1, read on the forward strand.
GGTCGTGTGTGTTGCCCAGGCCCTCAGTCTGCTGGCCATCATTCAGTTGAAAAAGGAGGGTGCCCCGATCATTTTACAGGGGGTAACCAAGAACATGGACATGCGGACCACCATATCCCCATATGGCTCACCGGAGTTCCAATTGACAGAGTGTGCGCTCACGGAAATATTTCACTGGCTGGGTCTGCCCACCTTTGGTACCGCCGGATGCACGGATGCCAAGGTTGCCGATTCCCAGGCGGCGATGGAATCCTGTTTTTCTTGTTTGAGCCAGGCTTTGAGTGGTACCAATTTGATTCACGATGTCGGTTTCCTGGAATCCGGTCTGACCGGGTCTTTTGATATGCTGGTAATGACCAATGAGTTTTTAGGGATGGTGAAGCGGTTCAAACGGGGCATAGAAGTCAACGACGAGACCATGGCCGTAGATCTAATTGACAAGGTAGGCATCGGCGGGCATTATATTCAGGAGCGGCACACCCTGGATTATTTCAGATCGGAAACATGGCAGCCACACCTTCTGGACCGTTCCATCATAGATGAGTGGGAGGAGCAAGGCAGCAAGGATCTGGCCCAACGGACCAAGGAATACATAGGTGAAATTTTAGAACGGCCTAGAGAGAAAAAAATCAGTGAAGCGCAAGACGCCGAACTTTCGGCAATCATCAATAACGCCAGGGCTGAGTGACGCTGAGGATGCATGTCGTCAATTGGTCCTTCAAAATCTTGTATTTCTACTATCCAGGAGAGGAATGCACACGCAGATTGATATTGAGCGCATCCCCGAAGCTTCTATTGAAATGCTTCGGGGAAACCGTCGTCAAATTTGAGCATTCCGAAACTATAGGGCTGCTTAAAAGAAACGGTATCAGGGTGTCGGGCGATGTTGCTTTCTTTACGGATAAAAGTGAAAAAAGGGACCTGGATTCCGCTCACACTCAATCTGAAAGATCTTATCTTTATGGGCAGCATTTTATAGGACAATATCGTTTTCTAAATCTGATTTGAAACACAACCCTTAACAAACACCGAAGCTGACAGGGAGGTATAGCCATGTTGCTGGGTTTGCATACGTACAGTTTTCACTTACACGGTATGGGCCAGAATTGGGGCGGGTATGAGCTGGCCTGGCCCAGGGTGATGGACATCTATGCGCTGATGGATGAGGCCGAAAATCTGGAACTGGACGGATTCCATTTAACCGCCGTGGATTGCGAAAGCACAGAGGAGGAAAACCTAAAAAAAATTGGTCAATATGCAAAGGATAGAGGCTTATATTTGGAATACAATTTTTCCTTGAACGAAGAGTTCGATACGCGTCTCAACAATACTTTTGAGCAGGCCATCACAATCGCCAGCGCACTCGGCGCAGACGTGGCTAAGGTCAGCCTCGATCTCCGGCGCCCCCGCCCATTGTGTGCTAGCGGCCATCACCCTGAGGTCATGCAACAGTTGGAAAAAATTGCCGGACAGCTTCAGGCCGCAGCGCCAAGAGCCGAAGCCGCCGGCGTAAGGATTGCAGTGGAAAATCACACCGAGTCACTTTCCAGCGAAGTCCTCTGGCTGATTGAACAGGTGGGGCATCCGTGTGTCGGGGCCTGTGTGGATACGGTAAATTCAGTTATGGTGCTTGAAGACCCCATGCAAGCCATCGAGAATCTTGTTCCCCGTTCTTTCACCAACCATTTCTGTGATCACCGTATCGAAAGAGACCAGTTTGGTTGTCGTTTTACCGGAGTGGCTTGTGGTGATGGTGATATTGACCTAAAACGTGCTCTGGATCTGATCAAAACCCGGTCTTCAATGAAGCGGATCAATATCGAGGTGGAGTGGGATGCTGGAACAGAACCGCCCGAGGAAGCCCGGCGTCGTGAACGTGAAGCTGTCGAGCGCAGTATTCGCTACTGCCGGGATGTGTTGGGGATCGGAAAATAGGTTTGGAAGATAAGCAATAACAGAAAGGGATCGATGGATGGAAGAAAATGCTGCAGTTTACCAACAAATCGAAAATATTGGAATCATAACACTTAATCGGCCCCACCGTCTTAATGCCATTAACGAGGCCCTTTTAAAGGGTTTAATTAACCAGCTGCTTCGAGCACAACAGGATTCAGGCATTAAATCAGTAATATTGACCGGCGCTGGTCGAGCATTTTGTGCTGGAGAAGATCTAAAGGAAACTTCAGCGGGTAAAACCTTTGCACAGTGGACAGTGGAGGTAGATAGACTGCAGGATGTTCAGCGAGTCATTCTGGGGTTGGGCAAGCCATTGATTGCCGCCGTTAACGGTTACGCTGTAGGCGGTGGTTTGGAGTTTGCTTTAAGCTGTGACATGCGGATTGCCGCGGAAGATGTGCAAATGGGATTTCCTGAAACCGGTGTTGGGCTGACGGTTACTACCGCCGGAACCAAATTGATTTCTCAGATTGTCGGTCTCGGAAAAGCCAAAGAATTGATCCTGACCGGCAGGCTGGTGGATGCTCATGAAGCGCTTGACATCGGGTTGGTGAACAAGGTTGTGGATATCGAGACTCTCCTCGACCATGCGATCGAGGTGTGCCGAATCCTGAACCAACGTTCGCCGCTGGCTTTGAGACTGTCACGTATTGCCATCGATCAGGGATTGCACTCGAGTTTTGAGCAGATTCTGGAACTAGAGGCCTCTCACCTGTTGACCTGCATAAATTCTGATGAGCAGCAGGCCTTGGTGGCGGATAAATTGAAAACCATGCAGGTCAAAAAGCGGTAAAACGAATCCGGAAGAGGTAGCATCGATGTTGAAAGGGCGAACTTATGATGAGGTGTGCCGAAATTTCAGGTGGAATCTGCCCGACACCTACAATATCGGTGTGGATGTATGCGATAAATGGGCCAATAGTCGCAAACGATTGGCCCTCATATACGTGGGACAGGATGAAAAAGAACAGCGCTATTCTTTTCAGGACATCAAGATTTGGTCTAACAGGTTGGCTAATGCCTTGGCCGCCCATGGGGTTGAAAAGGGAGACCGTATAGGCATTCTGCTCCCCCAATGCCCAGAAACGTTGATTTCTCATATCGCGACCTATAAGCTGGGATGCATTGCTTTGCCGCTGTTGACGCTGTTCGGCCCCATGGCCATTGAGTATCGGCTCAAGGACAGTGCCGCCAAGGTTGTAATCTCCAATGAAAAAAGCTTGACGAAAATAATTGAAATCCAGGATCGTTTGCCTGACTTGAAGCTGATTTTAGTGAAGGGAGGTGGCGACAGGGACGGCACCGTGGATTTCTGGAAATGCCTGAAGCATGGCAAGAGTGATTTTAACCCGGTTGCCACCCATCCCGATGACCCGGCCCTGATCATTTATACGTCCGGCACGACAGGCCAGCCCAAAGGGACGCTGCATGCCCACCGACTGCTTCTGGGGATTATGCCGGGTTTTGAATTTTACCACAACCTGTTTCCCCAAGAAAACGATCTGATGTATACACCGTTGGATTGGGCCTATATCGGAGGGTCTTACGATGCACTGTTCCCTTCCTTGCACCATGGCGTGCCCGTACTCTCATTCAGGCCACCCAAATTCGATCCTGAAAAAGCTTTTTACATAATGGAAAAATATGCGGTTCGAAACCTGATGGTCGTGCCTACCATATTGAGAATGATGATGCACGAGGTTAAAAACGTGACCAAACGCTACAAGATTAATCTGAGATCAGTAACCGCCGGCGGTGAGACCCTCGGGGGGGAGTTGTACCAGTGGAGCCGTGAAGTGCTGGGCGTGGATATCAATGAGCAGTATGGCCAGACAGAGTGTGATCTTGTGATCGGTTTTTGTGGTGACATCATGCCCATTGTCCAGGGTGCTATCGGGAAGGCCGTGCCCGGACACCATGTAGAGATTCTGAATTCCGATGGCACTTTGGCGGATGTCAATGAAGATGGCGAAATTTGCGTCAAGCGGCCGGATCCGGTTATGTTTCTGCGTTATTGGAACAACCCTAAAGCCACGCTTGCTAAATTTTCCCATCAATGGATGAAGACCGGAGACCTTGGGCGCAAAGATGAAAACGGTCTTTTCTGGTTTACGGGCAGGGCGGACGACCTTATCGAGAGCGGTGGCTACAGAATCGGTCCCGGAGAGATAGAGGCCTGCCTGATGCAACACGAGGCGGTGGCACTGGTTTGCGTTCTGGGGGTCCCGGATCCCATAAGGGGTGAGATCGTCAAGGCCTTCATAGTGCCCAAAGCGGGATTCATCCCCAACCAGTCGCTGGAGGAAAGCATTCGCAAACATGTGAAGAAAAGGTTGGAAGCGCACGCTTATCCCCGGATCATTCAGTTTCTGGAAGCCATGCCCATGACCAAAACAGGAAAAATTCTGAAAAGCAAGCTAAAAGAGATGCAATAATGTTGCGGAAGATATTCAAAAATAGAAAAGACGAATGTCCAACATCCAAGGCTGTTGTCAACCTTGACAAAAAATTAAGGTATGTAATATATCAGAAACGTAAAAAAGCAACTCAATGATATCCAGCAGAACCATGAGGTTTTTTGCAATGCCAAAGTTGTCTACTATTGAAAAACCGGAATCTCTATCCAAAATGGCATATGACTCAATCCGGGATTCCATTCTTTCCGGTGGATGGGAAATTGGTGAGTTATATAATGAAAAAGCAATTGCTGCCGATCTCGGCATTTCACGAACACCGGTCAGAGAGGCTCTATTGGAGCTTGCTACTCAAGGCCTAGTCATCTTTTTACCCCGTCGGGGGATAATGGTCAATCGCTTTACCCGGCGCGACGTTGAAGAGATTTTCGAACTGAGAAAAGCTATCGAGCTGGCGGCTGTGGAAAAAGTTACCAAGACATCTCCCCCATTTGATCTTATTGAAATAGAGGAATCCTTGCTCCAGCAACGTAAGGCCGCAAAAGAAAAAGATTATCTCACATTCATGGAGGCCGACAGATCGTTTCACACCTACTTCAGTAAATTAACCAACAACCGCCGAATGATCGAAATTTTAGGGAACCTCAGGGATATGATCCATCTGATGGGCTACAAGGCCTTGTCTGCCGAAGGACGTGCATCCAAGGTTATCGATGAACATGAGAAGATTTTTCAAGCTGTCAAAAAAGGACAACCCCAAAAAGCGCGTCAAGCCCTGGCTTATCATTTGAATCAAAGCAAGAAGGCGGTTACGGAATCGGGGTTATAGTCCGGACGGATCAGGCTTGACCAATTAAATCGATTGAAAACCTAGGGAGCTATCCTATGTCAATCCATCCATTTGAATACCATGCACCCAAAAGTCTATCGGAAGCTGTTGAGCTATGTGTCCGCCTGGGCTTGAATGCCAAAGTACTTGCTGGCGGTACCGATCTTTTGCCAGCCCTTAAATCCCGGACCGTCCGCCCAAAAGCCGTTATCAGTCTCCATGCCGTTAAAGACCTGAATTACGTGGCAAAAGAAAACGGCCACCTGCGGGTGGGTGCATTGGCCCTACACGCCGATCTGGCTGACAATTCGCTTATCAAGGATACCGTACCGATTCTGGCTCAGGCCTGCAATTTGATCGGCTCCTGGCAGATCCGCAACATCGCCACCATTGGCGGCAATCTGTGCAATGCATCGCCGGTGGCAGACACAGCCGGCCCCTTGTTGGTGTTAGATGCTACCGTGATATTGCAAGGTCCCGAAGGTCGTCGAGAGATAACGGCACTCAATTTTTTTACCGGACCCGGTACCACTGATCTCAAACCGGGTGAACTTTTAAAGGAAATACGTATCCCCTTGCCAGGTACCGGGTCGGCTGGATGTTATTTGAAACTGATGCGCCGTAAGGCGCTTGATCTGGCTTTAGTCGGGGTAGCCATTCAAGCAGAACCAGACCATGTAAACGGAACACTTGGGGAAATCGCCATTGCGCTGGGCGGTGTAGCGCCCACACCTATACGTGTACCTGAGGCGGAGAATTTGCTGACTGGGCTGGACTACACTGCCGCCAGAAAAGCTGTACCCCAGGCCGCGCAGACAGCGGTGGCGGCCTGCAATCCCATCTCCGATGTGCGGGCCTCGGCCGAATATCGTCGTAGTATTACTGAAATGTATGTGACCAAAGGACTCACGGCATTGCTCGAAACCCTGGAGAAAAGGAGCACCTCATCATGAAAATCCCTCTCAATATTACGGTAAACGGAGAGAAGCTCAAGCTGGCAGTTGAGCCCCAGCACACCCTGTTGGAGGTTATCCGCCAGGAATTGGGATTGACAGGTGCCAAAGAAGGCTGCGGTGTGGGCGAGTGCGGGGCCTGCACCGTGCTGCTGAACGGCCGGCCGGTGGACTCGTGTCTGGTTTTGGCACTCCAGGCCGAAGGGGCCGAGATTGTCACCATCGAAGGATTAGCCAAAGGTGAGCAGGCCGATCCTTTGCAAACCGCCTTTGTGAAAAAGGGCGCCGTACAATGCGGTTTCTGTACACCCGGAATGATCCTGACTTCCAAAGCTTTATTGAAACAATCTGCCAATCCGGAAAGGGAGGAAATCAAGCAGGCCCTGTCGGGAAACTTTTGTCGTTGTACCGGATATAACAAGATTGTAAATGCGGTGCAGTTTTGTGCCCATTCGCCGACCAAGAAGGAGGCTCCCCATGACTGATTTCGACGTTATCGGCAAACCCATCCCTCAGATTGCCGGAATGCAAAAAGCCATGGGGCGCACCCGGTTCGTCTCCGATCTGGCGCTGCCCTACATGCTCCACGGAGCGATTCTGAAAAGCCCGCATGCCCACGCGCGCATTACAAGGTTGGACACCTCCCGGGCAAAGCGTGTGCCCGGTGTGCAGGCGGTTATCACTTTTGCCGACACGCCGGGAATCAAGTATGGCCCCCGTTCCGAAGACTGGTACATTTTTGCCAAAGACAGGACGCTGTTTCACGGTCATGAAGTGGCGGCTGTCGCTGCCGTGGACCCGAAAACAGCGGCGGAAGCGCTGGAGTTGGTCGATGTCGAGTACGAGCCCCTACCGGCGGTGATCGATCCTCGCAAAGCCCTTGAGGAGGGAGCGCCGCTGGTCATCGAGGAGAAGGGCGACAATCTGGCTTTTGAATTTAAAATCGATTCCGGGGAAGTCGACCGGGCCCTGGATGAATCCTATTTCGTCTACGAGGACCACTACTACACCAATCAGGTCTACCAGGCCTACCTGGAACCCATGGGCTGTGTGGCCGAAATGGACCTTAATGGGCGTTATATTCTCCACACCGGGACCCAGATCCCCAACATGATGCGCATGACCTACGCCAAGGCTTTGGGCGTACCTGCGGACCGAATTCGGGTAAAGGTGCCCGAATATGGTGGTGCCTTTGGGGGCAAGATGGAGCACAATATCCATCTTATCGCTGCGTTGCTCTCCCAAAAAGCAGGTCGACCGGTGCGATTGTTTTACAACCGCCATGAGGATTTTATCGCCGGAAATCCCCGGGTACCCATGCATTTTGATATCAAGCTGGGGGTGGACAAAAACGGACGCATCACGGCCAAGGATGTTCAAGTGGTTGGTTCAGCCGGTGCCCGCCTGGTATACGGCCACATTATCCTGATGACAGCCTGCTATCGGGTGGATTCGCTGTATAAATTTCCCAATGTTCGTGCGCTGGGATTAACGGCCTACACCCACACCGTTCCCACGAGTTGTTATCGAGGATTCGGCAATGCCCAGGCCACTTTCGTTCTGGAATCGAGCTTGGACATGGTGGCTGAAAAACTGGGCATGGATCCGGCTGAACTGCGGCTAATCAACGATTTGGGTCCCGATTCCACCTCCATTCATGGTTGGAAGATCAATTCCAACGCTCTGGCTGATTGTATCCGTTCGGCCACGACCAAAGCCGATTGGCAACGTAAGCGAGCAACAAAAAAACCGTTACGCGGCATCGGCCTGGCCTGCTGTAACCATGTGTCCGGCAACCGGCCCTTTGCCCGCGAGTTTGACGGCGGCGCCGGAATCGTTCACGTGGGCCGCGACGGCCGGGTTACGGTTTTCCACGGAGAATCAGACATGGGTCAGGGCCAGAACACTGTTTTTGCCCAAATAGCGGCTGAGCGCCTCGGGGTCCCGCTTGATTACATCAGTGTGGCCATGGTGGATACAGACATCAGTCCTTTTGGCTGCGGCAGTTTCGCTACCCGCGGAACACTGATGGGTGGTAATGGGGTACTAGCGGCGGCCGAGGACGCCTTTAACCAGCTGGCGAAGGTAGCCGCCGATCTGCTTGAAACCGATCCGACAAACGTCAGGTGCCGCAAGGGAAAATTTTTCTCCACCGGGGCACCCGATCAAACCGTGGATTGGTATGCCGTAGCCGATCAAGCCGCCATCGCCCGCAAGGGAGCTCCAATCATGGGACAGGGATTTTATGATCCGCCCACGGTCCTGCCTGATCCGGAAACAAAATACGGCAATATATCACCGGCCTACCCTTTTGCATGCCAGATTGCCGAAGTGGAAGTCGACCCGGACACCGGGCAGGTGACGGTGACTAGTTTCGTCGCCGCGCATGATGTGGGACGGGCCCTGAATCCCATGGCGCTGGAAGGCCAGATTCAAGGCGGTGTGGCTCAGGGCATGGGTTGGGCCTTGACGGAAGACATGGCCTACGATGAAGATGGACGCCTGCTCAATCCCGATTTTGTGGACTATGTGGTGCCGGGCCCCCTGGATGTCCCTGAGATTGAAACCATCCTGGTGGAACCCGTTGAAAAGGAAGGGCCATACGGCGCCAAAGGAATCGGTGAACCGGCACTCAACCCCGCCATGGCCGCGATTACCAATGCGATTTACAATGCTACCGGCATCAGGTTTAAAACCTTGCCTGTTTCACCTGAAAAAATGCTCAATGAGCTTAAACGGCAAAATGAAAAGATAGAAAACAAATAGTAATTGATTTTTCGAGGAGGTGTTGGATGCCAAAACCAGAGATTGAATTCAAAGACTACGATACCGAGTGGCAATGGCGCCCGGTGGAGGGAGACACGCTGGGCATCAAGGAAAAAATTCTTTCGGAGGATCCCGAGACAGGGGACTACACGCGCATGCTTAAATTCCCGCCGGGCATTGAAACCAGCGAGACCCTGGTACATGACTTTTGGGAGGAGGTCCTGATTGTAGAGGGCATCTTATACGACATCGCTAAAGACCAAACCTTTTTACCTGGTTTTTATGCCTGCCGTCCACCGGGAATGACCCATGGACCCTATCGGATCCCGAACGGTTGTGTGACCTTCGAGATTCGCTATTACAAAAAATGATGAATTCGTAAAAAGTCGAATTCATCGGTTTTAGGTTTTAAGTTTTAGGTTTTAGGACAAAAAACAGGTTACATTTACAGCCACTTAAAACTTAACACCTAAAACTTAAAACGCCTGCAAAAATGAATTTGTTACTTTTTGCAAGGAGGTGAAAAGTTGCAATTAAATTTGACATTACAGCGAGATAAATCCAGCGAACCTCTGACATTCAATTTCTCGCGTATGATCAATGCCGGCTATGTGGGGCGGGATCAGGAAGTGGTACGCAAATATATCGCTGAACTGGAGGCCAAAGGCATCCCCGGTCCCAAGAGCACACCGGTATTATTCCCGGTAAACCCGAGGGCACTGGTTATGAACGAGGACATCGAGGTTTACGGGACTCAAACCGCCGGTGAGGTCGAATATGTTTTGCTGATTCAAGATGCCCGAACCATCTATGTGGGCATGGGCAGCGATCACACCGATCGACTCCTGGAAGAGACCGACATCCCTCGTTCCAAGCAGATCTGCCCCAATGTCATGTGTCCCACCGTATGGCTTTTGGCTGACGTGGAGTCACATTGGGATGAACTGACTTTTGACAGTCAGGTGATCAAAGATGGTGAAAGCATTGCCAACCAGGACGGACGGCTGGCGACCATTTTGAGCCCTGAAGCACTGATGGCTTTTGTACGTTCCAAATTGGGGGATGATCTTTCCGGCACGCTGCTGTTTTCCGGTACCGTGGGGACCATCAGCGGCCAATATATCTATGGTGAGCGTTTTATTGCCGGGTTGTACGATCCTGTTATGAACCGCAGCCTGAGCGTAAACTACGGAGTCCGCCCCTTAGACTATTTAGAAGTCGAATAAACCTCAAAGTTGCAACCTTGAACTAAAAACTAGGAGCAAGTTTTATGCGTGTGGCATCCATCCAAATGAGCGTTGTTGAGGACCATAAAGAAAAAACCATCGCCAAGGCACTTGAAAACATCACCCAGGCCGCCGATGCTCATCTCGTTATTTTGCCCGAAATCTGGAATGTCGGTTTTATGAGCTTTGACCGTTATGAATCTGAGGCCGAAGACTGTGAAGGCCCCACCATGAACGCCCTCAAACAGGCTGCCAGGGAGGCGAACATATACCTGCATACCGGCAGCTTTGTGGAAAAGGACGGTAGCAACTACTACAATTCAAGCTATTTGCTCTCGCCTGACGGTGATATACTGGCCAACTACCGTAAGATACATCTGTTTGGTCACAATTCCAGGGAGACTCAGATCCTGACACCAGGAAAAAAAGTGACCGTAGCTGATACGCCCATTGGCAAGATCGGCATGGCAACCTGTTATGATCTGCGATTTCCGGAGCTGTTCCGGCGCATGGCCGAGCAAGGTGCCCAGCTTTTCCTGATCTGCTCAGCCTGGCCCTATCCCCGCCTGGAGCACTGGATCATATTCAACCGCGCCCGGGCTTTGGAAAATCAATGTTTCCTGGTTTCGGCCAATTCAGTGGGTCCCAACCTGGGAACCACCTTTGTGGGCCACAGCATGATGATTAACCCCTGGGGCGTGATTTTGGCCGGCGGCGGTGATGAGGATGTCATTTTAACAAGCGAGATCGATTTGGCTGAAGTTGACAGTACCCGGGAACGCTTCAGTGCTTACAATGATCGCGTAGCCTGGCTTTCCTGAATCCTGTTAGCACCAAGGTCGCAATATTGGGATAAATGCAGCACAAAAATTGTCAATACAAGGAGAATGACCCATGGCAGATTTGTTCATTGATTTTTGCGGTGTGAAAATCAAAAATCCGTTGGTAGCCGCATCGGCTGAACCCACCTTGAACGCCCATAATATGAAAAAATGCATCGATGCAGGTGCAGGAGGGGTTATCGTCAAAACCATGAGTGATTCCCCGGAAATGCGTGAACTGACCACCCGCTCCAAGTGGCGCTTTCTAGATCAAAAACATGAAGTGGCCTGCGGCAAAGTGCCCCGCGCCTTTAGCCTTTACGGTCGTTCCGGATTGGCCTTGGAACCCCCGGAAGAGTTTATGCCGGAGGTCGAAGAAGCCGTAAAGTATGCTGCCAACCATGATGCGGTGGTGATCGGCTCCATCGGATCAGTAACCACCGAAGGTTGGGTTACACTGGCCAAACAGATGGAGCAGACCGGGGTTCCATTGCTGGAGTGTAATTTTGGTTGTCCCCATCCCCATATGATGCCGGGTGTAAAAACCGGCATGGAAGTGGGCCAGGATTTTGAATATGCCTGCAACGTTACCCGCCAAGTCTGCGAGGCCGTAAATATTCCGGTGATGATCAAGGTCACCCCCCAGGTGACCAGCCTCATCGAGTTTACCGGTCACCTGATGGATGCCGGAGCCCAAGCGGTTACTCTCACCAACCGCTTCATCGGGTTCGTGCCGGACATCGAAACCGGAAAACCCCTGATTTATGGCAAAGCCGGTTGTGGCGGGCCTTGGATCAAGCCTCTGACCCTGCGCTGGATCCACGATATCCGGCAGCATTACCGGGACAGGAATGTATTTATCGCCGGAACAAACGGTGCTTATGATTGGCGCGATATTGTGATGTTCATGATGAGCGGGGCTCACATCGTGGAGATGTGCTCGGCGGTGATGGTTTACGGCTATGAGTGGTTGGGCAAGCAGGTCCAAAAATTGGATAAGTGGATGGATGAGAAAGGGTACAGCTCGGTTGACGAGTTTTTAGGTGTCGCCACCGATGCCTCCCTGGCCTACTCTGAAATGCCGCCAGAAAAAGCACGGGTGGATGCAGAACCCTGCACCAATTGCGGTCGCTGTCTGAAAGCTTGCTTCTACCAGGCCATGCAGCCGGGCGATGAAGCTACCTGGGTGGAGACAAACAACTGTATCGGTTGTGGCGGCTGCTATTCTGTTTGTCCCGTAGAAGGTGCCGTCGAGATCTATGTCGCGCCCCAAGAATAATCCTGTAGCGTAGTTTGAGGCTGCGATTTTCAAACGTTGGGGTAAAATCGGAAGGACGATTTTATGAAACCGATTATTCAATTTTTATCCGACCAAGAAGTTGAGATTCTGCACGTCCAATCGTTGAAAATCTTAAAAGAAATTGGCATGCGCCTGCCCCACGATGAAGCCATTGAGCTCTTATCTCAACATGGAGTTGAGATCGTGGATAAAAATGTGGTGCGGTTTCCTGAGGAATTGGTCTCCAGCACCATTAAAATGCTGCCCAAACTGAAAGACGTCACCCTGTACGGGCGGGACCCCAAACATGATGTCACTTTTGACAAACACGAACCAGCCTTGGCCTGCATGACCATGGCGGTAAACGTTATTGATCCGTATACGCGCCTTAAACGGCCGGCCACCAACGATGACTTGGCGGTTTTGACACGCATGGCTGATGAACTGGAAAATATTCGCGTAAACGGCGGTCTGGTGACACCGCAGGAAGTCCCCAAAAATTTCAACGACTGGTACACTTGGGCCACCACCATTAAAAATACGAGTAAGCATATCACCGGCGGGATGCTGGGAGCCAGCTGTGTCCAAGACGCTGCAAAAATGGCGGCCATTGCGCTCGGGGATGAGGAGCACTTCTATGCCAGGCCATTCATTTCCGGCTGGGTTCTGACCCTGCCGCCCCTTGGAATCGATGCGGAGTCCCTGGAGGCCTTGATGGAAATGAGCCGCATGAACATACCGGCCATCGTCAGCTCCGGCCCCATACTGGGGACTTCTTCTCCAGTGACCATCGCCGGTACTGTTGCCCAGGCCCACGCTGAAATCCTGGCCTGCATCGTTGTCTCTCAGTTAGTGAACCCGGGTGCGCCTATTGTCTATACCAGTTTTGCCCGCGGAATCGACATGAAGAGCGGTAATATTTCCATGGCATGCCCGGAATTTGGGATTTTGAAAGTTGCCATGGCTCAAATGGGAAGATATCTTGACCTGCCGGTACGCATGCCCGCTTTGCTGCGGGATTCCAAAACTATTGATGCTCAGGCCGGATACGAAACCGGCATGATTGGAACCGTAACCGGTCTAACGGCCGACCTCATGGATGCCATGCAGTTGGATATGGATTTGGTGGTGGATTTCCCTGATCTGGTTTTTTGCAATGAATGCATGGCCGGTATCAGCCGTATGGCCAGAGAATTGAAAGTAAATACAGAATCGCTGGCCCTGGAGGCCATAGCAAATGTCGGTCCTGGAGGTACTTTCTTAAGTCACCCCCATACTTACGATAATTTTCGCAAGGAGCTATGGATACCATCTTTCATGGAACGCAGAAATTGGGACTTGTGGGAAGCGGACGGGGCCCTGGACATATTCAAAGTTGCTGAAAAGAAAACCCTTGAAATGCTGGAGCAAAAACCACTCACCTTGCTGTCAGAAGAAATTGAAAAGCAAATCGATACAGTCGTAGAGCGGGCCCAAGCCAAACACACTGAGCCTTAATCAATTATCCGCCCAAGACGCTCTACACCTTTCAGCAGGTCTTTTTTGCCGTAGTAAGCAAAACAGAATCGCAGATAGTTGCGTAATCCATTACGGCATGAAAACTTAATCCCGGGTTGAAACCCCATTTTGTGCTTAGCGGCAGCGGAAAGTAGCAATTCGCTGTCAGTCCCTTCGGATAAGCACGACCAGATAAAATAACCTCCAGACGGATCCATGAATTTTAAAGCGGGGACATGCTGCCGGAGTGCATTGCATAAGGTGACCATGCGCTCATGGTACGTTTTTTTGAGGAACCCAAGATAACTTTCCTGCAGCCCCAATTCTAGCATGCTGTTTACAATGCTGGAAATAAAAGGGTTCAGTCCACCGCCACTATCGAGATAACCGCATACGATAAAAGGTTCCAGCAAATCGGGTTTGGCTTGTATCCATCCTAACCGCAATCCAGGCGCTAGGATTTTGGAAAAAGATCCCAAGGAGAGAACCCGTCCGGGAGTATCATAATAACTCATTGGTTTTGGCGGGGTAATCGTATAATTCAGCAATTGATAAACTTCATCGGCAACCAGGAAAAAGTCATATTCCTCGCTTAATCCAACGAGTTCCTCGCGTCGTCGGTGGGATAGGGTTGCGCCGGAAGGGTTATGAAAAACGGGTATCGTATAAATGAAAACCGGTTTGTGTTTTTTCAGTTTTTCCTTCAACGCTTCAATTATAATTCCATTCTCATCAATCGGCGTTCCGATTACATTAAGCTTGTAATCAGCAAAGATACGCAAAGCCAAAAAATAGGACGGTTCTTCTACAATCACCGTATCTCCCGGGTTAGTTTTAAGCGCACAAATCATATCCAAAGCCTGGGAAATCCCGGCCGTGATCAAAAGATGATCCGGTTCAACCGTCTTTCCATATTGTGCGCTTAGAAATTGGGCCAGGGATATCCTAAAACTGCTATTGCCCTGTTGCATGCCGTATTGCAATATATTGCGGTCTTTTTGCTGAAACCGGTGGTGGGACGCTTTTTCCAACTCCTCAATGGGGAGAATGCCGACTTGCGGCTGGCCGATTCCGAAGTCTACCCAATCTTCGGGAACACTAATTTGAGCCACCTGTACTTTATTCATCACTCCTCCTATATGGAAATCGTATTGGACATCTTTTATAGCGTTTCTATACCAGCATATCAAGAGGTGGCAATTTTGGACAATTCACGCATGGTCCTCTAAATCAGGTTTTTCAACTACTGAATAGATGATCAAAATATAAGATCGCTGAACATTAAAAAAGCACCCAAATCAAATCGTTGGTTTTATGTGGCGCGCTTATACAATTTAAAATACTCCCAATTCAAAAATTCAAAATTGCTGAATCAAACCAAATCTTTTTTCAAAGCATTCAAGCGTAAGTATCAATATGGTAATAGGAAGTTTAAATGTAGATTACATCAAATTGAGGAAATACTTCTATACGTTAACTTTATGATTATGTCTTTTTGTCAATATTTTCTTCGTGTTATCGCAAGTCACAACATAATTTTTTCGGTCATATGTTTTGATTTCTTTACGTAGTTGGGTGAATATCAGTCAAAAATATACCGTCATTTTCCTGCAACCGTCGTTTTGCCATTACAATAGGTTTCTTTTAATAACGTCAATATGACATATTTATTGTCCGTGGTGAGGGCATTGTAGCCAGCGGTATTAAACAGTATGGATATCAAATTCCATTAAAACCACCTGTGTCAATTTTTTAAGAATTTTTGAAGATAGATTGACTGTGATTTCCTTTTTTCTTCCATACCGCCCTTTCGATAAAAGCCGCGCCTGGATAAATCCATACATATCTAATTCGGAAACCAAATCAGAAAAAGCCCGTTGGGTAAGAGTCTTGAGATCAGCTTTATCGCAAAAGGAACAATATATTGCATAGGCCTCGCCGGTATATAATGGTTTGGCACTTATTGAATTTCTGGAAATAATTGAATACAAAACAGCCTGAAGTTGCTTCGGGCTTGATTTAATCATCGCGACATATTTATCTTTCTCTATTTCCTCCAAGGCCTTATCCAAAAGGTCTAACGATATTGCTGTCCCCTCTTTTTCAGCCATGTGAGATGATTTTGATAACAGTTCGACAGCCTTTCGTGCATCTCCATGTGTTCTGCTGGATATAGCGGCGATTTTATCAACAACACCCTCTTCTATAAATTTTTCATTCAGGGCCTTTTTTATTCGTAATGAAAGAATTTTCTGGAGATCACAGGCATTATAAGGCTCGAACAACAGTTCATTTATCTTTAAAAAAGATTTAATACGCGGATCAACATTATCCTGCCAATTCAGTCTATTTGAGGTGAACACAATCAGCAGCTTCGCTGATATTTTTTGTGGCAACCGTTTTACAATAAATTTTAAAAAGCTATCCAAATCACGTTTGATATGATCGATTTCGTCTATAAAGAGGATTAAATAGCCTTTGTAATCAACGATTTTTTCCTCAATCTTGCTCATCAATTCATCCAGAGATATTCCCTTTTTATATCGCTTTGCTGCGTTTAGAAAACAGGCAAGGTCATTTAATGCGCGAAAACATGGTTTGGGCGTAGATAGATCAAGATGGATATATTTCATGTTGATTTTTCGTTTTTCACACAGCGACTGGAACAAATTTAGGAAATAAAGCATGGTTACTGTTTTGCCTGCACCGGTTTTTCCAAGGAGTGAAAGATGGATGGGATGATCATTTCGAAAGATAGGTGCGAAGTGGGAGCTTAATTCACGGATTTCTCTATCCCTGACATCAATATCGAAAATTTCACGTAATACCTCAAATTGCTCTTCTCGATGCAGTTGCTCATCATCTAAATATTTTCTGTTCTTGATAATCGTGTTTTTAAGAAGAGTTTTTATTTGTTTTTCGATTTTTATTTCAACATCCATTCTCGCTCCACCGGAAATTTACCAAGCTATGTTGATGTTCTGAATGTACTCATATAAATAATTTTTGGTTTTATCAGTGGGTGTAGTTTTCCGATGGAAAATGTCAGGCGGGTGTGGGGATTACATATTTTTTCTTTTTCTTGTTTGTTTCTATATAGAAAATAAATAATATGAATAGCATAAATATAATTATAATAGATTCCATCGGAAATTTACTCTCGCTGAAATAAACCCCTATTGGGAAAAGATTAACTCAGACCGGAGAACAAAGAAAAACAGTCTATAATTTGTAGAGTTTTAATGAACTCATCTCAAATGCGGATGATAAGTCAGTTTGCTCTGAATTTTATAAGGCCTGGGATGTGACACGGAATGTATTCGATATGCATCTCTAAACGCAGATCGAGAGTAACCAACAGTCAGTTGAATATCATCGCCTTTATTAATAAGGCGATCGACAGAATCAGTTTTTCGATTAAACGGATTGCTTAAAAGTCCGTATAAGTTCCCTATGCTTGGTTTCTGATTTTCATCCCTGAACTCAACATGATAATGCTTATAGGTACCTTTCTGTTCGACAACAATCCCGATCATACCATTGCCATACCTGTATTTGTCTATGACCTTACCGCTTATATACTCACCCCTGATATAATCAATTAATGCCATATTATTTTGGGGTAAAGGATATGATCTATAAATACTTTTTGATTTTCATAAAAAAATGTTGCCTCGTTTCGTGAGATTTTAGAGAAAACACGAAACGAGGTGATAGAAATGGTAAAACCTGCGACAACAAAGCAGATAGCGTTAATAAAACAGCTAAAACCAGATAGCGCCGACATCAGCTTGAACAGTTTTGAGGCATCGAAACTGATTGGCCGGTTAATTCAAAGTAAGGGACAGAGCGGCAATCTATTAGGAATTGAAAAACAGATAAATGAACCCCGGCTCGGGATGGCAATGAAAGAATGTTATAAAATTTGGACCAGATGGGGGAACAGAGATTTTCTTTTTGGAGACCGTAGAATTCGATTTATCAAAGAAGCTATTTTAACATATTATCTTTTTACAGAAATAGAAAATCGACTCAGAAATAATTTTTATAAAGGCGAAAAGTATATAGAAGAACTTGCCCCAGATTGGATTCCATAAAGCTCCCTGGCTAAAACCAGGGTTCTTGTGGTCATTTCTCCATTTGGAGTTGATGAAGTATGATTTCTTTTTTTTCGATATAACAACTGGATTTTAAGCAAACTCTTTCTCAATTTTGGTTTTCTACACACCTAAAGCTTTAAAAGTCACTTCAAGTGCTCGGATATAAACTCTAAGAGTTTATTATCCTCACCTTGCAGCTAAACATTTAAATCTTCCCCCCAAAGGGGTCGGCTAAAAACATTTAATCCCCCCAAAATATTCCGTCGAAGGTTCACAAAGTGAAACCTTCGCGGAGGTATTAAAATGAAAACTATAGCAAACATCGGTTGGAAAAATGAAGAACTGATTGTCCAGGAGAACCTACCAGTATGTGCTGGCTTGAAAGTGATTCGTAAAAACGATCCCAATTACGGTCTCTCGGATGAGGAGATCCAAGACAGGAATGAATTTATTCGTTGTTACTTATTAAGGGATTTTGAGCCGCTTTTAAAAATACCAATACAAGTTGCCGAAGATGATTTTTTCATACCAGAGCATGATGTATGTTCTTCTGAATACACTGCGTTTAACACCCATGATTTTCAGAAAAGAATGCGGCCCTTCAATAGATACGCATACGCGATGAAAATAATATTAGAACGTGTAAAAGACCTTGCGATTTTATATTCAGTAGTAAGTTCCCGGGATGGCAAAGAAGAGATTTTTAGACGATTCGAATCACTGGTTGAATATCATTTCAGGGGTCGGCTTTTGTTCCTTGTTCGAAGATATAGATATGCATATAGTGATTACGGGAGAATCAAATTAAAACAAAATATCGGCGAAATTAATCGAAGAATTCTTGAATGTAAAAGGATATGGGAGCAATTTGCTCCCTGGGACGTTTGAGTATGATAATATTGGAACTCCTTTGTCCCGTGATAAGGAAAACCGATCCTATATATAAATTTTTCGTTTTCACGCATTTTTATGTTTTCTTTCCACTATACTTATAAAACACGGCGATAGATTTGTTGATATTCCCGCTTACGATTACCTCCATTGTCATTGAATAAACAATGGAGGTGCTCAACATGAATGCGTACGAACTATATGAAGTAAATAAAGCGATCAATGATGTCAGTAAAGGCTACAATGAGATCGGTCGAAGCCAGAAAACGTTGGCTCCAAAAACCAACAAATGGGATTATATATTAAGGAAAATTTGCCTTGGCTGTAATAAAACTTTGGGAATCTATGAGGTTCAAAATAATCTTGCTTTTTGTTTCCAGTGCCGGAAATATTTATTTCCGGAAACAGTATATCATCAGGATCCAATCAAAAACCGATTCCGTTCATTACGATCCAGAGGACATCCGATGTAACGCGACTTATGCCTGGCATTGCAAATATAGGGGTGGTTTTTGCAATATATTTGATCTTCAACTGGGGTCCTATAAACTGTAAATGCGCCAACAGCCTAATGCGCATTCCCGCCTTGAAAAGCAATTCTAAGTGACAGGTTATCGCAAACAAACTCGTATGGTAGTGGGGAACCTATTGATCCCCGATATGCGTTCGTTGGGATAACAAAGGCAAATTCTCCAGGTGGTATACAGCCGATATTAAATTCCCCAGATTGATTAATGCTGGCAGATTTAATTGGCGTTTTTTCGCCGATTTCATCCATGACAGCGTCATATAATGTTGTTGACGTGCTGTATAAAAACACACGCGAGTTAGCAGTAATATCGCCTGAAACCGTACCATGGATATTTACACAGTTGCGCGGATATTCGTCGGCCAGGCGATTTTTTGGGTTAGAAATGGGTATATTGTTCTGACAACCGGTTGCTAATAATTCAACCAGGCAGATGAATACTATTACGATTGTCAAACATATTGATTGTAAAAATTTGGTACTCATAGGTACTAATTTTATTGGAAGGGTTTTTATATTTTGCGGTTTTACTTTGCCGTGTGAGCAAGTATTATCGTAAAATATTTAAAGGGAAACAATCATGAGCAGGTTTATGCTTGGACCAAATTTCAATCGCCTCTACGGCGATGAAGGATATAAGATAAGATATATGCGGGATCTGCAAATACAGATAAGAGAGGGGTATTTGAGATTCTGTAGATTGTTGGGAAAATCTACTAATAAGGTTTTTAATGTAGCCGATGAGCGAGAATTGGTAAAACTATTCTACTGGCTACAAAATGATATAAAGATATACAAAAAGATTCGAGGGACAGGAATCGAGGGAGTTATAGGTGGTGATATAACAGATATTGAAAAAAAGTTGATTAAAAATAATCAGAGTTACCGGTTGCGTCGGGGACTATCGTCCCCTAGGCCCCGACTCTAAAGAGTCGGGGCAAATAGGGGCTGAAGCTATTTGCCAAAGATTGTGGGAAGAGGTTCTATATATTCAGGGCAAAATAGAAATACGAAGATAATAAAGGAAAATAAGAGATAACCATCCCATATCTACAGGCACTTGATATAGCCGTCCAGGTGCAAAACGAGCTTTAATATGGCGCATTCCGGGTACGATCACGCGTACAACCGATACCCCGGCCGCAGGTGGAGTATAATCCAACACGAAAATTGGTCGCCCTTTTTGTTTGCCTATTGAGGTGCATAAATGCAGCTTTTCTTTCAAGTTACCTGGTTGGGCCAAAAATCGGTCCACAGCTTTTGGCGATCTCATTTTACCGGGTTGCATTTGGGGGTTATTTTTAATGAAATCACTTTGGGCCCACAAAATAAAGTTGCGTGCAGATTGATCCAAAGATTCTAATCCACCGACGTCAATTTGTTTTTGTATGATCCGTTTGAGTGCGTGTACCTGCAGCATCTCACGCACTGCAGATTTGAGAGCTGATAAGTAATCGAAGTTTGCACCAAACCCCATGTCAATATCTGATTCATCACTGTTCATCGAAATTGCAGCAATCACGGGAATACCGAGATCATGGGTCAAGTCCAAAGCATAAAACCGACGATCCAATATTTCCAGCCAGCGCAGGCAACCATCTAATTCCGTATCCCTAAAATATTCTGGATCTATTGCCGGGCGGATGATCCGATTGTACCACCAAATCCCCACGGCGTCCCTTTCCACCACTTCCAGAAATCCCGAAACAATGGCTTCCTTACGCGTGGGGCCTGCGGCACAGCCATTGCTATCGGCGATCAGATAATTTCGATCGTGGGGACAATGCAGATAGCAAAGTCCGGCGGGAACAAAATACGGTTTTCCTTCTGGATAGGAAGATACCTCAACCCAATCCAAAAGGTTATCGCTCCGGACGGGGTAAGGAACGCGATGCCGCTCTCCGAATTGGTTGTCCCGGACGTTCCTTTCTTGATATTGACGTTCACTGAAAAGAAGGAACTGATGAGGGTGAAGGCCTTTAGTACCTAATTCGCTTTTTTTTGCCCTGGTGATTTTAATATCCTCACGCCAGGTGATGGCCATCGTCTCCACCAGTTCTCCCAGAGCAGTTAAGATCCCTGTTTGGGGGGTAAATTCTGAACCGGCTGTATATATGTCTTGTTTCGCTAAATCATTTTCTTTTCCTCCGGACTTGATGTCTGGTTTTTTGGGGATTGCGGCGTAACTGAAAATTGGAAAATCATCATCGGGATTGATTGATACCAGCGCCCGAAGGCATGGTTCACAGGTCCTACAAACTGATCGGAATTGTTTTGCTAATTCATTTGACTGCCATTCTACTACCGTATTAGGATCAAAGTCTTCAGCAACGATTAGATTCCAATCGCTTAAAGCATAAAGAACATGGTAAACCTCTTCAGATTCAAACGATTCGCAAAGTTTGCGAACGATGTCTTGTACCGTGCGATGACCGTTAATCAATGCAGCAACTTTAACAAGCATATGATTCAACCCTATGACAATAAAATTATAATATTAGGATTTTTTTACATGTAATGTAATAATTGCAAATATAGAACATATATGGTAGGCATCAGAGTTACGAACGCTACGTACACATCCTATTCTTTTCCGACTCCACGCTGAATTACAATTCACCTAACATTGCTCGCTACTGCATTAAGTCAATTCACGCTGCAATCACAAGAGTTAAAGGTCCACCACTACTACGGTAAGTGATGCCATCCACGGGCTTACCAGATCCCACCAAACAAAGGAGGTTACTCATGCCGAGATTAAACCTGTCCAAAACGGATTGTAAAAAAATGGGAAAGTTGATCGGTGATGCTTGGCGTCATCCTGACAAGCGGAAAAAACTACTCGTAAACCCAGAAAAGGAAATGACCAAAGCGGGCATTAAAATACCAAATGTTGACAAGATTCGGATCGTCGCCGTCGAAGATACCAAAACGACAATTCATTTGGTTTTGCCAGTACGGCCGGATAGCGTCACCTTTACCGATCTGAAATCAAGTTCGTTTCAGTTAGATTTGGGGCAAAAACTTTTTGCTGCCTGCCGCTAAAACACCGATCGATCACATATCCGGCAAACGGGGTAATCCGGCCAGAGTTAGGCCGTTAAAGAAACCTTTAAGATCTTTTTTGGGCTTAATGGGTACAATCTGAAAAAGCCAACGGATGTAATCAACTTCATCAGCGTCGGAAGGACCGATCCAGATTTTTTTAATCCCTTGGACAAATGTACCGGCAGCATTGCGGGCGTTTTCCTGATCCCCAACCAGGGCATATGCGGCGACTAAAAATGCATGGGTCTCAGGTGAAATTTTTTCAAGGCTGCCGATGGTTGTGATGCAACTCTCGTATTCTCCTGCTAGAAATTGAATGGTTGCCAGATAACCAAGATAATATTCCGGATGGGTTGGGTTAAGCCGAATAGCTTCGCGGGCCTGACTCAGTCCCAAGGCATGGTGCCCCAGATAGGCCATGCCCTGAGCCCAGGAAATGCATATGTCCGGATCGATCGGATTCAAATCGGCCGCCACATCGAAATGCTTAAATCCATTTTCATAATCCCTGGATAACATATAGATCCAGGCGATATTTAAATGATTGCGGGAATCCGCCGGATCGAGCTCCAGGGCTTTACGGGCATATTGAAAGGCTATCTGCCGATCTTCGACATCGTTTACATTTCCGGGTCCTAAAATGGTTTTGGAGCTATATACCGAGGCCAAGCCGGCATAGGGACGTGCAAACTCCGGATAAAGTTTAATCGCCTTTTTAAAGAGTTTAGCGGCTTTCTCGTCGGCTTGGCGATCCCAGGCCTCCAACAACTTATTGCCCCGTAACCAAAAATCATATGCCTTGTGGACCTTGGTGGGGACATCCTGCGTCGAAACCAAACGATTTTGTATCAAGTGGGTT
This sequence comes from uncultured Desulfobacterales bacterium, assembly GCA_964452555.1. Classification (GTDB taxonomy): domain Bacteria; phylum Desulfobacterota; class Desulfobacteria; order Desulfobacterales; family B30-G6; genus B30-G6. Next base: position 34,907 of record CAYVMI010000024.1, read on the forward strand.
TCCAAGGTACATACAATGCGGCTGACCACGAGGCTCATGACCGACGGACCCTCCTCGGGTGCTACCGTATAACGATCGGCCCAAATTTGATTTTCGCCTTCACACTCCACCAATTGAACTGTAATACAAATCTCCGCGCCCATTGAACGGACACCGCCCATCAAGAGGTACTGGGCCCCGAGCTCATTAAAATATCTTTTGGGACTTGCGGTCATTTCCTTGTAGGAAAACGACGTTGTTTTAGCAATGAGGTGAATCGTGCGGAACCTGCATATATCGGTAATGATATCTTCGATGAGCCAATCATTGATATATTGATGTTCCTTATTGGCGCCAATATAATCAAAGGGCTGAACAGCCAAGATAGGCTTTTGGGTCAGCATCAGGCCGGGCGACAACTTATCATCGACTTTAGGTATTAAATCACACGTTTCCATCAGGACGCTGAAGATGCGTATCGGTTGGGTTTTATTTTTAACTTTTTGTTCGCGCTTGAACTTAAACCCGGCCGATACTTTCTCCTCCACTAAATCGCGAACGATACTGGATACACAAATGCCTCCGGGAGAAGCAAGTTCCTGAATCCTGGCGGTGACATTGACAGCGTCGCCATATATTTTTTTCCCGTCACGGATGATATCACCCAGATTGATCCCCACCCGGAAATTCATGCGCTGATCAGCGTCCAATTTGGCATTTTTCTTGCCGAGCTGGAGTTGGAAAGCAATCGAACACTCAACACAATATTGAACAGATGAAAACTCAGCCAAGATCGAATCTCCGGTCATATCTACTACGCGCCCGCCAAATGCCCCTGCAAGCTCTGTGAATATTTGACAGTATTCCAGAAGCCGCTTTCGAGTTGCATCCTCATCCGCCGCCATCATCAAGGAAAATCCCACCACATCGGCATACAAGATGGCAATCAATCTGCGATCAGTCGGTTTCAACTTAACTCCTTAGAATCCTAGCAGAAGTTTATATGTAACCTTATTTACGTCAGCCTTTAACACGTCGATCGTGACGTAAAGGTTTCATTGCCTGTTATCTTAACCTCGTTTTTAAGCACGTATCTCAGATTCTATTACGGCAAACTGAATGCCCTCTCGACAGCTTTAGAGGCGTTTACCCGTCCATATCCAAAGTAGAGCGAGTGCCCATTGATGAATCTGTCCTGAATGGAATCCATATCGGCTGTTTCTTCGATAATCGCTTTCACCTGAAGTCCGCTCAAATCGGGTTTAACCGATCGCACCAAGCCGGCCACACCGGCTACAATCGGGCAGGCACCAGACGTGCCGCCAAAACCTGTATAGATCTTTCCGGACTCGTAGCCGGGTCCATGCTGCTCGTTATCGGTTGTATAGAGTTCATTCTCAGGCAACCACTCACCCGTTAGCGGATCAAAATTATCACTCGGGGCGCAGATATTAATTTCTCGGCCCCAATTACTATAAAGCGCTTTCTGGTTGGCACTTGTAATGGCAGCCACCGCAATGGTATGCCGATGCGCGGCATATCCATTTAAAATACTGCTTTCCACTACGCGTGTATTAGGGTCCTTCGGGTGCCGTTTATACTCAAAATAGGTGTTATCATCATCACGGATGGGTGCATTGTGATTACCGGCGGCGAAACAAATGATGGTACCATTGTGACGCGGACCACCATCAACCGCCAGTTTGTCGATAATATCGGCAATCGGTCGCGGTATAGGGTCATAACATGGCACGGAGGTCCAGCTGCAAGAAATAACATCGGCCTTTTGACCCACAACTTCGAACATATCTCGAACGCTTAATGTTTCCAATGCGATCCGATTTAGCCCCGTCATGCGAACAGGCATGAAAGCACAGCCTGGTGCAACCCCGACGATACGGCCGGCGTTCTCCTCAGCAATGGCCAACCCTGCGCATGCGGTACCATGCTTGCCACTTGTGACCCCTGGATAATCGGACCAGGGTTTCTCATCGCCATCCACCCAGTCTGTTGGATGCACGACCTTATTATCCCCACTAAATGCCGGATGAGATAGATCGCAGCCGTCATCCATAACAGCGATAACGACTTCCCGATTGCCTTTGGTAATTGTCCAGGCTTGATGGGCAGAAATCTGATCAAGATGCCAGAGGTTGCTCCAGGCGATCGGGTCAGATGGGGCCGGCAAATAATAGCGCTCCATAAAATTGGGTTCCGCGTAAACCACTTCCGGTTGTCTGATCAGGTCATGGGCAACCTTAAGGGGATTCTTGCCTGCCTTGTCAGTGACCCGAACGATGAAGGTGTTATCGATACCCGCGCATTTTTTATATAATTCCAGCCCATGGAAATGAAATAAGGAATTAACTTCACCAGCCCGAGGTAAAACACGTACGATCAGCAGATCGGTCAGGTAATAGCGCGTCCCGGTCCTCTGTGGGGAACGATAGGCATGATGGCAGACGATCTTATTTTTTTTTGATCTCAATTTTTTCATGGCGGCGTTGCGATTCTTTTTCTTCACCTCTATTCTTAAGAGCCGCCGTCCAATCTTGCGGACCTTTTTAGGTTTTATCAGAGAGTTGATTCTTTTCTCATCGTTATCATTTTCCAGTACAGCCGTAAAATATGACGGCTCCCTCTCTACTTCAAATTGTTCGCCGCCACGTAACATGACGCGGCCATCATGAATTGACGCATTCATTTTGCACCTCTTGATTCGTGTTAATATAAAGAAGTACTTAATTAGCTCAAGGAAAGGAATCTAAGTTAAATTAATCAGTTACGTGTAAATCCGGCAGAAATTTAATTCATCAGACACAGAGACGATCCAGATTACAGATTCGTTCAAGAATTGCGAGGAACAACCGAAGAGAAACTGAGGAAACGAGATAAGCGCGTGAGATTTAGCTTCGTTTTAGTAAAGTTATAGAAGTATGACTATTATAAGTACAACCGCTTGTCAATAAAATCGTCAGCCTGAATTCATCGCTTTGCGGAATAATTCTAGAGGCCTGTTATAACGATACCGGCAACCGCCGCTAGTATGCCGGCTCCTTGAAACTTCGTGATTCTGTCTTTCAGAAAAATGATCGCCAAGGTGATGGTTACGATGGAAAGGGCCGAGGCAATGGGCGTGATCAATATGGCATCGCCGATGGTCAACCCATAATTTACAACGGCCACGGCCGCAGCTTCTATGCTGCCCATCAGCAAAACCATTATCTTTGTTTTGGTGGACGCTTGTGCCAGGTTCAACCCGCTCTTTATTAGAAATGAGAAAAATAGCAGAAAAATAATAATACCAAACTTTATAAATAGGGTTGTTGCCAACCAGCCGATCTCTTCCGAAACAATTTCACTGATATTCCAGAAAACGCCGAAGAAAAATGCACCCAATACAGTTTCCTTGACGCCGCGGGACAACTTAAAGTCATGATTCTTAATGTCTTGCCAATTCAGGGCCGCGATCGTGACGCCCGCAATAATCATAAAAACGCCCACGGTCTGCACAAAGGTTAGGCGCTGACCCATGAATACAAAGGCAAACAACATGGTAAAGACGGCCCATAAGTTCATCACGGCAGCCACTATCGAAACATTGCCGATTTCAAATCCTTTAAAAAAGAATAGATAACCCGCGGAATAAACGATTGCAGCAATGGGAATTAATACGATGATGAATAAGGGGAGAGAAAAGTTTAGGGTCCACACAAATAGAAACAGAAGAATTGTAAACAAACCGGCCAATTGAGACCAAAAAATAGATTTGAACGGTCCGATTTTTTTGGAATAAACACCGCCTAGAAAATCATAAATTCCCCACCCAAACATCCCGCCTAACCCACATAAAATGCTTATCAATGCTGAACTCATATTTAACGCGAGGTCCCTACTTGATGAAATTGATACCTTGGATAGGTTAAGGCTTTTGAGACGGTTTGATCAAAATATCAATCCGCCGATTGATGGCACGTCCTTCTTCAGTTGTATTGGGTGCCAGGGGACGATCCGGCCCAAAACCGGCTGAGCGAATGTGGCTCTCCGGCAGGGTATTGTTGGCCACCAGATAAGCTTTAACCGCTGCGGCCCGCTCCTGTGACAGTTTTTGGTTTAATTCGATTGAGCCGGTACTGTCGGTATGTCCTTCAATAACAACCCTTGGGTGATTAAATGCACGAATGGCTTTTTGTACCTTGCTTAGCAGATAATAATTATCAGGTGTCAAAATGGCCTGCCCCACCGGAAAACGGATCCCGCGCAAACGGATGACCAGTTGATCACCTTGCTTATAGACTTCGGCCTCGTCAGCTTGAAAATAGGCCTGAACTTTATTAAAGCGATCATTGAACTCACGTTCGGCTGCCAGCCTGCGTCGCGCCGCTTCTTGTTCGCGCGAGTAGCCCTGTTGACCTGCCAGGCTTTCCTCGAGTTCTTCAATTTTATTGAGATGCTGCAGCCTGGCTATCTCCAGGCCGTCAATTTTTTTTAATTTACGCTGATAGGCATCAGCCATTATCTTTATTTGCACTTCAACGCGCCGATCGCGTAGATCGCCCACTGCCATGGCTTCTTCCAAGCTGGTCAATATACCTTCAATTTCAAGCGCGATCGCTTCAGGTTCCATACCTTCATATTTGTGGCTATATTCGTGCAGGCGAACCATCCGCCGGGCCATAAAAGCCGCATGCGAGGCTTTTTTAGCAATGGTAGCTGATTCGTAGGGATGCTGACCGATATAGTCATCAGCCTCCTGGAGGGCTTGCCGGGCTTCGCCAAAAACCTTGGGAATTAATTTTTGAAATTTTGATTCTTCGGCCTGGGACATCATCTGACGGGTTTCACCCAAGGCATTGTTTTTGATGGCCATAATTTCCAGTTCACCATAAGCTACTTGCACTTGGCTGGCCTTGCTCTGGGCGTAGCTTAAATTGTCTTCCTCTATAGCGGTGGTAAGCTTCAGATATTGCTTCTCAACATTCTGGAAGGGCTCTCCCAGTTTATCAGCACCAACATTCAACGCCTTGGTGCGGGCCTGGTTGGTTTGACTCAAAATTGTTCTGGATATTTGGGCCACATCCAGAGCCGCGTCCAATTTGGCTCTGCCCCTGGCCACATGATCTTTTATGACCGTCAATTTGGCACCCTTATCCAGGGCCTTTTGTGCTTTGACATAGGCGGCCTGGGCCTCTTTAAACATTCCGGGTGCTAAGGCATCTACCTGTTGGGCTTGGGCTTTTTCCAGATCTGATTTCAGTTGGTTGACCAATTGCAGAGGGTCTTGGCCCGGAATACTTTCCAATTGCCGGGTTGCACAGGCACCCACAAGAAAAACCAAGAGTACCCAAATTATGAATCGAAAATATGTATACATTTTTACATCCCTTGAAACCATATAATGTTAATTGCGCACTTTTTCAAAAATCGAGTATGCCAAAATGGTATTGGGGGGTCAATAAATTGTTGGGAGTCGAGTTTTGGCAGGGTGAATTGTTACTGCCAGAAAATGCTCTGGCCAGCCATTACGGATATCAGAATGGCTAGGGCTACAACCTATCTCAAAATGAAGATTTGGTCCCCGGGCATGGTATTCAACGGATAAAAAGTGGAGTATCCACGTTATAAATGAGCATTTTTTGCAGTTTTGCTTTGTCACCAGAAGGAATTAAATGTTTTTGAGATAGCTCGTAAACATCCTGGAAAAAAAGATAGTGACCTCAACAATACACCATGCACAAACAAAGGTGATGAAATCAATGGGATACCGAATAAATTGAGTTAGAAGCGAGAACCTTCCTGACAAACACCGATCAGGGAAGATTCATGGCAATATTTAGATAAAGGCTTTTAATTCGTCCCTGTAATGCCTTTCTACCTTCCCTGCAGAACATATGATCAGGACTCCACCAACCAAGCTCATTTAAATGATCCGTTTCCTCAATGACACCTTTAAAGTAGTCTTCACGCCATTTGGCTGATTCGACCGAAACCAATCCGTCATTTTCACCCTCCAGCCTTTTGATGATACGAAAAGGAAATTTAAGGATGTGAAATACCGGCCAGAAGGTCTGCTTCCCGGCGTAGGTCTGAAAAAGAATCGATTCCTCACACGTTTTTTCAAAATGCACAACCTCTGGATTGCGGTTGAAGGCCTGGCACCGGTCGGTTCTTAGATCCATTAATCCACTGATATCGGAACCGGATTTTTGAGCAATTCTGATAAAAAACCCTAATTTACCAATACCCCAATCGGCAAATGCAGATCCTGCATGAGGCGTAGAAATAGTTGTCAACGATGCGATCTGGCGGTGAATGCGGCCTTTCTTGCGATCATTGAACATCATATGGCGAGCATCTAACCCACCCATGCTGTGGGCGATAATATTAACCTTCTCACAATTTTCTCTGGTTATTATATCTGATAACGACTGGCGAAGATCTTCGGCCCGGGCATCAACATTGGCGGCCCACCCGACGTTTGAATGAAATGCACTAAATCCTTCTTGCACCAGCGCTGTTCGGATATTTTTAAAATAGTGTAGTTTGTCAAGCTTGACGCTATGGGTGTTGTTGATACCAAGTGCCTGGCTCCATAATTGATCAAATCGACATACGCCATGGGCCAGTACTATTGGAAAAGTCATGAGGACCTGTTTCTAAAATATCTTTTAGCTGATCCGCCTGAGTTCGCTGAATCTCGAACGTTGTTTCGTGTTTTAAATTTCTCGAATAATAAAGTATGTCTGCGGCTTGAAACAAGATTCCGTTTTGAAATTGTCATCTACTCCGCGCATTTCGAGGAGAGTTGAAATCATCCTTTATAAACAGCTCCTAGCTATGAACCGAAAAGAGTGGGCTTGTGAATTGGCTAAAACCCTGATTGGAATGCGTTTTAAGCAAAAAAAATGGGCAGCAGAAAATTAATTCTGCTGCCCCAGGTATTATCGATACTCACCTTGTGGGGTGCCAATCGTCTTTCCCGGGGGTGTCATTTCTTGTCCGACCGAATATTCCCATGTTTTGCATTGCCCAAGGGCCTTGCTCAACCTGGTCAGGTTCGATCTGACCTAGTTTGACACCTTGTCTCGCGCTGTCCTGCTTGGTTTTTCCAGCGTGGATTCTATCCTTACGAATATTATCTAGCTAGTCAAACGAAGCCCGACCTTGCTCGGCTCTGGGGTGCTCGCTGCCGCATCAAAATTTCAAAGAATTAAATTGCTCTTGCGAGTGTCATTAATCTAGTCAATTTTAATGCAGCCTCGCTAAACTTGGCGCTTCCCGTTGATCCGGCCCAATCTTGAACCAAGTAATGTTCCACTCTTACAAGCTTCTTCACACCTAGTCAAGTTCGGCCTGATCCTGTTCGACACCTTGTTTCGCTCTGCTTGGCTTTTCACTTCCGGGTTCCGTTTGACCCTTGCGGGTTTTACGTTTCCCGTTAATGTAAAACCGAGCCTTGTGCAACCAAGTGCCTCGCTCTGTCCAGCTTGAATTTCCCGTGCCAAGCACTGCCAATTAAGGCTTTGCCAGGCTCGCTCTTTTCAAACTCGACCTTGCTCGACCGCTTGCCGGATTTTGTCTGGTCTGTTATTTCCAGCTTAATGGCAACCCCTGCGGGTGTCAACAAGCTAGTCATCTCAGGCTGACCTCACCTGGCAAGTTCGGGTCATCACGATTGGGATCGATAATCACCCTTGATTGTTTTGATAGTTTATTTAATTATTGTTTGTCAACCTTTTTTTTAATTTTTTTATATTTTTTTTCGTACGTGGCAATTAGTCAATAATTTAATAATTACAGGGTTTTACACATATTTAAATTTTACTTAAAGCAAATTTCTTTTTTATATCGGCCAGTTACTTTGCTTATTACTGCTTACCTTTATTTAATCATTATTAGTAGTAAATTAGTAATAATTATATTACAGTTTGGATATCAAATATATCGTGTCGATTTAAAATTTTATTAGTAATTCAAACAGATAAATAGCTAGTCAAACGTTAGCTTTGAATTTTCTTTTATAGCAATTAAATTTTCCTTAAAAAACGTATCGCACAGCAATAATTGTAATAATCTAATCCGTTTTTATGGAATCCGAACCGGCATAAAGGATCAACGTCCGTTTTTGGCCTAAATCAAATCCATTTGCTTTATACGAATGACCGTCATTAGAAACTTATGGATTGCTTTCAGCATTGACAAACCCGATAAGATGCTTTTAGATAAACCATTCCTTTCCGATAATATCCCGCTTTAAATCAGGAGGCTTAGCCATGAATCATATCGGTGATAAGCTCGATACCCTGCTGGTCGCGGTCGATTTTACAAGCTATTCCGAAACTGCGACTCTATTCGCCAGCCGATTAGCCCGAAAACTTAATGCGCGACTCCTCATTTTACATGTGATTCACGATCCGGCTGAAGCACCAGGTTTTTATGTCACTAAAGATAAAACCTCAGCCTATCTTCAAACCATGGAAGAAACGGCGAATGATATGATGACCGCCTTCCTTGACAAACTATGCAATGCAAATCCTGAAGAGGGGCCTCTCCAAAAGGCGAAATCACTTCTTGTCGTCGGCACTCCCGCCGTCCGCATTGTTGAAGTCGCTCAAAAGGAGAACGTAGACATGATCGTTGTCGGCAGTCATGGCCGCACCGGGCTTTCCGGTCTTATGATCGGTTCCAAAGCTGAACGGGTTGTTAAATTGGCCCCTATCCCGGTAACGGTCGTTAAGACTTCTCCGGTAAAATGACAGTTTAATCCGGCTTAAAGATTTTCCAGATATTTTGTATCGTTTCAAAGGAGCGTCACATGAAACCAAGCTATACGCGTAATATTCAGGAATGGGGCTTAATAGGCCTGTGTAGTTGGTTCCTATTTGCCCCGGCGGGCGCTCAGGCTGGCGGCGGTTCCGGGTCCGACGAACTGAGTTGGTTCTTTCTGGTGATCGGACTACTGGGAGGCCTGTCCCTGTTTCTTTTTGGCATGGATAAAATGAGTGATGCCCTAAAAAATGTAGCCGGCGAAAAAATGAAAGATATCCTGGGTATGTTATCCAGCAACCGGATCATGGGAATGATTACCGGTGCCATAGTTACAGCCGTGATCCAGTCCAGTTCTGTTACCACGGTAATGCTGGTCGGCTTTGTCACCGCCGGTCTGATGTCCCTATCCCAAACCATCGGTGTGGTTATGGGATCCAATATCGGCACAACCATCACCGCCCAAATCGTTGCTTTCAAAGTTACCAAATACGCCCTGTTGTTGGTGGCTGTCGGCTTCGGCCTGCTTTTCATTTCCAAGAAAGAAAAGGTCCAGCAATACGGTTATATGATTATGGGTCTGGGCATGATCTTCTTCGGGATGGGCGTTATGAGTGATGCCATGCGTCCTTTGAGAAGCTATCAACCGTTTTTGGACTTGATGACGCAAATGTCCAACCCCGTTCTGGGTATTATGGTAGCTGCTCTGTTTACGGCTTTAGTGCAATCAAGCTCGGCAACCACCGGCGTGATCATTGTTCTGGCCATGCAGGGACTCATCAGCCTGAAAGCCGGTATAGCCCTTTCCTTTGGAGCCAACATCGGTACCTGCGTAACCGCATTTTTAGCCTCCATTGGCAAACCCAGAGAGGCGGTACGCGTATCCGTGGTACATGTATTATTTAATGTCGTGGGGGTGTTGATATTCCTGCCCTTCATTGGTCCCTTTGTAAAACTGGTTGTCGCCATTTCACCGTCTGCAGCCGAAAATCTCACCGGTTTGCAGGCCGCCGCGGCCGTATTGCCACGCCAAATTGCCAATGCCCACACAATTTTCAATGTTACCTGTGCAGTCATCTTTATGCCCTTCGTCTCGATATTCGCAAGAATTGTTTACCGATTGGTTCCTGACAAACCGATTCAGGAAACCGAAATTCTCCAGCCTAAATATCTGAATGAAATGCTGTTTCATACGCCCAGCCTGGCATTGGATGCAGCCCGGCATGAACTGAAACGCATGGGCAAACGCGTTGATCTTATGAATGCCTCTATGATGCCGGCAGTGCTGTCCGGGAGCAAAGAAGCCCTGATGGATGTGCGCGAGATGGATGAAGAGGTAGATGTATTGCACAGACACATCGTTAACTATCTGGCCGAGGTCAGCAAATTAAATCTCAATCAAACCCAGACAGATAAACTAATGAAACTCATGAGCAGCGCCAACGATTTGGAACACATCGGGGATGTCATCGAAACCAACATGATCGAATTGGGGGAACACCGGATTGACAACGGCATCACCATCAGCGATGCAACCAGGAAAGTCATTAACACGCTGCACGTGGTGGTCTCGGATGCCCTCAAAGCTGCCCTTCGCGCTGTGGTGGATGAAGAAAAGGATTATGCCCTGCGTGTTACCCAAATGAAAGAAGATGTGAACCGCTTGTTGGAAAAAGCCGATTTGCACCAGGCCCAGCGGCTGGCGTGTGAAGATTCCGGGAAATTTGAAGCTTATAGCCTCGAAATCGAAATCATTGAAAAATTAAAACGCATCTATTACCATGCCAAACGGATGGCCGAGGGGGTTATCCAAACGGATGCCAAAGCTCCGGCATTATATCACGCTGCATAATTTGCAATGCAGGAATATTCTGCTTTTTACATGACCCAATCGTACAGACGCTAAAAGATCGCAAAATGCATTAAATCCAAATGAGAGGATCATATTATGCGTGTAAAAAAGCTATTGGACAAAAAAGGTCATGATGTATATTCCGTATCCCCGGATGCGACGGTGTATGATGCCCTCAAAATCATGGCTAAAAAAGAAATCGGTGCCCTAATCGTCGTTGAAAAAGACAAAATGGTCGGTATCATGTCCGAAAGGGACTATGCACGCAAGGTGATCCTGAAAGGTAAAGCGTCCAAGCATACCCTTGTCAGTGACATCATGACCACCGATATAATTACCGCTAAACCGGATACGAAGCTAAAAAAATGCCTCAGCCTGATGACCAAACATCGTATCCGTCATATCCCCATATTGGACGGTGACAAGCTCGATGGTGTCCTGTCTATAGATGATGTGCGGCATGTAACCTGATGGATGGCATATTGAATTGGGGTATTGACGTTGTCCTCTGGTGCCAGCAGTTCAGTCCGGAACTGGATATTTTTTTTAAAGTCCTGACCGCCTTGGGCGACGAGCTCTTTTTCCTGCTATTCGTTCCGTTGATCATCTGGAGTGTCGATTATACCATCGGCGTCCGCATGGCCCTGATATTTTTGTCATCGGCCTATCTCAACAGCATTTCCAAGCTGATTGCAGCCCAACCCAGACCGTTTCAAGTCTCATCAGACGTCCGTATGCTGGTGGAAGAAACCACCGGCGGTTTTCCCAGCGGCCATACCCAAAACACAACTGCAGTTTGGGTATCCTTGGCCGTCCAGTTTAAAAAAAGATGGTTTTGGTTCCTGACCGTCGGCCTGTTAATACTTGTGCCCCTATCCAGGCTATACCTTGGCGTCCATTTTCCCACTGATTTACTGGGGGGCTATATATTGGGCCTTGCCATCATAACTGCTTTTATGCGATCTGAGCGGCCGGTTTTAAAGTGGCTGCAATCAAAATCCATCGGCGTTCAGTTGCTGTTGGTGGTTTGTATCACTGCCCTGCTGGCCTTAGCCGGCATCGGCCATTTGCAAGAAACCAGTGCGACCACTGCTACCTTACTGGGGGGCGGTGTCGGCCTGGTACTTGAACGGCACCTTATCCGTTTTGACAGCGCGGGCACCTGGTGGCAGCGGGTCATACGATTTTTGCTTGGGGCTTTGGTGTTGGGAATCATCTATTTTGGATTAAAAATTCTTTTTTCCCACCTGACACCGTATCTGCTTTTCCGGTTCATCCGCTATGCACTAGTCGGGCTGGCCGTTTTCTTGCTGATGCCCTGGCTTTTTATACGACTGAAACTTGCTTGAAGACGGGCTGTACAAATCCTAGTCTTTGATTTAATGTTCGCCGGCGATTTCTTGCCGAAGAAGAACTGCATGGTATGAATTGAATTCCGGAGTGCAATGATGACACTTTACACCGGCACAGGCGATGGAGGCCTAACGGGATTGTTCAGTGGGGAACGCATCAGTAAGGCGGATGCCCGCATCCAGGCTTCCGGCGCCGTGGATGAGCTCAATTCCATTTTAGGTGCCCTGATTGCAGAAATACCGGACACCCAGACCGATTTGATCACAGCCTTGCATAGCATTCAGTCGGACCTGTTTCTGATTGGGGCCTGGATATCAACCACACCGGATTCACCGGCATTATCGCAATTGCAGCCTTTTGATAAACAACGGGTAAGCATGCTCGAAAATGGGATCGATGATCTGGAAGCGCTATTACCGCGTCTGAACCGATTCATTCTACCCGGCGGCCATATCTCGAGCGCCTGGGCCCATATTGCCAGGTCGGTCTGCAGGCGTTGCGAGCGCCATACCGTCATGCTTTATGAGCACCTAGATACTGAAAAGTTGCCGCCTGCCGTCCAGCATATCCTCCAGTATCTCAATCGGCTGTCGGACTACTTGTTTGTGGTAGCCCGTTATTGCAACCAATTCAACAATCATGACGACGCCGAGTGGCAGGGATAGTTTGAAGACATGCCCATGCGCAATGCAAATCAAATGGCAGTGATCAGCGGCAGGCGCTGGCTAACGGCCAATACATTTGAACTCACGATCCAACGCCCCAAAGGTTTTGACTTTATCCCCGGCCAATGCTTGCGGATAATCCATACTGCCGGCGAGCGTGACTACAGCCTGGCCTCGGGTACGGATGATGATGCATTGGTTTTATGCATTCGCCTGGTTGACCAGGGCAGCGTAAGCGGTTTTTTGAGTAGTTGCGATATCCCCACCGAGATTTCGATCCAAGGACCCTACGGCTATTTTACTTTCAAGGCATCTTCGCGCCGGGCCATTTTTGTGGCCACCGGCACCGGCATCGCCCCTATTTGTTCGATGGCCCGCTCCGGCATGCGCGATTTTCTTTTGCTGCACGGCGCCCGTCAACCAATCGATCTCTATTACCGCGGTCTGCTTGAGGAAGTCGCCAACACCTACATCGGCTGTGTGTCCGATATCGATCGGGAAGATAAAGCGGTTTTCCATGGTCGTGTTACCGATTATCTCGCAAAACAACTGCCCATGGGTTCTTATGATTTTTATCTTTGCGGAAGTCGTAGCATGATTCGGGACGTGACCCGATTGGTGGATCGGCGGTTTCCGGATTCGCTCGTATACACGGAAATGTTCTATTAGAGGGACGGTGTCGTGTGAAATAGAATCATGCGACGATTTTATTTAACTCAGCGTGGACGGCGTAGCCGATTTTCTTGAGGGTATATGGTTTGCGGATATAGGCACCGGCACCAAGCCTCTGGGTTTCCTTGACCCGTTCGGTTTCAGAGAAACCGCTGGCGATAACGGCCTTCTGATCAGAATTTACTTCCAATATTTTCCGATACGTTTCCAGGCCATCCATTCCCGGACCCAATATCATGTCCAAAACCAATAAATCAAATAGATCCCCATTTTTGATACAATCCACCGCAGCTTCACCGGTGGAAACGGCCTTGACTTGATATCCGAAGACTTCCAGCATTTTGGAGGCGATTTCACGCTGCTCCCGTACATCATCAATCACCAGGATTTTTTGTCCCCGGCTCATTAAATCATCCAGCGATAAATCCGAAACGGTTTCCTGATTCGTTTTCCTGGTGACAGGCAGATAAACCTTGATGGATGTCCCCTTATTCAATTCACTGAGAATATCAATATAGCCATTATGGTCCTTAACCGTCCCCCACACCACTGCCATACCCAATCCGGTGCCGCTGCGTCCCATGGATTTCTTGGTGTAAAACGGCTCGAAAATGCGCTCCAGATCCTCATCTGATATACCGATGCCGTTATCCGATATGGAAATGACGATATAATCACCTTCGGCCACATCATCGTAGCCCTGGATAGCGGTATCGACGTATTGGTTTTTAGTTTGAATAAGCAATTCGCCGCCATCGGGCATGGCCTCGAGTGCATTGATGATCAGATTCATGATCGTTTTGGATAAATGTACCGGCGAACCCAGCATATTTAGGATCTCTGAATTTAGTTCGGTCCGGACGTGAACGGCTTTATGATAACTTTTTATTTTTTTAAACTCGGGACTCTCTAAAAAATCCTGGATCAGCGTATTAATATGGACTAGTTCAGTGACTTTAATGCCGCTGCGCGAAAGCGTCAGTAGGTCATTGACAATTGTTGCCGCCTTTTCGCCGGTTTTCTTAATTGTCAGGATTGGTTTGCGCAAAGGACTGGTGCGGGGAAGATCCAGCAGCATCAATTCCGGATAGCTGATGATACCGGATAAGATGTTGTTCAGATCATGTGCCACCCCGCCGGCCAGCAGACCAATGGCTTCCATTTTTTTGGCCCGGTGCAGTTTAGTCTCCAGCTCCAGACGCTCGGCTTCCGAATTGACCTTATCCTCAATTTCTTTTTTCAGCTTTTGGTTGGCCAATTCAAGATCGGCGGTCCTTTCGCGTACTTTTGCTGCCAGCTGACTGCGGGCCCTTTTAAGGCTCTTGATCTGGATGTCGATCGTTTGGGCCATGGAATTGAGCGCTCTGAAAATGAGTTTGAATTCCTCGTAGTCATTCGCTGCAACCTCGATCGAATAGGTAATATCCTTCTGGATCTTGTTGGTTTCCCGGCGCGTGCGCACAAAGGCGGACATGATCCTGTATACATATAATGTTAGGCCCACAATGATAATTAAAAAAACCGAGATTGAAATGATTTGAATCGCCAACAGCCATTTGCCTAATTGCCGGCGCCTCGCTTGGATTTGTTCCCGTTCTTGCTGGAACGTTTCCGCCTGTGCCAGCGAATTTTGGATCATTTGTTTGGAGATCGCAGCGAATTCGATCTCTCCCGTCAGGAGTACCGTAAAGGCTTTTTCAAACATTCTGCCGGTGATAAGCAGCTCCTCCACCAACAGCCCGTCCTGGGCATCCAACGAGTAATCTTCGAAGGTATTAACCGAATCATAGAAATGCTTTATATTATCTTGAAACTCTTTTTTAAGTATGGAGGGCTGTTCAGTTACATTAAGTTTATAAAAGATTGAAAAAACGTCCAGAAGCTGGTTCTGGATTGTGACGGCCGCATTGACGATTTCCAGTTCCGGTGCCGCCTTCACGGAACTGCGTTTAAATTCCTCACTTGTATCCCAATCCTGGGTGGTATGCCCGCGTCGCAACAAATTCTTTAAATAGACGATGTGATGTTCATGGATGTAGCGGACGCTTTCAACCATGCTGGGCATTAAGTTACGAACAATATTGTGTTGATCTTCAATGCGCATATTCAAATCAAGCAAGGTATTAAAAAGCTTTGAACGCTGATCCAATAAAACCATGTTTTCGCCGAAACCGATCTCACGGGCTTCGGTTTTGATATTCTGATATAAATTGATAACCTGAATGCCGGTATCCGGGTTATTTAAGGCAATCCTTTCCTTCAATACAGCCGCTGAAAATTCTTTTTCCAGACCCAGAATCTGATGATAGGTTGTGTCGGCCTTTTTTTCGATATAATTAAAATAAAGAGTCAACAGGTATAAACCGCTCAGTAAAACAATTGCGGTCATGAACATCTGAAGATTCGATTTGATCGACTTGAATTTCATATTGATTATTGAGGTGTTTCCGTCTGATACCCCGCTTTGATCCAACCTCGCATACCAAACAACAGGCCATATACATTTTTATAGCCATACTTGGATAAAAATTGCATCGCAAATTTGTCACGGTTACCGGTTTCCGTAACCGTGACAACCAGGCCGTCTTTCGGTATCTGTTTTCTGACTTCGGCTTTTTGCAGATCGTCCAACAAACAGAAAATGAGGGGGCAGTCGCTTTGGATGATGGGCGGTCGCCGGACATCTTTTAACTGGTGTTCGGTTCTTAAGTCCAGCAAGGTTACATTCGGAATACCGGCCTCGTTTGTACAGGTATCCTCCACCGGGGTTAATTTGGAGAGCACCTCTTTTGCGGTTAGAAATTGACTTTTATATTGCGGCAGAGGTTCCAGCGTTTCAATCTTGAATTCGGATTTTATCCAATCTTTTAAACCACCGTTATAGATCCGTATGTTTTTATACCCGTATTTCTTGGCGGCAACTGCCGTCTTGTAGGCAAATACTCACCGATAACCCATTCAGTACATGACCAGCAATTTGTTCAGATCTTTACCTGCCCGCTGAATCGTATCCTCGAAGCGGCTCCAGGGAATATTGACTGAGCCTGGGATCGAACTGTTGCGAAAAATAATTTCGTCCAGAGTATTGATGAGAGCAAATTCAAGCTGCCCCAGCTCCCTTTGGGCCAGCATATTTACCAATTCTTCGGTGGTCACAATTTCAAAGCGTTCCAGGGCCATGGCCGAAAATCCGGAAAATATCAGTAACACGACAGATGCCAGGATAGCATTTTTCATGTATAGCTCCAGTTAATATGGCTATCTATTGATTAAAATGAAGGGGTCGCTCTGAATTCAAATCAAATTTCAATAGATCAATTGCATTTGATTTGCAAGTTGTAACTGCTTCGGGCGGAGACAAATCTAATGCTTGGATTATTGCCGGACATCTAATCATTGTCTGATTTAATCCAGATGGCCAATCAGCCCTCCAGTTGCTTTTCGAACTTTGCCAGATATTTTTTGGTTTCCACGAGGGTGGTAACCGATGGGAATTATATCTAAGAGCTGGTATCCGTGATGATTTCCTGAATCTTTTGGGATAGGTTCTGGACAGTAAATGGCTTTTGGATAAATCCGTTGCAGCCCCGGGCCATAATCTCGGCAGCCTGACCGTCGAGCGTATACCCACTGGAAAGTATCACCGGAATTTCTGGCCGCACCCTGCGGATATGATCAAAGGTAAGACCACCGTCCATTTCCGGCATAATCATATCTAAAATTATCAAATCAATAGCGGTACCCTTATCCTGAACGATCTCTATGGCCCTCAATCCACTCTCAGCCTTAAGAACGGAATAACCCAACTTTATGAGCATGGCGCCGGATACATCCAGTATCATTTGCTCATCATCAATCAGCAGAATCGTCGCGCTTCCCTGCGTAATTTTCTGGGGTGCGGTATGGGTAGACGCCAGTTGTTTATCAGAAAGGGGAATGTAAATATTAAAAGTGGTACCCTCATTAATCCGGCTGTCTACCGATATAATGCCGCCGTGATTTTTAATGATGCCATAGGCCGATGCCAGGCCCAAACCAGTTCCCGCGCTTTTATCTTTGGTGGTAAAAAAAGGATCGAATATCCGCTGTCGCGTTTCTCTATTCATGCCAATGCCGGTATCGGTCACCGATATTTTGGCAAATCGACCCACTTCGAGATTGTGAGCGCTACAAAGTTTTTCGTTCATCCTGACAGCCGATATTGCTAGAGATAGCTCACCGCCTGTCGGCATAGCCTGCCAGGCATTGACATATAGATTCAATAAAACCTGTTCTATTTGCGATCGATCAGCTTCAACAACGATCAGGTCCGGTGCCGCCTTAATATGAATGCGGATCTCTTTACGGGTACGACCAAACATATTGGCACTGTCGGTCACCAATTGATTGAGTTCGATGGGTTTGACCTCATATTTGCCGCCACGCACAAAACCGAGCAATTGATTGGTCATATCCACAGCGCTTTTAGTATAATCATGAATGGCCTGGATGTGCTCGTTTAGGGGTTCAGAGCCATCCACTTCGAGCGACATCAGGGATGCACGCCCCAGAATACCCATTAACAGATTATTGAAATTGTGGGCGATCCCGCCGGCAAGTGTCCCGATGGCTTCCATTTTATGGGCTTGTTTTAACTCGTTTTCCATCCGTTTTAAATCGGTGATATCGGTGGCAATCTGCAAGCGTACCAGACGCCCGTCTGTCCATTCAATCGCCCGATCGTAATTGCTGTACCATTTGTCCGTAATCGGATTTTCTCCTTGCCAGATGTACACACCGGTTGGCCGGCCGGTTTCATCGATCAGGCGATCATTGGAGCAGTGGTCACAGGGTCCGGTTTCATTGCGGAATACCTGATAGCAAATTCTGCCGGTCAAATCCTGACCAAACGAATCAATCATATGCTTATTCATGAAAAGAATTTCATAGGATTGCATATCAGCCACGTAAATCGTCGCGTCGATACTATCCAAAACAGTGAGAAATCGGACGTGTGACAACTTTAAGGCTTCTTGGGCGCGTTTGCGATCAGTTATATCAATGATAACCCCTTCAGTATAACCTTTATCCGGATAGGCCGTGGCGCTCAATGCGATCTGAATCGTAGACCCATCTGAACACCGCATTTCGGTTTCAAATCCATCCACCTTGCTGTGCTTTTCGAGCATTGCCATGAGTTCGCTGCGCCGTATGGGATCAACATACTGCTTAGAGGTCACAAACTCCGTCACAAATTTTTCAACTGACTGATAACCCATCATATTGGCTAATGTTCGATTGGCGGCCAGAAGTTTTCCATCATTGAGACGCGTGCGGTAAATCCCCACCATGGCCGTATCAAACAACTGGCGATATAGTTTTTCTTTGGCTTCGAGTCGCGCTAACTTTTTTAGCAATTCTGATTTAGTCGGTTCCGTCGTCATCCACTGATTCCTTAGCTGAATATCAATTGATTGCGTCTTGTAGCGAGCCAAATGCGGCTTCTTCCTGGAATGCTATCTGGTTTAATTTATCAGGGACAGCGGCAATGAGTTCCGCAGGAGCTTCAACCTCCAAAGCATCCTTACAGGGAGCGACGGCCTGCTCCCACAGATCACCGCACTGTTTTATCCTAAGGGCTACTTCCTGCAGTCCGCTGTTGACATTGATATTAGCGGCTTCATGGGTATTTGTCTATTCCAAGCGAGTAATGCGGACAACAAGTACTGCGGAAACAGTGGTCTAGATATGGGCGCGATACCTGTAATTGTCGATGTCCGATTAATTATTCACCCTTGCGCCAGTTCATTTTTCACGGCGAGGCCCAGTTCTTCCAATGTAATCGGTTTCTTGATGTACTGGCCCGCGCCCAGTCTCTGGGTCGCACGCACATCTTCGGTCTCTGCAAAACCACTGACGATTATGGCGCTTTGATTCGGATGTATCTTTTTTATGCGTTCATAAGTTTGACGGCCGTTGATTCCCGGATCCATGATCATATCCAGTAATATTAAATCCGCCTTATTATGCTTCATAAAATCGACGGCTTCCTCGCCACTGGCGGCAGTATTGGTATTATAACCCAGGGTTTGCAGCATTCTGCTGGATATCTCCCGTTGGGTGTCCACATCATCCACAACCAGAATAGTTTCGCCGTTTCCTTTGAGATCCGCCAGCGGAGTGGCAGAATTTGTATTCAAAATCTGGTCCCGGGTAATGGGCAGGTATAAGTCAAACCTTGTTCCCTTATGATCGCTTTTAACATCGATGTAACCCTTGTGGTCCAGCATGATGTTCCAAACAACCGCCAAGCCCAGGCCGGTTCCGCTGCGTCCCATGAATTTTTTTGTATAGAAAGGCTCAAAGATCCGTTCAAGGTCCTCCGGGGATATGCCGGGACCGTCATCGGCAACGGTCAAAACCACATATTCACCCCGGCTGACATTGTCATACCCGCTTAAGGGCCTGTCCAGATATTGGTTCTTGGTTTCAATACGGATTAGGCCGCTGACATCGGCTGCCTCCGCGGCATTTGAAACCAGATTCATCAGCACCTTGCTGAGATGAATTGCCGAACCGTTGATGTTCATCAGATCCTTGCTGAGACCGGTTTTTACCTTGACGTTGGGGTGATACTGCTTCAGTTTATAATACTCCGGCGATCGTAGATAATTCTCCACGATATCGCTAATATTTAACGGTTCTCTGTTGATGGCCACACCCCTGGCCACGGTGAGCAGATCCTGAACAATGGCCGTGGCCCGGTGCCCGGACTCCTTGATGGTCTCGATCGGTTCCTTTAATTTGCTGTCTGCGGGCAAATCCATCAGAATAAGCTCCGGGTAGCTGACAATGCCGGACAATACGTTGTTCAAATCATGGGCAACGCCGCCGGCCAAAAGCCCCAATGATTCCATTTTGTTGGATCTGGCCAGCTTCTCTTCACTCTCGCGCAGTACCCTCTCGGCTTGCTTCTGCTGGGTGATATCGCGGGTGACGCCTAATATGCTCGGCGGTTCATTTGCGTTTCCCGGTAAGATTCTCGCCATGTTACCGGTTTGGATCACCGAACCTCCTTTGCAGTATTGCTCCACCTCAAAATAGACCGGCTGAAATCCCTTGGGGTCATTGGACTCTGCCAGGGCCAGTTTCTCTGTAAATAGATTCATCACTTTTTCGAGCGAATCGGACGGCAGAACTTCCTCTAGTTTCTGCGCCATCGCCTCCGCCATTGTAAAACCCCGCATGCTGCGAACAGATGGACTGATATAGGTAAACTTCAACTGCATATCCATGGTCCATATAATGTCGGCCACATTTTCAGCTATCAGACGATAGCGCCGCTCACTGTCTCTCAAGGCATCTTCCGTCTGCTTGCGTTCCGATACCTCCTGTTCCAGCTCGTTTTTTAAATCCACTAATCGCGAATGTTCCTTTTTCAAGATATTGGTCAGGTCTCTTTCCTTTTGCTGGGCCGATAAGAGCCCCTTAACCAGTACAGCCACCGACATGGCTGCAACCGCATTCAACAGAATGAAACTGGCACCTGCCGTTATCATATGTTTGATACTGTCAAAAAAGACGAAATCCTGACCGAATGAACCTGTTTCCGTTAACCAACCGATAATAATTAATGTGATGGCATTGATGATAATGGCTGCCATGGCAGGCTTCAGTCCCATCAGGATTCCCACAAACACCGGAAAGGCAAAAAGCCAGGCCGGGCCACCACTGAGAATCCCCACGGAAAGGATAATAAAGACCCCCACCACATAAAAGATAAGCAAAGTTGCCGCAGCCCGTAATTCATAACTGGGTCTGCGCGCCAACATTATGCTGAGAGCATAAAACCATGCGGTAATATCAAAGATCATCAGTGTCCACAATTTCTGCTCAATCGCTAACAAAATTAGTGGTACGAGTGCCACCAACCCGATCAGCAGGCCTGAAAAAATAATTGTAAACAGAATACGGGCACGCCAATAGGCAAGGCTGTTTTTTTCCAAAGCGCCTAAAGGAACCATCCGCTGCATGGCGAAGGTTTGGAACCTTTGGAAAAGAGATATGTTAATTTTATTCAGAGGCATCGGTTTAATTTAATTTTTTATACGTTTTTCAATTTGAGCAAATGACAATAATAGTCATACGTTATCATTTCGGCAACTATTGAAAAAACCTTTACGTTTAAATTCGAATGGGGGGTCGTATGGTGCGTGGCCGTGATTGTATCGGCGCCAATACGATAAACAATTGAAATAATTTGTTATGCCATGATAAAAAAGGGTGGAGAGTGGAAATTGAGAATACCAATGTGCACATAAATTTGGAAAATCAAATGGTGGGCATATGCCATGCTTTGGCCACAGGCACGATCGCTGGAATTCAGATATGAACCATCCTGCCTTGTGAAGGCCTCGCTTAAGACAACCAAAGCAATCTCAGGAAAACTGTAAAAACCACAACCGAGATAATACAAAATGCCAACAGGTTGGCGATCGCATTCTTGACCTGCCCGACATTGAATCGGTCTTTAATCTGACGGAGGATATCAACCGAAGCATTGATATAGAGCAAGATAATACCGAAAAAAATACCGCGGGTGCCGAAAACTGCAGCAGCCAATCCCAGTATAAGCAGCAGGATGATAAAAATCGTCCAATCCCTCTTTGAAAACGATTTAAGCTTCATATCACCTTTTAAATATCCTTTGCAGAAATAGCACGCCCAAATTTCCCAAAACAATCACCATAAATACCAAGACGATCACGAACCAGAACCAAAAACAGATGCGCAACGCGGTTTCATAACCCACCTGGCTCCCAAATATAATTGCCAGAAGAAATAGAAAAATACCAAACCAGCCCATCACAAAGCCCAGGAGCTTAAAATATTCCCAGGTCGGATTCATTCGGCGATATATAGTGATGCCGCAATACGGGCATTGCCTGTATTTCTTAAGAAATAAATTTACTGTAAACCGGACGCTCGACCAAATACCCATATGGTGATGACATGCTGGGCATCGCATAAAGGCGTTCTCCCGGACGCTGAGAATCATCGCTATCAGCAACACGCTGTACGCCCGTAACCATCCAGACTGCGAGCTATCTAAAAACAATTTAATTACTTATGGCTGCTTGGCAATGCGGTTCAAGATGCTCCTAAATAGTATGGACGTTTTGCTTTCTTTCTACCTCGCCCCATATCAGAGGACCAATTATTTATTTTGAGATGGGCTGTAATCAATAATATCAGACTTGACAGAGGACGACAAGGAAGGGAAGCACCGCCACTCATTTTCCTGCCGGGTTAAAGGCCGGGAAATGCATAGGCTGAAATCTTGAAATAAGACAGGTTCTAGCAGGTTCCGCCGGTGTCGGACCGCAGATTGAAGCGTACCCTGCAGCAAGACTTTCGGCGAGGAACACGGTTAAATCGAATGAGGCCTTCGAGTAAACGTCAGCCAAGCTGCTTGCCGAATTTGAACGCTCACCCGAGGTCCTCAAGTCACGCTGCTGACAGAATCTTCCCACATGAAGTTCGATCCATATTGATTCGCTCGCTAACCCCGCTGCAAGTCTTTGACGAGCTCAGTCGAGTCGCTAGGGGGAATGCACTCGCCATCGCAGTCCAACCCACCGAGTTTGGATGTAATATACCTCTTAACCCTCCCATCGATGGCAATTAATCCCAGGGCAATTGTCGCCATGCCCAAATAATGACGCAGGTCCAGACGTTCACCTAACAGGAAGATACCGAGCAACATGGCACTGACCGGGATTAGAAAGGTTACCAGCATCAGGTTGGTTGCGCCGGCAGACGAGAGGATCTTAAAATATAAAATATAAGCCAGGGCCGTACACACCAAGGCCAGTGTAAGCATACAGGTCCAAATATTTACACCCGGGTTTGATAGAGTCCAGGGTTTGTCTATCACCAGCGACACCGGTATCATCAACAGCGCGCTGCAGGTCAGTTGTCCGGTTGCCATGACATAAGGCGATTCTTTTTTGAATTGTTTGCCGAATATACCGGCAAAGGCGTAGGATATCGCCGCTCCCACCACCGCCAGTTGAGCGAAAGCATTGGCACCGAATCCCTTGAGAACATCCGGGCCGATGATAATGATCACCCCGATTATCCCTAAAATCACACCGCTCAATCGACCTGGATTCAATTTTTCATCCCGGGTTAGAAAATGAGCCAGCATCACGGTCCAAAGGGGTGTTGTGGCGTTAAGAATGGATGCCAGACCGCTGGCAATTTTGATCTGACCCCAAAAAATCAGACTAAATGGAATCATATTATTGAGCAGCCCCATGACCAGAAAACCGGTCCACATCTTCAAAGACCCGGGCATGCGCCGTCCGCTAAAGACCATGAATAAGTTCATTACAATCGCCGCTATGCCAACGCGGACCAGAACGATGGTGAGCGGCGGAATGGCAGCTACGGCCACCTTGCCCAGAAAGAAAGACGCGCCCCAGATAAACGATAGAATCAATAGCAAAATCCATTCGACCGGCCCCATGACTCTATTTATTGACTGTTCCATATCACCTCACTGTGTATTTATGACGCGCAACATAATATCTTTTTGTGCCGACCGCCACCCATTTCTTGCGGTCTTTATCTTTATTTTGAGAATGGGTGTCGTATCTATTTTTTTAAAAGTTTTCGCTTTAGTCATAATTCGTGTATACAAATTGGTCAGATTGCAAAATTTGGCGTTCGTCTTCGAGCCTGGGCTGAAAATGGCCAATTCAGTTATTGTGAAAATTTAGGTTGATGCGGAAAGTTCTAAATGAGCGGAATATCTTATCTGGCATTATCGGTATTATTCTCATGTGTTATTGCCGTGGCCATGAAAGTCGCCAACACCCATGACTTTAAGTTGGGGCAGGTCTTGGCGGTTAATTACATTGTGTGCTGCCTGAGTTTGTTAATTCAAGGCAGCTGGCAGATCCACAAATTGGGCTCACCCGTTGTTTGGGCGCTGGGTGTTTCGATTGGAATTTTGTTCGTACTCAGCCTGTGGTTATATGACCGTGCCATCGCTGCAACCGGTTTGGCCCTTTCCACGACGTTGATGCGGTTGTCTGCTGCCCTGCCAACTTTAGCTTCAATCGTAGTTTTTTCTGAAAGGGCCAGTATGTTTCAGACAGTTGGTCTGGTACTGGCATTTGCCTGTTTGCCTTTGGCCAACAAAGAGCCTTTGCGCCTGCGTCAAATCGGCAAAGATATGCGCGGTGGAATGCATTGGGGACTTCTGCTTTTTATTGCTGCAGGTGTTACCGACTTTGCGTTCAAACTCCAGGTCGAGCTTGAACCGGATGCTGACCCCAACGGCTTCATGATGCTCATATTCGGTACAGCGCTTTTACTGACGCTGCCACAGCTTTTTAAAGGGCCGCTGCCCAGCAGGCAATGTATGTTCTGGGGATTCACCCTGGGAATCAGTAATGTACTGACGACATTATTTAAAATCCTGGCCCTGGCTATTGTGCCCGGCGCAATTGCCTTTCCCACCATGGGCATTGCCGTCATTGCGCTAACCGCCTTGGTCAGCCTGCTGATATGGAAAGAGAAATTGCGTCCGGCGAACTACCTGTTTCTGGCCTTGGGGGGTCTGGCGGTTTTCCTGATCAACCTCGGATAGCTGCACGTCATTACCAGGCCAACATATCGGTGCTTCCTGGATGGCCGATTACGGCTATCAATGGTGGGTCATTAAGCCGGGTGTTTTTTCGGCCCTGGTCCATGACGGCCAATATATTATCGTGGTTCCGGAAGAAAACATCGTAGCCGTGTTCACCAGTAGTTTGATCGCCAGGGATACCTGGGCGCCCATGGGTTTACTGTTCACCTATATCCTACCGGCTTTAGAATCCACGACATCGCTGTCACAGAATGCCAAAATGAACAAGACACTCAATAGGGCCTGCGCCTGCACCCAAGCGGCCACCCATTATATTCTTATAATTCACTGTATTTCGATTCAAAGGCATGTTACAAACGGCCTCGATAAGCACATCAAGCCACCATTTCCCAATACATAAGTAGGTCCGTCATGCATAATAAAAAACAGATTATTGATGCCGCGACACTGTGCGTGCATGCCGGTGAAGGTGTCGATCCGCAAACCAAGGCATTGCGCCGGCCGATTCATATGGCCAATTCCTATGAACTGCCTACGGATATCGAGGAACTACTGGAGGTCTTTTCCTGGGATAACCTGGACAAGTTTCAATATACCCGTGAGCATAGTGCCACACCACGGCATCTGGAAGAACGCCTGGCCGCCCTCGAGGGCAGCGAGGATTGTGTCGTCACCGCCAGCGGTATGGGTGCGGTTTCGGCCTTGCTCTTCACCCTGCTCAAATCCGGCGATCATCTGGTGGCGTCGGAAATTTGTTATACCGGCACCCAGAAACTGATGAGTGTACACCTGCCCCGTTTTGGTATTGATGCCAGTATGGTAGACACCACTGATTTGGACGCTGTCCGGGCGGCCATTCGGCCGGAGACCAAATTGATTTTTGTGGAAACACCGGGTAATCCCCTGGTGACCATCAGCGATATCGCCGCCATTGCAGCCATAGCGCAGGACGCCGGTGCTCTCCTGGTGGTGGATAGCACCTGGTCGGGCCTAATTTCCCAAAGCCCTTTGCAGCACGGGGCCGATATCGTAATCCACAGCGCCACAAAATACTTAAACGGCCACGGTGATGCCCTTGGGGGGACGATCATGGGTCCCGGAAAGCTGCTGGCCGATGTACGCGAATACGGCATTGTCCACTTGGGAGCCTGCATCAGTCCCTTCAATGCCTGGCTGATCATGAGAGGTCTGGTCACCCTGCCCCTGCGGATGATGCAACATGCCCACAACGCCCAAAAAATAACCCAATTTTTAGCTTCCCATGAGGGGGTTTTTCGCGTGCACTATCCCG
This sequence comes from uncultured Desulfobacterales bacterium, assembly GCA_964452555.1. Classification (GTDB taxonomy): domain Bacteria; phylum Desulfobacterota; class Desulfobacteria; order Desulfobacterales; family B30-G6; genus B30-G6. The sequence continues at coordinate 61,123 of CAYVMI010000024.1, forward strand.
GTCATCCGGACCACCCCCAACATGAAATCGCCAAAAAGCAGATGTCGGATTTCTCCGGTATGCTTAATTTCAGTCTCAACATCGATCTGCTGGAGAATTTTGAATTTCTCAAAGCCTTGCGTCTCATTCGACATGCGGTATCTCTGGGACATGATCAAAGCCTAATTCTGTTTATTCCTACGATCTTCTTTTTTGAAGATATGGTTCAGTTTGATGCGGACCAAAAGGAAAAGTATGCCCGGATCATGGGGGACGGGATCTATCGCTTTAGCGTGGGGCTGGAAAGTCCGGAGGCAATCATAGGGGATTTGTCTCAGGCTCTAGAAGTTGTTGGATTGAGGCTTTAATCACAACGAGGGTTCAAGAGCGTTACGGGTTGCAAGGCACGCGTTGCATGTTGAGCATTGAGCTGAAAGCAATTAGCAGCCTATAGCCTACAGCCTAATAGCCTAACTGAGTTAATTGAGTTCCTTTTTTTAACTATCTAATCTGAATTTAAAATTGCATAAGGAGTCTACCAGACCATGCAGCCCCAACGACTCGAATTTCTAAGTCCGGAAGAAGTAGAAAGCATTCAAAACAAGACCCTCGAAATTCTTGAGAGAACAGGCATCAAGGTCAATCTCAAAAAGATGCGAGATTTACTGGCCGATCATGGCTGCCGGGTGGATCCCAAGACCCATATCACCAAATTGCCGCCGTCATTGGTGCAGTCTGCCATTCAAAAGGCGCCCACAGAATTTGTCATCCATGGCGCTGATCCCGACATGCGTTTTCCCATCGGCCCGGGAAAGCGGGTCTGGTCCGGTCTGGGCACTGCCTTTCGCATGCTGAACATCGAAGACGGTAGCCATTCAGACGCCACCCATCAGGATGTTGCCACCCATTTAATTCTCTTTGACCACCTGGACAATATCTCCTGTAATCAGATGGACGTCTGGGCCCAGGATCTGCCCATGCATACCATCCATGTGGAAGCCTTACGCACCTGGGCATTGGAGTGCCGGAAATCCATCGGGATGGGTGCTTACGGCGTTATGGCCACTCAGGACATGATGGAGATGATCTCCCTGATTCGGGGCGGTCGCGATCAAATGAAAAAATTTCCGCCTTTCTGCGGCATTGTGAGCATCGAGAGCCCCCTGTCCAGCACCCAGGCGCAGCTGGAAGGCATGATCATTCTGGGGGAGCATGGCATGCCGGCGCTGCTCTCACCCGAGGCCATGGCTGGTACCACGGCACCGGCGCCCCTGGCCGGTCTTTTGTTGCAGCATAACGTGGAGATCATCGCGCATGTGGCCATGGCTCAGATTGCCAATCCAGGCGCACCGGTCATGTATGGAACGGTTTCGACAATAGCCGATTTAAAAACCGGTTCCCCGGCTCTGGGTTCAATTGAGACCGGCATGATCAGCGCTGCTTCGGCTCAGCTAGCGCGGTCGTATGGTTTACCGGTTCGTACCGTCGCCGGCGCCACCGAATCCAAGTTGCTGGATGTTCAATGTGGGTTTGAAAGAGCCCAATCCATGCTGCTGGCGGCCATGGCCGGTGCCAACTACATCACCTGCATCGGAACCTTGGAATCCACCAACCTGGGTGCGCATGAAATGGCGGTTATCGACAATGAGATCACCGGCAGGGTAGACCGGGCCCTAAGGGGCATTCACGTGGACGATACCATGCTGGCGGCGGAAGATATCCAGCGGGTAGGTCCGGGCGGTAACTACTTAATGGAGCCCCTGACTTTGGAGAGCTTTAAACAGGAGCATTTCATTCCTTCGGTTTCCGATCGGGATCAAATGGAGGCCTGGAAAACGGCCGGCAGTCCGGGCATTGCCGATCATGCCCGGGCCGAAGTGGCCAGGATCCTAGCCGAGCATCAACCCAGAGAGCTGGATCCCAAACTGGTGCGGGAACTGGACAACTATGTGGCGATGGTCCAAAAACGCAGCATCACCGATTTTGAAGCGGCGGAATGGGAATCATAGAGATCAGGCTGATAGGTGTATAGGCTGTAGACTATTAGGCGCTGACAGCTATTCGTAATTTGGTTTTTTGTATGCTTATACGAATTGCTAATCCTTCAATGTTGGACGTTCGATGTTCGATGTTATATTACTGTGTTTCAATTCTGCAACTTATTTCTAGCGATTAAGCTGAACCTGCTGATAATGTAAACAAATGAAAGAAATGCCACCTGAAGCACCCTTAACCTACCGCGAAACCATTGTTTACAACTTGGCGGGATTCTCACTGAATATCTACGAGACAATCCTGGCAGCCTGGGTCATGTTTTTCTATATGCCGCCGGAAGACAGCGGACATATACGCTATATTCCTATGGCGATTCTGGGCATCATCCTGGCCGGCGGCCGCATACTGGATGCGCTGACCGATCCCCTTGTCGGCTACCTCAGCGATCGGACATCATCACGCTGGGGCCGGCGCAAACCTTTCATTTTCGTGGCGGCACCCCTGCTGTATATTTCTTTTGCCTTGATCTGGCTGCCTCCCCAAGCTCAGACCAGCTATCTCAATGCGATCTATCTGGGTGCGATACTTTTTGTGTACTACTGGGCCTATACCGGCGTCCTGATTCCCTGGTTCGCGGTTCTGCCGGAAATGCGGCGCGAAAACAAAAAGCGGGTTAAAATCGCTACGTTCGGTGTGGCCATCGGCGTTATTGGATCACTAGTGGGTGGCGGTCTTTCCGGTCCGCTGCTGGAGAGTCTGGGCGCCTTTAAAATGTCCCTGATTCTGGGTGCGGTCGCCCTTGTTGGCAGTGAGCTGACCCTGCTGGGCATACAGGAAAAGCCTGCTGGCAATTCAGCCCAACCCAAGCCGGATACCGAGGGCTTTCTCAAGGTCCTGAAAGTTGTATTTCTGGATCGACAGGTACTGTCCTTTGCCGTCACGATTATGTTGGTGCAGCTGACCTACCAGCTGATGCTCATGAACGTTCCCTATTTCACCACCCTGATCCTGGGTCAGGATGAAGCGGCCGCATCCATGTTAATGGGTAAAATCATCATCCTCATCGCCCTGTCCACGCCCGCATGGTATTTTTTGTTGAGTAAATTTCCTAAACGACAGGTTTTCCGATTTATCATGCTGGCCATGGCGACCGGCTTTATTTTCAGTTTTTTTATTGGCAAATTGCCGGTCATGCCTTTAAATCTGCAGGCCATTATCATTTTAGCGATTGTATCCATTCCGCTGGGCGGCATGTTTGTGGTTGCCTTGGGTTTGATCGCCGACCTGACAGACTACGATGAACTTAAATCCGGCCAAAGGCGTGAAGCCGTCTACTACGGGATTTATGGCATCGTGCGTAAAACCGGATGGGCTTTCTGCTCATTGATTATGATGGGCATTTTCAATATCTTTGGATTTAGTACCGAAAATCCCCTGGGCGTTCAGGTTCTGTGGCTGGTGTGCGCTCTGGTATGTTTATTGGGTTTTGTGACCTTTTTACCCTACCGGCTCGGGGACAGCCAAGCTGAAACTAAAAAAATCATGCAGCTGTAATGTACGGCCCTAACCGCGTTCTCAAGCCAAAACAGATTTTGCAAATTTTTTAGCCGCGTTCAGGTCCGCTTCATCCGGATGCCCGCTCATTTGGGCTTTCTTTCGCTGCCATTCCGCGTCGTCAACCCCTTGCATCTCCTGTACGGCCGCGTGCATGGCATCCGCCAAATAGCCCTGACAACTAAAACATCCCTTATTTACCATGCTCTTTGTTTCACATGCATCCGAATATGCTTTGATCATTTGGTCTAATTGCTGCTGGGGGTAGGCCGGTGCAGCGTGGGTGATAAAGCCTGCAAAGCTGATTCCCGGTAGTTCCGGGATTTGCTCTAAAAAGTCGGCAACCTCCTTGGCCACAACTCCGGCGTGAATGGGCGATCCCATAAAAATAGTATCAAACTGGTTTAATGCGTTTGGATCAACCGCATCCAGCTTCATTAAAACAACATTATGTTTTTCGGAAGCCTGCGCATGGATTGCCGTCGCAACTTTTTCAGTATTTCCGGATTGACTAACATAGGTCACCAAAATCTTCATTTGATAATTCCTTTCTTAATTATGATTCCTTTAAGTGCTTCCACGCCGGTGTGATCAATACTGAATCACTCGCCTCAAGTTCCATCCGCTCAAAAAGAGATATCGGGAGGGTGAGCGTCAGCGTGCTCTTATGGAAGTACTTACGCATGACCTCCCGGCCATCCACATCCAACATCCCCAAAATTGCCCGGGGAGACTTCAGTTCTCCGGCAGCATAGGCAAAGGCCGTGATGCGCATACAGTCAGCGCCCTGGGGAACTTGGATCGGGTCCGTTCCCGGCAGGACCGATCCGGTCAGGGTAATCAACGCACCCAACTCATCCGGATTCACCGGAAATATAACGGCACGGACGTTATCTTCTGGCTTAATCTGGTTTAGGGGTTTAAACAACACATAATCCTGGGAGATATCGTAGCGTGGCAGGCCATGCTGAATCCACTCTTTGGCCAACTCAGCATTGCAGTGCCTTCGTTCTCCGTATTCGAACAATGAACGCCAACTCTTGGGTGCGGCGTCCATTTGCTTACGATAGACTTCTTTATTGCCGGCAGATTGAATGCCCTTGCTAAAAAACGCTGCATAGCGGTCCAACATTTCATCGCTAGCATCCATATCAAAACCGAGCCCCATGGCCGCCCGACCGCCGGTGCAGACAATACTCTGGCGACTGCCCCCGGATACCCGGTTTCGTCGGGAGGCACTGGCAAATAAGTATAAAATACAACCGAATCGACCCGGCTTAAACTGCAACACGTTTTCAGGAACAGCATCACTCCAAACAACGGCCACGGGCTCGAACTCCGGTTGCAGATGTTTTACAATAGTGCTCTCCACCCCTATATCTCCCTATGATAATTCAACCTCAGGACGAATGTATCCCGGCAAATCGTCACGTAAATGCGATCGGCCGTACCGAACTGAATCCGGGTAATATTCCGTATAAAGCTGGACTTTACCCGCGATTTCCGCTCCGACCTGGTCGGCTATAAATGCCAAGGCCATGTCCATACCCGCCGATACGCCCGCAGATGTCCAAATGTTGCCGTCCCTGACAAAACGTTCATCCACGACATTTACATCGCCCCGTTCTTTGAGTTCCGCCCGGCAGTTCCAATAGGTAGCCGCTTTCCTGCCATTTAGCAGGCCGGCGGCATGCAGGACCAAAGAACCGGTGCAAACCGAAAGTATTGCCTTGCAAGTGATGGCTTGCTGCTGGATAAACCGAATCACACCGGCATCTTTAAGCGCCTCGCGGGACCCAACACCTCCGGGCACCAAAAGGTAGTCTAACCCGGGGCAAGCGGCAAATTCATAATCCGGTACAATACCCAAGCCGTTCACACATTTGATAACACTTTTGTTTTTCGCCACTGTAAAACAGGACGATGGTCCACCAAAGTATTGTCGCCAGGCATTGAACATCTCCCATGGTCCCACAAAGTCCAGTTCCTCAAGATCGTCAAACAGAAAAAAACCAAAATTCATCTGAGTTCCTCCCAACATCTTTTTGTTTGAATGCCTGTACGACGAATCTAGCGAGATAACCGGTCGCACCGGCTACCAGTACTCCCGGCATGATCACACCATCTTTTTCATTATTATCACATTTCAAGATAAAATATATCCTATTATAGAAGTTATATTAATATGACTTCCAGTTATTCATCCAGGGCAACCCAAACACTGTGGTTCACCAAACCAAACTCTTTGAGTGCGGCTACCAGCCGTAGGGCCAAGCGACTACCCCCGTAGTCTATTTTTTCAGAATCATGAGCCAAATGAATACAAAAATCACAATCTATCAACACACGACAATAGACCTGAACGGTGTCTTGATTGTCTGTTTTACTATCCGCTGTGATCAATCGCCGTAATTTAGATTCGAGTGTCTCGCGATTTGTTTCAACCGATCTCAGTAGGATCACCTCTATCCACTTCATGCTTACATAGCCTCCGATCTAAAGAAATCACTTCAATTAATCTAATATCCATAGTTATGAAAATGTTCCGTAATAGAAGCAGCTCTTACGCGGCTCAGCTATTTTTCCACACAAAACCGAACAATATTTTGACAGCCATTATATCCTCTTCCAGAATCATGCCAATAATTGTTTATCTATTTATTTCAAATATTTATATTACAGCACATTGCTTTTTTACCTGATTTGACAAAAGGCATTTGCCATATAAGATAATTATGTTATCGTCTGCCATATAAGATAAATACCTATCTTTAACGAATCCGAGACCCGGACTCCCAATACCGGGGACTAAATATAAAATCTGCAACTATCCGAATCGAAGTCGTCAACGACCACCGACCTTGTCGGTGGCTTATGATAAGAGTTTGAGAAATTTGAGGTTAGCCCATGGATAAAAACGAGTTCTTTCGCCAAGCAACATTGCGGATCTGCGGTAATCTGGAGATTGAACAAGCCATGCACTCCCTCCTCCTGTTCCTGAAAGACTGCATGCCCATATCCAAAATGATACTGCAGCTTTATGACCGCAACTACCGCGCCATGCGAACCATTGCTGAGGCCGACGAGACCGGCGGCAGCAAACAGGATTTGCTGACGCCGCTATCCAAGGTTGCCGGTGAAATGGCCGCCAATGCCCCCAAGGAACCGGACATATTTCTGATCGAAGATCCCATGGCCCATGCCGTTAGTCGTGAGATGACGAAGTTTCACGGCATTCAGGCCAAATCGATCATGCTCCTGGTTCTCAGGACCGGCGGTGAGACCCTCGGCTATTTGGTTCTTGTCGCTATGGGACCGGATAAATTTGTGGACGAAAACTTGGATTGGGTGCTTTTGTTAAAAGAACCTTTTGTAATCGCCATGGCGAACACCCTCAAGCATAGACAAGTCCTCAAATTGAACGACCTGTTGGCAGATGACAATCGTTATCTGCACGGAGAATTGCGGCGTTTATCGGGTGATGAAATTGTGGGGGCCAATTTCGGATTGAAACAGGTGATGAACAAAGTGCAGCAGGTCGCTTCCCTGGACAGTCCGGTATTGCTGCTGGGTGAAACCGGCACGGGTAAAGATGTGATTGCCAACGCCATCCACTTTTCTTCTGCTCGCAGCGACGGCCCCTTTGTGAGCGTCAACTGCGGCGCAATACCCGATACCCTGATAGACAGTGAGTTATTTGGCCATGAGAAAGGCGCTTTTACGGGAGCGCTTTCACAAAAGCGGGGACGTTTTGAACGGGCCAATAAGGGCACTATTTTTTTAGATGAAATCGGCGAGCTCCCGCTACAAGCCCAGGTGCGGCTACTGAAAGTATTGCAAAGCAGAGAGATCGAGCGTGTGGGCGGTGTCAAAACCATATCACTGGACATTCGCATTATAGCGGCTACAAACCGGGATTTGGAAGAAATGGTGGCGAACCAGCAATTTCGTGAGGATTTGTGGTTTCGGATTAATGTCTTCCCCATCTGGATTCCCCCGCTGCGGGATAGACCCATGGATTTACCGGCTTTAATTCAGCACTTTATCGACCATAAAGCCAGAGAACTCAAACTCCCCCAAATTCCGACGATTACACCCGGGGCCATCGAGCCCTTGATCTCCTATCATTGGCCTGGCAATGTGCGCGAGCTCGAAAACATTATCGAACGCACGCTGATTCTCAATCCCAGAGGCCCCCTCACCTTCGATCATCTAAATTTAAGCCTATCCCAACGGAATTCATCCGTACAGGGTGAACAATCAGAAACCGATAATCTGGATATGATCATTGCCAGCCATATTCGCCGTGTATTGGTTCACGCTAAGGGCCGCGTCAACGGGCCCGATGGTGCCGCCGCCCGTCTGGGCATTAATCCCAGCACCTTACGAAACCGCATGAAGAAATTGGGAATTGCCTATGGCCGCAAACATACATAACAAACTCAAACTCCTCCAGCTCAAATACCTAATGATGTTCTTCAACTTCATTGCCATTTCCATCGGCGTGTTCACCGTGTTTATTTTGAGCTATCGTTCCATCTCCCCGCCTACACCCGAGATAGAGCGCTTAACCTGGCGGATAGCACTTGTTCTGGAACCCATCGGATTCTTTTTGCTTATCGGATTGATAATCCTTTTTGAACGGCCCATCCGACGCTACCTGGATTTGACTTATCAACGTGCAGCGATTCCGCCGGAGCTGGAGATGAAGGCCCGCCAACGTTTGCTGAACGAACCTTTCTTCTTAATCGGACTCGATTTTATTTGGTGGATGCTGGCCGCCGCCCTATATCCCATCTCCTATTACCAATACAGTGCCGGTGAAATGATCATAGGCCGGGCCTTGCTGCAAAACATCCTGATTGGTTTGGTTACGACCACAACCGCCTTTTTCATCTTGGAGTACGTACTCCAGAAAATGATGGTCCCCTATTTTTTCCCCACCGGCGGACTCTACATGACACCTAAAACCCTGCGCATACGCATACGCAACCGCCTGGCGGCTCTGCTGGTTGCCTGCAACCTGGTCCCGTTTCTCGCCATTTTCGCGATACTGCGGGGCACTTACCGGATTGATCTGGATCCGGCCAAACTGATGGAAATGCTCCGGCCGGCCATTATGAGTGTCGTCATTTTCGGGGTAGTGGTCGGCGTCGGTCTGACCCTGCTGGTGAGCGGAACCATCACGCGCCCCTTAAATGAGATCATCCGGGTACTCAAACGGGTGCGCGACGGACATTTTGACGGTAAGGTACGGGTGACCTCCAATGATGAAATCGGATACACCGGCGATGTCATTAACGAAATGACGGAAGGTCTCAAGGAGCGCAACCGCATGCGTTCTGCGCTCGAACTGGCGAAGGAGGTGCAACAGCACTTTCTGCCGGATTCCGACCCGCTTATTCCTGGTTTGGATATTGCCGGCCGGAGTATTTATTGCGAACGCACCGGCGGGGATTACCTTGATTATCTGGATTTCGGGACCCCTCAGGCAGGCAGGGTCGGCATTGCCGTGGGCGACGTGAGCGGCCACGGCATACCTTCAGCTTTATTAATGGCTTCGGTTCGGGCCTCATTGCGCCAAAGAATCCAATTGCCCGGAAGTCTGGCAGACATCATTTCCGATGTAAACCGTCATATGGCCCAGGATGTAAGAGAATCAGGCCGCTTTATGACCCTTTACTACAGTGAAATCAACACCCGTAAGCAAACTATCCAATGGGTTCGTGCCGGGCATGATCCGGCCATTTTCTATGATCCGGAGACCGATGTTTTCGAAGATCTGAAGGGTCCGGGCTTGGCCCTGGGCGTGGACAGTGAATGGCAATACAGCGAAAACCAGCGGTCCGGTCTAAAACCCGGCCAAATCATTTTGATGGCCACAGATGGAATTTGGGAAGCCCGTAATCCCGAGGGACAAACATTTGGGAAAAAAGCGTTGCGTGATATTATCCGTCAAAACGCCGCTGCCAGCGCCCAGGAATTGCTGCGGGCCATTCTGCTGGCTGTAGAGAGCTTCCGGGAAGGTATTCCATCCGAGGACGATGTGACCCTGGTCATTATTAAGGTGGAACCGGCTTTTGCTAAATCGAGTCCTTAACACGCAAATTCCAAACAGCAAATAGGGGGATGCCCTACTCTATTCCCCCGAAGATCATATATCCAACGTGGTCATTAAGATGGGATCAACTCTCGATTCCAATTCAATTAATAAATTCATTAGTTTGGTAGCAATAAATGATGGTATCTGCAAATGCTATGAACCGGTTATAATCTCAACATACGTCAGTTTCAACCAAACGTGAGATATGGTATCAAGTATCACATGTCCCCACGTTCTCGGCGAGTTGATGGTATCATAACCTTTTTGCTTTCCGGAATGTTAGGTTTCTAGCAGGATTTCGAAATGAACCAAATGTTAGATGCTCTCAATTCATCTCAGGTTCTGCTTTGAAGGCTTATTAGTGAATTCTTCAGTTTCGTATTATTTTCACCGACAACAATATATGATAGCTAAATGTTTTATGTAACTGGTAATCATTTCCATCCTTCAACAGTATGAAAAATCGGCTTTCAATGGTAATCATAAGATATTTTCAGATTAAAAGATTCTCATCAATCGTTTTCGTCGCAATCTTTTTGCCAATTACCATACACCAGAACAATTATCACAAGGTTTAAAATGAACAAAAAATTTTGTCACTACCGTCAACTCCTTTATCTACTCATCATAATCATCATCGCAGCTGGTTGCGCCTCTACCAAGAGCCGGTTTCGCAAAGCCGCCTCTAAAAATACTGTTGAAGCATATGAAGCCTTCATCAATAATCCTGAAAACAAAGGGCCGCTGGTAGATAAAAGCAGAAAAAGGATCGAACAACTCCTCTTTGACAATGCCTGCAAGGAAGGCAGCATTCAGGCGTTTGAAAAATACCTGGAAATTTATCCGGAAGGGAAACATGCGGATGAAGCCAGGATGAGGGTCCAAAACATCCAATTTTTCAAGGCTCGAGGGGAAAACACGATAGCGGCATTCGAAGCATTCTTGAAAAAATACCCATCTGGGGAGAATGCGGATTCGATTAAAAAGCTATATGAATATTCATATTTCAGGAGAGTCAGCAAAGAAGACCGGATAGAGGGCTATGAAAGCTATTTGAAAACATTTCCGCAAGGGCAGAATGCCCGTAAAAGCAAATCCAGATTGGCGGCCCTGTACCAGTTAAAAATGGAGGGTGAAAATAATATTGAGGTCTTACGTGCCTTTATTCATCGTTTCCCGAAAAACAAACAGGTTCCGCACATCCGTGAAAAAATAGCCTGGCTGAAAATAAAAGGGAAAACGGATTTCTCGCTTTTTGATAAATATCTCAGGGCTTACCCCAAGGGCAGTTATTTCAAACAGGCTCTATCAGAAGCTGACGATCTTTTCTATTCACAGACAGTAAAAAGAAACCGACAAGACGGCTACCTTGACTATTGTCGAAAATTTCCGGGCGGGAAACATCAGGAGGCGGCAAAGGCCTGGCTGCTTAAAAAATATACCCAGGAAGAGCAAACGGCCTTTAAAAAGGCGAAAAAAGATCATTCATCGCAGGCCTATATCAAATTCCTCGCAAAATATCCTTCCGGCGAAAACTCAATAACCGCCTTAAACATTTTAAAGAGTCGCGCCTCCGCGGAACTGCAATCCTATATCGATTATTTCCATTCGAAGGATGACGTGAAAAAGGCCTACGGTGCATACTATATCGGAGAGTTAGGCAGTCGAGCACCACTTGCGGTGCCATTTTTATTGTCACAACTCAATAATAGGGAGTCGCTGATATGGCTGGAACGAGGTAAAAAAACCTCACCCGCACAAGAAGCGGCAAAGGCACTGGTTAAGATCGGAGACGCCGCAGTGGATCCTTTGATTCAGACGATAAAAAATCGTGACTACGGCACGGGCAATGCCATGTGGGCATTGGGAGAACTGAGGACTAAAAAAGCAGTCCCCGAGCTGATCAGTGCTTTAAAGAAAAATTGGTGGAAAGAGGAAGCAGCTATTGCTTTAGGCAAAATCGGCGACAAAAGGGCCGACAGACCGTTGATGGAGGTGTTAATTGATAAGGATTACAGGGTACGTGAATCCGCCGTTGAAGCTTTGAACCAAATCGTGCCGGATTGGCGCAAGAGCAAAGACATCCAAGAGTTCCTGCCGGCCATTATTAAAAGTCTAAAAAGTAAGGACATTTACATCGGCAACGCCTCAGCTGTTATTTTAGGTGAAATTGGTGACAAAAAGGCGGTGGTCCCGCTCTTAGATGCCCTGTCACGTCAGGAGCGGTTCGTCAAGCAGGAAGCAGCTGTGTCCTTGGGACGAATCGGCGACAAACTGGCTGTCGAGGGACTCATCGCCGCATTGCGGGACCCCAATAAATATGTAAAAGAAAATTCCGCAAGGGCATTGGGGGAAATCGGTGACCGGCGGGCAGTCGGACCGATCGTTCAAATGTTGAAACAAGAAAAAGAGGAGCAGGTTTTGATTGCTGCCGTGAATTCTCTCGGTGAGCTGAAGGATAAGCGGTCGGTCAAGGCGTTGATAACCCTATCCAACCATCAATACCAGACGATCAAGGCGGATTCTATCCTCGCCTTGGGAAAAATCGGCGATTCACGCGCGGTTGAGCCAATTATAAAATTGCTTAAGGACGATGATGAATATTGCAGATACCGGGCTGTACTTGCATTAGGCTTATTAAAAGATAATCGGGCTGTCGGGCCCATCATCCATCAATTGTTTGAAAAGGAAAAAGATCTTCGGACCGACGTTGCCATTAGCACGCTGAAAGAACTGACAGCTCAAAATCACAACAGCCCTGATGCGTGGCTGGCGTGGTGGAAAAAGCAGTCCGGAGAATACCAATAAAACAGAGAGAATCTTGTCTGATCCTCCGGGTTACCCCCATCGGCTAACATTATCCCTATTTGAGAAGATGGGGTTGACCCGTCCGAATGGCGTCCCCGATCAACTTAACGGCAATTTGGGCTTCATCGCTGTTTTGTACACCTGACATATCTCCAACATATCTAAAACACGTAAGGCTCTTGAAAGGCTGTGATATCAAACTGTCAATTGTAGAAATGATCAGCTACTGATATCTGATAATTCTAATACAGGTCAGGAAAGTTTAAGCCAACGAATGCTATTGGATCGGCATGATGGGCAAGTCCGCTCCATTTCCATTTGGTATTTATCCTGCCATTGATTATCACATCGCATGCAAACGAATCCGGCCTGGGTACCCTCATCCTTCGGCTTGGGATTAAGCGGCCGCGGCACCTTGGCCTTTTCCAAAGCTACCCGGGTTCGGTCTATCTCCGCCGCATCAACGGTTTGACGTTTGGTTTCAACCGCCTCCATGATGGATTGCCAGCGGGCGCCTTCCGCCGCCGAACACCATTCCAGCATAAGCCGATCCGGTCGCAGCTCGACTTTTTCCAAACCGTTCCACAATCCATCCACTCGCCGGACGGTACTGCGATTGGCATCGATGTAATGGCAATCCACATAGTGGCATCCGGAAACCAGCACCACCGGCGCACCCATTTTAAATGCATACCAGACGAATTCCGGATTGACCCGGGCCGAACACATGGTACGGATGATGCGTGCATTGGGCGGGTAAACCATGCGGGCCACACCGGCTGTATCGGCGCCGGCATAGGAGCACCAGTTGCAGGCAAAGGTCACAATTTTGTCCGCCGGGTTATGCTCCAGGATAGCGTCGATCTGGGCATAAATAGCCTGATCGGTAAAATGACGCATTTCAATGGCACCATGGCGGCATTCGGCCGCACAGTTTCCGCATCCCACACAGGCCGCACTGGTGAGGTGAGGCAGCTCCTTTTTTGCCCAGGATATGGCACCGAATGGACACACGTCGGCACACTGACCGCACATTTTGCATAGCTCCGCATCCAGTACCGACGTTATGGCCTCAACTGAAAAGGTATCTTTTTTAAGCAGAATATTGCTTTTGGATGCAGCCGCCCCAGCCTGGGTGACGCTTTCACGGACATCTTTGGGGCTCTCGGCACAGCCGGCAATAAACACGCCTTTGGTGGGTGTATTAACCGGCAGCAGCTTGGCATGCGCTTCCTTTAAAAACCCATTGGGAGACTTGGAAAGACTCACCAGCCTGCGGATCGATTCGGTATCGGTCGCCGGTTTGGCTCCCACAGCCAATACAATCATATCGAATTCATGCTGCTCCAGGCGCTTGGCAGTGGTATTTTCCACCGTCACCGCAAGATTGCCGGTCTCAGTGTTTTCAACTACATCGCCGGGCAAACCGCGGATATAGCGCACACCGCTTTGTTTGCTGCGCATGAGCAGTTCTTCGAATCCTTTGCCAAAGGCACGCAGGTCCATGTAAAACACGGTAATATCGATTTCCGGGTAATTGTCTTTGAGATATTGGGTTGCCTTGATGGTGTTCATGCAACAAATATTGGAGCAATAGGGGTAGCCCCGGTCGGCATCCCGGGTGCGGGAACCCACACATTGGATAAAGGCAACGTGCCGGGGCTTTTTTAAATCGCTGGGACGCCCGAAATGCCCTTCCAAGGGGCCACCGGTTGAAATCAAACGTTCAAATTCCATACTGGTAACCACATTGGGAAATTGACGGTAGCCGTACTCATTCAAGGCCGTGGGGTCATAAGACGCCATACCGCTGGCCACGACAATGGCGCCCACATTCAACTCCAGATAGGAATCTTGCTGGTCAAAGCTGATGCACTGTTTCTCGCAGGCCTCTATACAGCGGCCACACGCGATCGGATTCTGACCCAGGCATTCATCGGCGGCGACTAGATAGGCTGAGGGAACCGCCTGGGGGAAGGAGATATACACGGCCTTGCGACTACCCAGTCCCATTTGAAATTCATCCGGTACCACAATCGGACAAACCGCGGCGCAATCCCCGCAGGTGGTGCATTCATTTTCGTCCACATAACGGGCGCGTTTGCGGATTTTGGCCTTAAAATTGCCGACGTAACCGCTGATATCCTCCACTTCCGAATAGGTCAGGAGCTCTATGTTGGGATGTCGACCGACATCCATCATCTTCGGCCCCAGAATTCAGATGCTGCACTCGATGTCCGGATAAACCTTATCGAGCTGGGCCATGATACCGCCTATGGAAGGCTTTTTTTCCACCAGATAAACCTGATGACCGGCATCGGCGATATCCAATGCGGCCTGAATGCCGGCCACGCCACCGCCGATTACCAGGGCGGCATCCGTAACCGGTATGTGCTCCTCATCCTGGGGATAGAGCCATTTGGCCCGTGCCACGGCGACTTTGACAATTTCTTTGGCTTTTTGAGTGGCCGCCGCCGAATCCGATGTAACCCACGAGCAGTGTTCACGGATGTTGGCCATCTCCATCAGATAGCGATTTAAACCGGCGCCCTGAATGCACTGCCGGAAGATGGCCTCGTAAGAAGTCGGTGAACAGGACGCCACCACAACCCGATTAAGATTGTTTTCGTATATCGATCGCTGGATTTCCTGCTGTCCGGGATCTGCACAGGTGTATTTATTCCGTACCGCTAAAACCACATTCGGCAATGTCTCGGCGTAACCCCGTACAGCCTCGGTATCGACCATACCGGCAATATTCGATCCGCAGTCACAGACAAAGACGCCGACACGTAACGCTTCTCTCATCGCTGTATTCTCCTCTTACTAAGCTTCATTTTTTCGCTGCCAGTTTTCAAAATTACGGCCATCCATATAACGCTTTTCTTTCCAAGCCTGCCGGTCCAGGATCGCCTGCTCAATGGCTTCACCAAAGCCCTGCCGGAATTCATCTGAATCAAATTGCTCTTTCCGGAAAAAATCAAACGCCTGGAATTCACGAAATGCCTTACGTTGGGTCTCCATGGTACCGTGTCCCGTAATCATGATGACCTTGGTAAAAGCCTGTTTCTGCTTAATGTGGGCCAGCAGGTGCATGCCGTCCTGGTTGTGTTCGTCTGTTTCCACCAAGCGGATGTCGACAATGGCTAAATCCAGATCTTTGGTTTGGTCCACATAGGCCATGGCTTCATCCAAAGTTGCCACTGCCGCGACCTGATGACCGGCCCGTCGCAGCATACCGCCCAGAAGATCGCGCCAATCCTCATAATCTTCTACGATTAGAACCTTGCCTTTCATGGTTTCCTCCAAAATACAAAATCGAAGCACGAATACTAAAATCTAAGTTTAGATTTAATTATGTGGAATTATCCACCGCCGGCAGGCGGACCGTGAACACCGAGCCTTGGTCTAACTTGCTCCGGCATTCAATGGTTCCGCCTTGTCGTTCGATAAACGTGCGCAGCCACCATAGACCAAAACCCAATCCACCCCGGCTTAACTGGAACATGCCCCATAGATGCGCCATTTTCTCTGGGGGAATTCCACACCCGCTATCCCGAATTTCCACAGTCACCCACAGGCCATCCTCACTTGATTCCGTACGGGTCTGGATGCAAAGATTCCGCTCTTGGCGATCCTGCATGGCTTTACGTGCGTTGGTGAGAAGCTCTACAAAAATATCCACCAACAGGGAGTTGCTTTCCACATCCGGGATGTCCTCGGCGCAATTAACATCAATTTGAATGTCATCCGGCAAGTCGGCGGATTCGATTGCTTCGTTGACCAACAAATTGACATTGAGCCTGAGAGGTGGTCCCGTGTCCTTAAAAGGTCTAAAAAGGGCGTCACTCAGTTTTAAAATAAACTTGGCATTGCGTTCGATCCGCACCAGGTTTTCTTCTATCCAGTTGCGATCCAGACTGGGCATGTTCACATCGGTAAGGGCTGACCTTACCTCTCTGGCGCTGACCGGCACAATACCCATAATATTGTTAATCCGATGGGCCAAAGCAGTCGCCGCCTGTCCCATGACAGCCCACCGTTCGGCGGCCGCGCGTCTTTCCTGTTCTTTGGCGTATTTGGTGTACATCAACTGTAACTTTTGGTGTTGCATGGCATTCTGGATCGCAATTACAGCTTCCTGGGCCAATGCCTCCAGTAATTCCACATCCTGATGTCCAAAAGCGGCCAGTTTTGTACTCTCCAAAAGTAAAACCCCTAGCAAAGCGTCATTATCTTCCGATATCTCCTGGCCTTTGAGCAGTGGTACCGCCACACTGGAACGCATGCCCTCGAATAAAACGATATTCTGAGGGTCTTTGCTCAGATCCCGACACAGATAGGAACATTTATGTTCGGCCACCCAACGCACGATGCCCTTCTCCGGAATAAAGGCGAGCGCCTCAGACGTCCAACCCGATCCCAAGTGAGCTTTCAGTTCCAGTGCGCCGGTTCCCGCATCCACCTGGCGTAAAGATCCGGATTCAGCTCCCACCAAGTCCACGGCCTTTTCGAGAATCAGCTCCAGCACGTGATCTAATTCCAAACTGGACGTCAACGCCACGTCAATATCATGCAGCGCTCTGAACTGGGCCGTCATTCGTGAAAGCCGTTCGGCCTGTTTCAGGACCAGGGCCACATGGTCGGCCATGGATAGCACCAGATCGACGTCCCGATCCCAAAACAACCGTTTGTGATTCTCGTCTGCCGCCATCAAGACGCCCAGCGTATGATCGAATTGGATCAGTGGTGCCGCAATCAAAGCCGGATGACCGGCTCTGTTTTCCCGGATAAGCTTCCGGGTTTCCAGGACCTCTTGCAGTAAACTGTGATCGACAGGGGTTTCAGGCAGATGATATTCAGCCGCCGGCACGAGTTCTTTTTTTTCGGAATCATACAGGTAAACACCGCTGCCGGCTGGATGCAGTAACTGGGTCATCTGCTTGACAATGCTGTTAAGGAACGTGGGATCGAACCGTTCCACCTGGTCTAGATCGTAGGGCATGGGTTTCTCTTCTACCCGACCAAAAAAGTTTGATTATTAACTATCCACAAACCAATCGCCAGTAACATGTACTTGTCATTACGCCTGCGGCTGTCATTTGTCCTGTCGGACGTTATTTGCACTACGTGCGTCATTCAGCCCGCCGAAATTATTTCGGTCTACCACAGACCCCAGCTAATTACGAAAAGTTAATGACTATGAATGACACGTTGTAAATCACAAGGGCTGTTATTCGTTCTCAAATTCAGGACCTGAGAATCCCAGGATTATAGGATAGATCCAAAAGCTGATTAGGTTTTTAGACTATTAGGCTGAAAGCGATAGACGGCTAACAGTCTAATAGTCTTCAGCCTAATAGCCTCACTTGGACCCTTGAATCCTCGAATCCTTGAACCCTATCTGTTCTGCCACCAACGTCGTCATATCGCAAATTTCAATACCGATATCGTCCTGCAGCATTCGGTCTTTTTGGGCACATTTTAAATGAATCTGACATTTTATACAGGCGGTTACCAGCATCTCCGCTCCCGTGGCTTTGGCCTGCATCAGTCTTTGCGTCTGGATATGCTTATTGACCCGGCCGCATGCGATCCAGCAGCTGGTACCGCAGCATAGTGCCTGGGTCTTGTTCTTCTGCATTTCCCGCAGGTCAAAGCCGGCCGCTGCCAAAACGGTCCGCGGTTCTTCCCATAGGTCCATATGCCGGGCCAGTCGGCACGGATCCTGGTAGGTTATCTTCCGGCTCAGACTCTTGGGATGAAACGCAATCCGTTCCTGATCAATCAGATCACTGAGCAGTTCAGACATGTGCATTATTTTTAAGCCATGTTCAAACCCGTGGCGGGGATAATCGTATTTTAACGTGTAGGCACATTCAGGGCAGGTGGTCACGATTTGGCTGGCGCCAGTCGCTTTAAACAAGGCTAAATTCCGCCGGGCCAGTTGCTCAAAGGTATTCACATCCCCTTGCCAGATTTGGTCATGCCCGCAGCAACGTTCGTTGGGCATCACATGCGGGACAATATCGGCCTGATTCATAATCCTGACGGCCGATCGTGCAATACCGACGGCTCCCACGCCCATATCCTGGAAAAGCGCCTCATAGTACGGCAGGCAGCCGCTGAAAAAGATAGTGTCGGATTGGGGACTCACCACATGGTTGTCTTCCAGCCACCCCAATCGATTCGGGCTTAAATCTTTTGTTGTCATCATCCGGGCCCAGGTTTGGACGATATCGCCGTGGGTTCCGGTTCCATGCAGGCCCTCAGACCGGGCCACAGCACGCAATTCACGGATAAAGCCGCAAAAGTCCACTTGGGAAGGGCATAATAGGGTGCACTGGCGGCAGGACAGACAGGACCAGAACAGCGGATCTTCAAAAATTGCTTCTCGATTACCTTCCACGGCCTTTTCAACCAATAAACGCGGGCTGGTATAGACTTGATCTTCCCAGCGCGTAATGGGGCATACCGAACTGCATTTGCCACAGGTGAGGCAGTACAAGACCTGATTTTCCCGGATTATGGTATCCATTAACTTCATATAGTTTTTTATCCAATCATGTTCCAGCGCCAATTACCGATACAAATAATCCCAAATTTGTTCATCCCGGCTAAGATGATATTGACACTGAGGTTGCGGCAGTCGGCACAGGCACCATATTATCCAGATCATCGAGAAAAGTATTGACTGCTTCCACAAAAGTCAGTTCGCTTTCCGCTGATAAACTTCTCAGTTTGAGCCGTCCTTTTGAATAACCGAGTAAATCAAGGAATATTTTGGCTTGTTCCGTGACTTCTTCGGCATGAGCATAGCCGGCTTTGTACTGACATGTGCCTCCAGGACACCCCAGTAAAAGTACACCCAGGGCACCCTGTTCAAATGCTTTTAATATGATGCCGGCGCTTATCCGGCCCAGGCATGTAAGACGCACCGGTAACACACGGGTATCATATCTATACTTTAAGGCGCCTGCCATTTCCATGTCCTGATAGGCATGCCAGTTACACGTGAATACAATAAGGTGCTTACCATCCATCCGTGGCCCTCCCCTGGGACAACATGCCTTCGAGCATCGCTAACAGCTGTGTTTCAGAAACATCGGCAGCCTGAATTGCGTTAGATGGGCAGTGGGACGCACAGGCGCCGCAGCCGACACAAACCGCCGGATCGATCCAGACATGTCGCTGGGGACCTTGGTCGACGGGTTGTGGCGCCCCGGTATGACAAATGTCCATGCAGGTATAACACATGCGGCATCGCAGCGGATCCGCCCACCCGGTTTCATGTTTGGGATAAGTTTGAATACGTCCCATCCAGCTACGGCAGCACCCTGCTGCCGCTAGGCCTATAGTTTGCGGATTGAGAGACGGGTCGCAGTAATACACACCCGGCCGAGTGGTCTCCATGTGGCCTTGACGATAAGTTATGGAACCCACGGAATTGCCGGCATTAATTAATTTAATTAGATCCTCAGTTTCGCTGGAATCAGCCGGTGTCAGAATGACCGCCAGAGCTTTTAAACGCCGTCCGTTTTGATTTAGATAGTAATAACCTTCGGTAAAGCCCAAAGGTGCTGACAAAGACGCCAATTGGTTTACCGAAATGCCGGAAGCCTGCAGGGCATCTTGACATATGCTTGAGGCTTGCCCCTGGCCAACGATCAAAACCGATCGATCCCGGTCAATCGCGCTCGCGGATTGTGAGTCTACCTTTTTGATCTTTGCAAGGGCCGCTTGAATCAGCCTGTCTGCTTTTTGGGTGGCGGAATGGGGATCATGGCCATGGACCCAGGCACACTGCTCCCGGATATTAACAAACTCGAAATGAGCAGCTGCCGAATTACGCGACGATGAGGGGTGCGCATGTTGGGGCCGCCCCGCATACATGCCTAGATTTTTTTTGCAGCGCACGCGCTGAAAAGTGCAGCTGTAACAAACCTGGTCCGATGCGCAGCATGAGCAAGCCGCTAGCACTACAGCCTCTAGCTGATGCGCGCGTATATCCTCATAAATCCTGTCTGCAGTCTCCTGTCGACAGGCATAGGCCACAACATCGCTGAATACGGCCGGAGCTCTTTTGCGAACTGTCTGTCTTAAATCGGCCGTTTGAATAACGCCGCCCATATCGTCGCCACATTGGCATATATAAACACCGATTCTGTCACTTCTTAGGGATGACTTTGGCCATTTCAAGGTGGCGGAGCTAAGCTGTGTATGGTGATAATCCGCTTGTATTTGTGCAGCGGCAGCGGAAGCAAGGATGAGATTGTCTGGCGGGACGTATAGGGCGCTTTCAGGCATTTCCGGCAGGTCAACCCTAGCGTGTTCAGCATTCAAGGCCGTCATCACCGCGTTCACAGACAAATCGCTGAAACTTGGTAGTTGGGTATGTTGGATAGCCTCGGCTTTGCAGGCATTTACGCACGCCATGCATTCACTGCAGGGCCCGCACGCCAGGCAGCGTTTGGCCTCGAGGACGGCATCTGTCTCCGAAAAACCTTGCTCGACTTCATCAAAACTTTGTAATCGTTCAGATAGACTGATGGTCGGCACCGGTATGGCCGGCTTTGGCCTTAGCTCTTCCGGGCCGAATGTTCGCTGGGCGACGGGTATCTGCTCGGTATTTTCCGATACCGTCTTTAAGCTTCCCATGCGCACATATGAATCCACCGCCCGCGCCATTTTTTTGCCCATGCCGATGGCTTCAATGGCCGACATCTGGCTGCGGGTCGTGACGTCTCCTGCGGCAAACACGCCTGGTTGATCGGTCATGAAGGTTTGCGGATCCACCTGGATGCGCCAATCTTTACCAATGATGATTTGGGTTTCGGTTTCCAGAAAATCGAGATCCGGCTCTTGGCCAATGGCCAGGACCACCATATCCAAATCCACCTGAAATTCACTTCCCTTTACGGGAACCGGCCTACGGCGCCCGCTTTGGTCCGGTGAACCCAGCTCCATTTGCAGGCATTCAATGGCGCTGACGCGATTTTGCGCGTCACCTAATATCGTTTTGGGCGCCGTGAGCAGCTTGATTCGTACGCCTTCTTCTTCAGTATCTTCAATTTCCTCTGCCTGTGCCGGCATTTCAGCGCGGGTGCGTCGATACAATATCTGGACTTCGCTTAATCCCAAGCGTCGCAACGTGCGGGCCACATCCATGGCGGTGTTGCCGCCGCCCAATATCGCAGCTCGCGTTTGTACCCCGCGCGGAAGCACGTTTTTCAACCGGTCCTGCCAAACGGCCGCATCTGTCTGTTGTGACAGGCTGACGGTTTTGAGCAGATCAATACCCTGTATAACGCCTTCGAGCTTTTCACCGGGAACACCCAAGGACACACTTTTATGGGCGCCCACTGTCAGACAGACCGCCGCGTATCCTTGTGAAAATAGATCCGCCAGGCTATGGTCTCCGCCGGGCCCGATGCTGGTATTGAGACGGATGTCCACACCCTGGCTGGAGATGATATCATACTCCCTGGCAATAACGCCCCGGGGCAAGCGGTAGGCTGGAATTCCGACGGCCATCATACCGCCGATCACCGGCAGTTTCTCAAAAACGGTTACCTCATAACCCTTGCGTATCAAGTCCTGGGCGGCGGTCATACCGGCAGGGCCGGCCCCCACCACGGCAATCCGTTTGGAATTGCCCCGGCTTCGCGACCGGCTTTCTTTCGATTTTTTTACAGATTCACCCTCGCCCTGATATTCCCAGTCCGATACAAAACGTTTGAGAAGTCGGATGGAGATAGGATTATCCACCTCGTTGCGGCGGCAGTTGATTTCGCACGGGTGCGTGCAGATACGTCCACAAATTCCCGGGAATGGTATGGCCTCACGGATCAGATCAATGGCTTCCTGAAAGCGTTCTTGGGCGATCAAGGCCACATAACCCTGGACATGGATACCGCCCGGACAAGCATGGGTACACGGAGGAATTCCCAACTTATCGATAACGGCACAACCGGGCTCTGCATGCTTCTTAAGGTATACGGCTGTGTGCTCTCTGCCTGGAACTGCAACCGGACACACATTTAGACAATCGCCACAGGCCGTGCATAAGGCCAGATCTACATAGCGGGGGTTTTGGCGTAGACGGATCTGATAGTCACCGGTCTCATTGGTGATTGTGTCCACATGGGTATGGGTCTGAAGGGTAATTCGCGGATGCCTGGCTGCTTCCAGCATGCGCGTGTGCTGTTGGTGCTCCGGTATCTCCAGGCGCGCATCGGTTTGGATAAAGGGTGCGGGCTCAATGAGATGAACATTCACACCGGCATCGGCAAGATCCAAGGCTGATTGAATTCCGGCCGGACTGGCACCAATAATTAATACCGATTGGGACACAATTTTGTTTCCTATGTGAGAATATATATTAAACGAATTATAGTGAATGACTCCTAAAAATTCTAATCGTCTAAATGAACTTCGAACATTGAACATCCAACATCGAACGTCCAACATATTTGCTGGAATGCTGGGATGTCAGGATGCTGCCAGCGGCCCCTGTTTGTTGCTTACTCCTTACTGCTCACCGCTTAAGCCAAAGGTACCTAATAGCCTAACAGTCTTCAGCCTGACAGCCTATGTAGTTCTGATTCCTGCCTCCTGAATTCTGACTTCTGACGCCTGTCTCCTGACTTCTACTCAGCAATCTTGAGCCCTTCCTGATAACCGTAATCAAAGGCCTTCAAATTAACCTCCACTGTCTTGGGCGGCACCGATTCGGACAATGAATGCTCCATGGCTTTCCGCGAAACCGCCCCCACGGCCGACGCCCAAAATCCGAGCATAACGGTATTGGCAGCCCGGATGTTGCCAAATTCTTCGGCAACCCGGGTGGCGGGAATCCCATGGGTACTGATATCCGTGCGGTGATCATCCGGGAGTTCTACCAGGCTGTTATCCACCAAGAGGATACCGCCAGTTGCCAACAGGGGGGCATATTTTACATAGGCGCCCTGGGACATGATTACGGCACTGCCCGGTTCGGTAATATTGGGATAATGGATCGGATCGCTGGAAATCACCACCTGGGATCCGGCAGCCCCACCCCGTGCCTCCGGGCCATAGCTCTGGGTAAAACAGGCTTCCAGCTTATCGTAAATGGCTGCTGCCTGTCCGATTATCTTCCCGGCACTGATAATTCCCTGTCCGCCAAAACCGCCCAACTGCAGTTCGGTTCGCTTGACACGATCTTTGCGCCCGGAAAGTTGAGGTCTTTTTAGCATGCCTTCCTTGGCTGCCAGCCATTTCTTCTCGGCAGCTTCGGCCATGGCATCAATGGCGTTTTGCAGATCGGGTTTGGGGTCATCGAGGAATTTACCTTCCACAATTTCAGTTATCAGGCCCTGGGCATCGACCTTCACATCGGCATCTTTGGGGTGGGTATCCGGCGATATCTTACCCACCTTTTGATAGTGTTTCATCACCTCCAAGCCTCTGCGTCGCAAACTTTGGGGATCGAGTCCTTTACCCTCGGGATTCCAGCGGGCATAGGCGGTGGAACACGGCGCAATAATTTCCACGAAACTGAAACCCCGGTGTTCCATGGCTTCCCGCAGCGTCCATTCCAACCGGCGCGCATGTAGTACGGTCCAGCGTGCCATGAAAGAGGCGCCCCCGGCAGCCGCCAGATAGGGCAAGTTGAAGGGATACTCAAAGTTGCCGTATTGGGTGGTTACCGCTCTGGCGCCATGTGGGGTCGTGGATCCCACCTGCCCCCCGGTCATACCGTAATTGAAATTATTGACGCAAATCACGGTAATATCCAGGTTCCGACGAGCCGCGTGTATAAAATGGTTGCCACCGATGCCGGCAATATCGCCATCTCCTGAAAAAACCACGACTTTTAAATCGGGATTCGCCAACTTCAATCCGGTGGCAAAGGGTATCGCCCGACCATGGGTTGTATGAAATGAATCCAAGCGAACATAGCCGGCAACACGTCCCGAACAACCGATTCCCGACACAACCGTGACTTTATCCAAATCCCAGTTCTTATTTTTTTCCAGCCATTGCAGCGAACTGATAAAGGTCGTTAAAGCGGTTCCCAGACCACATCCCTGACACCAGATGTGGGGCAATCGCTCCCCGCGCAATAGACTGTCCATGGGATGCAAACCGGTCTCCCAATCACTTGCCTCGGGTGGCTCGTAGCCCGATAAATGCACTTGGCTTTGGACGGGTTGTTTACTTTCAGACATTTTTTGGTTGGCCTCCTTAATTGAAATCTGGCACCTGAATCCTCAATCCTCATCCTAATAAGCCAGGATGCTGCTTTTGCTTTTTAG
The DNA here is from genome assembly GCA_964452555.1 of uncultured Desulfobacterales bacterium. Taxonomy (GTDB): domain Bacteria; phylum Desulfobacterota; class Desulfobacteria; order Desulfobacterales; family B30-G6; genus B30-G6. Next base: position 85,861 of record CAYVMI010000024.1, read on the forward strand.
ATTTTTAGACTGTAGGCTGTGGCCGTTTAACCGCCTAATAGTCTGACAGTCTTCAGCCTAACAGCCTATCCCGTTCCGACTCCTGTCTCCTCACGACTGAATTCAGTCTCCCGCTGCTCCTCGAATAGCCTCCAAAACCGCCGTCGGATCCAACACCTCGCCGCCGGGCCGGTGTACGCCGATTACCTGCGCCGCACCGCCGGCGCACCGTTCAACTTCTCTGGCAATTTGACCCAGGTTTATTTCCGGTACCACCAATGCCTTAACACGATTGGCCAATTTGCGGATGCGTTCCTCTGGAAACGGCCAGACCGTAATTAAACGCAGCACACCCACCCGAATCCCTTCTTTGCGTGCTATTTCAATGGGCCACAAAGACGTGCGGGCAGAAATTCCATAAGAAACAACCACCACTTCGGCATCATCCAGGTTTTCTTCTTCCAGCATGATAATGTCATCCAGGTTGTCGTGAATTTTTTTCATGATCCGCTGAACGTTCCAGGCATTGCCCTTGGCACTCATATCCGGATACCCGCGTTCATCATGGGTCAAGCCGGTGACATGGAACCGGTACCCCTCCCCCGCCAAGGCCATCGGGGATACGCAGGCATCACCGGCACATTGGTCCATATCGCGGTAGATTCGAAAAAGATCCGGTTCAATATCCCCCTTGCACACCAAGGGGCGATTGATGATATCGACCTCCGCCGGATCCGGTATAACCACCTTCTCGGTCATATGGCCCACTTCGGAATCCGTCATGATCAGAACAGGCGTACGGTACTTTTCGGACAGGTTAAAAGCGTGAATGGTCAGATCAAATAGTTCCTGGGGAGAATTGGGTGCCAACGCAATAATCTCATAATCACCATGAGAGCCCCACTTAGCCTGCATCATGTCTTGTTGCCCTACCAGGGTTGGTAGTCCCGTTGACGGTCCACCGCGTTGTACGTTCACGAGGACACACGGTGTTTCCAACATAATGCCCAGACCCAGATTTTCCATCATCAGGGAAAAACCCGGTCCGCTGGTGGCTGTCATGGATTTAACCCCGGACCAGGATGCCCCCAATATGGCGTTCATGGAGGCGATTTCATCCTCCATTTGAATGTAGACGCCATCCACCTGAGGCATCCGGCTGGACATGCGCTCGGCGATCTCGGTTGCCGGTGTAATGGGATATCCGGCAAAAAACCGACAGCCTGCCAGGATGGCGCCTTCTGCTGCGGCATAATCTCCCAAAAGGAAATGAGCACCGGTAAGCAATCCTTTTTGTTGAGTCATTTGGCGTCCTCTTTTTTGACTTTGGATTCGATGTTCTCAGGTGTGCGTTCACCCTTATCTTCAATATAGATGGCAAAATCCGGACACAGCAGGGCACAAAGACCGCAATTGACACAGTGCGAATCGTCATGAATTTCCGGAGGGTGATATCCTTTTGAGTTGGTTCGTTCCGACATGCCGAGTACGTTTTGGGGACAAAACTCGACACAAAAACCGCATCCTTTGCAACGTTCCTGTATGATGTGGATAACACCGAAGGGAACTTTGATACGGTCCTGATCCAGTGGCTTTCTCCAGTACATAACGGTTCTCCTGTAGGATCCCACGTTACGGGCCCATCGATATGACTTGTGTATATTTTTTAAAGGCTACTTTGAACTTTGATAGCGGGCGCATTCCCCCCAGCGACTCGCTGAGGACTTCGAATGAGCGTTCAAATTCGGCCGGGAGTTCGGTTGAGGCTCCCTCGAAGGCCACATTCGATATAGTAGAGCTCCCCGCCGAAAGCTATGTTGCAGGGTACGCTTCAATTCTAAAGCTAACTGTCCTTTTATCAAACTTTATACGGTTTTAAAAAGCAATATGGTTATTTAGAACATTAAGGACATTGTTTTTGGGGCCATAACAATGTGCTTAATGTTCTAAATAACTATACGGTTTTTAAAAGCTATGTGT
>CAYVMI010000025.1:0-81081 GCA_964452555.1 uncultured Desulfobacterales bacterium
ATTGATCACTTGAACCGTGCACTGGACATTGCAGTGGAAGTTGGTAATCGTAGAAACGAGGCAAGCCATTTGGGTAATCTTGGGATAGTTTACAGTTCCCTTGGTCAGTATGAAAAAGCGATTTATTACCAGAACCAGGCATTGAACATTGCTAGGGAAATAGGCGACAGGGAGGGTGAAGGGAAAGGTTTGGGTAATTTGGGAGTAGCTTACTATTCCCTTAGCCAATTTAAAAAAGCGATTGATTTCTATCAACAGGCGCTTGGCATTTCCAGGGAAATCGGTGATCGTGAAGGAGAAGGAAACAGTTTAGGCAATCTGGGGAAAGCCTACAGTTCCCTTGGTCAGTATGAAAAAGCGATTTATTACCTTGACCAGGCACTTGACATTAACCAGGAAATCGGTGACCGCAGAGGTGAACAATCTGAATTGGGAAGCCTGGGGACAGCCTACAGTTCCCTTGGTCAGTATAAAAAAGCGATTGATTTCTATCAGCAGGCGCTGGGCATTTCCAGGGAAATCGGTGATCGTGAGGGAGAGGGAAGAAATTTGGGCAACCTGGGAATATCATACATCTCCCTTGATCTGTATGATAAATCAATTGAATACCAAAATCAGGCGCTACACATTGCCAAGGAAATCGGTGATCGTTTAGGAGAGGAAATAAGTTTGGGTAATTTGGGGATTGCTTACCATTCCCTTGGAAAAAATAATAAAGCAATTGATACCTTTAAACAGGCGCTGGAAATTTCTAGAGAAATCGGTGATCGTGAAGGAGAGTACACCCAATTGGGCAACCTGGGAGTAGTCTACAACTCCCTTGGTCAGTATGAAAAAGCGATTGATTTCTATCAACAGACGCTGGAGATTTCCAGGGAAATCGGTGATCGTGAAGGAGAGGGGAGAAGTTTGGGTAATTTGGCGATTGCTTACATGGCACTTGATCAGGTGGAATATGCTACAAAATACGGAGATCAGAGCCTTACCATTTTAAATGAAATCAAGTCACCTTTTTCAGAATACCTTCAAAAAAAATTATATGATTTAAATATGAATGATTCCGAGTAAGGTCGATAGAAACTTGAATTAGATCGAATTTTTCTGAAACCATTTGCCCGTATAATTGTCATGTTGATCAATTTTCTGAATTCATAAATTCGTCATACGATAGCAAAATAATCATTTTTTATGCTATATGTTCATGCACAACCTCTTATTATCCCAGGTTTTCTCGCCTGATCCCCGTCAATCCCACCACTCTTAGCCCTAATGTCCTTTAAATTCTGATATCATGTGCGTGTTTATAGTGGAACTGGGATCTTTAAGGCTGGATTGTCCAAGGCATCGATCTCAGACTGCTATTTCTCGGATATCCGGTGGTAATATTTATCAAGCGTAAGCTTTACTAAATGGTTTCCTAACTGCTTGGACACATCCGCGATATTATAACCTTTGGCAATTCCTATGGTGGCATATGTGTGACCTCGGTCGTGGATTCTGATTTTGGGCATCTCTGCCTTTTCAACCGCCTTTGTAAAATCTCTTCGACCCCAGTTATTTTTATCAACCAAACTGCCTTAACTCCCATAGGACCCTATCCTTTCTCCCTTGGATGGTGTCGGGTCGTGGGCCAAAGACACCTGTTTTAATTTCGTCTAGCATCCGGTTGTGTTGATTGTGGCATCCAGGTCACATTGATAATTTAAATTATTTACATAAGTTCTTATTAAAGATAAAACTTGCCCTATTTGTTTTCCGAAAAGTCCCGATTATGAGCCCCCCTTAAGGTATTAGAAGTGGTTATAGGTTTTACATGGTATAAATCCTGATATATCTAATATGATATTATGTGTTGAGCAATATTATTGTAACCCCCATAATAATGTGCTATTTTGCACTTATATCTAGCGGAAAACCCTAAAGCATTTTGCATTGCAGACAAAGCGTTGGAATAATGTATCGACACATATCGGCATGAGAATCGTCTTCGGATTCATTCCGAAGCGAGTAGAAGTCTACTTGAATATGCGTTGACCCGGTACGAACATAAGCAAAATTAGCCATTTCTAAGATGAGGCTTCCAATGCCCATCCCTGAAAATGAAAAATCCCTTCTGAACCTAATCGCTCGAATCCAATATCTAACTGCCTATAAAAACAAGGGCCTTATTAGCCTGGCAGCCTATAATAATATTCTATTAACATCATCTGAAGACGAAATTGAGCGTATCCAAGTATAATTATGAGATGAGCTGTCATTGAATTGCTCCGATCTAAAGTAGTTGAGAGAGAGGATTAAAACCCGAACATACGGAGGGTACTATAGCATGCCAATATCATCCCACATTGATCATGCAAACGACTTAACCACCCTTAATGCTACTGAGGATTTTACTTTTGATGAGGTCATGGCGCTTGTAAAAATGTTTTATGATCAGCCGACTAAAAATGCATTGATGGATTTAACAGCTGCTTCTGAGCCGAACTTCTCAGCAGATGAAATCAGGCAGATAGCCAACCATAAACTACGCATTGAAAATCCCGATCGTATCGATGGTAAAACTGCCATTGTGGCTCCAGAGGATTTGGTTTACGGTCTTGGTAGGATGTTCCAGTCATTAAGTGAGATGAACAAGGTGCCTTTTGAAGTTAGGATATTTAGAACGATGGCGGAAGCTGAGGACTGGCTTGAAGATAAGGGAGAAAGTAGTTGAGCAACAAAGATGTCCATGCTGATAAGAGAGACGAACCAAGACTTGAACTTCGTTGTGATACGAAATTCCGTAATTGAGCATTCAGTGATTTTTCTAAACCCTTTAAGGGCACATGATAGGAGAAACGACCATGCTCAGGGACAAAGCCATACCCCTGTACTATCAGTTGGAAACGATATTGAGGAAAAAGATAATTTCCGGAGATTATCAGCCTGACGAGATTCTGCCAAGCGAGGAAATGCTGGCAACAGAGTACAAGGTCAGTCGGATAACCGTTCGTCAGGCTCTGGCGTCCCTGGAACAGGAGGACCTGGTCGTACGTCAGCGGGGTAAAGGCACCTTTGTAACTGACAACGCCGCTATGCTCCAGCTGCCGAAGTTTTCAGGTTCTATCGAGGATCTCATCATGATGGGAATTCAGACGCAGATCGAAGTTTTAGATATTAGCTGGATCGAAGCATCGGAAACCATCAAAGAAGAACTGAATATCAACCATGAAGAGAGAGCGCTGCGCATAGAGAAGGTGCGTGCTATAGAAGGCGCGCCATTTTCTCATGTGTATAATTATCTGCCACCAGATATTGGCAAGCGATTGCCTACTGATCTGGTGGAATCAAAGCCAATGCTTATGATTCTTGAAGATGAGCTGGATATTCGTGTTAATGAGGCTGTTCAATCTGTGGAAGGAACAATTGCAGATGCCCAGCAAGCTTCAATATTGAGAATCCGGGTAGGCGATCCACTGCTCAAAGCCGAACGGACAATATACGACATCGAGAATCAACCGGTTGAATATGTTGAAGTCGTATATCGTGCGGATAAGTACGCATATAACATGAAACTGAAACGCAATCGAACCAAAAAATCGGCTGGATGGGATGCCCTGTAATATAAGCCCTGATGAAGGGGCATGTCCCTTAAATCCACTAATCAACATCCTTACCGTGTCCCACCTCGTTCAACATCCTCACTATGAGCATGGATAGTACCGACATAATCAAGCATTACTCAATGATCTGATCTATTTTAGATAGCATTGGTGATTAAGTCCACCGTAAAAATAAGAAAGACAATCCGCCATTGCAAGACGACGCTTTCATCATCGGGTTTGTCAGCATCAGCAATAAAGAGCAAACATACCCAATTTCGTGGGGCTTTTAACCAATACCCTTTCATAAGCGATTCTTTATATATTTTCTAGTACATGAATTTCATAATTATTAAAGATTCACCCAAGATTACTTTGGATTTCATGATAAGGTATCAATGATAACCAGCTTGAATCACATCATAACTTTAATATAGGCCATCGATGGCACATTATTTGCTATTTCCAGTGGAAACTTAATGCGCATGGGAGGAAAGCATATGCTGAAATGGAAAAGCATCGTCATCGTGGCCTTATTTTTACTGCCAATATCTGCCAATGCACACGCCGCACTTATCAATCAGTCTGTTTATGCCACAATCGAATCGATCACTTTGGATCCACATGGCAATCCTATCCTAAATCCATTTGGAATGGAATCCCTGATCGGCGAAATGGTACACCTTTTTGACATACAATATGACAATGAGGGTACTGAAATGCATGAACACGGGATATACTATGGTACGCCATATACCAATACATATGATATAACTCACCCATGGTATTCCGCATATGAATTTATGAGTGACGCAAGCTTTTCATTGTCACCCTTTTTAGAAGAAACCAGAAGTTTATACGGGGGGGACGAAGCGTACTTCACCGGGTGGAAATACCAGGCCCAAGGGCTGCCAGATAGAACCAATATGGTTTTTCAGGAACATGACATCAGCTTGTTTGTCGCTTACTATGAGACCAACCAGGTCAGCGGCACTTTAGATCTATACAACCCAACCAGCGTACATCCATGGGGCCCTGACTACGGATACATATTTGAGCAGTTGCAAATAACGTTCGGGGAACCATCCAACGTTTCCGCTTCGGCTTCTGTACCCGAACCGGCTACCATGCTGCTTCTCGGTGCAGGGTTTTTGGGTGTGATCGGTACCGGCAGAAAGAAATTGTTCAGAAAGTAATCTCAAAAGCCACCAAAATACATAGGTAACGACGGCAACCATCGCCGGAGTGGCAGTTTGCCTACCCTGTGCATGTTCATATGATTAGGATAGTAACTTCCCAGTTGCCGGGCGGGATTAGACTATTTTGAGATGGCTTGTAATCGCCGGCCAGAGAAATGACATCATAAAGAGGTAAAAATGGATCATCCCTTCGCGGATCTAATCGGTTTGAAAATAGATGAGCAAAAAGAAGGTTACAGCAAATGTTCTCTGGAGACTGCAAAGAAGCTATTCAATCCACATCATGTAATACATGGCGCCGTTATTTTTTCCCTGGCAGACACTGGTATGGGTGCCGCCCTATACCCTGGTTTAAAAGAAGGTGAGAGCTGTGCAACCATTGAAATAAAGATTAACTACTTCAAGCCGGTTAAATCCGGTACCATTACCTGCATAACTGAACTGATCAATAGAGGCAAATCCATCGCCAACCTCGAATCCGCCATTTACAGCGGTGACGTCCTGGTTGCGAAGGCGAACGGAAACTATTCGATTTTCCGGCTCAGGCCAAATTAATACGGTGATGGAGAATAAAACAGATGGACCAAACATCTTTACAGGTCACATTCAGCTTGTGTCGATTATAATTCCACATTTTTTCATTAGGTGCCGTGAAAACGTTTGGAATCGGATTGACACTATTGTTCCTGCAGTTCCTTCTCTATCCGGGAGTTCCGTTTGTGGTTGTAAACGGATTTGGGATCATGGGTATTCGCCGGATGACTATCAGAGTACATTGCAGGCGAGAAAAGAAAGGATGCCAACAGCCGTAGATGATTAGACCTGGTTTCAAAACCCCGTCTAACATCCAACTACACCGCCATGGCGGGATTGTAATCCTCCTCAAAATAATCTGACTTCTTCTAGCGACACAGCTAGGCGGCTCAAAATTACGAAATAGAGGCGGTTCAATGTGAGCCCTGTTTCGGATGAAACTTCTGGGTACAATCCGGACAAATGCCGTGGGTGAAGTCAGCTTCGGAGTGCGCATGAATGTAATCCTCTACTTGACTCCATTGGCCTAGGTCATCCCGGATGCGCTTGCAGTAGGAGCAGATAGGCAGAAGGCCCCTCAGGATCTTTACTTCATTCAGTGCCTCAGCGGAAATCTTTTTTTCCAGAATCAGTTCCCGGTAATATTTGTCTCTGGCGGATTCCAGACCAAAAGATAAAATAAGTACGATATTATAGGTAATCAGAAAACGTAAACTGACACCCAGGCTATAATCGTGGAATGCCGGTGTCAGAAAAAAGAAGCTTGCCAGTAATAAGGAAACGCTTACCCACATCAATCCTTCTTTCAATTCGAACAAATAAAACGCAGCCAGCGGGAAAAAATAATACCATAAAAACGAATGCTCATTCCCGGCGCCGATGGCCAATCCATAACTCAGCAGCGCCAGGATTAAAATCGTGTCCAACCGGTAGACTATCAACATATTTTTCATATGTTTTAAGGCTAAGAGATTTAACAAGAAAACGGCTATAGCAACGAATACGATTATACCTTCAAATAGGCGCCGGTATATAATGTCATCCAATGCGAAAAATACAATAAAGGGCGTGATGGTAATAATACCCAGTGACATGAAGGTGCGTTTGCGGGTTTCATCAATATTTTGGCCCGGCAATACAAATCGATCTTCCAGATACCTCAACAAGGTTGTCATAGGCTTTCCAGTTTATCGTTGTTGCTAATGGGTCTTATTTACATACACAATCGATGGCTCGAATTCAAGCATCAAGACAATCATACCGGGTCTCCTTTCCCGGTATGTCAAAACCATTTGTCATACAACTTGCGATAGGTCCCGCTGTCTTGCATCTCGAGAATGGCGATATTGAAAAGTTCTTTGAGGGGGTTGGGGTCACCCTGCGGAAAGGCAATCCCATAGCGTTGGGCATCAAACATTTCTCCCACAACCTTGATGGCAGGATCTGTTTTAGCGACATACATGAGAGCCGGGGCATCATATACGACGGCATCGGCGTTGCCGGTTTTCAGGCTGCTGATCAAGTCGTCTATCGTCTCGGCCAGCATTAGGGTCACATCGTGATAATGCATGAAATTTTCACTCGTCGTTCCCTTGATGACCGCTACGGTATTACCGCCTAGATCCTGGAGGCCCGTTATATCTTCATGTCCGATACGGGAAACGGTCAAGGAGGAAGTTAAGGTGGCGGTAAAGGCCGCAAACCAAATGATACCGATGATCATCCAGATAGAGGCGATGACGCGGCCGACGATGCGTTTGGGGCATTTGTCACCGTAGCCCACTGTTGTCATGGTTACCACTGCCCACCAATAAGCATCCATGATGCCGCGCCTGTAATTAGTGGGGAAACTTTTGGGATCGTCATCACTTTTTTCGAGCAACCAAATTAGGTGGGCAACCACACTAAGGCCAATAAAAAAAACAACCAATGACAGACCGATGACTTTGAGAATCGTAAGGGTTAATTCCAACCAGCGTTTATCAGGATTTGCCCTGACAGCCACGATCAATCCCGAATCAAAAAAGGGGTGTGAAAAATCAACATATTTTTCGCGTTCGGCGGTTATGGTCGTTCCCGAAAAATTAATATCACAGGCGCCATTTTGGACTGCTTCGAGAACATCCTTAACGGTGTCATAATAGATAAATTCCGGTCTAAGCCCATTACGGGTGCATATGTGCCGGGCCATGTCGATGCTAAAGCCTTTCAGATCCTTGAAGACAAATGGCGGGAATTCTTTGACAGCTATTTTAAGGGGCTTTATGGATTCTTGCGCCAATGAGAGCGCGGTAAACAGATGGAAAAGAATTAGTAGCAGCACGACTTTTTTCATGGTTCCATCCTCGGTGACATTTATCCTTCTAATTCAGTTTTTACGGCCAACCCGATTTTTTCGAGGGTATAAGGCTTTTTGATATACTGTGCAGCTCCGAGTTCCTTGACTTTGTGAACGCGATCGGTTTCAGCATAACCGCTCGCAATAATGGCCTTTTGATTGGGATGGATTTTAATGATCTGTTTAAAAGTATCCAGACCATCCATGCCTGGATGCATAATCATGTCTAGAATAACCAAGTCCACGCGGTATTTTTTCAGAAATTCAACGGCCTCCTCACCACTGGAGACCGATGAAACCGTATACCCTAATCGTTGCAATATATTTGCAGCTATTTCTCTCTGCTCGACGATATCATCCACCACTAATATGGATTCCCGGTTGCCCACATAAGCTTCAACCGGCATAAAAGACTTTTTATTCTCAAGCTCTTGTCTGACAACTGGAAAAAATAGTTCGAATTGGGTGCCTTTTCCTTCGGTGCTTTCCACATTGATATACCCATTGTGATCCTGAACAGTACCCCATACCACGGACATGCCTAACCCGGTCCCGCTACGGCCCATAACCTTTTTGGTATAAAAGGGCTCAAATATCCGCTGGAGGTCATGTTTGGCAATCCCTTCTCCGAGGTCTGCAACCTTCAGGACCACGTAATCGCCTTGACTGAAATCGTCAGTTTGGCTTACAGGGCGATCAATGTAGCGGTTCCGGGTGGAAATGAGGATTTTGCCGCCCTTGGGCTGTGATTCGGCGGCATTGGATACCAGATTCATGACCGATTTTTTCAGGTGTATGGTTGAACCTTCCATATTGAGCAAATCCGGTTCCAGATTTTTATTTATAGCTACATTCGAATGATATGAGACCAATTTCTTATGCTCGGGCGAACTTAAATATTCAACAACGATATCATTTAAATTAATGATTTTGTTGTGCATGACACCGCGTCGGGTCAAGACGAGCAGGTCATCCACTATTTCTGCCGCCTTTTGTCCGGAAGTCTGTATCGTGATGATGGGTTTTCGCAAGGGGCTGTCTTCAGGCAGATCCAGCAGCAGAAGCTCCGGGTAGCTGACGATTCCGGATAGGACGTTGTTCAGATCATGGGCCACACCGCCGGCCAGCAGACCCAATGTTTCCATTCTTTGGGACCGTTGCAGCTTTTTTTCAAGACGCTCTTTTTCCTTTTCAGCCGCGATTCGATCGGAAATATCAAAGGCAATGCCTCCGATAATAACGGCTACACCATCTTTAAAAATGGGGAATTTTGATATCAGGTGATGAAAGGTTTGGCCGTTAAAATCAACCCGTTCAATATTTTGGACGACCCTTCCTCGGGCTATAACGGAGTGGTCGTTTTCTCTGATTTGGCGCGCTACTTCTGCTGGAAAGAGTTCTTCATCGGTCTTGCCAATACGTTCTTTAGGATCAAGGCCGTACAATTCCTTATAAGCTTTGTTAACATAGAGATAGCGACCTTGGGTGTCTTTCATAAATGCCAGAGCCGGCAGATGCCCCATAAAAGCATCAAATAGTCCTTTGCTTTCCTGAAGTTTTAACTCTGTATCCTTGCGTTTCTCAATTTCCTCACGGGCATTTTTATAGAGTTGATAATTATCGAGCGTAATTGCTCCTTGGCGAGCCAGGCTTTGAGCGAGGCGAATTTCCTCGGATGAATAGTGGCGCGCTTCTTCTTCTTCATATATTTCTATCAGCCCCAGAACACGGTTTTGGGTTATCATGGGCACTAACAGCAGGCTATAAACTTCCATTTCCTGCATAAGCGCTACTTCGGATGCATGCGCATTTGGGTCATCCACCTGAAATTGTTCTATTTGCTTGTTCTGTAAAACATGCAGGGTAGCCGGAAATTCGGCCAGGTCATATGTTCTTCCGGGGCTTTCGACCTCGTCAGAATAAATTAGACTATAATCGAACAAAACCTCGAGAAGGTTTTCATCCGGTTTCCAACGCTGGATCGTACAACCGGTGGCATTCAGTGTATTCGCTATTTGTACGGCCAACAATTTGATAACGGCTTCAAACGAGAAACTGGATTCGATAACTGTGGCGGCCTGGTAAAGGCTTCTTAGCTTGCGGTTCTCTGTTTCCAATTTCCGTATTTTTTTTTCTAACTGGGAAAAAGACATTTTATGCGACACGAAAGATCACCTCACATAACCCTGCTAAATAGCTATAGAATATAAAAAATCAAAAGTTTACGTGCTTATTCCTTAAGCTCAAGATAATTGGATCAGGCACTAGTGTTCAGTTTTACCAGCCAAAACTCGTTCTTAAAGCCGTGTAACGGCCGCCGCCGCTCATCAACGAAAAGATATTATAAATAATCGCAAAGGTTAAAAACAGATACGCTTAATTATCCGACAGCAAATGTGGGAATCTGTCCATCAGAGATATAATAAGCAACATATCAATTTTCTTACGAAAATGCAAAAAAGGAAATCAAGAGGATTTATGGGGACCGTTACGAACTTTTATTCGCATCATCAAGTCACCGGTATTTTTGTTGAAACCGTTAAAGTGCATTCAAAGAAGAGCTGTTGGGGCGTTTGTGGAACTGACTCGGTTGGTGTATAACAGCGCACATACCAAGAACGAATTTTATTCCTTGGTAGGCAACGTGGAATCGAAATAGCATTAAGGTGCCATTGGGTACAAATTACTTATATAGAGCGCACTATTTAAGCGATAACGGCCACATTTCCAGGGGATCGTCATCTTTACAATATAAATCATAGAAATCCAGGCGTCTGTCTTCATAGCCGGAATAGAATCCTTTCCTATAAGATTCTGATTCGCCCTGTTCCGCTAGCATCTGTGCATATTTCTTTTTACCATCTTGTTTTGCGAAGTGTGGATATCTCGAGCAATCCGAACTGATCGTGTCCTTTTTAGCATAATCCCAGGCCGAATTGTAGCCGCGCTGGTATTCGGTTCGATCCAGACTTGACCGATGGGCGGCACAGCCGGAAATACCGATTGCAAACAGAAAAATTGTTAGTATTTTTATCATGTTCATATGGCACCTGTTGGTTTAGGTGTTGGATGTATATCAAAAACATGTTCATGATTACATACTTGTCAAGGTTCCCGTAATCCCGATCCGGCGTTCATTGCTTCAATGCATCATGATCACTACAAAACAGTATGCTGAAGCTATAAAATTTGCATGCACGGAAAAACCAAAATAATTATAAAAACCATTTTTATAGATCGTCTTACCTTGACTGAATTGAATGCCTTTGGCATGTTACATGATATTCGGATGTAACAAGATTTCATGCCCTAAAATTATCGCCGTAATGATATCCTGCGTAAATTTGGCTGACAATCAGTAAGCCTTTATCAAATTAGCTTAAATCCATACGAATGAGCTATCGTTCTGCTTTTAACGGGGGCAAAATGCATGATAGATATAACTTTCTGAAAAATGTTGAATTCTTTAATACATTGAATGACGATGAAATTCAGATGCTGAATCAGGCATGTGTTCTGGAATCGTATGAAGCTGACCAGATTGTCATTCGCGAGGGGGATCTAAAAGAGAAATTCTATATAATCTTAAATGGATCCGTCTCCATTATTAAAGGGCGGCAGGGTCGGAACCAAAGCACCCTCGCTGAGCTAAGCACGGGTGATTTATTTGGCGAGCTTTCGTTTATTGACGATCACCCCAGAAGCGCAACCGTTCGAACAACTCAAAAATCGAACCTTCTGACCATAGAAAAAGAAGATTTTATGACGCTTTTGGCGGAGAGCGCCGCCATATCATTTGCCATCATGAAATGGATGGCGGTTATGATTCGAAAGTTCAATCGTCATTACGTGAATGCCATGCATGTCCGTAATGTGGAATTAGAAACAGCAAATCGACAATTGATAAGCGAAATTGAGGTCCGCAAGGATAAAGAGCAGCAACTCAACGAATATCAAGAGAAACTTGAAGAAAAAGTGCGGGCGCGCACCAAGGAATTAAGAGATTCCAACCAAAAACTTCACAATGAGATCAGTTTTCGACGCAAAACAGAGGCCGAAAAAGAAAAAGCCATCGTCAATTTAGAGAGTATTTTGGATCAGATCAAAACGCTTAGCGGCCTGTTTCCAGTCTGTATCAAATGTAAGAAAATACGAGACGATTCGGGTTATTGGCACCAGTTGGAGCAATATCTCATAAAATATTCGGAAGCTGAATTTAGAGAATCCATTTGCGGGGAATGCTCGCGGAAGTACTATGCACAATTCTACGAATAGAATTTAACGGTTCCGTAGAAAGTCCATCTTCTGCGATATGCTTCATTTTGCATTCATTCAACGTACTATTTGTACGCCTCATGATTACAAAATTCGCAAGCCTTGAATATGAACTTTCTACGAAACCGTTCTTGTATTAATCCTTTTGTTTACGGCATACGATCGTACGCCTAATCCAGTTTAAAGGAGGAATCATGGCCAGCATAGCAGAAGGGCGGAAAGCCCCGGATTTCACATTGCCGGACTCAACGGGCAATCAAGTTTCACTGAAAGATTTCAAAGGTAAGCATGTGATCGTATACTTCTATCCCAAAGATAACACATCCGGCTGAACCAAGGAAGCCGCCGGCTTTCGTGACCTGTACGGTCAATTTAAGGAATTGGATGTTTCTATAATAGGTGTTTCACCCGACTCGGCAGCCTCGCACCAAAAATTTATCGCACAGCACAACATTCCATTTGCGCTACTCTGTGACCCCGAAAAAGAAATGATGGCCCTTTTTGGAGCCTTCGGAGAAAAGAATATGTATGGAAAGGTGGTGATGGGCGTTATCCGATCCACCGTATGGATCGACCCCGATGGGATTATTCGGAAACATTGGAAAAAGGTTGCCAAGGCAGCCGACCATCCGGCAAAGGTTTTAGAGGTTATCAAAGCATCTGTGTAGTTATATGCGATCTCATAACCGAGAAATTTCTAAACGCCTGGAAAACGCCTACTTTTATTCTTTACCCGATCTTTACAAACGATCTCCAATTGATGCTTATAGTTAATTTATAAGATTTCCCAACCGGGTTACCAGCCGGTTGGGCTTTAGCCAGAAAAGGAGATCACTATGCTTGGAAAATTACGATTTAAAAATACTTGCCTGTTCTTGCTAATGGGATGGCTGCCCCTGCTTGGAGCCTGCACACAGCCGATGGATGCCATGGTCGGTACGGCTGCGGCCGGTGATGAATCAAGTCCACATATAGAAAACCGTGTAGCGCCTATTGATGCGGCTGTACCCGAGGCTTTTGAAACAGCCTCATTCGGGCTGGGGTGATTCTGGGGCGTTGAATCCCGGTTCGGGATTGTGGAGGGCGTCATCCGAACACGCGTGGGCTATGCCGGTGGTGAAAAAATTGCCCCCACTTATAGGGCCATGGGCGATCATACTGAAACCGTCCAGGTGGATTACGATCCGAATCGTATTTCCTACAACCAGTTGCTGGATATCTTTTGGGCCAGCCATCAACCCACCAGCCGTAACTGGTCGCGCCAGTACATGAATGCGGTTTTTTATCACGACGGTCGGCAGCATGAGGTGGCGTTGGCCTCAAAAACCAGGATGGAGGAGCAGATGGGTCGAAAGATAAAAACCAAAGTGCTGCCCCTCCGGTCGTTCACCATGGCGGAGGATTACCACCAGAAATATATCTTGAAGGGTCACCGTGTGTTGCAGGGTGAAGTGGCACGCGTTTATCCAAAACATACTGATTTTGTGGCATCGACTGCTGTCGCGCGGTTAAACGGCTATGCGGATGGCCATGGTACGCGGGAACAATTGCAGCTTGAGATTGACATGCTGGGACTGAGTGAAAAGGGGAAGCGCGTGCTGGAAGGGTTGGTAAACAAGTAACAAATTTCATGCAGGTTTTGGAAATTTATTTTTTACGGCCGGTCTTAATCCAATACAGTAACCAGCCCAGGATTACAGGCCCCAGGCCGACATACAGAAATGGTATCAAGTCCTGGCGCCAAGGTTGCAGAAAACCCGCAACCGCAATTGGAAACAGGAATGATGCCGTGATGGCTAGACGTTTGTTGCGTGAAAGCACCAGCGGCAGTGGTTTGGGCTTGTTCTCGATTCTTTTCGGCATCATTCGCGGTACAAATAGAATTGCAAGCAGAATGACCGCGACCAACAGTATTTCATGAAAACCAGACATATCGGCTCCTTGGAATGTCCTAAATCGAGTACGTTGGGATTGCCGATCTAACCACATCTACGGCGTTATATGTTATGGCGTATGGCCCACTTTTACGGAATGTCATTTTCCTTGTACCTGTGGTAACCTCGACAATCGCTCTAATTAGGACCCTGAAACGTTGATTCGGTATCATAAGCGGGAGATAGAATCAACTCATCAACGGGGAAGTTCATGAAATCTTATGATTATGTTATTGTCGGCTTGGGTACGGCCGGTTCATCCACCTGTATGACACTGGCCCAGAGAGGCGCTTTGGTTCTAGGCCTGGATGCACACCACCCCCCGCATCATTGCGGCAGCCATCATGGCGAATCGCGCAGTATCCGTCGGGCCTACCTGGAAGGCAGTGCGTATGTACCCATGGCCATGCGCTCATGGGAGCTTTGGCGGAAATTGGAACATGATAGTGCCACGCAACTCCTGATCAAGACACCCAATTTAACGATCGGACCTGAAGATTGCCCCGCATTGACTGGTTTTTTAGCCAGTGCCCGCCGGTATGATATCCCCCATCAGGATCTTAACGCAGCTGAGATACGCCGCCGATGGCCTATTTTTAGGGTCCCCAGTTCTTTTGGAGCCGGATTGGAAATCGAAGCCGGTATCTTGCTGGCCGAACGAGCCATCGCCGGCATGCTTTCCCAAGCGCAAAAAGCAGGTGCCGGTCTGATTTTTAATCAGGCAGTACGGGAATGGAAGCAGGAAGGCAATCATGTAAAGGTTTTTACCACCAACGACACCTATCGATGCAAGCGTTTACTCCTGGCCGGGGGAGCACGAAATCAAGCGCTCTGCAACTCTGAAATATCACTATCTCCCAAGGGCATACCCGTTCATTGGATTCCGGCGCCTAACCCCGCGTCATTTAAGCTGAGAGAATACCCGGTTAATTTTTGGCAGATTCCGGCATCTGAAAAAGCAGATGGCCTGGCATACGAAGAGTTCTACTCCTTACCGGTTTTAAAACCGGGAGGTCAAATCAAAGCCGCTCCCCATAACAACCTGGCAGATTGTGATCCGGATGGTCCTCTCAAAGCCGTACCCCCGATGGTAAGTCAAGGATTGAAACACTTTCTGGCATCACATATCCCAAGCCTGGCATCCGTTGCGCCAAGGGTTGACAGGTGTTTTTACAGCATAACCGTTGATGGCGATTTTATTATCGACTGGCTGCCGCAGCATAATCGCGTGGCCATCGTGGCTTTGGCAGGACACGGGTTTAAATTCGCTCCGGTCATAGGGCTCATGCTTGCAGATCTGTTGCAAGACCGAAAATCCGAATTCGATCTGAATATGTTTTCCCTGTCCCGATTTTCTGAATAGTTAGAATACAGGAGTCAGAATTCAGAAGTCAGAATCGAATTGCGGGTGTTGTATTGCGTGTTACAGCTCTTTATCTCCTGACTTCGGACTACTTTTCTATAAATTAGATGATGTATACTCAGAGTTCGGTGTTCGCTTATTTTTGTGAAACTTCTGGTACATGCTGGTTTGGCTTACCGCTGGCCGTCCCTTGACTTCTGTATATTCCTGCATAAGATTCATAAGGGTTTTGATTACGGCCCTTTAGACACTTTATAATAAAATAAGGAGTCATTATGAATATAGATATTGAAAAAACATTATGTGCCCTGCAAGAAGAGGGTTTGATCGATTCGGACCCGGATACTTTCAAACGGCTCATTCAACCGGCCACTGCATTCTGCAAGAACTGTGGACGAAGTGCGGTGAGCGAGAATAATCTGTGTAATCCAGAGAAGTTTTAAGCGATTCAAAACACACGAAACACCGCTGATTCATTTTCGCGGTGTTTCGTGTCAGCTTAGGATCTGCTCCCATAAATACAGGCATCATCTTGAGTAGTGATAGAATCCATTAGCGGTCAAAAAGGAGCATAAATTGGCACATCCGAATCCTGAATTCACAGGCAAACTTCTTCAAATCATCAATTCCAGTCCTTTCTTTGAACACATGAGCATGCAGCTCGTATCGATTGAGTATGACAACGCCCATATCGCGCTACAGGCATCCAAATCCCATTTGCAGCCCTATGGAATGGTACATGGCGGTGTTTTGGCTACCTTGATCGATACGGCAACATTCTGGGCTGCATTCATGCGGATCCCCGAAGATGCAGGCATGGTCAATATCGACCTCAAGTTAAACTATCTAAAGTCATTCCAGGATGGGTTGTTGCGGGCAACAGGCACGACGATTCGCTCGGGGCAGTCCATCAGCTATGCTGAGGCAAAGGTTATGGACGCAGAGGGTGAACTTATAGCCCATGGCACCTCAACGCTTATGATCCTGCCGGGAAAAGGACTGGGTACAGATGTTCCCAAATTTATCTAGCCAAAGCTGAGCGTACAATCTATATTTATACTAAATGCAAGAAATGGATTCCAATTCAAGACCATGATTAAGGAGAACCCCTGTTTTTTTGAAAGGACATATCATGTTGAACTTACCTCGCTAGCGGAGTGCCCTACCGGATTGGTGATGGTTCTCCAGCTTAACTTTGCTGCCAGCCGGCCTTATCATAAGCCACCGAAGCTCGGTGGCGTTGACTTCATCACCAATCCGGGGGCACAAATTCAGAATTGGATTGATATGTACTTTCAAAAAAACAGGGGTTCTCCTTTTCTGGGTTTCGGAACGCTATTCCGGCATTGGCAATAATCATCAGTCACCAAACACGAACAGATCCTGGTGAAAAGGATCACGAACATGGACAAAACGCTACAGTACTGTACGGCTTGCGGGGGTGGTGTTGAAAAAGGGATACCGCCGGGTGATGATCATCCTCGGCATATCTGCACCGCTTGCGGCAACATCCATTACCAGAATCCCAAATTGGTGGTCGGGTGCATACCCGAGTATCAGGATCGTATTCTGCTTTGCAGGCGCGATATTGAACCTCGCAGAGGCAAGTGGACCCTTCCGGCCGGCTTTTTGGAGAATGGCGAGACCGTGCGTGAAGGCGCCCTGCGTGAAACCTATGAAGAGGCCCAGGTAAGGGTCAAGATCATTGCACCTTTCAGGCTATTTGATTTGGCATTTGTGAACCAGTTGTACCTCATGTTTCGTGCCCGCATTACCGTACCTGAATTTGGGCCGACGCCTGAAAGTTCGGAAGTCCGGCTGGTTCTTGAAAAGGATATACCTTGGGATGATATCGCATTTCCGGTGATAGAAACAACACTGCAGCATTATTTCAAGGAGCGTATCAAAGGGCAGTTTTTATTTCAGTCATTGGAATTAAGTGAAGGAATCGGTGCCATCGTATAGTGGGGAAAAATTAGGAAGGATCATTCCATGCGGCATGAATATTTAATAGGATTCAAGGGAAACACCAGGGTTTTAGGCTGAAGACTGTTAGGCTGTTAGCAGCTTAAAGCTGGATGCTAATTGCCATCACTTGGACCCTTGACCCCTCGAACCCTTTGACCCTATTGTTGAGCTAAAAAGGGAAAGATCTAAAATAGGACGAGGATACCAAAAAACACTTTTAGAAATGTTATTTAGCCCTTTTAGCATCCTGCAACACTAAACCGAGGACAAGCAGCGCAGAGGCCAGGAAGCAAAATCCCATGGCATAAAAGACGATCTGCAAGCCATACAGATCAGCCAGGTAACCGGAAATGGCCGCGGCAGTGGAACCCACACCGAAGGTGAGAATAAACAGAATCCCATACCCGAGTCCTTGCCGATGCTGAGGCAGGTATTTTGAAACAATGAAATTTTGGGCCGGCTGGACCGCAAAATAAAAAAAAGCATAGCAGACAGATGACACTACGAGCAAAGCGCCGGTTGAGGCAGACATGATGAACACGAATATGGTGCCCATAACCACAGCGCCCAGGTAGATTCTTTCCACCGGAAATTTGTCGGTCAGCCTGCCAGCCACGTATTGACCAAAAGCACCCGATATTAACGCCAGGGTCGCAAAGGCCCCCCCAATGGCTACCACGTCCATATTCAAAAAGCTGATTTTAATATTCTGTCCCATATAGGTGGGAAGGAAAGTCATGATGCCCTTGTATGACAGGCCCAAGGCTGTAGCCGAGAGAAAAAAATAGGTTAAGGAGAGAAAAGATACTTTTTTTTCAGCCGTCTGCCGGGGACCGGTATCGGTCGGATTTCCGGTATGAAGGGTCGGGTATCTGGGCAGACTCAGAGAGAAAATTCCGGCAGCCAGGCCGAATAAACCGAATACGACATGGGGTGCCCGCCAGCCTAGCAGGGTGCCGATCCAGGCCGATAACGCCGGCACGATGGCCACGCCGATGCTGCCGGCAATGCCATGGATACCGAAGGCGGTACCTTTTTCTCTGATCCCCAACGAGATTAAGGTATTGGAAGCAGGATGGTAGGCACTGCAAAATGCTCCCATTAGCCCCATGATAATGGCGTAAACCAAAAGGGACCCGGCCGGCAAGACCATCACACCGGCACAACCAGCACCAAATAAATATAGGCTAACCAGACGACGCGGCCCAATGCGGTCGGCCAGGATTCCGGCCGGCAGAGATCCTAATCCAAAAGCATATGAAAACACGGATACGATAATGCCCATGGTAAAATAATCGGTACCGAATTCGGCCATAACCAGGGGTAACAAAGGTGGCAGAACCCCTTCGTATAAATGTACCAAACCATGCGAAGTTGTGGTCAATCCCAAAATTTTTCGTTCTTCAGAGTTCACTTAATTGTCCTTAAATCAAATTTTTAGCGCATCTCAGGCAAATTTTTCAAGGCACATTGCAAAGACACCTGAACTTATAGGCGTCACCTTAATAGGTCAAGTTTAAACCTCATTGCTGCCGATACCCCATATCAATTTGAAATATTGCATCTTGATGATATCAAAATCATAGCGATAAAGACATGTGGAGGCAATCGCCGGCATCCACACCGATGTGAATCAACAAACCGATGGCGATCAGTCTCAATCGCGGGACAAATAGACACAAGAGATACACCAATATCGCCGGAATTGTATGCAAGGGATGAAAGCCGATGCTGCAGCGGTTGGGATCGTAGATGGGGCTGGCCAATAGATGATCAAGATCGATCAGCATGGCCGACATCATCCAAAGCCAGACTTGAATCCAACGATCAGAATAGGCCAGACGTGCTACAGCTGCCGGAATAGCCAAATGCAGAATAATGTGAATTATTGCCACGGTCTAATAGTTAAATCCAGGTGTTGATCTACTGACCACGAATCATGACCAACAACATTTTGAAGCGTTCATTGGCATGCAGGGCATGCGCAATATTAGCCGGCATGATCAGCATTTCACCTGTTTTCACCACATTGGTATCGCCGCCAATGGTTATTTCCGCTTGTCCATCCAGTATTATCACAACGGCATCAAAGGGTGCCGTGTGTTCGCTGAGGCCTTGACCGGCATCAAAGGCAAATAACGTTAGCGTGCCGGTATCTTTTTGGATCAGGGTTTTGCTGACAACGGATCCGTCAGCATAGTCGACCTTGGTTTGAAGATTAAAGGGTATGCCTTTAATCGTGCTGTCAATATCACTCATCTTCAACTCCTCATCAGAAAATTGTATAATGATTTTATTATGATTGCCACCATTTTTCGAATGTCAATGTAGAAGAAAAAAACGCCCGAGTCAGGTTTAAGTTGACAAAGACAGATTTTATCCAGTAATACCCTGATTATGATACAAACCGAAATAATTGATAACTGCGGTCGACGAACCGGTGACGACCGGCGTCAGTTCTCCTACGCTATCCACATCCCAGAGCGGAGAACCGGGCAGGAACGTCGTAACGGCAATGACCGCCGCAAGCCTAGATAAATATAAGTCATCACCTACCACTTTAGCTAAGTTCGGCTCAGTCCGGTATATCGGGCCGACTCGGCTACGCCCGCCAACTCAAACAGCATACAGGCATTAATATCCTGTAGCTCCGAGGTAAAAGTAATTGAAATTGTTGATGGATCTGTGATAGTATCGCGCCAATGCTTTGTGATCGCCAGGGCCGGCAGTTTCTCATAAACACATGTTTGGTCAACAATTGGATTGTTTTTCAGGCCGTTTTTTCTGGTCCCGTAAAACCGTTCTACGGCGTTCTAAATTACTCTAAGCCTATTGCGCTGAGATCTTGTTATGGCAAGATCTAACCGCCCCGTAGGCACAACAAAATAAGCAGCAGTCCCGACCAACTCGTCATGGCATCGATAAAGTCTTTTAAAACCAAACAATTTTACGGAATGGATATCGGGACCGCCACGGTCTTGAAAGAGCTGGGTCGTGGCAGTATGGCCATTGTTTTTGAGGGTTATCAACGTACACTCAAGCGAAAGATTGCCGTTAAAATATTGCCCAAAACCCTCATGACCCAATCCGGTGCCGAGCGGTTTCAGCAGGAAGCTGAAGCGGCAGCCATTCTTGCCCACCCCAATATCATCCCCATATATGAAGTCGGCGAGACCGACGAATTCCTTTTCATGAGTATGCAGTTGGTTCAGGGAAGCGATTTGATGGCCTATATTAACAAGGCGCATAAAAACGTAATTCCATCTAGAAGAGTTTTGCCGTTAAAGGCAACCTTCAACGTGGTAATTCAAGTTTTGGAAGCACTCGGTTATGCTCACAATCAGGGAATCGTTCATCGCGACATTAAACCAGCCAATATTTTGATTGAAAAACATACCCGTCGGCCATTGATATCCGATTTTGGTACTGCACGGTGTGTAAAAGGTGACGAATTAGGTCAGGAATTAATTCTGGGTACACCGCTTTATATGCCGCCGGAGCAAATTGCCACCACCGAAGTGGATGGCCGGGCCGATATTTATTCTGTGGGTGTCATGCTATTTCAGATGCTAGTGGAAAAGTTGCCTTTTGCCCGTTATCCATCCATGATGGCCCTGCTGGCTCATAAGCAGGAAGATCCCAAAGGAATTTTTAAAAAGATTCCATCCCAGTTGAATTCGCGACTGGATACAAGTCTGGACCGTATCATTGCAAAATCTCTGGCCTTTGACCCGGCGCATCGATTTGCAAATTGTTCTGAATTTATTCGGGCTCTCAAATGGTATCGCAAGCACCACATACTATCAGCATCGTGAACCGAACCGAGCTGCATGAAAATTTATCTATTCAAGTTTGAAGGAATTCGGCGATGAATAAGGAAGGCTTGCACAAGCAACTGGCAGACAATATCGGCAGGAATTTCAATTTGGTTTTTAATCAGGTCTCCATGTATAATGTTTATCATAAGTCTGTCCACAGTTCTTTAGAACGGGCTATTGAATCTTTCCAGAATGGCTTTGATATTCAATCCACCATATCGATTTCACTTCACCAAGACCAGGTTTTTATTGAAGACGAGGCGCTTGACTCCCGTATCAACACCAGCCGGCTTACCAATCATTTTAAAAAGGCCGATATCCAATCCCTGGCATTCGAGGCCGGTCTGACATTGGCGGATTTAACAAATTTTCTGGAAATTTTAACAGACCTCAATCAATATCCAGATGCAACCCAAATGAAAACGGCTCTTGAGGCTAACGGACTGGACAAAATTTTAATCAACTATTTTGTTTATAAGAAAATTAAAAATGACGAAACGATCATAAAAAGCAGCCAAGTTGGCATGGAAGGACAAACCGGTTCTGATGCGGCCCAATCCGGCGCACCGTCCGCGGAAGATATACTGGCCATTATGGCGGCCGACATTCTATCTGAAGATGCACAAAAAAATATATCGGTTGACAGACTGATGCAGGGGCCCGAAGCATTTTCCGAAATGCTTATCCAGGAAGATCTGGCGGTAGCCGACAAAGCCACCGATAGCAGTATACAACCGGGAACCGCTCTGGTTCAGAGCATCGGTCGTTTTCAGACCGATGTGGAAGATGTTCTGGCCAACCGCAATGATGTCAATATTTCCGACCTGGCCGAAGATATTTTCAACCTCAAGCGCAGACTGATTCAAGGTATCGAAGCGCAAAAGGCCAAAGGCGTCGTATATTTGGATCAACAGGTAATTGATCGCGAAGTCGATGAGGTGGCTGATAATGTCCTCATTCGCTTGATTACCGAAGAATACGACCACGGAAAAGTATCCGTCAAGCGTCTGGCTCAGATTGTCTTGCGCATGACCACCGATACCACCGAACTTCAACGCATAATTCCGCGGCTCAAAAAAGCTCTGCTGCAAGCCGGAATGCCCATGGCAGATTATTTGCAGTTTGTACAGGAATTGAAAGATGAGCTTCAGAGCGATGAATTGTCCAACGTACTGGAACAGAGTGCCGAGGCCATTGGCCTGGAAGGCGAAGATCTAATTCAGGAAATCGTGCGCAATCCCCAAGGCGCCGCGGAACTGATATACCTGGCGGCCGAGATTCGAAAAAGCGGTCAGGATGATTCCATCCTCTCGGACTTATTGGTGGATTACATAGAGCGAGCGGGCACTGAACTGACCCTGGATGCCATCAAGTCCGACGACAACACGGATGGTGGCAAAGTTCACAACATTTTTACACGCATTCGTTCGGATTTAGTGGACAAGCTCAAACACAAGCAGATTGACAATGATGTTCTGGAGCGGATGGAATCGCGCTTGGTGGAGCGACTTGAGGAAAGCATTCGCCATCTCAAATCGGCGATGGTTTATAAACAATTTGATTCAAATGAATCCCGACCGCCCACCAAGGCGGATTTATTGAAACTGCTTCAATCCACAGCAAAAGATACAAATGAACAAAAGGAGATTGTGACCCAGGTTAAACACGCCCTGGCAGAGCGGGGTGTCGAGGAGAATATTTTTGATGATGTCTATGCGGAGATAATGGCCCAGCCGGAGAAGAAGCCCGCCGGAAAACCCCCGCCCCCACCCCCGGGAAGTCTGAACCGTGCCAGCACGCTTTTTGTGCTCGAAAAGGAGATTTTAAGGGCCAACCGCTATGACACACCGTTCTCGATTCTTGCATTTATGGTGACCAAGGCCCAGCCACAAGAGACAGTTACCCCCGGCAGCGTTACACCGGATGACATTATAAACGGTTTTGTCGGGGCCTTAACTGAGATTGTGCGGGAAACCGATCTGGTGGGCATGTTGAGTCCTAAGATGGTGGTGGTAATCCAGCCCATGACACCCGGTGAAAATGCTAAAATCGCCCTGGAAAGGATCTCCCAGGCTTTAAGGTCAAATGATTTTCAGGTGAAGGATATACCCTTTGATATCAACTTTGCAGCTACGGTAACGCCCTTTGATGCGGAACATACCGTTGACTTAAAATCCTTTGTGGCCGTGGCCCAGGAAAATTTAAAAAAAGATGCCGGCCAATAATAAAGGATCTTCCAATTTTTGCGTCCTTTTAACCTTGCGCGTCCGAACATTACGCTTGTGGTATCGCATCGGTAGGGTACGAGGCTTCGAGGATCCAAGGGGTCAAGTGATTACACTCTAGCTTTTCTTTGGAAACATATTTGTAAAAGTTAATCTATCTATCAGAACAATGCCAGCTAAGGTTATTCTTGGTTTCTCTTGACATTACCGCGCAAAACCAATTATTACAATCAGAGTAAAGCCACTCACACATACAAGCGCAGCATTAAGATCAGTCCGTATAGTAGCGTATACCAGTCTCTAACAAACAACCTAGGTTAAATTTAGCAGAAAGGAGGAAGCCCATGGATAAAATCTTGAGGATTCAAATGGGAGCGGAAGGGGGACCCCAGACTGTTGTGGAACCGCTCGGCGATTATGCCGGACTCGGTGGACGAGCCATGACCTCGATGGTGGTTTCAAAAGAGGTGCCACCCTTGTGCCATCCTTTGGGAGCAGACAACAAACTCGTGATTGCACCCGGTATGCTGAGCGGATCAACAGCCGCCATGTCAGGCCGCATATCCGTA
This sequence comes from uncultured Desulfobacterales bacterium, assembly GCA_964452555.1. Lineage (GTDB taxonomy): Bacteria > Desulfobacterota > Desulfobacteria > Desulfobacterales > B30-G6 > B30-G6. The sequence continues at coordinate 23,805 of CAYVMI010000025.1, forward strand.
GGTTGCAAGAGCCCTTTGACCGGCGGAATCAAGGAAGCCAATTCCGGAGGACAACCATCGCAAATGCTGGCACGCCTTGGCTATGCAGCCATCATCATAGAAGGCCAGGCCTCCGGCGATGACCTTTATAAAATCTGTATCAACAATGATGGCGTTACCATCGAAGTCGATAACAGTTTAAAGATGCTGGGCAACTACGATCTGGTTGACAAGATGAAGGCCGCCCATGGCGAAAAGGTACATTGCATAAGTATCGGTCAAGCTGGTGAAATGAAAATGTCAGCGGCTTCGATCGCCTTTACCGATATGGAGCAACGCCCCACCCGTCATGCCGGCCGTGGCGGAGTCGGTGCGGTGATGGGCTCCAAGGGAGTCAAAGTGATCGTCATAGATGACGAAGGCACCACCAAGCGTCAACCAGCCGATCCTGAAAAATTTAAAGAAGCCAATAAAGCGTTTGTGGCCGGCTTGAGAAAACATCCGGTAACCGGAGAAGGGCTGCCGGCCTACGGTACCAATGTATTGACCAATGTGATCAACGAAGCCGGCGGATATCCCACCAATAATTTTGCCACAGGCCAGTTTGAGGGAGCGGCCAAGATCAGCGGCGAGGCCCAGGCAGAGTTGGAAAATTCCCGTGGGGGTGAAGGTTCGGCAACCCATGGCTGTCACCGCGGTTGCATCATCCGCTGTTCCGGCACATTCTACGACAAGAATGGCAATTTTCTTACCAAGCAGCCCGAATATGAGACGGTCTGGGCCCATGGCGGCAACTGCGGCATCGATGACCTGGATGCCATTGCCCAGATGGATCGCATGGACGATGACTTCGGTCTGGATACCATTGAGATGGGTGCGACTATTGCCGTGGCTATGGAGGCGGGTGTGGCTGCTTTTGGTGACGCCCAGGCCGCCATAGATTTGCTGGCGGAGGTTGGCAAGGGCACACCTTTGGGCCGCGTATTGGGTAATGGTGCGGCCGTAACCGGCCAGGTTTTCGGTGTCGAACGGGTACCGGTGGTCAAACGGCAGGCCATGCCGGCCTATGATCCCCGCGCCGTCCAGGGTATTGGCGTGACCTATGCCACCACTACCATGGGTGCGGACCACACTGCCGGTTATGCTGTGGCCACCAATATTATGGGAGTGGGGGGCAATGTCGAAGCAACCAAACCCGAAGGCCAGGTGGATCTCTCGCGAGCCTTGCAGATTACCACGGCAGCTGTGGACGCCACGGGCATGTGTCTGTTTATAGCTTTTGCAGTCATGGATCAGGAAGACACCTTTCAGGCATTGCTGGACGTGCTGGGCGCTTTCGGCGGATCGCCGCTGACCGCCGATGACGTCGCCGCTTTGGGTCAGACGATTCTGAAAGCCGAACGTGAATTCAATGCCGCCGCAGGTTTTACACCGAAAGACGACCGCCTTCCGGATTATTTCAAAACCGAGCCCATCGCGCCACATAACGTGACTTTCGGCGTGACCGATGAGGAATTGGACGACGTGTTCAATTTCTAAATAATAATGATATCGCTCCGCGCTATCATATGATGCGGCTACGCCGCAGAACAAGGACAGCTAAGTAATTGGTTGATTAAAGGGGAGATGATAAATCTCCCCTTTTCTCTTAATATCGCGCGTTAAGCAGTAAGTGCGATTTGGGTACTCATATGGAAGCAAAATTAATTATTCATATAGACAAAGATCGGATTTCGGAATTTGTTGTCTTGCTGCGGTCCGGGTTTCGCGTCACATCTCAAGTTGGCTGCAGTGTAAAGGATTTTTTGTGCGGCCAAATGGGCTTGACCACAGATTACTTTGAAAACCGTATCCAGACCCTATTTTTAAACAGCAAACCGGTGGATAACGCTGAAACCGCCCTGGTTCAGGACGGCGCCACGCTGGCTTTGTCGGCTGCCATGCCGGGACTGGTGGGTGCTACCATGCGTCGGGGCGGACACTATGGCCGCATGCGCGGCAGCATTACCCATACGGATGACAATCAGACCTGTGCTGCTGAAACCGGCTGGGTCACCCTCAAACTCTTCAACCTGGTTTTAAAGGAGTTGGGACCGTATTTTTTAAATCACGGCATTTGGTTGGACGGCAAAAATGTAGCGGCTTTTTTTGCAGAGCTGGATGCCGGTCTGATTGCGGAGATGCAAACCGTGTCCTGGAATGGCCAGAATATTGACCCCGAGGATATTTTATCGCTTGCCAGGCCGGAGGAAATGGTTTTCCTTCAGGTCGCGTGAGGGTGATTGTTTTCATTACACCGGGCTCATCATATCCCCAGATAGGGGCAGGCCTTGTGCCTGCCCGAATCGTCGTTGTGTACTTGGTTTTTAGGGCACCCACAAGGGGTGCCCCTACAATGGCAACAATGTCAAGGATGTGATTGGCGTATTCAATAAATAAGAAAAGGTTGCCGAAATCGGCAACCTTTTTTGGCTTTTGGCGACGAAGTCGCCCATCATAAAAAATCGGAACGATTTTTTATTCGCACAGTTCAAACAAAGCCGCAGCACCCATCCCGCCGCCGATACACATGGACTCGACGCCGTAACGAACGCCTTTTTTACGCATATTGGCCAGGAGGGTGGCGGCTAACTTGGCACCGGTGCAACCCAGGGGATGGCCCAGGGCAATGGCGCCGCCGTTCAAATTCACCTTATCCATGTCAATGCCGAGTTCTCGGATGCAATAAAGTGCCTGGGAAGCAAAGGCTTCGTTGATTTCAAAGATACCAATATCACTGACCTGCAACCCCGCTAATTTAAGCAGTTTGGGAATGGCTACCAGGGGCCCCACGCCCATCTCATCGGGCTGACATCCGGCGGTTGTGTAGCAAACAAATTTTGCCAAAGGCTGCAGATTAAGCTCCTTGACTGTTTCCTCACTGGCCAGGATGGTTGCCGCCGCACCGTCTGTCATTTGAGATGAATTTCCAGCCGTAACCGAGCCGTCAGCGGCAAAGGCCGGTCTGAGATTGGCTAAACCTTCGGCGGTGGTGCCTTCACGGATACCGTCGTCATGCTCCTGGATAAAAGTCTTTTTGCGGTAGACGCCATTCTCATCCTGTTTAAATCGGGCCGCCGGGGTCGGTACGATTTCCGTAAACCAACCATTGGATCTGGCGGCAGCCGCCTTTTGCTGGGACATGGCGGCAAATTCGTCTTGCTGCTCGCGGGAGACCTCGTAGCGCCTGGCTACATTTTCGGCGGTCAACCCCATGGATATATACAGTTCGGACTGTTTTTGGGCATATTCCGGATGGGGCCGGGGGATGGATCCCCCCATGGGAACATAGGTCATGGATTCCACCCCGCCACCAATGGTAACCTGTGCCCAGCCGGCTTGAATCTTCAAGGCAGCCAATGCGATGGCTTCCAATCCGGATGAACAGAAGCGATTTACAGTGGCACCGGTAACCTCGACGGGGAATCCTGCCATTTGCGATGCCAGGCGTCCAATGTTGAGACCCTGCTCAGCTTCGGGGAAGGAGCAGCCGATCATAATATCATCCACATGCTTTTTTTCCAAACCATCGGTATGGTCGACGGCGGCGCCTAAAATAAATGCCAGCAAATCATCGGGCCGGGTATCTTTAAAGGCACCTTTGTTACGTTTGCACCCGGGGGTTCTGACGGATGATACGATATATGAGTCTTTCATTTTAATCCTCCTTAGGTAAAATCGCGGAGCGATTATACTGTGAGTCGTGTGTTTTGATGTTTAATTTCGCAGGGGTTTGCCTGTTTTGAGCATATGGTCGATGCGGGCCAGCGTTTTTTCTTCCTGGAGCAGATCAACAAAGGCCTCGCGTTCCAGGGTTAATATGACATCCTCGTCAATGGTGCTGTTGGCACGAATACTGCCACCGCTCATCACATGGGCAATCCGTTTGAGGACAAAGGCATCATATTCGCTGATGTACTTGGCCCGTTGCATGTCAGCGATCTGAGTACTGGCCATACCCTGGGCGGCTTCACCCAGGACTTTAATTTTGCGCTTGACCGGCGGGGCGTAACCGGCATCAACCATGCGCAGGACTTCTTTTTTGGCCTCACCCACCAGATAATCCCGATTCATGATGATGCGATCGGTTGGTTTTAGAAAACCATTGGCCCGGGCTTCAGCCGCAGACATGGAGACTTTGGCCATGGCAACTGCCATAAAGGCGGGGATGAATAAACGGGTTAAATCAATGTCCGCCATGGCCGCTTCAGGGACGGCCTCAATAAAATTGCGCCACAATGCCAGGCAGCCTCCGCCGGCGGGCAGCAGGCCGACGCCAAACTCCACCAGGCCCATATAAAGATCGGCATGGGCCACAATACGATCCGAAACCAGGCAGACTTCACAGCCTCCTCCCAAGGCCAAACCATAAGGGGCGGCAACAACCGGAAACGGTGCATAGCGTGCATTAACCAATCCATACTGAAGGTTTTTAATCATCTGTTCGATCTCTGCCAAACGGTTTTCGGTCACCGCCTGACGCACAGCCGCTAAATCGGCTCCGGCCGAAAAAGCACCCGGCATACCGCCGGCTTGATTAGCAAATACGAGTCCGATCCCATTTTGGTTGACATAATCGATACTGTCGTGAATGGCCTGAATGATATTCTGATTCAGGGAATTCATTTTGGAATGAAACTCCAGGCAAAATACGCCATCATCCAGGTCGACTAAAGTGGCATGCTCATTGGACAGCGCCGTTTTACCGGCGACTTTGCGGTCGCCCAGGGATATGATGTTTGCACTCACTTTGATGGGCTGGTAGGTCGCGGAAGCAAAATCGTAAAAATAACGCTGACCGTTGTCGGTTTTATAAAAGGTCGAATGGCCGTCGGCCAGCATTTTGTCGATATGAGCAGGAATGGTCAGGCCTTCGGCTTTCATGCGGTCGACCGACTTGGCCAATCCGATGGCATCCCAGGTTTCAAAGGGACCCATTTCAAAGTTGAAGCCCCATTTCATGGCATTGTCAATTTCCACAATGGTGTCCGATATTTCCGGAATCCGGTTGGCCGAATAAATCAGGTTGCAGGCCAGGGCCTTCCAGGCAAAATCGGCGCCCTTGTCATCGCCATAAACCACGGCATTGATTTTTGCTTCCAGCGTATCGGCCTTTTTGGCCTCGGCCAGGCAGGCAAATTCAGGCGCCTCATAGGTGTCATAATCCAAAGTCTGGGGATTGATCACTTTACGGATTTTTTGCCATTCCGGCGTCAGATCAGTTTTATAGAATCCAGCCTGGGTCTTTTTACCCAACTGGTTGTTGGCTATCATCGTGGCTACAAATTCAGGAATTTTAAAGCTTTCCCGGTCTTCATCTTCCGTAACCAAATCATAGGTGTTGGCTGCCACGTGACCGAGAACATCCAAACCGACCAGGTCGGCGGTTTTAAACATGGCTGTTTTGGGACGCCCCATGACCGGTCCGAATAGCGCATCCACTTCCGGAATGCTCAGGCCGTCTTCCAGCATCACTTGCATGGATTTCACCATGCCGTGTATGCCGATGCGGTTGCCCACAAAGTTGGGCGTATCTTTGGCCCAAACAATGCCTTTGCCCAGAATACGTTCGCCAAAATCAGCCATGAAATCAAGGATCGTATCAAGGGTTTGTTCCCCTGGTATAATTTCCAACAGTTTCATGTAACGGACCGGATTGAAAAAATGGGTTCCCAAAAAATGCTGTTTGAATTCATCTGAGCGCCCTTCTGACATGGCCTTTAGAGGTATGCCCGACGTATTGGAGGATACAATCGAACCGGGTTTGCGAATGCTTTCGATGCGTTCAAATAATTTGTGTTTTACAGCGAGGTTTTCGACAACGACTTCCACGATCCAATCACAATCGGAAAGCTGGTCGAAATCATCTTCGAGGTTTCCAATGGTGATCAGGTCCAGATCCTTGGACTGCATAAGCAAGGCCGGTTTGGCGCCTGCCAAATTATCCAGCCCGCTTTTGACGATGCGGTTGCGGGCCAGGGGATCCTTTTGTTCATCGTCTTTGAGGTCGGGGGGGATAATGTCCAGCAATTGGGTTTGAATACCGGCAGCGGCCAATAGGGCGGCGATGCCCCCACCCATAACACCCGAGCCGATGACAGCAACTTTTCTGATTTTTGTCTGCATGTAAGCCTCCTGATTATACCAGTTGTCATAAATCATTAATGTTTGATTGATAATTTTCCAAAAAATGTATATAACAATCCGAATTTATTCATAATATAAACAACTGGTGTGTTATGACAATAAAAATGAATGACAATTCATTTTCAAGTAACAGAGAGTCAGAACCATTGTCAAGCATTAATCGCGGTAGAAAATAAAAATTTGCTTTAAGTATAATATAATTATTTCAGATAACTATATATTTATATTTTACTTATTTCAGGTAAATGCGATGTCGATAGTATAAAAATTAATCAAATTTACTATAATGAATTTTAATTCATTATTCGGGGTGATGGGGCAGAGGCACGGGTTCCGGAACGGGAATATCTCGCGGGTCAGCATATTGAGAACGAAGCTCAAACCAGTGATCGGCTTGGTAGGTTAAGCGCCGCAAGCGCTGGTCCAGTTCCTCGCGATAGAATTCAATATCAGTATCACTTGCATCGGTTGGAATCCGCATGGCTTGGCGGTCAAAAATCAGAACCAGTTCCGAAAAAAATTTGGGAATGATGCTGCGATCCCAGGAATTGATACGATAGTTGGGTTGGGCATACCAGATATGTGGTAAAATGGGGGCACCCGTGCGCGTTGCGGCCACTACGATTCCAAATTTGGAAATGTAGGGCGGCCCCTTGGGGGCATCCACCGCCAGTCCGCCTAGATTGCCCTGCCTGATATAGGTCACAAATTGTTTAAGGGCCGTACCGCCGCCCTTGCCCTTGCCGCTACTGCCTCTGGGTGCATAATATCCGAAACGCTTCAGAATCTGGGTAACAAAATTGCCGTCGCCGCTGCGGCTGGACATAATAGATGCTTTGCGATTTCTAAAAAAGTACATGGTATAAAAAATGGATCGGTGCCAGCTGGCGCTCAAAACCCGACCATTTTCCTGGGCGACCAGCTTTTGGAAGACATCGCCGCCAAACACCCGCTTGCGGCAGGTAAAGAATAGTAAATGCATGCAGAACCATACCAGGAAGCTGGTAACAAAGGTTACCAACCAGGATTGGCGTAGGCGTTTGCGTAATTTTCGGTAGAACTTTTTTTTACCCATCCGATTTTAGTGCCTATATTTTTAATCACATCATGTTTGCACAGGATATGAAACCCGAACGTTGAAGAAATCCCAAATCCCAATTTCCAAAACACAAACAAATTACAATATCAAAATATGAAATTCCAAACAGCTGACCGCCTATTTGATATTTGGGTATTGTGATTTGAGGTTTATTTGAAATTTGGTGCTTGGTATTTATAATTTCCGGTTTAACCGGGTTAGGTTATTCCGGCAGATTTGCCAGAATGGTTTCACCAATCTTTTCAGCCGAACGACCGAAGAGGAATTCCATCTCCAGCCCCTTCAAGTAATCGTCTGTCCAGGCAATACTGTTTTCCATGACGATGTTTTTGATATGTTCGTATTTACCGCCTAATGCTTTGGTAATGATATCTATGGATACGTCGGAACGGAATCTGATATTCAAGAGTAAGAGATTCTCGATAATATTGGCGCGATCCGCGGATGGAGAGGTCGCCGGGATGACCAGGATGTGGCGATCATCCTTACGGCCTTTGCCAACATAGACATTGCCCTTTTGCACAATGATGCGTTTGCTCCCTTTAAGTTTGGTATCGCTTTCGACTCTAGACGGAATCGGTTTGAGTACACCCTTTTTGGAGAGAACTTCGATGGTTGTCTCGTCGGTGAGTTCTCCCAGAAGGTTTAAATTTTTGATGCGGTACAGAATGGAGCCTTCAATACTGTCCACCACTTCCTGAACATTTCGCAACACCAGGACATTTTTAGGAATGATCTGGGAAATGGCTATGTCGGCTTCATCCAGGGCGTCAAAAAGAAGCCCTTTTATTTTTTCACTGATGCGGCTGGTTCCCACTGTGACCGTTTTGGCCTGGTGCTTGATGGCATCAATGGGCCGAGACATATTGTTGATGGATTCACCGATGATTCTGAAAAAGGTGTTGACCATGTTCAAAGCCGTGCCCTTGATACCAAAATCCAGCTCAAAATCGGGCATGGGTAATTTGCCTGAGAGATATTTAAGCAATAAGGCCAGATCAGATGCCATGTTGATGGCCAGCGGGAAGCCTTGCTGACGCTTTTTCTGGCGGAAATTCTGATAAAAGGATGCAATTTTTTCACGAAACGTTTTCTCCAATACCAGTTCGTAGACATCCATTCCCCGGGCCGTATGGGTTTCAATGGTATCCTTTAATTCTTCACGAAATGCGTGCAGAAACCGGGAACCTTCGTTAATGGCCAAAGCGGCGAAATATCCCCAGATGTGTCCAACCAGCGTATTTAATATGGGCGCCAGATGTTCGCTGGTAGCCGGGACATGGAAAACATCATCGGCATATGAATCAAAGCGGTTATCGCCTTCATCGGCAATGACCACCGGTGTGGCTTTGTGGGCTTTGAAAATAGCCGTGTCCTTGATGATGTCGCCAATAACCGTATCCGGGGCGCCGGCGGCGCAAACGATGATTAGCGGTTCAGAGGAGAGATCTATATGCTTCTTATCTTCTACAAAATCAGACGAAATGGTTTTGTAGCAAAGTTCACTGAGCTTGATACGGATTTCATCGGCCGAAGCTTTGTTGGGTCCGCTGCCCACTGCAGCCCAATATGTTTTGGTGGCGGCTAACTTTTGGGCCGAGGCCTGTATGGCAGCGGTGTTATCAAGCACCTTCCGCATTTGTCGGGGAATTTCCAGCAGTGCTTTTATTTCCCGGGTTACAAACGTGAGGTCGCGGCGATTGGTAACGGCTGCCATATGGAGGCCTAGGATGGCGCCGGCAACAATTTGGGAGTAAAAGGCTTTGGTTGAAGCCACCGACATCTCGATATCGCGTCCGCTGCTGGTGTACATCACCCCATCGACTTTGAAGGTAATGTCTGAATCCCGCCGGTTAACAATGGCGAGGGTCCAGGCGCCGCGCTCGCGTACCATATCGACGGTGCGGTTGGTATCGGTGGTGGTTCCCGACTGACTGATGGCAATGACCAGTGTGTCTGCCATGCTTTCCGATCCATCGTGTGCACTCAGCCGGAAACCACTTAATTCAGAGGCCTTCAAGGCATCGATAAAGCATTTGGTATCATTAAAATAGGTGTTCAAGGTGTCGGCGCAGGCCTGAGCAGCGATACCGGCGGTACCTTGCCCCACAAAATAGATTCTGCGAATCTGATCGTCACGTAAGGCTTGAATCAGGCCAGCGTTAAAAACAGATTTATCCAAGACGGTGGTATATTGGTCGTTTCCGGTTATTTTCCAACGATTGTGCAATGTTCTTTCAACCGATGTGGGTGACTCCGAGATTTCCTTTAGAAAATAATGTGGAAAGTCCTGACGGTCGATGTCTCGGGAAGTGAGCGCTGTTTTCTTAATATCACCATCATTGAGTTCCAAAGGGGAGCCATCGTAGGTCATGGCCTGAATGCCGGCGATCCCGCCGGAAGAATTTTGATCCACAACGAATATTTCACCCTGAACTTCGCCGTTTTGACCGGTGTGAATTTTTTCACCGTCAAGCTTTAGATAATGGGGGGTTTCTTCTATGAAGCCATACACTTCCGAAGCCGGGATATAATGCTCCGGAGATAAACCCAGAAAGATGGCCTGGCCGCTGCCACGCTGGCCTAGAAATATTTTACCCGGTGCCAGATTCGTATGCATGGATATGGCATGTGAGCCCTCAAAACTGTTTAGGGCTCGGCGAAAGGCCTCGGTGATGGAAGCACCTTCTTGAAAATACTTTTGGATCAGCAGGGGGATAACTTTGGTATCGGTGGTAATATCGTCTTGAATGCAGATACCGGATTTTAATAATTCCGCTTTTATCTCCAGATGGTTATCTATGTCACCATTCAAGCAGGCATGAATTATCCCCGGCTTTGGGTTTCCATTGGCTTCGGGGATATTGTCGACCGGATGGCAGTTGGACTCCGTAATGGCCCCGACAGACGCCCAGCGTGTGTGTGAAGATATGGTGTAATTCGAAGGGGTAAAGGTAATCGCATGCTGTAGTATCTGATCTGTTTTAATTTGATTGCGCAGAAAACTGACATTATCGCCAAGACTGCCGATTTCAGCGGCAATTTTGTAGGTAAACGCAAGTGCAACCCCATTTTTCTGTGCTGATGAACCTGATGGATCCACTTGAATACTGCCGTTAGAGAGGATATTGCGTGCAGATCGGGCCTGTAAATTTGGTAACAGGTCTTGCTTACTTAGTTCCGCTTGCAATGCAGACCAGTCAGTGGGGTCGAATTCAAAAAAGACGGATATGCCGGCTGAGTCGCGACCACGAACTTCCAGCCGGTCAATACTATTTAGAACCGTATTGATTTCCTGCAATGCTTTTATGGCAAACGGACAGGTTTTGATTTCCGGTCGGGTAATCAAGTCTTCGACTTTATAGATATTTGCAGCAAATTCGGCTTTCAGAGACCAGTGGATGTCTTTGAGTATTTCAAGCGAATCCGATATAATTTCAACCTCGTTGGGAGACAAACGGCCGATCTGTTGGGAAAGTATTTGTTCCTCGCCATCGATGATATCACCGGCAAGGGCGGCTAATGCCAGGAGGTCTTCCAAGACCTGCCGATGGGTAAAAACATGCAGAAAGGACTTGATCCGTTTAAAGTGTTGGACTTCTTCGTATAGGGTTTCCAGGTGGGTTTTGCCGCCTAAGTAGTTACCATTTGGGCAGAATTCATCCGGGGCGCATTTTGAAATGGTGAATTGGGACAGGATTTGGATTTTATCCTTAAGAACGGACGGTTCGGGGACGGCATCGGTCAATTGCTCGGTTTTTAAGGATACGATTCCCGTGAGCCCGCATGAGAGACGATTGCCATCAAAAGGAAACAACACCACGGATCCGTTGGGAACACGGCTGAGGTGCCGACCGAAATAAATTTTACGATGAAGCCAGCTATCTAAAATTTGCCACCAACGCTTTGCAGGTTTGCTTGCGTGTGAGAAAATTTCAATTTTCATAGGAAATATCCTTTGACAGTTTTTTTAAAACCAATTCCAAGTCAGCCGGAGTATCCACTCCCTGGCAGTCATGTTCGGTCAGGATCACCTGGATGGGGATCCCATTTTCAAGCAAGCGTAGCTGCTCGAGAAGTTCCAGTGACTCCAGATACGATGGACCCAGTTTTTGAAATTGTTTCAAGGTATTCATTCTAAAGGCGTAAATGCCGATATGCCCTTTGTAGTCGGGTTTGGATCCCTTGCGGTCAAAGGGTATCGGGTTTCTGGAAAAATAGAGTGCCTGGCCGCGATTGTCGGTTACGACCTTGACACGATCCGGATTTTGGGATTCATCGGTGCCGACAAGCTTTGCCAGGGTTGTAACCTGGGTGGCTGAATCCGCAAAGGGCTGCAAAAGTTCGCTAAGCATATCCGGAACCAAAAGGGGTTCGTCCCCTTGGATATTTACCACCACATCCTGATCCTGTACTTGCAGTATCTCGGCGGCTTCGAGGATCCGGTCCGTGCCACTGGGATGACCGGGATCGGTCATCAAGACCGGAACAGCTAGCTCTTCGGCAACCGTGTAGATACGATTATCATCGGTGGCCAAAACAACCGTGTCAATGGCGCTGCATTTAGCCGCTCGATCAAATACATGCCAGAACATGGGTTTGCCCAGAATGTCGGCCAAAGCTTTGCCCGGAAAACGGGATGATTGGTAGCGCGCCGGGATGATGCCGAATACTTTGAACTGCTTCTTCATGACCTCACATGTTGCGTTTTTTATAACATCTCATATTAACAGCAAGTCATTAGAGGGTTCAAGGGGTCAAAGTACAGCATATTAGGTGTTTAGGCTGAAGACTATTAGGTTCGCTCCAAGCAAAACGCGGTAAGACTTTAATCGCCTATCAGTCTAACAGCCAACAGCCTAATCGTCTATTGGTTGAATGCTTGACCCCTTTAACCCTCCAAAATACCCATAATCAGCTCCCAGGCCTGAGTCGCCCCGCCTTGACGCGCCCGGATGTAGGCTTGGGCTTCATTTTTAAGGGATTCTTTACCCTCAGGATTCATTATACGCGCCAGCAGAAAATCTGCAACACCTTTCCAGGAATCGGTTTGATGCAGAATTCCCGAGCGGATTATCCGCTTCCCGACCCATTTAAAATTATCCCAATGGGGACCGATTATGGTGGGTACTCCCTTTACAAGCGGCTCTAAAAAATTTTGTCCGCCTAATTGAACCAGACTGCCCCCGACGAAGGCGGCCCGGGCGTTTAAATAAGCGGTTCCCAACTCACCAAATACATCCCAGAGTACGACACCGCCGGATCTGAGCGTCTGATTGGTCGAACGCAGCACCCAGTCAATCCCTAGCCGTTGCAGCGCTCCCTGCCAATGTTCCAGACGGTGCATATGCCTGGGAAAGAGTCCGATAACGGCGTCGGATCGCCGGCTTAGAATGTGATGGATGATCTGCTCAACCTGGGATTCTTCCATCATTCTTATGGATCCCAAGATCAGAAAATTATCCATAGGCAGCTTGTTTGGTCGCGTTTTTTCTAGAGGCTCGCCCTGGGCGTCATCCTCCGCCAGCCGGTCGAATTTGATGTTGGCCATGGTACCGAGCCCCCGTCTGCCAAACAGGTTTTCAAAATGGATCCTGTCTCGGTTTGAAATGGCCAGGATATGGTCAGGTTTGATCCGGCGCCAGAAAGCGGGCCAAAGCATATAGTGTCTTAAGCTGCGCCGGGTCATGCGGGCATTGATGACGGCAATTTGGCAACCTTGCTTTTTGAGACCCGCCATCAGGGCGGGCCACAATTCGGTTTCCAGTAAAACCATCAGACGCGGCGCCGCCATTTTTAGAGCACGTTGCATAATGGCCGGGCTGTCAAACGGGAAATAGGCACACTGCAGCGAAAGGTTAGGATTCGACCGGGTAAGGGCCGCTTTCATCTGCTCAAGGATGCCCATTCCCTGGCTGGTGTTGGTTGTCACCAAAAGGCTGAAAGGCTTGTTCGTGGGGATATTTTTGGAAATTTCCCAGGCCAGATAGGCTTCGCCGGCAGAGGCTGACTGGATCCACAAATCGGCTTTATCCAAATGAACATTATTTAGGCAGCGCCGGTCAAAATCTTGGGCCAGCCGGTGATGGTGCCGTAAAAAGGGCAGTACCAGCCACCACAGGGTTTGATATAGGCTATCGGCAATCTGAATTGCGGGTGAGCTTCGCATTTTTAATAATCACCTCAACTGTGCATAAACAAAGTGGCAAAATAGGTGCTATCCTTAGAATTCATCCACGGTTGCCTCCAAGAAGTGTCTCTACCGGCATGATCTTCGCCCTAATAGCAATTCATTTTCTATAATTTGCCATATTGTTTATGCAACCATGAGGATCATCCTGTTTTGAATAAGTCTGTATAGTACTTTTTGATGATCATACGGCCATAAGCGGCCGCACGGATGCCGATATATTCTTCATGGGCTACGACAACGGCGAGAGCCAGCTTTTTATCACCATTCTTTAAATCGGCAAAGCCCACAAACCAATCGTAGCGGAGATCATGTTTTTTATTAAAGATCGATCCGGTTTTGCCGCCCAGATTACATTTGGATAAAACCGGGTCTTTTTGGAAGCCCTTGAAAGCCTTTCTGGCGGTACCATATCGGATGGTAGCTTCCATGAGGTCATAAACCACACGGGATGCTTTGGGGGTGATAACCTGTTTGGCGGGACTCGGTCGATTCAGATAGAGAACCTCCCCAGCCCCGTTGGTTATTTGCTTCACAACGCTGGGGTCAACCTGCTTGCCTTGATTGAGAATCACCGTTGGGAGCATGGCCGCATGGATAGCTGACAGCGTGGTTTGCCGGTTAAAGCCACTGGCGATTTCAGCCCAGTGATAGGGCGTGTCATAGATTTCGAATTGACTGGGCGGCACCGGAAGTTCAAAATTGATTTGGGTATTGAAACCAAAAGCTTGGGCATAGGTTGACAGTGCGGTTTGTTGCAGACTTAAGGTGCCGAGTTTGCCAAAAACCGGATTGATGGATTTGGCAAAAGCGGCCTGAAATGTCGTATGATTGGTATAGCGGTTATTGTGATCCTTCAGCTGCACCTTGTAAAGCGTATGTTGACTGCCGTTGAAGCGTAGCTTGGAATTGGAGTCCAGCCCTTTTTGCTCCACAGCTGCGGCTGCAGTCACAATTTTGAAAATGCTGGCCGCCGGATATGTATTGACCAAACATGTATTGACGTCAGGATTGACCTTATCGAAGCCAGCCATCATGACGATTTCACCACTGGTTGGATCCATGGCCAACAGTGCTATATGCCGGGAATTTTTGCGATCCAGCTTTTTAAGCATGTAGGCCTGCAGGGGCGTATTGATACTGGTTTCCACATGCAGGGTTGAATTTTGGCGGGTTATATGAAAGCTGGCCTCGCTCAAATTAATAATGGACGTGGACTGCAACAGTTCTCTGGCCAGCTGTTTGTCGTCCATCCGAACTTTGGTATCTTCTGCGGTGGATGCTATTGTTTCCGATACGGAATCCTCATTTCCGCCAACCCATTGAAAACATTGGACCATACTGTATACGGCGGCAAAGATGATAACAGTCAGACAACTAATTCGCAAAATCCGCTTCCACATGAGCTGTCGATAACGCGTGCGGGCGAACAGATGCTGATGCGCTTGCCAGTCCGGCATCTTGGGTCTATGATGAGGAACTTTATATGGCTCCATATCAGCTAATGGCAGATCCCGGTGTGGTTTTCCGGTCCGGTGTGAGCAGGCAAAAACCTAGATCGGCATCAGCCGATAGCAGCATTCCCTGAGAGGTGATACCCATTAGTTTGGCAGGCTTTAGATTGGCTACCACCACGACCTGTTTTCCAACCAGATCTTCGGCTTGGTAGCTTTCGGCGATTCCGGAGACGATCGTTCTCGGTTGGCCCATGTCAATTTCGATTTTCAGCAATTTCTTCGATTTGGGAACCGCCTCGGCAGCAGTAATTGTGGCGACCCTTAGGTCCAGTTTGGCAAAATCGTCGATGGAGATGAGTGGCTTGGTTATAGCTTGCTTGGGGTCATCAGGGACGTCAGCTTTAGGCCCCGGTTGTTCAGGAATTGATTCGATGCGGGGGAACAAGGGTTTAAATTTTGGCAATACCGTGCCTGGCTGGAGATCACCCCAGTTCAAGAGACGGTCCAGGAAATAAAACGGTGTCTGCGGATCCAAGCCCAACTGGACCTGCATGGTAAGGGCTGTATCCGGCATTATCGGATAAATCAGCCCGGAAACGACTCTTAAACCTTCCAACAAATTATAGATCACCGTTCTCAATTCAGCCTGGCGCTCGGCGTCTTTGACCAACTGCCAAGGCGCGGCGGTATCGATGGTTTTATTCATCAAGCTGATAAATTCCCATACGGCCAATATTCCCTTGTGAAATGAGAATGCCTGCATGTGACGTTCAAATTGGTCGACGGTCTGAGCGGCACCGGTCTTTAATTCCATCCAGCCCTCATTAATGAGGCTAGTTTCGGGTTCCGGCACCAAGCCTTTGAAATATTTACGCGCCATGGAGAGTACGCGACTGACCAGATTCCCGAGATCGTTGGCAAGATCAGAATTAATGCGTTGGACCAGGGCCTCCTGATTGAAATTTGAATCCAAACCGAAAACCATATCGCGTAGCAGAAAAAAACGGAATGCGTCTAAGCCGTAAATGTTTTTCAGCTCCAAGGGTTCGACAACATTGCCCAGGCTCTTGGACATTTTGCTTTGATCGATATTCCAATAACCATGAACATTCAGGTGCTGATAGATCGGAATACCAGCAGCTTTGAGCATAATCGGCCAGTAAATGCCGTGGGGTTTCAAAATATCCTTGGCCACGATATGCTGGGCTACAGGCCAGAAATTTTTAAATTTTTCTCCATCGGGGTATTCAAGCGCCGACACGTAATTCAGCAGTGCATCGAACCAAACATAGGTGACATAATCGGGGTCGAATGGCAGCGTTATGCCCCAAGATATGCGCGATTTGGGTCTGGAAATGCATAGATCTTCCAGCGGCTCCTTGAGAAATGCGAGAACCTCGTTGCGATACCGTTCCGGCCGGATGAAATCGGGATTTTGTTTGATATGGTCAATGAGCCAGTCCTGATATCGGCTCATCTTAAAGAAATAATTTGATTCCTTGATGGTTTGCGGCTCGACTTCATGATCCGGGCATTTGCCGTCCACCAATTCGCGTTCGGTATAAAAGCGCTCACAGCCAAAACAATAAAGGCCCTGATATTCTGAAAAATAGATGTCACCAGCGGCGTGTATCCGGCTTAGAATTTGTTTTACAACTGCCTTATGAGCCGGATCGGTGGTGCGAATAAAGTCGGAATTGGCAATATTGAGTTCAGGCCACAGGTCCCTGAACAAGGCACTGATTTTGTCCACATACTGTTCGGGTTGCAAGCCTTCCTTTTCAGCGGCCTGCATAATCTTATCACCATGTTCATCTGTACCGGTCAGAAAGAAAGTATCTACCTGGCGCATATCATGAAATCGTTTGGCCACGTCAGCGATAATCGTGGTATAAGCGTGGCCCAGGTGCGGCCTGGCATTTACATAATAAATGGGGGTGGTGATGTAGAAAGGGGCGGACATATATACTCCTCTGGTTTCTTTCGGAATGTGCGTACTTTTAAAACATGACTGGCGTGATTTTGCTCGTATGCTTAACTGAGTGAAAACGTCCGAGGGTGATAGACAATCAACATCCAACGTCCAACATCCAACTTCGAATGTGGAGTCGCCCGAGCAGCGTAGGCGCTTGTGCCGCATGTCGCTCGAGCATTTTAGAAAAACAGATGAATACCTTATTCGATGTTCGATGTTCAGTGTTCGATGTTGGACGTTCTTTAGTGCAAAGACCACACCACAATCATAGTACGTTTAAACCGAATGAGCCCTCCTTTGAATTTGAATTCAACGCTGCTTGCAGCGCGGGATGAATTGTAATATCGAATTAAGACATAAAACCCAAGCCAGAATTAATCATCAATTCACAACTTCATCGATACTAATCTCTATCTCGCTACCATCTTCAATTCGAATGGCCAGTCGCCGGCCGATAACGTTATGCCGAATCACTTTTCCGGCTTTATCTTTGGTGCGGATCTTTTTTCCGATTTTGGGAAACTGAGATTTTAACTGATGATAGGTTTTATTCTCATAGGTTAGACAACACATCAAACGTCCGCATTGACCGGAGATTTTTGTTGGGTTTAGCGACAAACCCTGCTGCTTAGCCATTTTGATGGATACAGGCTCAAATTTTTCGATAAAAGCCGAACAACATATTTCACGGCCACAGCGACCAATACCGCCACACATTTTGGCTTGGTTGCGAATGCCAACCTGACGCATCTCGATGCGGGTGCGGAACTCTTTGACCAATCGCTTTACTAATTTTCGAAAGTCAACGCGTCCGTCGGCCGTGAAAAAAAATGTGAGACGACTGGCGTCAAAGGTACTTTCAACCGAAAATAGATTCATCTTCAGACCGTCTTCTTTGATGCAGTTCATACAATAGCTGTAAGCACGCTGTTCTAAATTCAGGTTGATGCTGCGCTGACGATGATCTTTTTCATTGGCAATACGATGTACCTTTTTTAATGAGCGGCCGGTTTTAACCGTTTCGTGCGGGGTCGGGGGCACGGCCACAAAGCCAAAACCCAGCCCTTTTTCCGTTTCCACAATTACTTGGTCACCCTCGTTCAGTACAAAGGCTCCGGAATCAAAGTGATATATTTTACCAGCCGGTTTAAAGCGGATGCCGACGATCTTTTTCATGTTCAAATCCCAAAATATACATAAGCATAACATCCAGTACCAACCTTGGATTGGCGTTCCCATCGATACGATCCAAGGCAGTTTGGATGGCTTCATAGGTTGATATGGTGGCCTGCATGTTCATTTGCCGTGCCGCCCGTTTTAAATCATGGATTCGATCCCGGTTCATGATTTTTTCGGGTGAGGAAGGGAAAACCATCAGATCCCGGAACCAGGTTTGCATGATTTCGAGCGCCTCAAGGAGCTTTTCCTTGCTTTGGGCCAGTTTTTCCGAAAATGCCAAAAGGGCGGCCAAAGGGTTTACGGATTTGGATTCGAAGGGATCAGTTGTGATGACATCCAAGATCCAGGATCTACGCTTGAGCCACCCGGAGGCGGCTAACTCACGTGCTTTGCTGAGGCTCCCCTTGGCGAGATTGGCCAGCAGACTCGCATCCAATTCAGACAGCTCGGCCTGATTCTGAATACAATTTATTAGGGTTCTCCGTGATATTGGACGAAAGCGCACATGTTGGCAACGAGAAGCTATGGTCGGCAGCAGATCATGCAGATGACCGGCGGTTAGAATCAGGAACGTTTGATAAGGTGGCTCTTCCAACACCTTCAGCAATGAGTTTGCAGCTTCCACATTCATATGGTGGGCATCCGAAATGATCACAAACCGATATTTAGCTTCATAGGGTTTCAAGGCAAGTACATCATGGAGCTCTCGAATCCGGGCAACACGTATTCGGTTGTTTTGGGGTTGCACCGAGATTACATCCGGATGGTTGCGCGCGGTAATTTTACGACAAGATTTACATTGACCACATGGCAATTCTGCTGAAAATATCTGGTTGACCTTACCCTTGCCGGGAAATGCGTGCCCAGCCACAGATTCAGCATTAAGGCAATTGCAGGCCATGGCAAACCTGAAGGCCGCCTCTGTTTTACCGACGCCTGCGAGTCCAGTAAACAGCTGTGCGTGGGGAATATTGCCTGTCTGGAGGATTCGGAATAACTGCCCGAGAGGTTTTTCTTGATCGATTATGGATTGGAAACCTGGCACAAATCTAATAATCAACCCGTTCTTTGAGCTCTTTTCCGGATTTGAAAAAAGGTAGCTTTTTGGGATTGATTAATACCTTTTCACCGCTTTTCGGATTTCTACCCATATAGCTCTTGTAATTTTTAACATAGAAACTGCACAAACCGCGAATTTCAACCCGTTCGCCGCGGGCCAGGGCTTCCGACATATTATCAAAAAATAATTGAACGACTTTAGACGCTTCGGACTTGGATATATTGGCCTCTTTTTTCAATGAGGAAATCAATTCCAGTTTATTCATATCGCCTCCTTTTCGCATACGCACAAGGTCACGGTATAATTCTGAAAATTTTAATGATATAATAACAAAAAGTCAAGCAGTTATGCCAATAATTTCGGCAGGAGCTCAATATCGTCCTCATCTACGGCCACACCGGCTGTCTGACCCAAAGCATCCACATTGATGACAACCCGCCCTTTGCCGCGGTAGTTGGAAAAGGTCCCGGAGATGCCTGTAAAAGGTCCCTGGATGACCATAACCCGGTCACCTTTAACCAGCCGCTTACCGGTTACAATGGGCTGATCGCCGGCAACCATTATTTTGAGCGATTCGATGGTATCATCGGGAACCGGTACAGGACCGTTTTGGGTACCAACCAGACGCACGGCACCAACTGTTTTAACTATGTCCAGGTGCTGCCCGGCGCTTAGATCAGATCTTACGAATAGATATCCCGGAAATACCGGTACCTGGATCATCAGTTTTCGATCCCGCCGCTTGCTGGGAACCTGGACTTTCGGCAAAAATACTTGGAATGCTTTTTTTCGCAGTCCGTCATTTACGACGTTTTCGAAGCGGCTGCGCGTGTGGATGACGTACCATTTGTGGATTAGTTTATCGATATTCATAACACAGTTTTAGGTTTTAAGTTTTAGTTCCGGTTTTAGGTTTTAAGTTTTAGGATTGTCAAGAGCTCCAAGCGAATAACGATGCTCCGTCTTAAAACTTAAAACCTAAAACTTAACACCGATCTTTAAATCCCGCTTTCAAACTCACCCAGGCCGTGAAGACCAATCATAAAGTCATATTTTTCTTCATCGTCTTCACGCGTATAGGTTAACCGCAAAGACCAGCACTGGGCCTTGTAGATCCCTCCCAAACTGGCTAAAATTTCCTTATCTTCATACAGGTCATTCTCGTATTCTGCGGTAAGTGCAAGCGTATCCGTAACCACAAGCCGTAATTTAGCATAGATTGAATCGAGACCTTCCTGGTCTAAATCGTCAATATCCTCTTTGTAACGGTGTTCCACGGTCAGTCGATCACCCCGTTTGTCGGAAAGAGTTGCGGCTACGCTGTGCGATATCATGGCATTTTCGTAGGGTGACCATTCGCCGTCGGCTAAAAGGGAGAGGTATTTTTCAGGAGTCAGTTCCAAACGGCCATATACCGGGGAGAAAGCTTCCTGCGCTTTTGTGCTTTGCCATTCCACCGGGTCATCCCCGTCGGCCGCTCTAAAATAATAGCTCTGCTCCAGAAACAATCGCAAGATTTGCTGATAATTATATTCCGATGGTGTGGTTTCGGTGCCGGCCGATTTGCCCGGAGAGACTTTGGATCGATAGGTAAACAGGTTGGTCAGGGTGTAGGTCAGCTTATTTTCTTTTTCAATCCGGTCGACGGCATCAAAATGCGGGACCTCCGATTGATCTTGGTCGGGGATGTAGGAATAGACAACCCGTGGTCTGACAGTATGCTTCAGGCGGTCGATGGATTCTCCCTGGGTATTGAAAACCCGGTAAATTTCGGTAGACAGGTCCACTTTAAAATCAGGCAATTGTCTAAAGTAGCTATCGTCGTCTGAATCCGCCGGCGATTCTTCATATGCCACCACCTGCCAGCCCGTAGCTCTGTAGCCCACGGAAGGTTCAACGGTCAGATAGTTTTTCCAATCCAAAGGCAAAAATACACGCGGGTAGATATCGAGGCGGTGGTCTTCAAGAACGCTATCGGGCGTATCGGTATCTTGCCGGTAGAAATAGGTATATTCATTGCGCATGTTGGCATAAAAGGGAGTACCGCCCAGTCGTTTTTTAGGTGCGTCCAAGCGTATGAAGGGTAAACGTTGGACGGTGGTATCCCGATCTTCCTGCTGCCTGTTGATGACATGGTCATACCACCTGAATTCGGTATTAAGGTTAAATCGGGACCAGTTGCGGCTGATATTCAAACGGTTGAGTCGGATAAAATCATTATAATCCTCCAAGTCCCGGCTAAATTCGTTGTTATAGTATTTATCACTGTATTGATAGCCGCTGTACCCGGATTTGAATTCTTTGAGATAGTCCTGATCGCTCACCACGTCCAGGTCAAGCTTGGCCGAAAACTGCCAGGGAAGTTTGTGATCATGCTTCATGCGGAACCAATAACGGTCACGGTTGGGACGCAGAATATCGCTATCGAGCCCATCCGTCTCCTCCAAGGCGTCATCATATCCCCAATCGTCGCTGTTGTCGCCTTTGCCGTCATCCACCTTGTCGTCTTTAAAATAGTCAACCATCAGGGTGCCACGGGTTTGGGGGCCGGCGATATAACGCAGCTCGGCTCCCAATTTATTGCCGCGCTCCTGCATATAATGGTCATAAAAGGTTGCATCCATGTGATCATTGATAGCCCAGAAAAAGGGCTGATTATAGTGATAACCCTTGCGTGAGGAGGTGCCCATTTGCGGTGGCAGTAGACCGGTCTGACGCTTGGATTTGACTGGAAAAGCGATGAAGGGTGTGTAAAACACGGGAATCTTTTTGACCCAGAATACGGCATGTTGGGCATAGCCATAACCTTCGATGGTTATATTCAGATTTCTGCCCGTAATTTTCCACGCAGGATTATCACCGTCACAGGTGGTAAGACTGGCTTTATCGGCCTGATAACTATCCGGACCGGTTTTTTGGATCTGATCCCCACGGATATGGAAGTTTTCTTTGTGCAGAAAAAAGGAGCCGTTTTGCAGGCTGCCCTGCTCAGTATTGAGGTCTATTTCAAGTTGGTCAGCCGCAATGATGTCTTTGCCGACGGTCATGACCACATGGCCGGATGCTGTTGCGATCATCCGCTTATGATCAAAGTAAACCCGGTCGGCTATGATTTTTTTGTCCATTTTTGATATGACAACGTTACCGGTGGCGACATAGACCTGATCGGCCTCGTCAAAATTGAGTTCATCCGCGGTAATATGCCAGGGAAAGTGGGCGTCTCCCATTAGCGTATCCAAATCTTGTCCCAAGGCCGGACAGCTAAAAAGCTGCAGGCAGATTACAATACTGCCAAGGATTAGGATATGGAGGCTGGAAAAAATGTCCATGGTTGGACGGCATCCATGCATACTATTAATGTAATATCTGTGACAATTCAAAAATTGATTCATAGATTGCGACAAAACCGGGCACCGATTATTACAATTGTCAAAAATATTCGAACCACTTATTGAACCAGACGGCCACTGCTCAGACATGTATATATGTTGTCCGCATAATCCTATTGTGGAATCAGGTTGCATCAAGCTAAATTAAACAATATAAAGCCAACATATTTAGAAAATCAAGGATATACTGGTATCAGCGCAGATGGTCCTGACATAAACAGATACCTTTTCAAACCAATGCAATTGATGTATGACCATGTCGAAACAGGTTAAGCAATGAAACTGCTACTTTCTAATGATGATGGAATATATGCAGACGGCCTGAAAGCCCTGCATGAACAATTCGCGTCTCGATGGTCGACAATCGTCGTCGCCCCGGACCGGGAACGTAGTGCCATTAGCCACGCAATTACCCTGGAGATGCCCATACGCAGCCAAAAAATTGCCTGGCGTAATGGTGACGCTGCTTATGCCGTGAGCGGTACGCCGGCGGATTGCATCAAACTAGCCATAATGGAATTGCTTACGGATCGACCAGATCTGATGATATCGGGGATCAATCCCGGGGCCAATGCCGGCATCAATATCAATTATTCCGGTACACTCGCTGCCGCAAGGGAAGCAACCCTTTACGGCATTCCGGCTGTGGCAGTATCCATCATGGCAAAACAGCCGCGTTTTTATGATCAAACGGCCCAGTTTGTGGAAGGCCTGGCCAATACCGTTGTATCGCAAGGACTGGCCCCCGGCACTTTTCTGAACGTAAACGTTCCTGATTTGCCTATGGAACGAATCAAAGGCGTTCGGGTCAGCAAACAAAATATTAAACCGCTCAAGGAGCAGATGGAACGCCGGATCGATCCGCGTGAGCGGCCATACTTTTGGCATACGGTCCTACCCGGCGATAGGCCAGCAGAATCAAATTCCGACGAGTCCGCCCTGGCAGACGATTATATATCCATCACGCCGATCAAATGTGACACAACAAATTATGAAATAATTAAAACAATTAAGTCTTGGGAAATTCGCATCCGATGAAAACGCGATTCATCAATCAACTACAATCAGGTGATAGCCTGTCAGATCAATTTGTGCTGACTGAAAAGACCATGGCCCATAAAAAGGACGGCAACAGCTACCTCAATCTGGTGTTGTCCGATCGGACCGGCAGTATTAAAGCTGTGGTTTGGGATAATGTAGACCAGATTGCTTCCCAAACCGAATCGGGCCAAATTGTGATCGTTAAGGGGCATGTGGGGAGTTATCGCGGGAATCTTCAGATGGTGGTCAAAGAAATGATGACGGCGCCCGCCAGCGAAACCAACGCTGCCGATTTTCTGCCGGTGACAGACCGGGATGTCGATCAAATGTTTGACCGCCTTACAAAACTATCAGAATCCCTTCAAAAAGAGTATCTTAGAGATCTGTTTGGCGCATTCTGGTCTGATGAAGCCTTCGTCACCCAATTTAAACAGGCCCCGGCGGCCAAAAAAATGCATCATGCCTATATTGGGGGCTTGCTGGAGCATACCTTGTCCATGGCGGTGCTTGCAGATAAAATCAGCGAACATTACAGCGGTATCGATCGCGATCTGCTTATTTCGGGTGTGCTGCTGCACGACATCGGTAAATTGCGCGAATATACCTATGATAGTGCTATCGATTACTCGGATGAAGGTCGCCTGGTGAACCACATTGTCATTGGCATTCAGATGATTGAGGACAAAATTAAAACCATACCCGACTTTCCGGAAGAAACCGCCATGCTATTAAAGCACATGGTTATCAGCCATCACGGCAGCCGCGAACTTGGTTCGCCCGAGCCACCCAAAACCATCGAGGCCGTATTGTTAAATTGCATTGATGAGATGGACTCCCGGATCCAAGCGATTAGAGAGTTTATGGCTAAGGAGGATCCGGGTGAGATGTGGACATCCTATCATCGGCTATTGGAACGTCATTTTTATAGGTGGAGGCCCGAACAATAAAAAAGGGTAATGCGATTTAGATGTAATCTTAATGCTACTGGATTTCTACAAAATAGAACATAGAACATTGAATAATTAGGAGTCAGAAGACAGAATCAGCCCAGCCGCTTGCCGCTGATGCGACTTGTTTGATCAACAAAAAACCACAACAGAGTCAGGTAGCTTGTTTGTGCATCTTCCTAACGCGGACAAGCCGCAGCAATCGGGGTCGAAATCGCTATCGGGATCGGAATCGAATCCTGAGTTTTCAAAAATACGATTTCGATACCGATCCCGATAGCGACATGGATGATATAGTTCGGCACCAAAATGTATGCGTTTTCAGCATTTCAGTGGAGTTTTATACGAGAGGACCATGATTATAAATGTTTATTACCTTTGAAGGCATTGAAGGTTCCGGCAAAACAAGTCAGATACAAGGCATTCATGCTCACCTGAGTGAACGGGGATTTGACGTGGTTACAACTCGGGAACCGGGCAGTTCTGATATTGGGGCTCAGATACGTGCGATCCTTTTGGACTCGAGAAATAAAGGTTTGGATCCCCTGGCGGAACTGTTACTTTACATGGCTGATCGTGCCCAACATCTGGACGAGACCATTAAGCCGGCCTTGTCAGCCGGCAAGGTCATTTTGTGTGATCGTTATTATGATGCAACCCTGGCCTATCAAGGGTATGCTCGTGGTTTGGATATAAACTTGATAACCAATCTACACCAACTGGCCTTTTCCGATGTGAGACCTGATTTGACCCTGTTATTGGATCTGCCGGCGGAGGTCGGCTTGGCTCGAGCCTGGCAGCAGATCGAAAACGGACAGAGAACCGGAAAGGAAACCCGGTTTGAAGAGGAAGCCTTGGCCTTCCACACAAAAGTTCGCTCGGGCTATTTGGCTCTGGCTGCGGAAGAACCTCAGCGGTTTAGGATAATCGATGCCGCCGCTTCAAAAAATCAGGTGGCGCAGGAGATCATCGCCATCATTGAAAACGTAATAGATAGAGATAACTTATGAGTGGATCCATTTTAGATATTATCGGCCATACACCCCTGGTTGAGATTAAAAATTTAAATCCCAACCCGCGCGTCAAGGTGCTGGCCAAGCTGGAATATTTCAACCCGGGGGGCTCCATCAAAGATCGCGCTGCCCTGCGCATGATTGAGAATGGCGAAGCTTCGGGAGAGCTTACCCCGGAAAAAACCATCATCGAAGCGACCAGTGGCAACACGGGCATCGGCCTGGCACTGGTTTGTGCCGTTAAGGGCTATCGGCTGTTGCTGGCCATGTCCGAATCGGTTAGCCAGGAGCGCCGTAAAATACTAAAAGCTCGGGGAGCCGATATATTGTTGACCCCGGGACACCTGGGAACTGATGGCGCCATCGAAGAGGTCTATCGTTTGGTGCGTGAAAACCCGCAAGATTATTTCATGACCGATCAGTTTAACAATCCCGCCAACTGGCAGGCGCATTATCATGGAACGGCGCCTGAAATCTGGGAACAAACCAACGGAGACATCACCAAGCTGGTGGTAACCTTGGGTACCAGTGGTACGGCCATGGGGGTATCCCGACGCATGAAGGCGTACGATCCGGCCATAGAAATCATTGGCGTTGAGCCCTATCTCGGACATAAAATTCAAGGCCTCAAGAATATGAAGGAGGCCTATCAACCTGAAATTTTTGAAAAATCGCGCCTGGATAGAAAAATTAACATCGAGGATGAGGCTGCATTTGAAATGGCCAGACGCTTGGCTCTGGAAGAAGGTCTTTTTGTGGGAATGAGTAGCGGGGCGGCCATGTCAATCGCATTGGCAGAAGCTGAAACCATGACTCAAGGTACCCTGGTAGTGATATTGCCGGATAGTGGAGAGCGATATCTGAGTACGTCGCTTTTTACCATAAGCGACAAAGTTGAGCTGAAATTGTTCAATACCATGAGCCGTAAAAAAGAGTTGTTCGAACCGCTCGTACCCGGCAAGGTCAGCATGTACTCCTGCGGATTGACGGCCCATGCCCGGATACATCTTGGCGAGTGCCGTCGTTTTGTTTTTTCGGACCTGCTGAGACGCTATTTGGATTATCGCGGTTTTGATGTCACCCACGTCATGAACATTACTGACTTGGATGATAAAACCATTGCCGGCTCTGAGAAAGCCGGGATGGAGCTTGGGGATTTTACCAATCAGTATATCGAAACCTTTAAGCAAGATCTCAAGCACCTGGGTATCAAGCCGGCGGAGGACTACCCTAAAGCCAGCGACCACACCGGCGATATGGTTTCTGTGACCGAGAAACTGGTGAAAAGCGGTGCGGCATACGAGAAACTACGTTCAATCTACTTCAATATATCCCGGCAGGACTCCTACGGGCGTCTTTCTAATATTGACATTAATAAGATCAGGCTTGGTGCTACCGTTGATCTGGATGAATACGAAAAAGAGAATCCCCGTGATTTTACATTGCTCAAACGGTCCAAGTTGTCTGAGCTCAGACGGGGTATTTTTGTCAAAACAGAATGGGGCAATGTACGACCATCGTGGCATTTACAGTGTGCCACCATGTCCATGAAGTGCCTGGGTGAAAACTACGATATTCACACGGCCGGACGTGAACTGGCTTTTCCGCACCATGAAAATGGCATTGCCATCGCCGGCGCCCTGACAGGTAAACCCATGGCACGCTATTGGATCCATTGTGACCGGGTATTGGTGGACGGCAAAAAAGTGGACGAAAGCGGTCAGGGTCTAACTATCCAAGATCTTATGGATATGGGTTTTAATGGCCGCGAGATTCGCTGCTGGTTGATATCGAGCCATTACCGCAAATCAATCCAATTTGATCAGCACAAATTGGAGAACGCCCGCAATTCACTCAAGCGGATGGATTCTTGCGTGACCAGGTTATACGAGCTGCCGGAAGGGCCGACATATCCGGATTTAGATCAATTGCTTTATGATCTGCGTTATGGGTTCACAGATGCCATGGACGATGATCTCAATATTTCGGCTGCCATGGCGGCGGTGTTTACCAATATTAAGCGGATTAACAGGCTGATTTCAGAAAAGCAGATCAATGCATCCGATGCCGTTAAAATCATTGATGTTTTTAAACAGATCGACACAGTTCTAAACCTGTTTGAATTTGAAGAACAAGCCCTGCCCAGTGATATTCAAGAATTGCTGCAAAAACGTGAGCAGGCCCGCAAAGAAAGAGCTTGGGAGTTGGCCGATCAGATCAGGGACACACTTGTTTCACGCGGGTTTAGTGTCAGGGATCAGGAGAAAATAACATGAAACCATTTCTGTTTCCCTTTACCTGTGTTGGTGCGTCAGATCTGGCAACCTGTGGCCAGTTTTTCAAAGGTATCAGAGTTTTTCAGTTCTCGACCAAATATATGCCTTCCGAAATGCGGACATGGATAGATGCGAACCTGGTGGAAGCAGTTTTGCCTGATCCGGCCACGTGCTTGTCCTTTGAAACAGCGCTGGCGGAAGCTGAAAGCTGGGCCCAGAGTCATCGCTTAGGCGCGGCGAACTATGCCAAGGGATATAAAAATCGGATACCGTTTTTTGATGCGACCTCGGTGTCCCAAATCCGGCAGGATATCCGCAGGGCCGACCAGCAGAATCACGCGGCTGATGCTGATGAAAATGCGACCATGGCAGCTTATATCTTTTTGCACATGGCCCAGTCCTTTGACATCCAAAACCAGATAATTGTCCAGCAAATGCAGCAACAAGCATCCATGGAAAAGACGCTCTATGAGGATCTCCGAGGGGATGCATCCTTGGATCACCTGGATCGGATCGGGGAGTTCGACGATCCGGCTCAGTACATGTTACTGGATCGGCTCAAGGCATGGTCTCGGGTCTGGACGGCCACAAGCAGTTCTCAGGATCTGTTTTTGACAACGCGTGAAGCTGTGATCACGCTGATTCAGGAGCACTTCCCGGAAAATATAGACATCATGCCGGTGGCAGTTGTGCCTGCAGGCGTTTCAGCAGCTCCCGCCGGGAATAGGCAGCAACGGGATGTGTCGGCATTTTGTCACAAACTGGCGTCTACGGATCTGGCGCGCATCAAAGAATCCGGTTTGCTGGATACCTATAAAGCACCATCGGCGGCATCCGATGGTCTGCGGATTTTCTTGCTGCCGGGAATAAGGCCGCATCAAATATTCGGCTGCTTTGCCGACCAAACCAATTCCATCGAAACGCATACACCCAACGGAGCCGATGTCATCAACACAGTAATCGGCTTGATCGAACCGCAAGATGCGTGAAACGGCATGCCGGTTAATTGGGCTGCCACAGCGAAATTGGGCATTTTACAAACCGTAAAATTATTTAGAGTATATCAGAACAGCTCTTGACTCGCTAATTGAATTGGTATAATGGCTGTTTCGTTGAAATACAAATATGGTGGTTTGACACCATAACCGAATAATACGAAAGGAGGCTTTAGAATGGCTTTTGTACCTACGGTTGAAGAAGATAAATGTGTAGGATGTGAAGAATGTGTCGACGTTTGCCCAACAGAAGTTTTTGAAATGGAAAATGAAAAATCGGTAGTGGCTAACGCAGAAGAATGTTTGGGTTGCGAGAGTTGCGTTGAGGTATGTGAAGAAGAAGCGATTACCGTCGAAGAGACTTAATCCTACGCCGCCAGTGGCGGCTTGCCGGAAAATGCCGTTGCATGTTCCGGTTGTGAAGACCAAGCGTTCTTGTGGACGCCTGGGTTTACCCTGATAACATCTGCCCCGACCCGGAACATCTTCGGATCGGGGCAATTTGTTTTTTCCCACCAAGGATATATCTATCCCCAAAATTAGGTATACGCCTTCTACCGCAATCGGTAGTTCCTTGAATATTTTTTGGATTATGGCTAACGTCCGAAATAGCTTGATCCAAACGTTCTAGTACGTCGAATGTTTGCAAAATGCGGCGCAACACAGAATTTGGGCATTTTACAAAGTCGTTATACCATGAAATGTTCTCTTTCTTTGGGTATGATGCACCGTGTGGTTGAGTTCAATTCTTTTAGGAGAGAATGGGCTTGTTTGCCTTTGGCTTCGATGGTGGTGTCGGTTTGGCTGGGATCATGATGGAACATGAAGAGGTTGCCGACCTTAGCCTGGTGGGCCAGGTGAACCACTTCGGAGATGGATGAGTGCCCCCAGCGTATACGATTGGCATATTCTTCCTCCGCATAGGTGCAGTCGGCGATTAATGCATCTGTTTCTAATATGAAATCGGTTAATTTTTTTATATAGGCGCTGTTGTAAAAACGGCTGGTTTTCGGGAAAAGTTCGTTGTCGGTGATATAGCATATGGATCGATCCTTATAATCAATTCGGTAACCTAAACAATGGCCCGGGTGGTTTAGCAGGATTGTCTGGATCTGAATGCCATCTATTGAAAACGCACCCTCTTTTAAATCCTTGAATGCTACGGTAGCACCAAATTCTTTGATTTCAATGGGGAAATAAACGCCATCCATCTGGCCGGCTATCAATTCCCGAATGGAGATATCGCCATGGGCCGGCCCCATGATTTCAAATTCATTGCCCTGACGATAGAGCGGTGTAAAAAAGGGCAGGGCATTGATATGATCCCAATGGGGGTGCGAGATGAATATCTTGGCTTCAACCTGGTAGCGGTTTTCGGTTTCCAGATGATCGGATAGGGATTTAATTCCCGTACCGGCATCGAAAATAAATAGACCACCCTTGGGGAACTCAAGGCTGAGGCAACTGGTATTGCCGCCATATCGGATCGATTCTTCACCCGGCACCGGCAGGGTGCCGCGGACGCCCCAGAATGTCATCTCGATACGATCATCCACGATACGACTAATTTGATCGGCAATTTTTTCAGGCTGAACCGGTTTGACGATATAGCCATCGGCGCCCATGTCAAAAGCCCGTTTACGATCTATCTCATAAGCCTTTCCGCTAACCATCACAATTTTGGTATTGTCCAGATCTGGTTCGGCGCGCACCTGTTTGCACAAATCCAGGCCGTCGATGCCAGGCATCATAATATCCAGAATCAGGCAATCCGGCTGGAGACGGATTATTTGATTCAAGGCATCGGAACTGGTGGTGCTGGAGGCAACGGTTACCGAATCTGAAGACAAAAATTTGGTCAACAGCTTGATAAACACCCGATCATCGTCGACAATGAAATAGGTCTGTTTATCAGACATTAGGGATTCTCGCTGGCTATCTGCCGGAAAGCCGGCAGTGATTTCATGAAAAGATCATAGTAAAAAGGATCAAAATGGTTGCCCTTGGCCTGGGCCATTTTGCGTAAGACCTCTTCTTCGGGTTCCGCCTTGCGGTAAACCCGATCCTGGCTAAGGGCGTCATATACATCCACGAGCGCAACAATTCTGGCAGCCTCCGGAATATCGTCTCCGGTCCGATTTTCCGGATATCCCCGCCCTTCCCATTTTTCATGGTGGAACAAGGCAATATCATGAGCCATCTGCAGCATAGGGAACTCAGAGTCGCCCAGAATTTGTCCGCCGATGGTGGTGTGCGATTTAATGACTTCAAACTCATCTTTGGTCAGAGGACCTTCCTTCTGGAGAATAGCATCCGGCACACCGATTTTGCCGATGTCATGCATGGGTGCCGCCAAACGAATATCATCCACTTGCTGTTTGGTCCAACCGGCAGCCTGGGCAAGATGGGCACTGTACAGGCCGATTCTTTTGACATGCCCCCCGGTTTCTTCATCTCTGGACTCAAGCGCTGTCAGCAGGCGGATAATGGTTTCCTCCTGGGTCTGACGTATCAAGCGCGTTTGCTTTTGGACGATTTTCTCGAGTCCTTCGCCATATTCACGCAGGGTTCGTTCAAGTCGGACAGTTCTTTCTCCGACCGTCAATCGCGCCCGCAATTCGTCAGGTTCAAAAGGTTTGACAACGTAGTCATCCACGCCGACTTCGGCCAGACCCTTGACGACATCCTCCTTGTCCCCCCGTGAAGTCAGCAGAATGGTATATACATACGGTTTATCCCGGCCACGGCTACGGATGTGGCCCACCAATTCCAATCCGTCCATTTCAGGCATCATCCAGTCCGTAATCACGATGTCGATCTCTTTGGATAGGAAATGCTCCAGGGCATCCAATCCATTTTCGGAAGTGATGACCTGATGATCCCATTTTTCCAGGAAATGCCGCAATCTGCGCCGGGTTATGCCGTCATCTTCAGCGATCAGTATTTTCAATTCATGGTCTCCCTGGACATATCTAAGAACATTCTTTCAAGACTGTCAAGTTCGGCGGATAGCTGTGCGTATATGTCAGCGGCATTGTCAAGTTGTCCCTCACTGCCCATTTTTTCAAGGAGATAAGCTTTTTGGGCCGATGATTCGACTTGAAAGTTACCCAGCATGCCCTTTAATGCATGCGCGGTTCGTTGCAGCCCGGGGGCATCGTTTGATTCAATGGCGGCGTTAATATCTTTTAACATATCCGGGTAATCGGCAACAAACATGTCGATGACCTCTCTCAGAAAATCCCAATCATCATCAAACGCCTTTAAAAGCGCGTCTTTATCGAAAAATGGCTGCGTATTCTCGCCCACAGCGGCCTCCTTTTTATGGGGTTCTGGTTTGTCTTTAATGAGGTTCCGAATGGCATTGGCCAGGGCCTCCGCAGAAATGGGTTTGGGAACATAATCATCCATTCCGGCTTCCAAACAGCGTTCGCGATCCCCCTTCATAGCATGGGCGGTCATGGCGATGATCGGCGTATGGGTTCCTTTTTGGGCTTCCAGTTCACGAATCTTGGCGGTGGCTTCAAATCCGTCCATTTCCGGCATCTGGACATCCATGAGGATGATATCATAGCTATCTTGGGAAACCGCCGCAACTGCTTTATGACCGTTACCAACAATTTTCGTTGTATATCCCCATTTATCCAGAAGACGTGAAATGAATTTCTGGTTGAAGGGCGTATCCTCGGCTACAAGAATGCTGAGCGCTAAGTCAGGGTGGGCCGTTTCTGGTTCGGCTACTTGCATCTCCCCTTGAATTTGGCCTTCAGGTTGGATAATGGCTTTGATGATGGCATCCAGTAGGTCAGAAGGTCTCACCGGTTTGGTGATCACCGACGAAATCTTTAGATCCTCCAGATTAACCTGCTGTCGGTCACGCAGGGAAGTGAGCATCAGGATGGTCTTGATGTCCAGGTCTTTCTGCTTCCCTAACCATTTGACCAAGGAAAGCCCATCCACTTCCGGCATATCTGAATCGATCAGAATAATCTCATAAGGTGATCCGGATTTTTGGGCATCCATAATAATTTCTTTGGCTTTTTGGGCGCTGGTTGTGCCAATGGGTACCATTTCCCAGCTTTCCATGAGTTCCATGGTAATTTCAAGATTACTGAAGTTATCGTCCACGACCAGCACTTTTTTTGCTTTGACATTGATGTCCGGCATGGCGGCGGCAGTCTGGGTTTCTTTGGGAGCTTTCCTAAAATGGGCGTTGAAATGAAAGGCGCTCCCCGGTCCCATTTCATCGTTCTTGGACAATAGGTGCCCCACAGATACGGGGCTTTCTATCCAAATGCGACCGTTCATGAGAGACACCAGTTGTTTGGATACGGCCAGACCCAGGCCGGTACCGCCATATTTACGTGTGGTGCTGCCATCTGCCTGGGAAAAAGCACCAAAAATTGCTTCCTGTTTTTCTTTGGGTATGCCAATGCCGGTGTCCCTGACGTTGAATGCCAAATGATACGGATTCTGATTGCCTCGCTCCGCTTCAACGGTGACGACGATTTCGCCCTGGTCGGTGAATTTAATAGCATTGCCGACCAGATTGAGAATAATCTGGCGAACCCGCGAAGGATCACCGACGACAATATCCGGGACCGCAGGATCTACGCGATAGGCCAGTTCAAGATGTTTTTCATGAGCCTTGGCGGCTAAAATCCGTAACGATTCTCCAATAAATTCCGGGAGATTGAATGGGATATATTCTAATTCGAGTTTGCCGGCCTCGATTTTCGAAAAATCCAGAATATCATTGATCAGCGAAAGGAGCGCATAAGCCGCAGAGATAACGACTTCCAGATCTTCACGCTGATCATCCGAAAGATCTGAGTCAAGGGTCAATTCAATCAAACCGATGATGGAATTGAGAGGCGTTCGAATTTCATGGCTCATGTTGGCCAGGAATTCACTCTTGGATCTGCTGGCCGATTCGGCACGCAATTTCTCTTGATACATCGCCTCAGCCAGTTTCCGTCGGGTCACATCGCGAAGCAGACCCCGAAATCCGGTCACATCGCCTTTTGTATCGATGACAAGCGACAGGGTGGTTTCCAGGTACTTTCGGGTTCGGTCCCGCTGCACAAAGGACCATTCCAACTCGTTTGTATGGGCTGTCTGATTGTGAAAAACATCATAGAAAGCCTGCATCATCTTCTGCCCATATTCCGGTTCCAAAATCGCATGAATATCCTGGCCGATGAGATTCTGCTGGGGTTGACCCAAGATTCGGCCCAGGGAACTATTGCAGAAGGTCAGCCTGCCTTCCTGATTAAATTCATAATAGCCGTCCTCGATGCTTTCGATGATGGTTCGGTACTTTTCTTCGCTTTGGCGCATGGCGGCTTCGGCAAATTTCCGCTGATTGATGGTAAACTGGGCATGGGATCCGAATATTGCGAAAAAAGAAAGAACCAAAAAGCGGGTCAGCAAATCATTGAATTCGGGGCCGATAAGCCGTTGGAGAAAACTGATATTATTGGGCAGCAGTGCATAAACAAGCGCCTCGAACAACCAATAAAAGACCGCCAGACCGGAACCGATCAGGGCCATGTGATCCATGAGTCGTTTTTTACTGCTGTTTTGCATAGTTACCATCCGAGGGATGGGGTATTTTATGATAAAATGAAGAAAACTACAATAGCTTTGTGAATATCAATGATAAGCGACCCCTACCGGTTGTTGTTGACCCTCTGCAGTGAACATATATATTGCGATCGGCATCAAATTATGATAGCCTTCCTGTCCATGAAACAGTACGTCATTGATGAGATAAGGCCTGAAGATTATAAAGAAATTAAAGCGTACCTAGATGCCAATTTTGGTGAGCCGGAATTAGGTAATTTATATTGGTTACCGCTTAACGAGGGGGTGCTGACTCCCGTACAAGCTTCGCATGAATCCTGCCAGCCATTAGTTGTCGCTTTGGAGCTGGAACCGGAAACGCTAACATGCGAACTGTTGATTCGGACGCGACAGCGCGTTCGTTGTGATTGCATTGGCTATGCCAGCGAAGAGCAAAGAAATTGGATTGTGGACAGCATAGACGCACTTTTTGAAAAACTGGGGATAATTACCTGATTAAAACTGTGGTCGGATTTTATGTTGGCAGGTAAAATCTGATCCTAGGCAATGAAATAACCAGAAATTGAAGTGCCTGAAGTGATCTAAAATTCTAAGTGATCTAAAGTTAATGATTCGCTGAGCTCAATCATTTATAAAAATGGATATAAATCCTTAACTTTAGGCACTTTAGATCATTTTAGCTCACTTTAGGCACTTAAAAACAGATTTAAGAGCCGGGCTCTGGGGATCCGTGTAACAACTGAATGAAGGCGCTATTTAGCATGCTATTATATCGTTTGCATACGGCCATTATCGTACTTTGGGTTGTTTTGGTGACCCTTGTGTTGGGTGTCGTGGTCATTTTAGTGGCCCTTTTTAGTCGACATGGTAATTTTCCCCATCTGATTGCCAGGGCATGGGCGCGGTCAATTTTAATCGTTGCCGGCATCACCATACGTGTCGAGGGGATTGAGCATTTGAAATTAGATGGCTCCTACATATTAATGCCCAATCATCAAAGCAATTTTGATATCCCCGTCTTGCTGGGATGTCTCCCGGTTCAATTCAGGTGGTTAGCTAAAGCAGAATTGTTTAAAATACCGATATTTGGTCGCGGCATGCGCGGCTGCGGTTATATCAGCATTGACAGGTCCAATCGTAAGTCGGCTTTTCGGAGCCTGGCCGAAGCCGCCCAAAAAATTCGAAATGGTGTGTCTGTACTGATTTTTCCAGAAGGGACCCGAAGTTGGGATGGCGAGATCCAAGCATTTAAGAAAGGCGGGTTTGTATTGTCGGTTGATGCCGGTGTTCCCATCATTCCCATCGTCATTTCAGGCACCCGTGATGTGATGCCTAAAGGAAAATTACTGATCCGCAAACTACCGGTGGAAATGAAAATACTGACACCCATTGCCACATCCGGCTATACACGCAAGACCAAGGACGATCTCATGGGTGTTGTAAAAGATACCATCACAAGTGCTTATAAGAATAAAACGGACGACTAAAAGATGCCATTAAAAATCATACCATTGGGAGGCCTGGGTGAAATCGGTCTCAACATGATGGTCTATGAATATGACGATGTCATTTTCATCGTTGATACCGGCTTGATGTTTCCGGAAGACTATATGCTGGGGGTGGATTATGTTATCCCGGATATGGACTACATCCGGAGCAACCAGGACAAGGTGCATGCCATCGTGCTGACGCATGCTCATGAGGATCATATCGGTGCGCTCCCTTTTTTACTCAGGGAAATCCAAGTTCCGGTTTATGCCACCGCCTTTACCCTTGGAATTGTCCGGCATAAACTGGAAGAACACGATCTGACCGGTGTTGCCGAGCTCTACGAAATTTCTCCCCGGGATTCGCTCCGAATCGGCCCTTTTGAACTTGAATTTATCAGTGTCTGCCATAGCGTGGTCGATGGCGTGGGATTGGCAATCAAGACGCCGGTAGGCAATATCGTTCACACAGGCGATTTTAAAATCGACCACACTTCTCCGGAAGGCCTGCGAACTGATGTGAATCGATTTGCCCAGTGGGGTGAAACCGGCGTGTTAGCCCTGCTTTCCGATTCCACCAATGTTGAGAAGGAGGGATACACCATATCCACTGAGCAAATCGGGTCTAAACTTGCCCAGTTGGCGGCGGATTGTGCTGGTCGTATCATTGTTTCCTTGTTTGCATCCAATATTACGCGAATTCAGCAGATTGTGGATATTGCCGCAGCCCAGGGGCGTAAAGTGGTTTTTAACGGACGCAGCATCGAATTGAGTGTACGCATTGCCAAAGAACTGGGTTACTTGAAATTTCCGGCCGACATGGAAATTGAAGTGGATGAATTGGATGACATACCCGATAATGAAATTGTTATGGTCATGACGGGTAGCCAGGGAGAGCCCATGTCTGCGCTCACGCGCATGGCCGTTGGATCTCATAAGCAGATCACCATAAAACCGGCGGATACGATATTTTTGTCATCCAAGTTTATACCGGGTAATGAAAAAGCGATTGCCAATATCATCAACAATCTTTATCGCCGCGGTGCCAATGTTATTTATGAGAAGATTTCGGCTATTCATGTGTCCGGACACGCCTTTCGCGAGGAATTAAAGTTGATGATAAATCTGGTTAAACCCAAGTACTTTATACCCATACATGGTGAGTACCGGCATCTTCACCTGCACAGCCGCCTGGCTCAACAGGTGGGTATTCCGGCCAAAAACATCATGGTGGCTCAGAACGGGAACATTATCGAATTCTCAAAACGTGGGGTCAGCCTCAACGAGATGGTTCCCACGGGCAAGGTCCTGGTGGATGGAAAAGGTATTGGTGACGTGGGCCGCAGTGTATTAAAGGAACGCAGAACCCTTTCCAAAGAAGGGCTTGTGGTCGTAAACATGGCCTTTGACGAGGAAACCGGTATCGTCGTCTACGGCCCCGATATTGCTTCTCGTGGTTTTGTATTTGAAACTGAGACCGGGCACCTGTTGGGTGACGCCCAGTGTGTCGTTCTGGAAATTGTCGAAGAACTGGGACCGGAAACGCCCCATCGAATAGAGAAAATTCGAAACAAAGTCCGCACCGCCCTGCGACAATATTTTTTCTACACCATTGGACGGCGCCCGGTAATTATGCCGTTTTTGATCGAAATTTGATGGCTTCGTAAAAAGTCCAATATTCCGACTTTCCATCCTCCGTAGCAGGCTACTGCGGAGGACGGGCGCTCTCTGAGCTACGACGGGACAAGCTGCGTAGCGCACGACGCACTTGATCTTGAACATTTTACTTTGCCATCCTAATTTTGACTTTTTACGAGTTCATCAAATTTAGCACGTGCAAGATTCAGGTAGTCGTATCATGCGTAAAGAAATTATCGGCATCCTGCTTTTCTTTCTGGTCATTTTCAGTATGATCAGTCTGTTAAGCTATAGCCCTAATGATCCTTCCATAAACAATGCCAGTGCCGGTGGGGATATTCATAATCTATTCGGTGTTTTCGGCGCCCATACCGCCGGTATCCTGGTGGGTTTGTTTGGTATCGGTTCGTTTTGGTTACCCTTGCTTCTGTTGCTTATGAGTATTCAGGTATTCGGCAAACAGGCCGGTCGAGCCATGCTGTTCCAGGCTTTGGGCGGGTTGCTGCTCATTGTCACCACCGGCAGCCTGCTGGCATTTCACAACGACACGGTTTTGCTCCTGGGAAACCAGTTTTCCAGTGGCGGCGTCATCGGCATTCCGTTAAAATCGTTTTTTGTCAAGTACACCAATGCCAGCGGCGGCTTGATTATCTTGCTCTTAATATGGTTGATCGGATTTATGCTGACAACCGGATTTTCACTCATCCGGTTTTTTGAGTTGGTCCGCCGGAAAGGTGCGATTGTCTACGATAAAATAAAAACCCTCGTGATCAAATGGCGCGAGCGTCGTCAAAAGGCTAAAAAACGAACCCAGGCCATAAAGAAAACCAAAAAGCGTAAAGAACCCCAAGTCACCATCCAGACGCCCAAGCCCAAGCCCATAAAAAAGGTGCCGGCACCCAAACAAGAGGTGTTTGAATTTATGCGGGGAGATAAGGGTTTTCGCCTGCCTTCGATCAATTTTCTGGATGACCCGGATACCGCACCGGTTTCAGCGGATGACGAAAACTTGAGAATGCAGTCCAAGCTGCTCACCAAGAAGCTCGAAGACTTCGGCGTCAACGGAAGTGTGGTGACCGTTACACCCGGTCCCGTCATCACCACCTTTGAGTACGCACCGGCTGCGGGCGTCAAAATCAACAAAATTGTCAATTTGTCTGACGACCTGGCTCTGACGCTGCGGGCTACCAGCATCCGGATAGTGGCGCCCATCCCAGGCAAAGCGGTTATCGGCATCGAGATACCGAAT
Source organism: uncultured Desulfobacterales bacterium (assembly GCA_964452555.1). Classification (GTDB taxonomy): domain Bacteria; phylum Desulfobacterota; class Desulfobacteria; order Desulfobacterales; family B30-G6; genus B30-G6. The sequence goes on from CAYVMI010000025.1 coordinate 62,551, forward strand.
ACGGAGCGAGAGACAGTGCGCTTCAAGGAAATCGTCATTTCCACAGCCTTTGAAAAGTCGAAATCACCATTGACACTCTGTTTGGGAAAGGACATCGTGGGGAACCCAGTGGTTACCCAGATGAACAAAATGCCGCACCTATTGATTGCCGGCGCCACGGGTGCCGGCAAGAGTGTAGCCCTGAATACCATGATAAGCGGTTTTTTGTACAAATCTTCTCCAGAGGACCTGAAACTGATCATGGTGGATCCCAAACGAATCGAACTTTCCATGTACGACGGTATTCCGCATCTAATCACCCCGGTGGTAACCAGTGCCAAGAAAGCCACCAACGCCCTGTTTTGGGCAGTCAAAGAAATGGAGCGTCGGTACGAGGTATTGTCGGAGCAGCGGACGCGCAACGTAGATCAGTACAATAACAAGATCGCCAAACTAGGTGCGGACAAAGACGGCAATCAGCCGGAGCGCTTGCCCTACATCGTCATCATCATTGACGAACTGGCCGATTTGATGATGGTGGCCTCCCGCGATGTGGAGGTTGCCCTGACACGCCTGGCCCAGATGGCACGGGCCGCCGGCATCCATTTGATCATTGCCACCCAGCGGCCTTCTGTGGATGTGCTCACCGGCATCATCAAAGCCAATTTTCCTACCCGTTTGACCTTTCAGGTGTCCTCCAAAACCGATTCGCGAACGATTATCGATACCAACGGGGCTGAGAGCCTGCTGGGCAATGGTGACATGCTGTTTTTGCCGCCAGGTGCGGCCAAGCTACAGCGGATTCACGGTGCTTATATTTCCGAAGCCGAAGTGGCGCGTATAACCGAGTTTTTGCGATCCCAGCAGCCGCCCGAATATCGGGAAGAAGTGGTCCAAGCGCCCGAAAAAGAAAGTTCGGAAGATGGTGAAATCGAATACGATGAAAAATACGATGACGCGGTGGCTTTAATTACCAAAACGCGACAGGCCTCCATATCCATGATCCAGCGTCATTTGCGGATCGGCTACAACCGGGCGGCCCGCATCATCGAGACCATGGAACAGGAAGGGTTGGTGGGGCCTTCAGATGGAGCCAAGCCGCGGGAAGTGCTGGTAAGAGGCTATGACGACATGGATTAATTCCCACCGGGCAATGCTGAACAGCATCAAAGGCTTTTTGGATCACCAGGAAGGCCAGGCGCTTTATCAAATGGCCCACAAAGCGAGCCAACAGGGACCCTGCCTGGAAGTCGGCAGCTATTGCGGAAAATCAACCGTCTATATTGGTAGGGCCTGCCGGGAAAATCATACGGTTTTATACAGCATTGACCATCATCGGGGCTCGGAAGAACAACAGCCGGGTGAGGAATATTTTGATCCGGACCTGTTTGATTTTGAGACTTATCAAATCGATACCTTTAAAACCTTCCGGCAAACGCTTTCAAATGCGAATCTTGAAGAGACCGTAATACCCCTGATATGCCGTTCGGATGTGGCCGCCCGTTTTTGGACCCGGCAGCTATCGTTGGTTTTTATCGATGGCGGTCATGCGGCTGAGACCGTGCAGCTCGACTACCAATGCTGGGTCCAGCATGTCATGCCTGGCGGTTATCTTGTGTTCCACGACATTTTTCCCAATCCGGAAGACGGCGGCCAGGCACCTTATAACGTGTACCAGTCCGCGCTGGCGTCCGGTGAATTCATTGAAAAGCCCATGGTCAAGAGTTTGGGGATATTACGCAAAAAACAAGTGAGTTGATTGAAATGCTTTAGGTTGGCGTACCGATGACTTATTCACGCTTTGAAGATTTGCCTGTCTGGCAAAAAGCAGTCCAATTAGCAGATGGCATCTATGACATGACTGAAAGCCGTGACTGGAACAGCAGCCGTAGCCTGCGGGATCAATTGGAAAGAGCGGCGCTTTCCGTATCAAACAATATTGCCGAAGGCTTCGAGCGCGGGACGACAAACGAATTATTGGCGTTTATCTACATAGCCCGCGGTTCGGCCGGTGAAGTTCGATCCATGCTTTGCTTTATCGAGCGGCGCAAGGGGTTTGCCAATCTCAAATCTCAAATTTCAGATTTGAAATCCCTGGCGGAAAGCTGCTCCAGACAACTCCGGGGCTGGGCGGACCACCTTCAAAATTCGGATATAAAGGGGCAGCGTCACTTGAATGAGAAATCGCGCCAGCACTACCATGGGAAAAAAGAGGCCGAGCTATTCCAGCATGAGCTTTTGAATCACTTGCCGGCAGGGCACCCATTACGAGACCGTAGATAGTAAAATTTACCAGAAAACGGATTGAACTGAAATAACCGTCTAAAAGGCGGAAATACTGCATTAGGCTTTGTCGCCGTACTCGGTAATGTGCTTGGGTAATCTATCATCATTACCGTACATGAAATGCTTGCGCATATTTTCCGAAAAACGACTCGCCAGTGGTTTACGTCCCATGGCTTCGGCCACCTCGCGGATATGCATGGGTGCAGCCCCGCAGCAGACGCCCAGATAGCGAATATCTTTTTCCCAGGCCTTTTCGGCAAAATCTCTGATCTCATACCGATTGCAATACAAGGGATCCAAGGCTGTGGGAAATGTCCGACCGTGAGGTGAGGGTACTTGGCAGCCCCTATCATCATCAAGGTTGAAAAAGGTCGGCTGCTGCTCGGTGGTCCGGTATGGTATCGGCAACGCCGCCATATGACCGGAGATCGAATTCCTGATTTGGGTAAGATAGGGCATCATGGTGGTGGGACCCCGAAAGCAATTCATTCCCACCACATCTGCTCCGCGCTGCTCGAGTTCTTTGCACGTATCGAGAATGTTCCATTGATCACGTAGAATATTTTCACCCATGGGAGCAATGGTAACGACGGCGGGTTTTTTGGATTCCTGTATAGCCTCTAGAGCCGCAAAGGCTTCTTCTGCAAAATAGAAAGTCTCGGCAATAATAAAATCGACATCTTCATCAACCGCCCAGGCGACCATTTCAGAAAACATTTGGCGTACTTCTTTTTGACTCCGGGCGTCATTTGGATCCCATATATTGGAATTGGAAATATTTCCGGCAACCAGATTCTGCTCCTGACCTGCAGGAACATCTGCCGCTACTTCCTTGGCAATTTGTAACGCGGCACGATTTAAGGGTTCCAGCAAATCTTCTTTGCCGATGATGCGCATTTTCTCGCGATGCCCGTTATAGGTGAATGCCACCATCACATCGGAACCGGCGTGCTGAAAGTCTTTGTGCAGCGATTTCAACGCGTTTGGATTTTCAAGAGCTACCTCGGGAACAAACTCGCCGGCCGTCAAATAACCTCGCCGTTCCATTTCAAATAGATAGCCTTCAGCACAAACCACTCCGGATTCATCGAGTCTTTGGATTAGATTTCTTTTCATATCAGCACCCCTCTTTTTGGAGATTGATCGATTAAAATGTACTAAGCTATCTACGCATTGGTGATGTGTCAAATACATCCATTGAGAAGATTCCTGAAAAATGGATTGGATTTTCGATAAGCCATGGGATTAATGATTGACATGTTCGCTATGATTGGCTACGGCATTTTAGACAGTAATTTACCTGCTCGCCTTATTCAAACCCCAAAAAGCTTCAGATGCATTATTCAATTATAAACCCATTCCATAAGGAGGTACGGTTTTATGAAACGTAGGTTAAAAGCGGGAAAAAATCGTAATTCAGGTTTCAGCCTGAATGTCATGACCGATGACGAAGTTCATGAGATCCATCTGGGGACCCTGGAAATACTAAAGGATGTCGGCATTTTCGTGGAAAGCGAAGCGGCTCTGGAAGTATATGACGGCGGGGGCTGCGAAGTGGATCCCAAAAATAAAGTCGTTCGGTTTCCCCATTGGGTGGTGGAAGATGCGATCAACTCTTCCCCGGCCACATATTATGCTTGTGGCCGCCGGCCGGAGGACGATGTTTTGCTGGAGGACAACCGGGTGACGTTTACAAACTTTGGTGAAGGCATCATGTTTGTGGATCCCTATACCGGCGAACATCGCGAAACCACGAAAGCTGACATCGTAAAAGCGGCCCGTATTATCGATTATCTGGAGAATGTCGAAACCTATGAACGCGCCATGTGTTCCCATGACAAACCACCGGAATCTCAGGCCCTGCACAATGCGGAAGCATCCCTCACCAATACCACCAAACATCATTGGCTGTGTCCGGTGGATGGATTCCAGGCTAAAAAAATTACCGAGATGTGTGCCGCCATTGTCGGTGGTAAAGAGCGCCTTAAAAAAAGGCCTTTGTTGTCGTACACGACCTGTCCCATCAGTCCCTTGAAACTGCCGTCACACCATTGCGATATTGTCATGGAGGCGGCCAGAAGTCATATGGGCCTGAATGTTGTCGGCATGGCCATGTCGGCGGGTTCCGGGCCGGTGCATCTGGCCGGCACAGTGATCATTCAAAACTGTGAATTGTTATCCAGTCTGGTATTGCAGCAATTGACTCGCAAAGGGGCCCAGTTTGTTTACGGCAGTTCCACCTGTCCGTTGGACCTCCGTATGGCCACCGCTACTGTGGGGTCGCCCGAAACCGGGGCCATCAGCGCCGCCGTGGCACGGCTGGCGCGTTATTACAGTCTGCCCTGCTTTGTAGCCGGTGGATAGGGCGATAGCAAGGTATTCGATGCCCAGGCGGGTTTTGAAAAAACCATCACCGGCTTACTTCCCGCATTGGCAGGCGCCAATGTGATCTATGGATTGGGAATGCTGGAGATGGGAATCACTTTCGACCTGGCGCAGTTGGTATGGGATCACGAAATTGCCGAAATGATTCTGCATTCCTTAAAAGGGGTTCCGGTGAACGATATCACCCTGGCCATCGATGTCATCAAGGAGATGGGCATCGGCCAGGATTATCTGTCCCACCCGACCACCTACGAGCACATGCGCTCACAATCGCAGGCACGTTTGATCGACCGCAGGATGCGTGAAGATTGGGAAGCCGCCGGCAGCAAGGATGCCTATCAACGCTCCCATGAAAAGATGATCGATATTCTGGAAACCTATGAACCGCCGCCACTAGCGGATGACGTCCTGAAAAACGTCCGTGATATCGTGGTGGAAGCGGAAAAGGAGCTGGGGGTATATTCGGAAGAGGCAGAAGAATAATGCCGCTTTACCTATGGGGCCGCATGCAAAACTGGATTTTTAAACTGATCCCTATAGCGATCTACAATCGATTGAATAAAATTAAAAGCACGAATATCGAAATTCGAAACAATGCCAAATGACTAAAATTCCAATGATCAAAACAAACCATAAGGCCCTATGCTTGGAGCAAATATTTGGAGTATTCTAGCATTTGAATTTTGTATTTGTTTCGAATTTCGATATTCGGAATTAGGATTTCTTAAGCATTTAAAAAATAGATGCATTATAGTCCATATGAGGGCGTGTTCCCAGGACTCACGAACCTATTATGTAATGTGTTGCTTAGATATGATCGACTGCCATGCCCACATTTCATCTGCCGCATTTGATGACGACCGTGATGACGTTATCCGGCGTGCGCGGGCAGCGGGTATCCAAACCATTATCGCCGTGAGCGAAAACATCGACGACGGCCGCAAGGTTTTAAAGTTAGCCCGGGATTATCCTGACTTTTTACGGCCCTGTATCGGCATTCATCCGGACAATTTTGGTGATGATCGACAAACGCCGTCGGATGATGAGATTGCCAATATGCTGTCCCTGATCAGGGATAATCAAAAGGAGCTTGCAGGAATCGGTGAGGTGGGACTGGATTACTGGGTGGCGCGGGAAAAAGAATCACGCCAAAACCAGCGGTCTTTTTTAGCGCAAATGGCCGGCCTGGCCAACGAATTGTCGCTGCCTTTGAGTGTCCACTGCCGTTCGGCCGGACATTATACCCTGGAGCTCCTGGCACAATGCGGTGCTAAAAAGGTGAGCATGCATGCCTTCGACGGCAAAGCCGGCTATGCCTTAGAGGCGTTTAAAGCGCATGGCTGGATGTTTTCCATACCGCCGACCGTCGTGCGTTCAGCCCAAAAGCAGCGTCTGGTCAGGGCTTTACCGCTTGAAGCCCTGGCCCTGGAATCCGACAGCCCGGCTCTGGGACCGGAGCCCGGAAAGCGCAACGAACCTGCCAATCTTGAAATGGTGGTTCAACATATTGCCGCTATAAAAAGGGAAACCGGGGAAACCGTGCGGGAGGTGACCACCGGTAATGCCAGGAAACTTTTTGGTCTGGAATAAAATCGTGTCCACGATTTGCAGTTTACTGCGGCCGCTGCCAAGCAGCGAGGAATTCAAATTTAAAGAATCAAGAGAGAGTAAGGTAAAAGTAAATATACCTATTTTCAATGGGTAGCTCTAGGGATTGACAAACCAATATCCTTTGGTAGTTGAATCTATACTAAATGTGTTATCAGAAGCTTTCGGGCAACATCTGCCTTTCACTGATCTGCCATCCGAGCTCCGGACCTGAAATGGAAAAAGGGTCGAGCCCGGCCTTGACTCAAATCGACATCTAAGGGTGCCCCTGGCAAACTTGCTCCGGATACGTATTCCGCTCAGCTTCTAAAGTAACTGTCACAAATATGCTGCGAAATAAATGATAGCGTGTAAGCAGTACAGGTATTTTTTTGTGACGGCATATCATACTGAATCTGCCTCACTAGCGTAGTGCCCTGACGGATTGGTGATGTTTCGACTACCTAATCTTTCTACGAATCGGCAGAACTTCATCACCAATTCGTGGGGCACAGGGAATGACTCGGATTGATATGTCGTCACAAAAAAATATCTGTACTGCTTTTCGCGCGAGAGGGAACATTATTTTGACAAAAGCTATAAGACAATCGAATATCAGCAGCGATTTTAGCCTGCCTGCTATACGTGCATTAAAGTCGCCTTGGGCAGCCTTTCGTGTTAAGACTCGACAAATGCCATGATTTGACACCTGTAGAATCTGTCACGCGTATTACTCATCTTAACATACTTGCTTTGCTTATCCGACAACGATCTAAAAAATGCAAATAGAGCGTTCGTATGGTAATTGCCATCATCAATCCGTTACCACAAGACTACGGGGACGGTCGCCGATCACATGGATCCCCGTTTTATTCTCCGCTAACCCGGAGGAAAGGAGTTTGTCATGAGCGATACACTCACTGCCTTGATTGCATTCGCCGGGATTATGATGCTGCTTTCCATGCTGGTCACATCCCTGCGGGACGGCTTAAAGAATCTAATGGGACTCAAAACAAACGTCTGGAAGCGGTTTTTCATCGGGATTTACAAATACGAATTCGGGCTTGACACCCAATCATTAGAGCAGGGAAAGATCGACCAGGAAGAGCAAGGAAGGACCGGCCAGGAAGAGCAGGGAAAGAATGATAAGGGCAACAAGCGACTTCCGTTCGTGGGCGAATATGAAAACCGTTTGAAGCGCCTGCGCAACGTGATCGTCCAGGCGGAAAAGCCTTTGACAGCCCTCAGGAATGCACTTGAAAATATCGGCCGTATCGATCCCGCAAAAGAACAGGCCGCCCGGGAAATCGGGAACAATCTCGCGCGGTTGAAAAAGGCCCTGGTGGGCGTTAAGGGCCTGCGGCTGGATTGGCTGTTAGCCATGTATGCCCAGGCGAGTAAAATGGATATTCAGGGCTTTTATGATGACATCCGATGGCTGGAAAAACAGTTTCCTGCAATTCGCGGTACCGCCCAAAATGTGGGGTCAAAGGTCGTTGCAGATTTTGTTTCAAGATGTAAGCAAATGGATGACTTCATCGATGATTGCGAGGACAAGCTTTCCGAGTACCGGATGCAAATCGAGAAAAAGGCGGATGCATGGCTGGCCCAACTCAACCAGGAGTACAAAAAGAACATGCTCAAGTGGAGCGTCATCATCGGGTGGCTACTGGTGCTGGCATTCAATGCCGATTCATTCACCTTGTTCCGGTTTCTCTTGAACGATGTGGAGGGGTGCGAAACCGTGGTAGCGGCTGCCTCGCAAACCGTTGCCGTTACCCAAAAAGCCAGGGTTGAGAAGATCAACGCCATCGACCAGGCCATCCGGGAAGGGAGGGGGGACGACGCGACAAGGGAGCTGGAAATTTTTCTGAAAGAACTGGCAAGCGATTTTGAAGAGCTGAGTGTGACTACGGAAAAGCCAAAAATAGACCGGCTGCTGGAGCGGCTCAGGGAGCTCGACGCAGACGCCTCCGACAGAGCCGAAAACCTCCAGGACCTGTATGACGAAACCGTTCCGCTGTTTGCGCTCTTGCAGAAGGATAGCCTGGACAATCAGCTCGAGCATATCGCCGAACTTGATCTGCCCCTGGGATGGCAGCAGGAAATCCGACGCTGGTCCGAAACTTCGGGCTGTCGGGCATGGTTTTTTTATGTTTGCAGCAAGATCGGGGGGCTGTTTTTGACCAGCGTCCTGATCACCTTCGGGGCGCCTTTTTGGAAGGACGTGATGAATGCACTGGTGGGGCTCAAAAAAGCGATTCCCCAAAAATCATCGCTATCCTAGACGGGACATTGGTGTGAAAGGGGCACGGAACTTGGCGCTAAGGAGAATCCGGTCGCTGTCGCGGTCAGTACACTGTCTGTCTGTATCTGCTTGACAAGCCTTAATTGTTACTTAATATTATTCGATGTTACATTGTGGTGGCTGGCTGCCGGCGGCACCAGCCGGCAAATTCGGCAGGTATTGATCATGGTTAAATCCAGGTAAAGGGATGGCTGCAGCATGGGACTCTTTCAAATTACATTGATCCTGGCTACATTTTTGTGTTCGCTTGTGGCCGGGTTCCTGTTTGCTTTTGCCGTGGTGGTGATGCCGGGCCTGAGAAACTTGAACGATCTGGAATTCATTCGTGCCTTTCAGGTGGTGGATGCCGTTATTCAGAATAGTCAACCGATATTCATGCTGGTCTGGATCGGTTCTGCAGCGGCCTTGTTGACAGCGGCGGTGCTCGGCTTCGGACAATTGGACGGCTTCGGCGCGCTGCTCCTGATTTTTGTACTGCTCGCTTACCTGTTCCTGGTTCAACTGACGACCGCCATCATCAACGTACCACTGAACAACAAACTCCAATCTTTGGATGTCGGCAAAATGAATGCAACCGCGCACAAGGCTGCCCGCAAGGACTTTGAGCCGCGTTGGAACAAATGGAATGTAATCAGGACCGCTGTTGCGAGCCTGGTATCGGTCCTGTTGATCATCCTGCTGGGCAGCCTTTAACGGTTTTATGGCCTGATTTTCGTATTTCCGAGCCGTTCAGGACACTTTAGCCAAAGAATCTCTTCCAAACATATATTTCTAAAGATCTATTCTAGTTTGCCGTTAGCGTTAATCAAACACACTATCCCCGGGCAGATTGCCTCCATTTGCCACTCTCCAATCAATCGAATTCAACGCATTCAGGTCAAGCAATCGTACCCGACCTCGGAAGGTCAGTGTCCGAGTCCAACGCCTCGGGATACGGGGCAGGTCCGATCTTGAATCTTGCGGGTGCAAATTTGGTAGAAGCTCTTGACAATAACAAGAACGTATTTTATTAAGGGAACATGTTCGCTGAATGAAACGTGTTGTTGGAGGACAAATGAAGCAGCCAAAAGGAAAGCGGCGGGAGCAACAGAAAGCGGAAACGCGTATCCTGATTCTAAACAGCGCCAGGGAGCTTTTTGAAACGCTCCCCTATGAACGTGTGACCATGCGGGATTTGGCAATTCAGGCCGGGATCGGACTGGGAACCATATACAAACACTTTCCCAACAAGATCTCCATGCTGGCGGCTGCTTTTTCGGATGATTTAAGATCCCTGTACAGGGATGCCATGGCCACGGTTCCGACAGATTTGCCGTTTCAGGCCCAGTTTCTCTATATTTCAAAACATTTTTATCAGTATTACACCACCCACTATGAATTGTCCTGGACCTATTTGAGTCACGTTTTCTTTTTTGAGCGGGAGTGGCTGGATCAGATCATCGCCTTCGATGATGCTTATCTGGAAAAGATATCTGAACTGATTCGAAACGCCCAGGAAAAAGGGGAAATCAATGCCTCAAAAGACAGTCATGCGTTGGCGCTGGCGTTATTGTCCAATTACTTATTTGTCCTGACCAATGGTTTTCTGAGGAAAAAGATGAAAGATCCGGATCGATTGGTCGTTTTGCTGGAAACCCTTGTAGAACAGACGCTGTGTTAAAGGAGACCCGGATGGCTACACCTGTTTTGATAGAACCGGATATGGAATTTATGGCCCAGGTCAATTTGAAATCCGGCCTGAACCTGAAGAAATGTTATCAGTGCGCCACCTGTTCGGTGGTCTGTTCCATCTCACCTGAAGAAAATCCATTCCCCAGAAAAGAAATGATCTATACCGCCTGGGGATTGAAACACCGGCTTATAGCCAACCCCGACATCTGGCTCTGTTTCAATTGTGGTGATTGTTCTACCTATTGCCCCCGGGACGCCAGACCCGGAGATGTGCTGAGTACATTACGCGAATTGACTATCAAAGCCTATTCCAGACCGGCGGTGTTGAACCGCTTGCTTAATGACGGTCGCATGCTGCCGTTATTATTTATCATTCCAGCCTTGATCATTTTAGGCGTGGGGCTGGCTACAGGGATGATGAACCTGGATCCCGTCGGCGAATCGATTGTATTTGCCGAGTTCTTTCCGGTAAAGCTGATCGAACTGATTTTTATCCCGTTATCGATAGGTTCCGCCCTGGTATTTTTTTTCGGGCTCAAACGCTTTGTCCGGGATATGCGGTGTACCTATGCGGACAGAGGGCAGGTACAGCCGGATTCGATCGAACCCAAGAGCTTGGCCGCCTCCCTGATCAGCCAGCTTCCGGCCATTATCCGCCACGAGCGGTTTTCCGACTGCACTGAAAACAAATCCCGCAAGATATCGCATATGCTGGTTGCTTTTTCATTTGTCAGCCTGGCCTTTGTGGCCGGGGCCTTTGTATTTGCCCTTTACGTGTTGAACAGTCATGGCCCGTACCTCCAGGTAAATCCCATAAAAATCCTGGCCAATGTTTCCGGCATGGCACTGATCGCAGGCAGTCTGATCTTAATCAGAGAACGGCGTAAAACCGCAAGCCAGGCATCCGGATATGCCGACTGGTATCTGCTGGGTCTGGCCCTGTGTTTAGGCATCACCGGCATGTTGACCCAGTTTCTCAGGCTGGCCGATATCGCCTGGGCCGCCTATTCAATGTATTTCATTCATTTGCTGTTCGCTTTTAACCTGGTGGCGTTCCTGCCGTTCACCAAGCTGGCCCACCTGGTTTACCGGACCGTCGCGATGACTTATCATCATTATGCCAAAACGTATCAAGACGGCAGGTAAATATTATTCCGGTTGTCAAAAATAGGGATACTCCTTCTTTCACAATCGGAACATTATTTTGTAATCCCTATAATCACGGTCTGAGCGCGAAGGTTCCCGGGAGATATGGCTGACTTGAATGCCATGGGAAATTTATTCAGCAATCCGGCAAATATTTTTGTGCGGTGGCAAACATGCAGGCTGCTTAAATTTGGTCAGGAAAGGTAAAATATCAACTCCGTCTCTGTATTTTAGAGACATGCAATACCTCATCACATCAGGCAGGTTGCACGCCTGCAACGCAGACATGCCCATCTTCTCGGTAAGGCCGATGGTGTGATTGTCTAAACAAGCATATCATTTAAATTGGCGATGCTGTCAATCACGGCATCCGGTTTTTCGCGATCCAAAGCCTCATAATCATCCATTCCCGTCAGAACGCCCACAGTCCTCATCCCGGCTGCTTTTCCAGCCTGAATGTCGGTGCGTGAATCGCCCACGTACATGCATTGCGCCGGTGAGACCTTTAGCCTTTTGCTGCCCACCAACAGCGGATCCGGAGCCGGCTTTTTTCGGCGCGCATCGTCGGCAGCGATGATGACTTCCAGCAGGTCTTTAACCCCGGTGTCCGTCAAAACAGGTATTTTGTGGCTCATATTTTTGCGCGGGGTGGACGTTACAACTCCCACCCTGATTCCATTGTGTAAAAGGAGTTCCAGAGTCTCTTTTGCGCCCGGTATCAGTTTTAGATTCCCGTCAAAGAGTTTCGGGTAAACCCTGGCGGCGATCTCCTGGATCTGTTGTACCAGCTCAGTCATCTCTTCCGGTGCCATTGGCGGGAGTACATGTTCCCACTCAAATTCGCCGGTTTTGGCTGCCTCGCGGAGCCTTTCCTTTAGTGGCATGGCAATTCCGAGTTCATCAAACACCGTTTCAATAATCTGAAAATATATGCCGATGGAGTCCAATATCGTACCATCGAGGTCAAACAACACCGCATCTACGTTAAATTTCAGTTTTTTCAATTGTAGCCTTTTCCGTTCAGCTTTCTAAAGGGTTAAATGGGACATAAAACTGTATTGCGTAAAGTATATTGCACGCCTCCACCGCAGAACTTTTTGAAAAATTCATTCACAATAGGTTCAGCCTGTTCTCTTCGTATTAGAGAAATTATGGTTCGATCGATACTGGTTCATCAGCATTGGACCTATAACAATGTATTGATGGTTTTCCATTCAGTTTTTGGAAATAGAGTACCAAACTTTTCCCTAATAACGGATTTAAGCCATAATCCATCAAGCGGGTCAAGCGGGGTTTCTGCATGATATCCCAGGTTAGAAACCGGTGGTAGGCTTTAACCAGGGGATGATCGTCCCGGGTGGGGCCGACCAGACATTTAAGCCACCAGTAGGGTGTATGCAGGCTATGCGCAAAATGAGAGCCCAGCAATACAAATCCATTTGAAGTAATGAGATTGATAATTTCTTTTTTTCGGTAAATGCGTACATGTCCCTGATTGACCTGATGATATTCATCCGACAGCATCCAGCAGATGCGCTCGGGCTGGTATCTGGGTACTGATAGCGCCAGGTAACACCCGGGTTTCAAAACTCTTTTAATTTCGGCCACAGCGGGTTGTTCATCCAGGATGTGTTCCATGACCTCGGAGCAAATCACCAGGTCGAACACCCGGTTGTCATAGGGCAAATGGCCGATGTCAGACACATTCAAGTGCCAGCTGCCATGGCCATGTTCCCCAACCTGATCGTGGAATCGCAGGCGTTCCCGAGCTTCCAATAGATTTTTAAAATCAAGATCAGCTCCCACCACCTTAGCTTGCCTGAGCCGATAGGCCTCGCAAACATGCCTGCCGCTGCCGCAACCAATGTCGAGGATGCGGCTATTGGATTCAAGCGGGATGCGGCTAAAATCGATGGTGATCACGGATGACCTCCCGATAGCATGCCACCGTCTTTTCGGCGGCCGCTTTCCAGGTAAATTGGTTCTGAATACGTTTATACCCCAGTTGACCCAATTGCATGGCCTGCTTGGGACTTTCCATCAGATGTCCGATGGCTTGAACCAAGGCCTGAGGATCGGCGGGGGGGCACCAGGATGCCGGCATCGCCAACTACTTCCGGCAAGGCGCCCCCAGTGGTACTGACCACCGGGACGCCACAGGCCATGGCCTCGCCTGCGGGAATGCCAAATCCTTCATATATGGAGGGAATCACGGCGATGGAAGCGCGCGCATACTGCCGCACAAATTCGTCATGCCCAATGCGGCCGGTGAAGCGGATAAGGTGACTGATATTAAGCGTCCCAATCTTTTTCTCGATGCCGCCGTTTTTTTTAGGGGTTCCGATTACAACCAGTTTTATTGGATAGATACGCGCCAATTCGGCGACGGCCTCCAACAGGTAGTAAAGTCCTTTCAAGGGCACATCGGCACTGTTGGTTACAATCAGGCGATAAGGCTCACGCTCGATTTGGGGCAGTGGATAAAACAAATCCGTATTTATGCCGTTGGGGATAACGCAGAAACGATCCAGGGGGATGTCGAAATCACGACCGATATCGTTGCGGGCAGCTTTAGATACCGTAATGATATGGCTAAAGGTTCGTGAAACGATTTTTTGCATTCGCAGGAACGAGTGCCAGCGCAGGTGCTTGAGCTTCTTCCAGAATGGCCGCACACTGCGGACGGCTAGATCGCGATCCACGGTAATGGGATGATGAATGGTGGTAACCGTGGGGATTTTTTGACTGAGACCCCAGATGCCGTAAGAAAGGCTCTGATTGTCATGGATGATGTCGAAGCGATGCAACCGGCTTTGCAGATATCGATAGGCGCGGATGCCGAAAATGAACATTTCCGGAAATCCCATGGAAGATACCGCCAGCCATTCCAGTAGATTCAGAGGGTTGCGCAATTCTTTCAAGGTCGGCACCCGAAAAGGATCCGCGGGGTTATACAGGTCCAGGCATGGCAATTGCACCACGGGAATGTCCGCATCGATAACCGGCTCCGGTGGGCCTGAAAGGATTTCTACCCGGTGTCCCAGGTCTTTGATGGCCCGAGACAGGTTTTTTAGATAGACGCCCTGTCCGCCGCTGTGGGGATTACTGCGGTAGCTGAGCAAACAAATATTCAGGGGCTTGTGTTCGGATCCGAGTTTCATCGGGCTTGGATTATCGTCCAGCCACAATCCCGTCAAGTGATTTTTTAAGGCCAGAGACATTTGACTTGACCGTCTGATAATCCATCAACTATACATGTTTAGACCTGAGTTGGGCGGGCTTTTCAGATATTAACCTTTTGGAATTAAACCGGATGCAGGAAATTCGATTTCATGGACGGGGTGGGCAGGGGACAGTGGTGGCCGCGGTCCTGCTGTCAAAAGCATTTTTTCAGGATGGGTTTTGGGTGCAATCATTTCCGGCTTTTGGCGTGGAAAGGCGCGGGGCCCCTGTGGAAGCATACCTGCGAATCGACACCCAAAAAATAATGGCCCGATATGCCATCACGCAGCCGGATCATGTCCTGGTCCAGGACAACCGTTTGATGCAAACCATAAACGTTACCCAGGGCCTCAAACCCGGAGGTTGGGTGCTACTGAACACACCCTCGGGGGCCGAATATGCCGAAATGCTTGCTGGTTTTAGATTGGCTACGGTCGATGCAACCCAAATTGCCAGCGATAATGGCCTGGGAACCCGAACACATCCAATCGTAAATACGGCCATGATCGGCGCCATGGCCCGGGTTTTGGGAATACCGCCGATTGCGGCTGTTACTGCAGCCATTCACACGGATATTCACTCAAAAACGGACGCCAATGCCCGAGCGGCGCAGCAGGCATATGACAACGTGAACCTTAACGTTTCATAAACGATATGGAAAATTGAAATTATAACAGTTCGTTAAAAAAACATTCAAGCATGAAAGATAATCCAGACATCCAGGACAGCGAGTCATTGCTTATTTCCCGGTCGCGGATATCGTCGCGGGTGAATAAGACCGGATCGTGGCGGTATCTGCAACCGGTGTTTTCAAACGGGATGGCATCATGCAGAGCAGCATGCCCGGCGGGAACCGATATTGTGGAGATGATCCAGCATTCATCCCATGGTCATTATCAGGAAGCACTAACGAGTGTTTTGAATGAAAACCCATTGCCGGCCGTGTGTGGCCACGTATGCGATCACCCTTGTGAGTCATCCTGTAACCGTTCCCAGCTGGATGCTCCTCTGGCAATCAATGCAATTGAGCGATTCGTGGGGCTTCACGGCGTTCGTCAACCGGATTTTACCGGTTTGCCTAGCGGGTCTGCAAACGGGATGCGTGTGGCTGTTATCGGCTCGGGACCATCCGGGTTGAGCGCCGCCTATTTTTTGACTCGATTGGGTTACAGTTGTGATATATTGGAGTCCGAGGCAGAGCCCGGCGGTCTATTGCGTTGGGGTATCCCAACCTATCGTTTGCCTAGAGATATTTTGCGGCAAGAAATTGTACGCATACAGAATCTGGGTGTAAGCATCCAATGTAATCAGTCCGTTAAAGCCGAATTTCTACAATCGGCCGGAAAGCATTATCAGGCAATTTTTGTGGGATGCGGCCTGGGGCGGTCGGTTCCAATGCAGATACCGGGAGAAACCCACGCGCTGGATGGTCTTGCTTTTCTGAAAACAGTTCGCCAGGGGAATAAAACTCCCAGGGAGGGCGTTTCGGCCGTGGTAGGCGGAGGCAATACGGCCATTGATGTGGCCCGCACGCTGAAGCGTTTGGGATCGCAGGCCATTATTCTATATCGCCGCCGGATGATCGACATGCCGGCCTTTGAAAAAGAAGTTGCAGCGGCTCGGCAAGAAGGTGTGCAGATCAGAGAACTAACGATTCCCATAAAAATCGAGCCGCAAGCCGACAGATTTATAACTCACCTTCAACGCATGGCCGTAATGGACCGGAAATCTGATGATGGCAGACCTGCTGTCCAGCCGATCCAAGGTGAAACCGGTACGATTCAAGTAGACCGTATGGTAACGGCTATCGGTGCAGAAGCAGATATGGTCTGGCAGCCGCTTGAAAATCGTGAATCCATACGGTTATCTTTAAGTCACTGTGCTCTCACGGGCGATGAATTCCCGATCATATATGGTGGGGATATTGTCAATCGTAAGTTGCGGGTAAGCGATGCGATCGCATCCGGCAAACAGGCGGCCATGGCCATCGATCTCCTTTTGCAGCAAAGGTCGCCCGACATCGAAAGAGATATTGTGCGCTGCCACCTGGGACCGGGGCCCGGCGTCAGTTTTGCCCATTATTTGGCTGGAGAGCATAACCATCCAACGGCGTCTCGGCTGGTTGCCTACGATGATATCAACCCAGCTTACTTTTTACCCGCGATGCGATTGGATCCAGCGGCGGAAGACTCTCTTAATCAAGGTTTATCATTTACAACCGAACAATCAAATTACACTTCACTGTCCGCAACTAAGGAAGCCGGACGCTGCTTTAGCTGCGGATTTTGCACTGACTGCAACAATTGCGGCCTTTTTTGTCCTGAGACAGCCGTGCTTTGCGAAAAAAACCGGCGAATCGATTTGGACTATTGCAAAGGCTGCGGCGTCTGTGTTGAAGAGTGTCCCCGCAGCGCCATGATCCTGCAGGAGACGGGATATGAAACAGGTTCTTGAAGGCAGTCAAGCGGTTTCTGAAGCGGTTCGCCTGGCCCGGGTTCAAGTAGTATCGGCCTATCCCATTACACCGCAGACCCATATTGTTGAAGCCATAGCAGACTATTGTGCCGGCGGTAGACTCCCGGCGCGTTTCATGTGTGTGGAGAGTGAACACTCGGCCATGGCATCTGTCATTGGCGCCGCCAGTGGCGGAGCCAGAACCTTTACGGCCACGTCGGGCCAAGGACTGGCCTACATGCACGAACTGCTGCATTGGGCATCGGGTGCCCGGTTGCCCATTGTCATGGCCGAAGTCAATCGAGCCTTGGCCCCCGGATGGAATATCTGGGTGGATCAGACCGATAGTCTGTCCCAACGAGATACGGGCTGGATTCAACTCTATTGCGAAGACGGCCAGGAAGTATTTGATACAACATTGATGGCCTACCGCCTGGCGGAACTGATTAACCTGCCGGTCATGGTTATCCTGGATGCCTTCCTGCTTTCACACACCTACGAACCCGTAGACATCCCAGATGCGGAGCGAGTGGATTCATTTTTGCCGCCATTAAGGCCAAAAATCAGACTTGATCCGAGCAAGCCCTATGCCCTGGGTCAGATGGTGGCTCCCAACGCTTACATGGAAATGCGCCACGACATTCAAACGGCTATGCAGCGGGTACGACCGCAATGGGTTAATATCGAATCAGAGTTTAATGAAGCGTTCGGGCGGCAATATGGTGAAATCGAAGCCGTTCAGTGTGAAGACGCTGATGTGGTAATGGTTGTGAGCGGTACTGTTTGCAGTACTTGCCGGCAAGCCCTCAATGATTTGCGTAGTCAGGGTGAAAAGGCAGGTATGCTCAAGATAAAAATGTTGCGGCCGTTTCCGATGGAAAGGATCTCTGCAGTTTTGGGTGGGATACCCAAGGTTGCCGTCATTGATCGAAACTGCTCTTTTGGTGCCGGCGGTATTTTTGCCCAGGAAATCCGTTCAGCTCTATGCAATCTGAAAGCGGGTCCGCAGGTTTTTAGCTATATCGCCGGCTTAGGCGGTCGGGATATCACCCCCGAAAGTGTGATGGATATTTATCGACAGACCAAGGAGTCTAATCAGCCGGGGCTGGAAAGCATTTGGGTGGGACTGAATCCGGAATCCTAAATTTGTGTAATACGCAAAACGGCGGGAGACTCCAAAATAAAGAGTACCATTTAGGAATCAGTTTATTGAGTTTGTTGGGTTTATTGTGTTTTTTTGAATTGGTTACAGGCAAGAGTCAGGTGTGGTTGATGGCTGATGGGAAAATGACTGAAAGAAGGAATGCCACCAGTCGCTTATGGCCTACAGCAGCATTCCAGCATCCTGGCATTATAGCCTCCCAGCAAAAAGATAACTCAACGAACCCAATAAACCCAACAAACTCAACAAACCTAGTAGGTATATGGAATAAACCAATTAAATTGTAATTCAGCTACTATGAAACAATCTAATCAACCTGATCTTATCCATC
>CAYVMI010000026.1:0-78126 GCA_964452555.1 uncultured Desulfobacterales bacterium
TTAAAATTCAGAATGCATAATTAAAAAGTTGGGAGCAAATTTATTTTATTAGCTAAAAATTTAATCTATACATTATTAAAAAGTAGAAGCCTGCATAAAATTTAGGATTTTGGTTCAAGCTCAAGGCGGACTGGTGTTTCAATCCGGAGTAAACCAATGGTTTTCGAGGAATAGAAACATCAGGCCAACACAGAGATTGGGCCAAAAGGCAAATTTAGGCCGGCTTCTAGAATTTGTGACGGACTCTTGTGATATTCTCCACCTCCCCCATTACAATGAGGGTTTCACCAGGTGCCAATGCCCGCGTCGGTGGCGGATTGAACTCAATTTCCCGGTTATTGTTTCGTATGCCCAGAACCAGTATTTCGAATTTTTGCTTGAATCCGGCATCGATAATATTTTTATCTACCAGGGGTGAGTCCGCGGCGATGCTGATTTCATGGATGCGCAGATTTCCATGGCTGCTACGCAGCATACTGTCCAAAAAATCAACCGCGGCCGGACGGATCATCTCTGATGCCATCCGCAGTGCACCGATATAGTTGGGCGAAACGATAGCATTGGCTCCGGCGCGTCTCATCTTGGCTTCGAGGGCCTTGTCGATAACCCGGCTGACGATGCGGATTCGGCTATTGAGCATGCGCGCGCTCATTGTCGTAAAAAGACTGTCTTTATCTGAAGCCAGGCTGACAATTATACCTTTTGACTTTTCAATTCCCGCGGCTTTTAAATTGGCGTCATCGGCAGCGTCACCCTTGATGTAAAGCAGATCCTCCCACTGGCTTTTGCAACGCTCAATTGTTTCGGGGTCCTGTTCAATCAGGACCACGGGCTCACCGTGGATGATCAGTTCCGCCAATATCGGGCGGCCGGTCTGTCCACCACCGCAAACAATATAATGATCTTTTAACTTTTGAATTCTTTTCTCCATTCTTTTTTTCCTCAGCATACCGGAAAGTTCGCCTTCAACGATAACGGCCGTCACCGTACTGATGCCATATAGGATTATCCCCATGCCAAAGGTTATTAGAACCATGGTGAAAATTTCGGCGGTGAGATTGCCGGTCACTTCGATAACCTCGCCATAGCCGACCGATGTCAGGGAAATAACGGTCATATAGAGACACCGCATGAAATCGTGTTCCATCTTAAATATGAAATAATAGCCGAAACTGCCGGCCCAGATAACACAAAAAATTGCAAACAGGATGTAGGCAAACCGTCGCTTGATTTCCATTTATGTTCGTAACCTGAATGTTTTCGGAACGTTGATGCGATATCGGAATAAAAACTATCTGTAACCCATAGGCTTACAAGACTCAAGCTGAAAAATGTTTTTGTGATTGCGAGAGTGTTTCGAAGTCGACCTGGGTTACCGATTCGGTCTCACGAAGAACCGAGCGGATATGAGTTTGGGAAATCTCGTCAAGGATGGGTTCGATGCGGGAGATTGGGGCGCCGGTATGGTCAATTTTGTATTTGAGGTCGCGAATATATCCGCTGACTCGCGCAAATGCGATCCCGCCCACGCCACAGCAGGTGCTGTTCATCACAGCACAGCCGACATAATAAAGTAAATTCCGGCCCGCATATGACAAAGTGCTTTCTTTTATAAATGCATAATGCCCGCCGATGGCTGTTATTTCGCGATTCAATTCATAGTGAATATGATCGATTGGCTCCATCATAATAACGCATTCATTTTATGCCTCGAGAGTTTTAACTTATCGTCCTAAAAAAGCCATGCTAATTATTAAAGACGTTTCATGAGATCAAAACGATTTGATTTAATTATGAGCGTCCATCCAGAAATAGGGATTTTCGCGTTATGCCAAGGCGGGCGGTGGATTTAATCCGCAGGATCAGTGGGCTAATTTGAGGAATTGAATCTAACCGCTCAACGCCGGCAGGCGTGGAAAGATCATTTATGGATGGAAACTTGCTAGCAGCAGCCGGGGCCACCACAGGCAGCCTGCTCCTTCCCCTTAAACCAAGTCTGAATAATATAGGCGGCACATCCGACGCCCGGATGGACGGTAATTGCAGCTACTGGACAATTGGTGGCACAGGCTCCGCATTCCATACAACCGTCTTTATCCATTATCTTGGCTTTATGCTCCGAGATTTCAAAAACATGATGCGGACAGACCTCTTCGCACGAACCGCATCCGGTGCAGGCTGCTTGGTCAAGTTCCAGCGTGGTTACATTATCGAGATATCTGAATTTTTCCATTCTTTATTCCTTCATCCTGACTCTTGCACGAGTCAGAGGCTTTCATATGCAAGGCATCTAAGGGTGAAGATGTAGTCTGCTACCTCGAACTCTTAGTAACGCAGCAGATGGAAGCCTCGGGTTCGCCCGAAGGGTGAAATTTGATGAGAGAAGCAATCACCTTTTGCCTATTCTACTGGATTATCATACTTATTACGAAACTCCTTTTAATCCCAATTTTATATGATAACTTAGACCTCATCAAATTTCATGCACGAGTTAGGAAATAAATGCAGCCGCAACCCATCCCACCAATACCAAAAGCATGGCTCCGGACTGGATAGGTATGGCCACCCGCATCTCCTTTTCAACGCCCGAGGGCGAGGTATAAGGCGTCGAACCCGTAAAGTTCATTGCCAGATAGGACGAAACGGTAACAATCAATAAAATCAATGCGACGGACTCCATCAGGTTGATTGTATTGCCCAGGCCCAGCACCATTGCAAGCGCCAACACAAGTCCGGTGATCAAACCTTTTAGGGCAAATGCCCGTACCGGTAGCCATGGCAGTAGAACGGGTGCCGCTACGGCACCGGCAAAGACACCCAGCAGACAGCTTACCCAGATTATAAATCCGCGGGTCCAGGCCATTTGCACCGAAAAAAGGTCCGAACCAATACCGGATACGAAAAAACATGCCAATAAGATCCAAAGCAAATACTTTCGTAAAAAGTACAGCTCCACCGGGATCAGAACTAAACGCTCAGACAAGGTAAAGGTAACCAAGCGCATGTCTTTTTCAGCCCGCATGCCGGATTCTAAGAAAGCTTGTATATCAGTTGCCCGAACGGGTCCCCATAGTACCTTGAAGCCGCAACCGCGTTTGACCTGTTTGGCGGAAACGCCGGTTGCGGATAATTGGGGCAGAATCAGTTTTTTATGGCTGACGACCTCTCCCAAGCGCGTCTGTTTGACGCGTTGGATGACTTCCTGGGTCGAAAATGTTTCTTTTCCGGCAGCGCACCAGACATTAATGCCCCGGGTATCCAGGACCAGAATCCAAGCATCCAAGTTAGATAGCTCTTTGCGTAAAATGTCAAATGTAAGTTTGTAGTTGGCTGTGACTAGCACCGGCGATGTTTCCGAAGCCTCACCGACACAATACAATCCCGGGGCAACTTTATATTGATCTCGATTAAGGCCCAATCGAACCTTAATTGAGCCGAGGCGATCATCAGACGTGAGCACGGTTTTAACTTGGGGAACAGCGCCTGCCGGAGTCTGTTTAAATGATTTTACATAGGGGCACAGATCATAGCCCGGTCGTTCATATACACTGCTGGCAGGGCCTGCGGGCGGCCCGCAGCAAACCTCCTCTGTAGACGCTTGGTTATGCATGGGTAGAAATTCGGTAAGCCCATCGGCATTATAAGATGCGCTGTCCGAACCGCAGCAGTTTTCTTTGGATTGTTGTGTTGCCATGGCTTCCTTCAATGACTTATACCAGAATCTTGCACGAGAAGGTTTGAAAAAATTTATCAAGTTTCATGCAAGATTCAGGTTATAGATTATTGGCCTGCTGTTTAAATTGCGCGAGTATGGTTCGATCCAAACAATAGCAAGTGCAAGGCCCCTCCACCTCTCCTTTGACCAAGCCAGAATCTTTCAGTATCTTCAGATGCTGGCTGACTGTGGATTGGGCCAGTGGCAGCAAACCCACAATATCGCCGCAGATGCATTGCTCGATTTCGTTTAGATGTTCTACAATCTGAACCCGGGCCGGATGACCAAGTGCTTTGCACAGTTTGGAAAATTTCTCTACATTCATATGGGTTTCAATCCCTGAATTAAATCTTTAAATCTAGGTGCCGGTTTAATCGTAAAACGACGATATGCGATTAACGTAGAGATTGTCAACACTTTCCGGACAATGGACGATACGCCTTACCTGTCCTGAACATCACGGTATTATAGTTAAGGGGCGCCGGGGAAAAGCGCCATAGCGGATCTCAACACCATGGTTATTCCAGGCAACCATCCTCAGAGTGATTAGCGCCACACAAATCACATCTATTCGAGTTTAAACAAAGACGGCAGCGATCATCGCTGCAAACCTGGCAGGAAAAACAATTCTCGCAGTGATGCTTTCGAGGCGGGGCGCTATCATGCTTAGGATCATAGATCTTACCATTGTTGTTGGGAAGAATGATGAAAGGCATGCCAGAGCTCCTCGTCAATACTGAAAATGCGGCTCTCATATTATCGTTCCGAAGCAAGCGCGCACCAGTCGCCTTGTTATTCAGAACCGGTTTTTAGATACCTACATAGTTTAAGGATGTTTTTAATCGTGTCAAAGTCAACGGCCACCGAATAGAGCGGCAGCTTCTGATCACACCTATCTCAAAAAAGAGTTTTGGACGTCCGGTATCGGACCGGACATATGGAAGGCGCAGCATCCGACTTCTATTGTGATTGTCAAAATAACGTTCCGATTGTGAAAGAAGGAGTATCCCTTCACTGTGGATTTAATTCGGAACATATTTTTGACAATTGGTATATATGAGCAATTTGAGCCGTTTTGTTACGATGCCGGAAGGCATCAGGTTATTTTGAGACAGCTTTTCGGGTGAATGCTTTTTTGATATCTCTTGCGCTTGAAAATTTTTAATAAAAGACTTATTGTTTAATTAATGCAGTTTGGTTATGGTCTTTAGCATCCTCTCAATCATTCTGTTCAAACAAAATTCAGCTAATCAGAAAGCAGTGCTGATCTGCAGGAAAGGCATTATGAAGCGCAGGAATTGGATCGTTGAAATCGGTTGTTGTATGCTGGTAATCCTGCTTATAAGCGGATGTGCATCAACGCCCAAATGCAAATCACAAAATGTCCCCAAGTGGCTGACCTCCACACCCCATGACGACACTTATTTTTATGCCGTAGGTATTTCAGGGCGCACACGCAATGTTAATGATGCCTGGATCCAGGCGGGGAACCGCGGAAGGGCGGAATTGGGTCGGATCATCTTTTCACATGTTTCCAGCCAAGATACGATCATCAGTACGTCCCGGGGTCAATATACGAGCCAGCTCATCGACATCTTATCGGATACCGAACTCAATTACACCGAAATTATCGAACGCTGGTACGATCAATGTGGAGACTATGGTCAAGCGAATTATTATTATGTTTTACTTCGTATGAGTAGGAAAACAGCCGCAACGGTTCTAAGGAATTTGCAATAAAACCTTAGATGAGGTTTTAAAACAACTTCTTTGTATAACACTGACTTGAACCATCCTAGTCAGAGGAGGTGACTATGAAACCCAACAACCCCGGAACCCTTCTATTCGTGAGTTTGCTCTTCCTGATTGCCTTTATTCCATTGAATTCGCCGGCACAGGAAAATGCTGACTCAAGTATCCAATTGGCAGAGGCCATTATATGTCGGTCTATCGAAAACCGCTCTCCGATTGCCAGCGCATCGGTTTTTTCAGATACGGTCGGCCAGCTATTCTGTTTTACCAAGGTCGTGGGTGCCACCGCGGATACCGCTATTATTCACCATTGGTATCTAAACGGCAAACTGAAAGCCTCGATTACACTCCCGGTTAGATCGGCCTCCTGGCGAACATGGAGCTCTAAAAAAATCAGTCCTGGTGAAACCGGCGATTGGATGGTTGAGATAGTGACCGAAGACGGCAATGCTTTGGAAAGCATTCTTTTCCTGGTCCAATAATGAAGAACATGCTGTTTAGGCAACGATGTGGCCCAATTCTACCAGCGTGGCGCCCCATCCCCCAGCCTCAGGTGGGGCGGTTTTAAAGGACCGAACCAGGGAATGGTGTTTCAGATGTTTTTTCACGCGTTCTCTTAAGACGCCCTGCCCCTTTCCATGGATGATGCGGACTGATGAAAATCCCTGGGCGACGCATGCCTCCAGATAGTCATCCAATAAGTCCGGAACCTCTTTTGGCAAAAAGGTATGCAGATCCAAAACATCTTCTATGGGAAGCTGAATGGGCTCCGTCATGGATATTCCAATATTTATTAGCCTGTTGCTTTTTGCCTACATGCTGGGCTCGATACCATTTGGCGTTGTGTTAACCCGCCTGTTTACCGACGTTGATCTAACCTCCCAGGGTAGTGGCAACATTGGCGCGACCAATGTACTACGCAGTGCCGGTATTAACCTGGGCCTGGCAACGCTCCTTCTGGACATCTCCAAAGGTGCGCTTCCCGTTTATCTGGGCCTCGCGCTATTGAACACCGATCCACCAGGGACGATGATCTACCCATATATCGTGGCACTGTGCGCCTTTCTCGGCCATCTATATCCGCTTTATTTCGGCCTTAAAAAAGGCGGCAAGGGCGTGGCCACCGCTTGGGGATGTTTTCTGGTGCTATCCCCCCTGAGCGGATTACTGGCATTTCTTGTGTTTGCCCTGACCGTATTAGTATTTAAACGAGTTTCACTGGCATCCCTGACTGCGGCCCTGGCGCTGCCGCCCACGATGGGATTCATTGACGCTTCCCTTATGGGGGCGCTTTTCAGTGCGTTGATGGTTGTAATGGTCGTCTATCGCCATAGACAAAACATTGCACGTCTAATCCAAGGAAAAGAGCCGCCAATTTGGGGCAGAAAGCCATAAGCTGTTAGCCTTCAGCAGCTTATAGCTCATACCTTATCCCTGACTGCTTTTATGCTAGGCCAATAAAGACCACATCAGCGCAATCATGCCCGCCAAAACAAAATGAAACTCAATCAAGAATTCCAAATGAATACCCGGCAACATATGTTCCCTTTCACTGGCCAGCAATGTCGACAGCATAAGGAGTGGACAAATAGCCAAAATAAAGCCGATGGGTGCCAGCGTACCGACAGCACTTCCCCCTATTAGAATGAGCGTCGAGACCAAAAGTAAAATCTTCAGAATCCGTAAGGTTCTCTTTTCACCCATTAGAATCGGAAGGGTTTCCTTGCCGACTATCCGATCGCCCTGCATGTCCAGCACATCAAAAAAAGCGGTCCGGACAAAAACAAAAAGCGTTGCCCAAGTAAAAGTCAGTAGCATCGCTGAATCAAAACCATCCTTGCGTCCAAGGGTGGGGAAAATAGCCGTGACAACACCCCAGGCTAATGCAATCAGAATGGTTTTTGAACCGGGGATATCTTTGATACGTCTATATTTAAGTGGCACTGCCAGCCGTCTTGGAATCAGAGTTAAGTTATATGAAAATCCAAAAACACTCATGACCAAAAGCATGCTAAAGGCAAGTCCTCCCAGGCGAAAAGCCGTAATAAGACCTAATCCGCCGGCCAGAAAGGCCAGCACCGAAAGCAAAACACGGTACCGGCGGTAAAATGCAGCCCGCTCGGGATCATTGTAGCGATCAGATTGACTGCCCATCAAATGATTCAAGATATGCATGGATAGGACATAAAACGAAGCAATCAGCATCTGGGGTAAGACCGAAGTCGCGCCCTGCAGCTTGGCACAGGCAAAACAGAGCGACCCGGCCCCGATGCCAACAATGATATTGGTCAACAATAGGGATCGTTGTAAAAAATAGACTGCTTTGTGCCAGCCAAGCGCCCCTCGGGCCGATAGCGTTTCAAGTCTCCGATATACCCTTTTGATAATCCAATTGGGCGTGCTGGCACCTGCGGTAATACCGATACATTCTGCTGATGCCAGGGCATCCAAATCGAGATCCGACTCAGTTTCGATGTGATAGACAGGTTTGCCCACCTGTGCGGCAATCTCAGATAGCCGCTGGGTATTACCGCTATTTCGACCGCCTACGACGATTATCGCGTCTACAAGATTGGCAATTCGTTGGACTTCGGCTTGTCTGCGTTCTGTTGAATCGCAGATTGTATTGAAAACCAGGTATTGGGGATATTTTTCCTGGGCCCAAAGGCGGACATTGTTGAATAGCGCCACATTCTGGGTCGTTTGGGCCACAATAATGGCTTTTTCAAATTCGGGAAGCTGATTCAACTGCTCCAAACTATCGGCCACATACCCGTTGTTACCCGCATACCCCAAAAGACCCACCACTTCCGGGTGGTCTTTATCACCAAGAATGATGGCAGCATAGCCCTTTTGAGCATGTTTGCGAATGATGGTCTGAACCTTGATGACCCGCGGGCAAGTGGCATCGATTACCTCAAAGCCTGATTCTTGCAGAGATGTCTTGATGTGCGGGGGCACGCCGTGGGCACGGATAAGGATGGAGCCGGATCCGTTTTTGGGTATATTGTTCTCGGTTGTAATCCCCTTCTCGTGAAAAATATTTAGAACCTGGGGATTATGGATTAGCGGACCAAACGTCCTTACAGGGCCCTTTTGATTATGCGCTGTATCAAGAACAATCTCAACCGCTCTGCGAACACCCATGCAAAAGCCGGCTGTTTTGGCGATAAGTATCTTCACGATTATGACAAAAGAAATGGATCCTTACGGGTAAACCCGTGTTCCCATAATAACATCCGTCTTTCCATCCTCCGTAGCAGGCTACTGCGGAGGACGGGCGCCTTCGGTTGCGCCGCGATTATCCGCCTTTTCTCTGGGGTGACATCACGCCGCAGCATTAACTTATATTTTTTAAGCATTCATCCATGGGCAAGACTTGTCGACGATGAATTCGGCCATGGCCCCTCGAGGGCCTCAAGTCAAGTCGTCCGGGGTATTCTGCGAAGGCGGATAAATTCGCAAAATGGAATTCATTCTTTTTTAAGGAACACCTTGTTGTCTACCAAAGAGAGTGAATCAATTCTAGCTTTTATAAATTTTTGATCCCCAAAGATACTAACCAGTTTAATACCGTCACCCTCTGGCTCGACAGTATCTACGGCTTCCATCAGGAGTTCCGGTTCATCGTCATTGATAAGGTATGCATTGGCTTCACACATTATTTTGTCCCTCTTCTTCTATATATTTATCGCTTCCGTATGTTATTTTACGAGCTTCTCAATTTACGATACTTTTATAAAATCATTATGGCCGGCGAATTATATGCCGGATTTTCACCTAAAAATCCTGATATGGAAACGTTAGGTTAAATTCTCCTCCAGCATGGTTTCGATAAGTCTGGGTAGCGGATTGGTGTCAACCCCCACCACGGTTACATTTTCCTGGGAAAGGGGTAGCAGAATTTTTTTGGCCGGACTAGATGCCACTGCTTCGGCCATGGCCGGTGTTAATTCGCCGAGCATGGCGTTTGCCAATACTATACTGATGGGCCCAATAATCACATCAACCTGGTATGCCGTGCGGACAATGGCATTTTGACCGGACGCACCTCGGTTTGCACCGGCTCTCAACATATTGGCCGTCGCAATGGCATTAGTGCCCAGAGCAATGATTTCATTGCGCTCGCCGTACGAAGTCTTGAGGTGCTTGATAATGGTGCTGCCGATTCCTCCGCCTTGGCCATCGATAACACAGATTCTTTGCATAACCACCTCGATCATAGCGGTTAGCAATAAGCCGTGAGCTTTAAGCTGCTTACCGCTTGTTGCTCAAACCTTATAGCTTATGAAGTTTAAGATTAAGCCTGCGCCTGCGCTTGGGCAATCGCCGGCTGGGGCCCTTTTTGCGTGTGGTCGGGCGCCAACCACCATCATGATAATCCTCAGTGTGGCCTGAATTTAAATAAAGAGCCGCACTTACCTTTTGCTCAAATTCCCGCGCGCCAATGGTGGCGGCCCCTTTGGAAGCTGCAAAGTCGGTAATATCCCGATCCGAGCTGACAATAAGAGCCCGCGCCCCCTCTTTGGCGGCCATCCGTTTAATCACATCGTCAGCCGTCTCGCCGTTGCCGGAAAATATGATCAGCATCCCATTTGCCCGGTGCCGTTGTACCCCCAGGTGAGTAGCATGCAAACCATCAAATACAATTGTGATTTGATGCCCCCTGGTCTGGCGGTAGGCTGCCATGAGATCTTGAAGGCCCTGCCGTCCTTCTTGGATATCCTGCAGATCGATGATGCTCAGATGATTCGATTGGCGAATGACGTTGTAGCCGTCTATGATTACGTGCAGCGACATCTTTTATTTTACGATTTGTATTGTATTTCTTGTTATCTTAACCAAGCTTCTGTTAATAACCACAACTCAAAAATAGAAACTTTGGGAATCAACGATTCAGAAGTTGTAAAAGCCTATCCAAATCATCATTGCTGTAGAACTCAATTTCAACCTTGCCCTTTTTACCCCTGCGCCGAATTTGTACCTTGGTTCCAAAGCTTCTGGATAGTTCCGCGGCGACATTGGTTAGATAGGTGTTCTCGGAATCCTTTTTGGGTTTCTTTTTAGGTCCGCTTTCTTTTTTAAGCCGATTGACAAGCGACTCGGTCTCACGTACGGATAATCCCCTGGCCACAACAATTCGCCAGGCCGCCAATTGTTGGGTTTTGGTATTGGCACCCAACAAGGCGCGGGCATGCCCCATACTCAAAATGCCCTCAATGATACTCTTCTTTATGGCTTGCGGCAGCTGTCTCAAACGTAAAAAATTGGCCACTGCCGGTCGGCTTTTTCCAACGCGCGCCGCTACCGCTTCTTGCGTCAAGGCAAATTCTACCATCAGACGATGATACGCATCGGCTTCTTCCATGGGATTTAGGTTTTCGCGTTGGATATTTTCCACCAGCGACATTTCCAGCAGTTGCGTTTCAGTCAGGTTTTTGATGACGCAAGGGACCTCCTGATAGCCCGCCAATTTGGCGGCCCGTAGCCTTCTTTCACCGGCCACAAGTTCATATCCGTCTTCAATTCTGCGTATGATTAGGGGTTGGATAATGCCCTGCGCCTTGATGGAAGCGCTCAGATCCGCCAGCTCATCAGTTTGAAAATGCTTCCGGGGCTGATAGCGATTGGGCTGAATCTGACTGACCTGGCAATAAAGAAAGTCTTTGGGCGTTTCCTCATCTGTACGAATATCGGGGATCAGCGCCCCTAATCCCTTACCCAGGGCCACTTTTTTGGTCTTTTTCTTCTCTTCTTTGGGCATCTGCTGGTCTCGTGTCTATTTGAATTCGCTTCTAGGGCCTCGGCTCGGATGAAAACCTCGTGGACATAACCTCCCGGGCAAGATCCCGGTAGCTTTCAGCGCCGGATGAAGAGGCGTCGTAAAGTGCAATCGGTTTGCCGAAACTGGGAGATTCACCCAGCCTAACATTTCTGGGAATGGTTGTATTAAAGACAAGGTCCTTGAAGTATTTGATTGCATTTTCAGCCACCTGATGTGACAAGTTGGTTCGCTGATCAAACATGGTCAGTAAGATGCCCGCTATGCGTAAGCCGGGATTCAAACTATGCTTGATGTGTTTGATGGTCTGTAAGAGTTGGCTAAGTCCTTCCAATGCATAAAACTCACACTGCAGTGGGATCAAAAGGGCGTCCGCAGCAGCCATGGCATTCACTGTCAGCAGGCTTAGAGAGGGAGGGCAATCGATGATGATGTAATCATAACCGCCATTTAGCTGATGCAAAAGATTCTTTAAGGCCATTTCACGGTTATCGGCGGCCAACATTTCAATATCAAAGCCGATTAGCTCCACCCGCGAAGGGACTACCTTTAGCATCTCGATTTCACTATCAATCACAATGCGGTTGATGCCTGTATCACCTATTAAACCATGGTAGAGTGTCTGCTCCAAATCATTCTTGTCAATTCCCAACCCGGTTGTGGCATTGGCCTGGGGGTCACAGTCCACCAGCAAGGTTCTTTTTTCAGCCAGAGCCAGGGAGGCAGCCAAATTAACGGCCGTGGTCGTCTTGCCAACCCCACCCTTCTGGTTTACAATACATATGGTTTGCATCATGTCAGAGCGTCTATCACAAAATCCAGGCTTTGAAAATAAATTCGTTACACGATTCTATTCCTGATGATGAGTTCAACCGCCTCACCATGCCGGAAGTCGCCCGATAAGGCTGGACCATGCTTGATCGGCAGATTATTCTTTGATAATATTCCAAACATGTATATTTTTCGTAAATTAACGGTTGTTGCCACCCTTTCCCTTTTTTTCCTGCATCTGATATTCGTGCCCACCCCTTTTGGCATAACTATCCAGGAAGAGGAGGAATTATCAAAAGAACTCCTGCAGGTTATCGAAGAAAAATTACAACTGATCAAAGATCCGCTTGTGGTCGCTTATGTGAACCGGATTGGTAACAGCATATTGGCAAAAATGCCGCAGCAACCGTTTACCTATCGATTTTATGTCGTCAAGCAACATGTTTACAATGCGTTTGCCACACCAGCCGGCCATATTTTTATCAATAGCGGTCTCCTGGTAGCCCTTGATGACGAAGAAGAATTGGCCGGTATTTTGGCCCATGAAATTGCTCATGTGGTCAGTCGGCATATTTCGCAGAATATTGACCGTTCACCCAAAATAGGATTGGCAACCCTGGCCGGTATTGCCGCGGGAATATTTATTGGCGTCGGTGGGGCCGCGGCACTGGGCAATGCCGTCGTCGCCGGTTCCATGGCGGCAGGGCAGTCCGCCACGCTTGCTTTTAGCCGAGAGGATGAATTACAGGCGGACCAACTGGCATTGGAATATCTTTATCAGGCAGGATATGGTGGTCAGGGCTTACTCGGTTCCATGCAAAAAATGAGAAGCAAGCAGTGGATCGGTACGGAGCAGATACCTAATTATTTAATGACCCACCCCGCATCCGAAGAGCGCATGGCCTACATTGACACCTATCTGTCCGGCAACCCCCTTCCCGAAGCTGACCGCCTTACAATCGATCCGGATGAATTCCGCTTTGTGCAGGCAACTGTATTGGGCAAACACGAGGATGGGCAAGTGGCCCTGGCCCGCTTTGATGCCCATTTGAAGTCAGAACCCTACGATACCATATCGCTTTATGGCAAGGCCCTGGCATTGGCGCAAATGGAGGACTATTCCGACGCGGTTCACCACCTGAAAAAGGCCTTGGAACGAGATGCCTTCAATGCCACATTTTTGAGAGAATTGGGGCGCATATATTTTCTCCAAGGCCATTATCCCAAGGCCCTTCGAACCCTCGGTGGATCTTATCGGCTGGCACCGCAAGATACTGAAAGTCTTTATTATCTTGCCCGTACCAACATGGCCTTGGGCAATCTGACCCGGGCCGTTGAGGAATTCAACGCCTATTTAAAAAAGAATCCCAAGGAAGCTGAAGTGCATCGCTTACTTGGCAGTACATACGGTAGGCAGGAAAAACTTGGCATGGCCCATTACCATTTGGGGAAATACAACCAGATGACTGGCCGCTGGAAAACCGCCAGGGTTCATCTCCAAAAAGCATTACCCCTTGTAAGCGATCCGAAACAGATAGAAGAAATCCAAAAGATGCTGAAAAAGGTTAAAAAAGCCGCCAATCGTGAAGCCCGGGAGAAGGAGAATTAGTAGATAGCCGGAGATGACAGTTCAACACTGATCTCTTTGAAAAGGGGATATTCTCTCATAGTTTTAAGTGAACTAAAGTTAATGATTCGCTACGCTCTATCTTCTATATAAATAGACAGAATTCCTTAACTTTAGGCACTTAAAACTTCATTTAAATCTTTCTGCAGGACAATTACCCTGCTGAAATGTCTATATTATACATGCCGGAAATATTGATTCCGCAATTTTATTTTGATTCGCTGCGATCGAAATGCGAAAATTGCATACTAAACGTCCCCCGACCTTGGGTAGCCGATCTCAATGAGGTTGAATAACCAAACATTTGGGCCAGGGGTACCACGGCTTTGATCACCTGCAACCCGGTCTTGGCTGCAATTGATTCAATTTTTCCGCCGCGGGCATTTAAATCACCAATCACATCGCCCATAAAAGCCTCGGGCACAAAAGCTTCCACTTTCATGATTGGGTCCAACAAAAAAGGGTTCCCGCTTGACAAAGCCGATTTGCAGGCCATTGATGCGCTCACCTTATACGCCAGCTCCGACCCGACCGACTCTTTAAACGAGCCGCCGGTCAGCGCAACTTCCACATCAACTACAGGATAACCCATCTGGACCCCGCTTTCCAGCGACTCCATAACGCCGGTCTCCACAGCCGGTATAAATGCTTCGGGTATTTCCTGGTTCTGAAGCGTAGCAACAAACTTATTACCCGTACCGCGGGGTAAGGGCTTGATTTGCAATTGAACTTCGCCGAAATGCCTTTGTCCAGCCACCTCTTTATCAAATACAGCCGCGCCTTCGGCTGTTTCCTCGATGGTCTCCCGATAAACGACTTGAGGTTTTCCGACCCGCACGCTGGTCTTGAACTCCCGAAGCATACGGCTAATGATTATTTCCAGATGCAGTTCGCCCATTCCGGATAGTATGGTCTGACCCGTATCCGGATCCTCTTTGACGGTCAGGGTGGGATCCTCAGCCACAAACTTGTTAAGGACCTCTTCCAATTTCTCTTGATCGGCGTGTGTTTTGGGTTCAACCGCTACGGAAATAACCGGTTCGTAGAACTCGATTCGTTCCAACACAACCGGGCGCGTCGGATCGCACAATGTTTCGCCGGTGGAACTATCTTTAAGCCCGACGACCCCCACAATGCTCCCGGCACCGGCCGTATCCACCCGCTCGCGTTTATTGGCATGCATCTGTAGGATTCTGCTCAGCTTTTCGGATATTCTGCGATTGGAATTGTAAACCAGTTCCCCCACCGACAGTTTGCCGCTGTATACCCGCACAAACGATAATTTCCGCCGCTCCATCATCGCTACCTTAAAAATAAGGGCCACAAGCGGTTCGGATTCATGTGCTTTATATTTTTGAACTTCACCGGTCTCAGAATCAGTTCCCTGGATGGGTGGAATATCCAAGGGGCTGGGTAAATAGTCGACAATTGAATCTATAAGTGGCTGAATTCCTTTGTTTTTAAGTGCCGCCCCACAAAGAACCGGTACAATTTTCAAATCGATGGTCGCGCTTCTAATGGCCTGTTTTATAGCCACATCATCAATGGCCGTTTCCGACAGATATGCCTCCATGATATCATCATCGACTTCAGCCAGCGTTTCGATCAACTTTTCATGATACTCCTGAGCCATCTCCATTAGGTCGGATGAAATCGATTCGTATTCGAAACTGGCACCCAAGGAATCATCATCCCATATAATCTGCTTCATTTGTATCAGGTCGATAATACCTGTAAATGTATCCTCAGAACCAATGGGAATCTGAACTATCAAAGGGTTTGCATCCAGGCGTTCGCGCATCATGTCAACGGCGCCAAAAAAATCAGCCCCAATTCGATCGAGCTTATTTATGAAGGCGATTTTTGGTACAAAGTACTTATCGGCCTGGCGCCAAACTGTCTCAGATTGCGGCTCGACCCCTCCCACGGCACAAAAAACACCAACCGCTCCGTCCAATACTCTCAGGGAACGTTCGACTTCAATGGTAAAATCCACATGACCGGGCGTATCGATGAGACCGATCTCAACCCCTTGCCAATGACAAGTTGTTACCGCTGATGTGATGGTAATGCCACGCTCTTGTTCATCGGGCATCCAGTCCATGGTGGCCTCACCATCATGAACCTCCCCCATTTTGTGTGAGCGACCGGTATAATACAGAATCCGCTCTGTCACCGTGGTTTTTCCGGCATCGATATGGGCGATAATGCCAATATTCCGGATCTTATCTATTTTATGCTTTTTCGTCATCTTACGTATAGCAGATTCGCCCGCATCGGGAATCGCAGGTCCATGTGCCCTGTCAGAGTGGTTGCTTCCTGTCCTTCTACTAGGATTTTTACAGTTTCGATATCGGTCAAATTCATCGTCAAGGAGTTCACGATTGAAAAGACGGTCAGCAGCTCCGAACGGGCTCCGCCTGGATGATGCTCGCGAATCGCGCTTGAAACGTCAACATAGGCGGTACGATTATCCGTTATATAGAATCCCCTTATGTGGGTTTTGTCAGGAATCGTCCTTTCAAGTCGTTGTTTCGGTCCCTCTATTAAGGCTTGCATGATTCGAACCCCGGCTATCTCAGGTGGAATACCGGCGGGCATGGAGCGCTGCTCAGCCATTAATGCACTTTGGTCACTGTTGGCAAAATAAAGATGTACAACGCGGTCATCATCTGAACGTTCGGTCACGACCGCAGTCTCAGACCTAGACTGGTTTTGGTTCGCCGGTTCATCACAAGCCACCAAAAGGAGCAGGCCCACCATACTGACCATTACGCCCCCCATCAAACCAATCGATTTGCTATTTTTCCCGGTCATTGGGTTTGTCTAAATAAAATCGTGTTCCACGATTTTATGATAGCGCACACGTTTCGCCTGGGGAGAAACGTATCTTTCGCCGCAGGGCGAAAGGTCGTCGCTCTTAAGCGGTCAACGCCAAAGATGCTGTCGTTGGCTTATGATTGCCAAAATTCCTATCCCTGCTGAAGCAAGCTACAGGGTATTACGGAATTTTATCGAAATCCTAGGGATTCCCGTTTCGCTTTTTTACTGAAAATTGGATCTAAATCTATAATTTGAATTCATCCCCACTGAGAGCCGTGGGGAATTCAAATTTAAACCTAAAGGATAATGACCCAATAAAGACTTGAATTTTTATGCCAGTCTAATAGTTATGTCAACCTATATGGCCGTTAAATATCGTTTTGCGATTTCTGGTACCATTTTAATTCTTCCCGTGCAGCAAGCTTAGATGAATTTAAAATTGTTATTGAAAGTTCCTTAAAGACGTATTATAGCAGACGAGATTTTTTCGGATATCCAAGGGGGATGTGAATGTCAAAATATTACATATTGATGGTGGGAGTCGCCTTATTGGCGTTATTTAGTTTCAGTCTAGTCACTGCGGATGAATCCGGGGACAACTTGTGCATCCCCTTGGGGACCATACTTCTGGAACCGCCGGAAGAAGTTGATTCAAAAAGAGCTGCGGTTGAATTCCCCCATGCAATCCACTTCGACTATAACTGTAAAGCATGTCACCATACCTGGGACGGGGAGTCACCGGTTCTATCCTGTATGACCTCGGGTTGTCATGATCTAGCCCAAAACCCGGCCAAGGAGGAACGTGCGGCCGATCCGGATTTAGCCATACGATACTATAAAGAAGCGTACCATTCCGCCTGCATCGGCTGCCACAAAGAAATCAAAAAACAAAACCGGGCTATTGAAAACTCTTATCGTTCGGCCGCAGGTCCAATCCAGAGTAGCGGTCCCAGCGGCTGCACCGAATGCCATCCCAAAGACTAAAATCACTATCGCGATTTTAGCCGGCGCGACAGCGTCGCAAATATAAAGGAAAAATAAAGGCCGTATGGTTCGTTGATCCATACGGCCTTTTTCATCTGTACTTGAAGCGGCTGTTTCGTACCCTACCGTGATAGGCAAAATGCGTGTCTGTCCGAAAATAGAAATTTTAGCGGTTTGCCACGGCGGACGGCGGATTCAATTCACAGGAATAGTGAATCATAAGCCACCGACAAAGTCGGTGGCGTTGAATATTTCCGAGGAATTGAATCATGCCGTCCAACGCCGGCAGGGCGTGAAAAGGTCATTTTGGGATTGACACGCTATCCCTTTAGTGAGAATTCCGGCAAAATCCCATTATAATAAGCCTTCTCGGAAATAGTGCCCCAGGTACCTACAGCCTTCTGAAACTTTTTGAAGGACGCATTGACCTTAGTGGCCATGGGGCTCTTGGCTGCCTCTTCTTCAATAACCTGCTCAGCCAGCGGCATCATGTCTCTGAGCATTTTTTGTGGGAATGGCAATACGGGCACCTTATGCTTGTTGATTAAGGTTTGCAGGGCTGCCCCATTGCGGGCGTCAAACTGCGCCAAGACCCAGTGTTCATTTTCCACACAGGCGGCATCCACGATATGTTTCAAATCTTGGGGAAGCGCATC
Source organism: uncultured Desulfobacterales bacterium (assembly GCA_964452555.1). Taxonomy (GTDB): domain Bacteria; phylum Desulfobacterota; class Desulfobacteria; order Desulfobacterales; family B30-G6; genus B30-G6. The sequence goes on from CAYVMI010000026.1 coordinate 18,111, forward strand.
ATAGGCCTTTTTGTTGAAAAAATATTCCAGATAAGTTCCGGGTTCATGCCAGCCTGGATAGTAATAATATTTAGCTGCCTTAAAAAAGCCAAACCGCAATCCGTGCAAGGGGCCGACCCACTCAGTTGCATCAATGACACCTCGCTCCAGGGAGGTGAATATCTCGCCGCCTGGAAGCAGAACCACGGTCCCTCCGGCCTTCGCAACAACTTTGCCACCCAAGCCGGGGATCCTCATTTTTAGACCCTTAAAGTCATCCAGGGAATTAATTTTTTTATTAAACCAACCACCCATCTGAACGCCCGTGGAGCCACCAGGCCTGGGTACCAAGTTAAAGGGTGCATAAACCTCTTCCCAAAGTTTCAACCCGTCACCGCCATGGAACCAGGCCGACATCCCCTGGGCATTCATGCCAAACGGAACCGCTGCAAACCACTGGGTCGCCGGTTCCTTTCCGGCCCAATAATATGAAGCACCGCTGCCTACTTGCACAGTGCCGTCGGACACCGCCTGAAAACTTTCTAATGCCGGGACAAGTTCTCCCGCAGCAAACACCTGGATTTTAATGCGACCATTGGTCAACTCCCCGATTCGTTTGGCCAAGCGGACACACCCCTCTTGAAGTACGTCCAGTCCGGCGGGCCAGGTGGTGACCATTTTCCATCGATAAGACTGCTGGGCTAGCACGGCCGGCGCGCTCACCGTTGTAGCGGCTACAGCGGCCGCCCCAATACCGGCCTTTTTTAGAAAATCTCGTCTTTTCATTCATGACCTCCTTGTTTTGATGGTTATACCTAAATGATACCTACACCAACCGACAAAAGACGTAGCTTCACATATACGACAATCACAATTCGTGATACCGCAAGCGACTTATAAACATATGACCTGAATCTTGCACGAATTAGGTACGATTACTACAATGTTACATGGTTAATATAAAATTTGGTCGGCGTCAAGGGCCATAAACCAGCTTGGGTAACCAGGTGGCCAGCTTGGGAAACAAGACTACGATTGCCAGACCAATGAGCTGGAAAAAAACAAAGGGTATGATGCCCCGATAGATGTGCCCGGTGGTCACCTCGGGCGGGGTCACCGCCTTGAGATAAAACAATGAGAACCCAAACGGCGGCGTCATAAATGAGGTTTGCAGATTAACCGCCAGAAGGATGCAAAACCAAACCGGATCAAAACCGAACTCAAGCATTATCGGGGCCAGAACCGGAACATGGATAAACGTAATCTCAATAAAATCGAGAAAGAAACCGATTACGAAAATGAGCCCCATAACAATAGCCAGGACCATTCCCTTGGAATACTTGTCGGCCAGACCACCCAGGAATTCGCGTACCAGTTCGTCTCCGCCCAAGCCCCTGAATACCAGACCGAATGCCGCCGCCCCGCACAGGATGATGAACACCATACAGGTCAGTTTAACCGTGGTCTGCATAACTTCCCTCAGGATACCCAAAGAAAATTTGCGGTTAGCCAGGGCTAACAAGGTGGCCCCAACTGCGCCCACTGCGGCAGCTTCGGTGGGTGACGCAATTCCGGCAAAAATTGAGCCCAATACGGCTACCATCAAAAAAAGGGGCGGAAACAGGGCCTTGCTAACGCGAGTGAGAAGCTGCTTGGCGGACATGGCGTCGAGCTCTTCTTTGGGGATGGCCGGCGCCAATTCAGGACGGAACATGGCCACAATTAATATGTAGACAATATATAAACTCACGAGTAGAAGTCCCGGTAAAACAGCGCCAATGAACAGATCTCCCACCGAAACGCCGACAATATCGCCGATCAACACCAACACGATACTTGGCGGAATGATTTGTCCCAGTGTTCCAGAGGCCGATACTGTCCCGGTAGCCAATTCTTTCTGATAGCCACGTTTAAGCATAGTCGGCACGGCCAGCAGTCCCATGGTTACTACGGTGGCACCGACAATGCCGGTGGATGCCCCCAGAATGGCTCCCACCACAACGACGGAAATCGCCATGCCGCCGCGAATGCGCCCGAATAGCACGCCCATGGTGTCCAGAAGGTCTTCCGCCAGCCCGGAACGCTCCAGCATAACCCCCATAAACACAAACAGAGGTACAGCCATTAAGGTCACATTGCCCATGACGCCCCAAATTCTTAGGGGCAACAGATTAAAAAAGTTCCACCCAAATCCAATCAATCCAAAGCAAAGGGCCGTACCCATCAGTGTGAAAGTGACCGGAAAGCCGGCCATCAATAGGATGGTTAGAGCTAGAAACATCCAGGCAGGCAAATATTCCATCAGGATTCACCCTCCTTTTCCGTTTCTAGGCCTAAAATCTGCAGCAGACTGTGAATGCCCAGGGAGGCGCCTTGTAAAAACAACAGACTAAATCCAATGGGAATGGCACTTTTTAGAATAAATCGAAAGGGGACTCCTCCCGGATCGGGTGAGCCTTCCATCATCGACCAGGAATTGATCACAAACTTCAGCGAGGTCTTAATGATTAAAAAACAACCGGGAAACAAGAAGAGGATAACACCCACAAGGTTTACCCAGGCTTGGCCCTTAAATCCCAGCCGTTGATAGATAATATCTACGCGTACGTGCCCATCATGTAGGAGCGTATATCCGGCGCCGATTAAAAAAATAAATGCAAAAAGATGCCATTCCATCTCTTGGTTAAAAACAAAACTGACATTGAGTAAATAGCGCATGCATACATCCACGAAAACCAACAACACCAAACCCAATGTAACCCACGCAACACCGCGGCCGACATACTCATTCAGGGTGTCGATCCAATAGGCAATTTTAATCAATATTTTCACGGCAACATCAATACCTTAGTTTAAACCTGGATCTTGCACGAGTCGGAGGTTTTCATAGGCAAGGCGTCCAAGGGTGAAGGCGTAGTTTTTTACTTCAAATCCTTGGCAACGCAGCATATGGAAGCCTCCGGCTCGCCCTCCGGGTGAAATTTGATGAGTAAAAAAGGACTTTCATCCGCAAAATTCAATGAGTTGATTGAACACAAGCTGTAAAAAATCCTAGATCCGTCCTAAATAAAGGTTTTAGAAAAATACATCAAATTTTATACAAGATTCAGGTTAAAATTAGCACTGCGGCATTATAGAAAACAGAATAAAGTGCGTCAAGCCTTTAGTGTGGTTCCAAATTATGTGGCTTTTTCCAGCTAGGCGGGAGGTGCGTAGATTGGGCCTTTTTGTGGTATCAGCACGAACCTACCGATTCGGCGACAAAGCTGTGCAGCTACGTGCAAAGCGCCCGATTGAATCGAGCATCCTCATGTCGTCCCGGGTTCGCGCTGAAATGCTTCCCAAAATTTTAAACCTTTTCTATTTCCGAATTCCTCTGCAAAAAAGCTCAAAAGCCGTGTCGAGTGTCGATTTTAAATAATCCTTATCCTCGTCGATAACCTTCTTGCTGGTTTCCCATAAAATAACACCCGAGAATAAAGACCAAAAGATATCTGCCAGTGCGATGGGGTGACGTTCGATAAAATATCCTTGTTCCATCCCATCCTTAAATATGCTGGCCATATGTCCGAGCGCCTTTTGCGATAATGTATTGATTTCCTGCAAAAGATCCGGTGAGAGGTTTCGCAATGTCTCGCTGGATTGCAAATGAAACATATTGATAATCACCATGGGATCAAACTCGTAGACCTCGTACATGGCGGCAATCAATTTGTCGAGTTTTTCCGGTGGATTCGTATCGTTTTCTTCAATTACCTGTGCCACACGGATACTCAGAAACTGAAGAATCCTGAGTGATAGCGAAGCATAGAGCTCTTCTTTGTTCTTAAAATACAAATAGAGGGTACCCGGGCTCAGTTCAGATTCCTTGGCAATATCCTCCATTGTGGTCTTGCTCAGTCCCTTCTTGGTAAACACACGCTTGGCGGCAACTATGATCTGCTGACGCCGTCGTTCCTTTTCACGTTCTTTTCTTTCTTGTATGCCCATATTTTCGTTAATATTCCTTAAGCAATATGCATTGCGTCGCGTTCGTTCTCAATTTAGTTTGAGCTGCAATTTGATTTTTAAATCCGAAAAATGCCACGCATCTTTCGGGAAGCCGCCTTTGGCGGCACTAATCCATCTCGTCGAAAATATCCCCCTTCTTAGACTTGGAATCCTTAAAATCGGTCATTTTATCCCGCATCTCATCCATAAGATCTTCCATGTCTTCCATTGACATTTTCATGCCCTCCTCGGCCATGGCGTCAAATTCAGCGTATATCGATTCGATGTCGTCCAATTGATTCAGAATAAATTCACGCCCTTTAAATCGCTTGGAGATCTCCGGGTGTTTTGCCAGATCGCCGTAATGCGAAAACAGACCAAAATGACATTCCAGGCGGCGGCTATGGTACGCAATTTTTTTATTCAATGCTTTCTGCTCTGCACTTATTTTTTCAATTTCAATCAAATAAGTTTCATAGGCTGCGGTATCGCCCGCATCCTGGGCTGCAGCTGCCTGTTGTTTAAGTTGCTCCTTAGCAGCCACCAGATCTGCGGCCCGGTCCACAAGAGTCTTTAATTGATCCCTGCGCCTGTAGATTTCATCACTGACATAACCACCGTATTTTTCGCCATCTCCCAAAAGCTTTTCACGCGATCGTTGTTGATCCTGTTCCCAATCAGGATCAAAATCAGATGTGACTCTAATTTCTTTTTGATCAAAGGATACCTGGGTTCCCTGATTAGCGGCCAGTGTTTCGTTGGTCGTTTCGTTGTCAACCTCCACCTCGCCGCTTACCACCTGCACCAACATGGTTCCATCTTCGTAGGCAGCTGTTTCAAAATCAGTTCCACGTACCCCGCAGACAGCAGTCGGTGTTTGAACTTCAAAAACTTTTTTCCGAAGGGCCTTGCGACTAACTTTGTTCCATATTCTACCGAAAAACAACAAAACTGAATTCTTTTTCTCAACCGGTGATATACGGGTGTTCAGCACAACCTTACTATTGGCCCGAATACGCATAATGCTATCGTCTACCAGGCTGATAACGGCCTCGGAATCTTCTCCGGTCTGGATTATATCGCCAAAAAATATTTCCGTATGTTTGCGGGCCTTCAACCAGGTTGTTTGCTTGGCCCGCTTGATTTCTACTTTGCCCAGCATCGACGCAACTTCTCCCATGGCAACTTCCTGTGCCTGGGCGAGGCATGCAGAACTCACATATAAGATTCCCACAAGAAGAGAAAGAATTAAGGTTTGAAATTTCATTGGTGGTCTCCTGCTTTTTTTTGGGTCACTACTATCAACCCATAAATACCGAGATGAAACCGCCTCTCGCATTGACTTGTTGAATCTTGACACTAACCAAATCTTCAGCTTTTAAATCGATACCATTGGAAAAAGGCAGATCGCATTCCAACATATATTCGGTTAGAAGAATTGAATAGGCGTTCCGCTTTCGCCCTAGAACGATGGCCTCTGTGCTCTCACCAACTTTTTGCATTAGATACTTTAACAACCAGTAACGGTTGCGATTATACTGGATTTGTGACACCGCACTCATGCGTTTTTCCAGGGCCGAAATCAAGTTATCTATTTCCTCCTTTGAGTATGGTTTGTCAAGCCCCAGAACAGCACGAATTTGCCGTTGAGTTACCAGATCAAAATATTTTCGAATAGGTGATGTCGCGGTTACATATGCTTCCAGGCCCAATCCTGCGTGAAAATCAGCCGTGGAATTCAATACAAACCGATTGAGCAGTTTTCGCTGGGCCCAGTTTTGATATAAGGTACCTTCATGATCCTTAAAAATCCTTTTACGGGGTTCTGGTTGTGACCTGAATATTGCCGGCATGTCGTGATCGCTTAAAAATTTGGCCGTGAGCCAGTTGCACATGATCATCAATTCGGCCACCAGCATGCGGCCCGGACTTTCCCTGTTGATTTTACTAACAGACGGTTCTCGATCTTGATTAACCCAAATATTGATTTCAGGAAGTGTAATTTGCAGTGCTCCCTGGGAAAGTCTTTTTTGGCGGAACTGCTTGGCGATGTCGTACAGAATCCTAATTTCCTCATCATCATCGGTAACGGTATTCACGTCATAGTAGCTTAGCTGCCGCTGGACTGAGATCAGGCTGGGAACTACCTCTACCTCACCGATTTCACCCTGCTTGCTGATTTGCACCAACGTACTGATTGCCGGACGTAATTCCCCGGCTTTCAGACTACATAAGCCTTCGGCAAGACTGGACGGTATCATCGGAATTTTCATATCCGGCGTATAAATGGAGCTGGCGCGCTTGGCCGCTTCCAGATCAACCAAACTGCTGTTATGAATTAAGCTTCCCACGTCAGAAATATGGATACCCAGCCGATAATGATTGTTTGATTTTTCAATGCTCAAAGCATCGTCATAATCCAGCGTCGCTTGACCGTCTATGGTAATTAGATGCAGATCAGTTAAATTAATGCGTTGGCTATCGCCAGAGGTTTCAGTATTGGCATAGTAGGCCCGTTTGACCAGGTCTTCGGCGCTTTCCTGGACAGCCTCATCAAACTCAGTGGTGACACCCAAGCGCAGGAGATCCAGGTTTATATCTTTATCCCACTCACCAAGATCCACAAAAATCGTGAAAAGCCGGTTGTCATCCACGCGGCTGCCGGCTTCTTTGAGTATTTTTTTCCCCAGGGCATAGTGGGGGCTGTCTTTTTGATGTAGATACGTGGAACTTAAAACCGTTATAATTTCGCTCCGTTCATTTTCGGTAAGCTCGGTGTGAAAACTCGCTCCCGGTGTTAGAAGCTGTTTAACCCAACGCGTTCCAAGATCCGCAAGGCGTTTTAAGCGCTCATTCTCTTTATTACGGTTATCCAGCTCAACCACTTTTTCTTCTGAATGCGGGAAAAATCGGTTGCCATTAAATTGAAAATAGTGCCGGTTATTAAAAAAGGCGCGCATGACGGCGGATTCGTGATCCGGGGTCGGGCTGTTGGGAAAACAAAATGCCGTCATGGTTTCAAGATCAATCCATTCCTGTTCGGTGTTAAGTACTTCCCATAATTCCTTCACATCCACATGATCGATGAGTGCTCTACGCTGATTGGAAATCTGCTTGAGGGTGTCTACGAGTTTCTCCCGACTCATGGACAAGTCCAGATGACGGCCACTTCGGTGGGAGAGTCTGTCTGCTGAAAGTTTGATTTCACGATTACCCTCTGTCAGCAGCCGCAACCTCAGTTTTTTTATCTCTAAAATGACCGCACAGACCATTTTCTGACGGTCAATAAATTCGACCACATTTCCTAAGTCCATAGAGAAGGACTTTAACAAGCGACAGCTTGAAAGTCAATATCTTCAAGTGTTTGATTAAGTTTATTTATTTTGAGGGGAAGAACCTTGTCAGGCCAATTTTGCTAACATTTATCAGAAGTAAATAATATTTTTTAATTTGTGGTTACATGTTCTTAAACTTTTTGCGGGAAGCGAATCAGGCATGATTTATATACTATAAAGATTTCATCATAGGCCTGGTTGTACGCGGCAGGATATGAAAAGTTACGGGTCAATAACCAGTATCAAGGTAACCCTTACTACAAGCTATCTCAAAATAATCTAATACCCCCTGATGGCATGGCAAAGCGGCTCAAAATGCTCATGTACTAGCAGTTTGTTCCCCATTCTACCTGGACAGTCCCTAACCAGAGGGCCTAATCTTTATTTTGAGATAGGTTGTAATAACCTTATTTTGGGTTATTGTTCCAAAAATTTATGACAATTCATAAATCATGCTAATATTTTGATAAAAAAATGATACGGTTTTCTTTATGACACCCTTACAATTGATCAAACCTTATTTTATTGAAAATCGATGGATTATTCTGATCGGATTTGCGTGCCTGATATTAGTTGACATATTGCAGCTACTAGTGCCTCGCGTAATCAAATGGACAATTGATGACCTGACAGGGTTTGCAATCGACGCAACCGGCCTAACCCGGTATGCCCTCACCATTTTCGGTATCGGTTTGGGTATTGGGCTGTTTCGTTATCTATGGCGGCGGTGTTTGTTGGGGACATCCCGCCGTGTAGAAGAAGGTCTGCGCAACAAGTTGTTTGGCCACATTGAAAAACTTTCCAGCGCCTATTTCGATAAAACTCAGACCGGTGACCTTATGGCCCGGGCCACCAACGATATCAAACAGGTTCGTATGGCCACCGGCATGGGCATGGTGGCACTCAATGATGCCATTGTACTCGGAGCGGCCTCTATTGGTTTTATGGCTTATATTAATCTGCGCCTGACAATATTCGTTCTGATTCCCATGCCTTTCATCGTTTTGGGGACTCGCCTGCTCGGTCGTCAAATGCACCGACGCTATCAGGATGTACAAGGATCATTTGCAAATCTGACCGAAGGCGTACGCGAACGGTTGGCCGGAATTCGGATTGTGAAAGCCTATGGCACAGAACCAATTGAACGAGATCAAATCGAGCACAAGTCAGCCGATTATGTTCGCCAAAATCTGAGACTGGTGACCATTACGGGTACATTCTTTCCGCTGATGCTATTGTTTTCAAACCTCAGCCTGGCCATCGTGTTATACCTGGGTGGTCGTCAGGCGATATTGCAGGAAATTACGCCGGGAGATTTTGTGGCCTTTATCAGTTACCTCGGTCTTTTAACCTGGCCGATGATGGCCCTGGGGTGGGTAACCAACCTGGTTCAGCGCGGTCGGGCATCTCTGGACCGAATTCATGCTGTTTTGGAAACAATCCCGAACATTAAAAACGCTCCCGATGCTGAGCCCATCGAACGTCAAGCCGGTCATCTGCAATTCAAAAGGGTAGGGCTTTCCTTTGATGCCGATTTGATCCCGATTCTCTCGGAAATTGAATTCGAACTGAAACCAGGAGAATCGCTGGGCATTCTGGGTCCGCCCGGTAGTGGCAAAACGTCCCTTTTTAATCTAATTCTACGATTCTATGATACAACCCAGGGCCAGATCCTTCTGGACGGCTTGGCACTGCCTCGCATTCGAATTGAGGATTTGAGAAGCCAAATCGCCTATGTGCCCCAAGAGCCGTTCATGTTCGCTGGCACAATCATGGAAAATCTGACCTTGGGTGACCGCCGATACTCCCAAAAATCCATCGAGCAGGCCGCGCGGATGGCATCCGTATATGACACCATCCAATCATTCCCGCTTGGTTTTGAGACCGTCGTGGGTGAACGCGGAATCATTCTCTCCGGGGGCCAGAAACAGCGTTTGGCCTTGGCCCGCGCCTTGCTGGTTGATCGTCCAATTTTACTGCTGGATGATCCCATCAGCCAGGTCGACACCAATACCGGCAACCGAATTATCGAAAATATCCGCAGATTAGCAGATCAGCGGACTATTTTAATTATCTCGCATCGCATATCCGCCATCCGCTTTACAGACCGTATGCTGACACTTAACCAAGGCCGGGCAGTCGAATACGGAACGCATCACGAATTAATGGCCAATAACAATTACTACGCCCGAACCCATCGTCTCCAAGAGGTCCACCATGCGGCATGATTCTGGATTTTTTGAGGAACAACAGTTAGGCAGATCTTATGATTTAAAGCTTTTGAAAAGGTTGCTGCCTTTTTTAAGGCCCCACCGCTGGATGATTTCCGTATCCATCATTCTGGTAATGTTTATCACTGTACTGGATTTGGCCATTCCGTATGTCACCAAAATTGCCATTGATCATTATATTGTACCTAACATGGAAGAGACGCTGCAGCGAGACAGCGATAAGGTCCATTCCCGCTTCTTGAAGGTAGAGCCGGATTCGGCCGAAGTCCAAGCCGTTATTAATCACCATCGCAATTTGTTCAGACAATCAGGTCGATTCTATCTGATATCCTACCAGCAACTTTCCCAGCTCCAAACCGAAGAAATTGCAATGCTGCGGAGAAATCATTTGTCCGGTGTCACCCGGGTCACGGTGGCATTTTTGCTGATCATTTTGCTGAGCTTCGGATTCAATTTTATACAGAAAATTGTCATGGAATACACTGGCCACCGAATGATGAACGACCTACGGCTGGCTCTTTATGATCATATTCAGCATCTGAACATGCCATTTTTTACCCAAAACCCGGTTGGTCGCTTGGTCACGCGGGTTACCAATGACATTCAGAATATGCATGAACTGTTCACCTCGGTGATATCCCTGGTATTCAAGGATTTTTTTCTATTGATCGGAATTGCCATCGTGCTGATTGTGATGAATTGGAAATTGGCCCTGTTTTCATTTCTGGTCATGCCGCTGGTGGGGTATACCAGCTTTGCTTTTTCAGGCCGCATCCGAAATGCCTTCAGGGTGTTGCGAATTAAAGTCGCCGAAATTAATACAAAATTTGCTGAAATGATTGACGGTATTGGTGTTATTCAATCCTTTTGCAAAGAGAATATAATGGCCCGACGCTTTGCGGAGCTTAATCATGAAAACTATTTGGCCGGAATGCGCCAAATCCATGTTTTGGCAGTGTTTATGCCCTTGATCGAAGTATTCGGCATTGTCACTGTTGCCGTGATTATCTTTTATGGTGGTCAAAGTGTCCTGGATGAAGCCATTAGCCTTGGTGTCCTGGTGGCCTTCATATCTTATATGCGAATGTTCTTCAGGCCGATACGGGATTTGGCTGAAAAGTATAATATTCTGCAAAATGCCCTGGCATCAGCCGAAAGAATATTTCTGATATTGGATACCCCCAATACGATTGATGCACAACTGACCACCACTGGGGTGCCAAAACACACCGCCCACTTGCCTCAGACTCTGTCCAAAATAGAAACGATTACAGTGGATCGGGTAACCTTTGGATATCTCCCCTCTGAAATGGTATTGATGGATATTTCCCTTAAAATTCAGGCGGGAGAAAGTGTAGCCATCATTGGTCCCACCGGCTCGGGTAAAACATCCATTGCTAACCTCATCATGCGATTCTACGATCCGGTTTCAGGCGGCATCTTTCTTAACGGTCAGGATATAAAAAATTTAAGTGTCTCAGAATACCGAGCCAAAATGGCTTTCGTAACCCAGGAGCCCTATTTATTTTCAGACACCATCCGTGCCAATATTTGGCGGGATCATGCCCATCCAAGCGAGGCCGAAATAGCCCGGGTTATAGCGGCGGCCAATTGCCAGGGAGTCATTAAAAAGCAACCCCAAGGTTTGGACACCATTCTCTCCCGAGGGGGCACGTCCCTTTCCAGTGGCGAGCGTCAATTGATATCGATTGCACGTGCTTTTGCTCGTGATCCTCAATTGATCATATTAGACGAAGCCACGTCCTACATTGATTCCCTAACCGAAGATGCCATTCAGGACGCCCTTTCCAAACTCATGCTTGGCAGAACCGCCCTGATAATTGCCCACAGGCTTTCCACGGTCCGGCAGGCTGATACCATCGTCGTTCTCGACAGTGGTCGCATTTTGGAAATCGGCAATCATAAAAAACTCATGCAAAAGCAAGGTTTCTATTTCCGCATGAATCACTTGCAGCATTGCATTAGCGAAACATGCTGATGGTATCCTCAATTTTATTAATTGTGTAACTCCAAATACTTTCTCTTCCTCCGGAGTCTTATTGCACTAAATGTAGCATTCTGCTGAAAGCAACTATAATGTGTGCCTCGGTGTAAATAAGAACACAAAGCTGAAAACAGATATATGACAATAATGAGATGGACTTAGCGCTTGCCAAATGGTTTTTCACATGATAGCGGTTAGGGTCATCTGTATGACGCCTTTTATCCCATTGCATCAATTCAAAAAGGCAAAAAAATAGAAGCTTTCTCAAAATTAGGATTTTGGTTCAAGTTCAAGGCGGCCGAACATTTCAATTCGCAGGAATACTGTAGTATTTTGAGGTGTTGAAATGAGAGGCCAACACCGAAATTGGGCCAAAAGAATATTTTGAGGTGGCTTCTAAGGAATATGAACGCTCGTTAAAGAGCAAACCTGAGAACACAATAAACGTAAGGAGGTTGGAGCTATGGCATACAATGCAGTAGAAATGGCTGACTGGCAGATTTCGGAAGCAGCTGAAAAAAACATGCCGACACCGGAGGAATGGGGCGAGAAACTGGGCTTGGCCGCAGGGGAATTGCTGCCCATGGGTCGGCTGGCCAAACTGGACTTTCTCAAAATCATCGATCGCCTGAAAGACAAACCCGACGGCAAGTACATCGAGGTCACCGCGATTACCCCGACACCTCTGGGTGAAGGTAAAAGCACCACCTCCTGTGGTTTGATGGAAGGTCTGGGCAAGCGTGGCAAAAATGTAGGCGGCGCCCTGCGTCAGCCCTCGGGCGGCCCCACCATGAACGTCAAAGGAACGGCTGCCGGTGGCGGCAACTCGCTGCTGATTCCCATGACCGAGTTTTCCTTGGGCCTGACCGGTGACATCAATGACATCATGAATGCCCACAACCTGGCCATGGTGGCCTTGACCTCGCGCATGCAGCACGAGCGCAACTACAATGACGAGCAGCTGGATCGGCTGACCGGCATGCCGCGTTTGAACATCGATCCCACCCGCATCGAAATGGGCTGGATCATCGACTTCTGCGCTCAGGCTCTGCGGAATATCATCATCGGTATCGGCGGCCGTTTTGACGGTTTCACCATGCAATCCAAGTTCGGTATAGCCGTTGGTTCCGAGTGTATGGCCATCCTGTCGGTTATCCGCGATCTGGCCGATCTGAAAGAAAGGCTAAACAACATCACAGTAGCCTTTGACAAAAGCGGCAAGCCTGTCACCACCGGTGACCTGGAAGTGGGCAACGCCATGACCGCTTTCATGCGCAACACCATCAACCCGACCATGATGTGCACGGCAGAATACAACCCCTGCCTGGTGCACGCCGGTCCCTTCGCCAACATCGCCGTGGGCCAGAGCTCCATCATCGCCGACCGTGTCGGCCTGAAGCTCTTCGACTACCATGTCACCGAGTCCGGGTTCGGCGCCGACATCGGCTTCGAGAAGTTCTGGAACGTCAAGAGCCGCTTCTCCGGCCTCAAGCCGCACGTCTCGGTTCTGACCACCACCATCCGCGCCCTGAAGATGCACGGCGGCGGCCCCGCGGTCGTGACCGGCAAGGCCCTGCCAGACGAATACACCAAGGAAAACCTGGAGTGGGTGGAAAAGGGTTGCGAGAACATGGTGCATCATATCAACACCATCCGCAAGGCCGGTATCAACCCGGTGGTCTGCATCAACCGCTTCTACACTGACACCGACGCCGAGTGCGCCGTAATCCGCAAGATCGCCGAGGCCGCCGGTGCCCGCTGTGCCGAGTCCAAGCACTGGGAAATGGGTGGCGACGGCGCTCTGGAATTCGCCGATGCGGTTGTCGATGCCTGTGAAGAAGAGAACGATTTCCAATTCCTGTATCCGCTTGAAATGAAGCTGCGCGATCGCGTCGAAATCATTGCCAAAGAAGTCTACGGCGCCGACGGCGTATCTTGGACTGCGGAAGCCGAAGCCAAGGCCAAGATGCTGGAAAACGATCCCAAGTACGACGACTTCGCCACCATGATGGTCAAGACGCATGAAAGCCTCAGCCACGATAAGACCATCAAAGGGGCGCCCAAGGGCTGGACGCTGCCCATCCGCGACGTGCTGATCTACTCCGGCGCCAAGTTCCTGTGCCCCTGCGCCGGCACCATCAGCCTGATGCCGGGTACCGGCTCCAACCCGGCCTACCGCCGTGTGGATGTGGAAACAGACACCGGCAAGGTCACCGGATTGTTCTAAAACCGGTAAGCATGATGTAACTAAAAAAAGGGTCCGGGATTTCCCGGACCCTTTTTTCTTTCATTTAACTTTTGGCTTTCGCGCTTATAGGGATTGTCAAAATAACGCTCCGATTGTGATGGAAGGAGTACCCCTTCACTGCGGATTTGAATCGGAATTTATTTTTACAACTGGTATAAGTGAAAGTCGATTTTAATTTAACTCAGCATTGGTCAAAATGATTTTATGCGCGTATTACTAATCAACCCCTATTATCCGATTTCTGAAACCCCCTCCCCTCCCCTGGGACTCGCCTTTCTGGCCGGTGCCCTGGAAGCTGTCGATATTGAAGTCAAGATTTTAGATTTAGTCGTCTATCCCTACAGCAAGAAAATCCTTGAACAACTCATTTTAGATTTTAATCCCCATTTGGTCGGCGCCACGGCTGTGACCATGAATTTCAGCCATGCCGCCCGTGTGTTAAAGGATGTTAAGTCCTTGGCCCCACATATCATCACGGTCATGGGTGGGCCCCATGTCAGTTTTTGTGCGCGGGAAACCTTGGCCGACTGCCCGCAAATTGACGTCATCGTCATGGGTGAGGGTGAAGACAGCATCGTAGAATTGGTCCGGTCTTATCAGGACAGACACGCCTGGGACCAAATCAAAGGTCTCGTCTATCGAACTCAAGATGCTGTCGTATCAACACCCGCCAGGGAACCGATTGCCAACATTGACAATCTTCCCGAACCAGCCAGGCACCTGTTACCCCTGGGACGTTATCGCGCGCTGGGTTTACCCATCAGCATGACCACCAGCCGGGGCTGCCCATTTCAATGTATATTTTGTGTCGGCCGGAAAATGGTCGGTGGCAAGGTCCGTTACCGCAATCCCAGTAGGGTCGTGGATGAGCTAGCCGACCTTCATTCACTCGACTTTCATCAGATCAATATCGCCGACGATCTCTTTACAGCCTCCAAAAAACACTGCCTGGCTGTGTGTGAAGAAATCATTCAGCGGCAGTTAGATGTGCAATGGACCTCCTTTGCCCGGGTTGATACGGTTTCAAGATCCCTGTTGGAACGCATGAAGCAGGCTGGCTGTACGGCAGTTAGCTTCGGGGTCGAGTCCGGTAGCCCGGAAATGCTCAAACGTATTAAAAAAGGCATCAACCTGGAACAGGTCCTGAGGGCGGTGAACCTGTGCAATCAGGTAGGCATCACACCTCAGGCCTCTTTTATCCTGGGATTGCCGGGCGAAAACGAACAAACCCTTCAGGAGACCGTTGCTTTTGCCGAGCGGCTCAAAAGCATGGGGGTTTTGCACGGCTTTCACTTGCTCGCTCCTTTCCCCGGTACCGATGTGCGTGAAAACCGGCATGAATACGATCTCCAAATCATGAGTCATGATTGGGACGACTACCATGCCAATCGCGCGATCATAAGGACAAGGACCATTGATCAGCAACGATTGGATGGCATCGTCAAAGAATGGCAGGATCACTTTGATACCTGGCTGGACGACATCAAAAAACGCCGTGACAACGGCACGGCCACCCAAGAGGAAGCGTGGCCGCTTACCAATTTAGAACACATCATACTGATTTACGACCTGATGATGAAGTCAGTTATCGAAAGCCTGGGACCTGTACCCGACAATGCGACCACAGGTGAATTTGCTCTGGAGTACCTCCTGACTCAAATCGCCGGCCGGATTGACCACACGGAAATTCCAATCCGGAATACGCTGCAACACGCCATTCAAAGAAAATATTTGACCTGTGCACCTGCAGGTGGACAACATCGATGGGAATGGATAGATTATCTAGATTAAATACGAAATTCGAATATCGAAACGAATCGATTACAGGTTTTAAGTACAGTTGCTTTAAAGGTTATGGCTCCAACATTAAGCTTATAATGCTCACAACGCCCAGTACTTTTAGATAGTTTTAAATATTCAGATTTTGAGCATTTGATATTGTCCTTCGGCTTAGCTCAGGACGGTGAGCCTGTCGAACCGTTTCGGATTTCGGATTTAGAGTTTCGAATTTACACAATGACATTATTAAAACCCTAATATTTGCTTTTAAAGGGGATTAAGGTTTAATTTAAATATAGATGTTAAAAACTACCAATGAAGATTCTCGTATTGCAACAAAACCAAAGCGGTGAGAGTAAAATCGCCGGAATTCGCAAATATGGTGGCGATCTATTCGAAATTTCAACATTTGACGTCGATGCGGATTTACCGCCGATTATTGATGACGCCCGTGAATTTTTACCCCGGCATATCGAAGCCGACTTGGTGCTCGATTTTTTAAAGCATCCGGATCTCTCGTATGATCTGGCCAGGCTCTGTGAAGATCTGGAAATCCCGGTAGTGGCATCCGGCAAAAAGCATTCCGGAACCTGTGTCATCACGCCGCCCACCTGATGTGGCCTTTCCCGGCCGGGCTGTCTGGGAAGCTATGAAGATCGTTTCGGCGCCCCCGAAGTGGATGCCGGTGTTGTCGACGGTAAGATTCAGCGCATAACTGTCAAACGGGGCGCACCGTGCGGAGCCACATGGGAAGCGGCCCACAAAATCATCGGCGCAGATGCAACCGAGGCTCCCACTCGGTTTGGATTGGAAGTTCAATTCTTCTGCAGTGCAGATCCGGCTGGATGGGATCCGATTCATGGCAAAAGCCCGGTCCACTTTGCAGGTCACATTCACCAGGCCGCACTCAAAAAAGCACTTAAAAATATATCGACCGATGACGACGTTTAAAACAAAATTAAATCAGGAATCCCCATTGTTTGGCACGATCCAGACATTAGCGTCCCCTGAGGTTACCGAGATCATTGGCGCAGCTGGATTTGACTGGTTGTTTGTAGACCTGGAGCACAGTGCCATGAGTATCCGCGAGGCCCAAGCCATTCTGCAGACCGCCGATCAGGCCCTGGCCTGTTTGATCCGCGTTCCGGTCAACCAGGAGGACTGGATTAAAAAAAGCCTCGACACGGGTGCAGACGGTATCATTATACCCCAGATCCAAACTGCTGAGTCAGCCGCCAGAGCGGTCAGCCTGTGTAAATATCCGCCCGAAGGGACCCGCAGCGTCGGCATCGCCCGGGCCCATGGTTTTGGGGCGCGATTTGATCAATACATGGCCGATGCCAATGACGAGATAACCGTCATATTACAGATCGAGCACATCCACGCTGTTGAGAATATTGACACAATCTTGGCTGTACCCGGTATTGATGCCGTGTTTATCGGCCCTTACGACCTCTCCGCCAGCATGGGTAAAACCGGTCGCGTCACGGATGCAGGTGTACAGCAGGCCATTGCATCGGTAAAAGCGAAAGCCGACCAAGCCGGAATCCCCACAGGTATTTTTGGTGCCACGCCAGATGCGGTCAAGCCATATATAGACGCCGGGCACACCTTGATTGCCGTTGGTATGGATACCTTGTTGATGGGAAGTGCTCTCCGGGATATGGTCGACGCATTAAGATAGCGTCTTCGTCAGATAAATATTCAGTTTGATAAATATGGCTGTATCGGAACAGATATAGACAATTTCAGACTCTCGTATCATTACGCGTCCAGACTTTCCGCATGCTTTTTCAACAATCCCCTCATCTGGTCATAGGTCAAACCGAGTTTTTGAGCGGCTTTTTTCTGATTGTAACGCGTGCTTTCAAGCGCCGTTTTGAGCATTCGGATTTCCAGGTTCTTAACAGCGGCTTTCAACGGTATTCCGGTCAGATCGCTTGGAACTGCCTGCGTCGTGGAAACGGTTGCTTTGGGAGGCGGGCTTGTCGCCGGTAGTCCGTAAGGTGATTGAAAAGGATTGAAATCAATTTCTTTAATGGTACTGCCAGCGGTTTTATAGACCGCACGCTCGATTACATTCTTCAGCTCACGCACGTTACCCTGCCAGGCATAGCCCTCCAGTAAGTTCATGGCGCTTTCGCTGAAAATAGGTGTTTCCTCCCGTCCCAGTTCAAAGGCCATTCGCGCGGCAAAATGATCGGCCAGTAAGCGAATGTCTCCTTCCCGTTTGCGCAAAGGTGGTAAGAAAAGTACTTCAAAGGAGAGGCGATCCAATAAATCGCGTTTAAATAAACCCCTATCCGTCAAGGCCACCAAGTCCACGTTGGTGGCGCCCACCAGACGAACATCCGTCTCAACCGGAGTGGAGCCTCCCACGCGCTCAAAGGAACCATACTCGACCGCCCTTAAGATTTTTTCCTGTACTTCCAAGGGTGTATTGCCGATTTCATCCAGAAACAGAGTGCCGCCGTCGGCAGCTTCAAAACGGCCTTTGCGGGACTGGCTGGCACCGGTGAAGGCCCCTTTTTCATGTCCAAACAATTCTGTTTCGATCAAGGTCGAACTCAGGGCCGCACAATTCAATGTGACCAATGGTTCCTGCCAGCGCGGTGACAGGTAATGCAGCCGCATGGCGGCCAATTCTTTACCGGTTCCACGCTCGCCCATCAGCAACACCGGTCGGTTGACTGGTGCAACTTTGGACAGCGACTCCTGAAAAATCAGAAATGCATCCGATTGTCCGATTGCTTCGGTGGCCATCCGGGGTGTCCCGATTTGTGATGATGCCGACAAAATGCCTCCCAATTATTGGTCAATATTACCATTTGTTGGTAATTATTACCACAGCAAGCATTGCCTGTCAATTGGAAATTTTTATATATTTCAAATGTTTATATTTTGATATTGCCCTTGGCACGTATTATGCTCACATGATTTTTCAAACAGGCCACGAAACGAGACGGATTCCCATTGCCGGCACCGAATCAGCGGCTCGAATCGAACCTGAAATGCACACAAATCCGGAGGTTATAAAATGGGTATTTTTACAAGATTTCGAGATATCGTCAGCTCCAATATCAACGCTATGCTAGACAGGGCCGAAGACCCTGAAAAACTGATTAAACTCATGATACGGGAAATGGAGGATACCCTGATCGAATTGAAGGCCGCCTGCGCTGGCGTCATCGCCGGCCGCAAAAAACTTCAACGACGGCTCGATAATGTGGCGTTACGCAAAGAACAATGGCAAGCCCGGGCCAACCTGGCAGTGGATAAAGGTCGCGATGACCTGGCCCGCGACGCCCTCAACGAAAAAAGGCGATTCGCCGATCTGGCCGATTCTCTGCACGAGGAGCTCTTGGAGCACGAAGATATGGTCACTAAATATCAGGAAGACATTCGGCTCCTGGAAGATAAACTGAATTCCGCCAGGGAGAAACAGCGTATGCTGATTCAGCGGCATATCCACGCCCGTCGAAAAAAACAAGCCCAGCAAGAAATTCGCCGCATGGACAATTTCGAGACCATTTCCCGCTTCGATGATCTGGAAAACCGCATCGAACGCATGGAAGCTGAAGCCGATTTGGTCAATTTCGGTAAAAAGCCTAGTATTGAAGAAGAATTTGACAATTTGATGATGGATGATGATATAGAAAAAGAGCTCGCAGCCCTAAAGTCTGCACGTAAAAAAACATCAACCGATTCCGAAACGACCTAACGAATACCGTAATCTCAGGCATCGGTAATCATCATTTGGGAGTGCAAACCATATGAACGCCGTTATCATCGTATCCATTGTTTTCACCAGCATTGTTCTAATTTTCGGAATTATAGCCGGAACCGTATTGATGATCATTAAAATGCGCCACGGCGGGGTTTCCCGCAAAGGCCGCAAACGGTACGATGAGGAAACCAAGATGATCCAGGAAATCTATCATAATCTTTCCAGTATGGAAAAACGTGTGGAAAGCCTGGAAACCATTCTCATGGAAGGAAAGGATAAAACACCATGAGCAGATTTAGAAGATACATGCATGGCCGCGGCATCTATCGTTCCCGCAACGGAATCTTTCTGGGTGTATGCCAAGGCCTGGCTGAACATTTCGATTTCAAACCCTTTTGGGTCCGTACGATAGTTGTCATCATATTCCTGGCCAGCGGTGTCTGGCCCGTGCTGGTGCTCTATTTTGTGGCTGCCTTGCTGATGAAACCAGAGCCGGTTCGGCCGCTGGAAACCGAGGCCGAACGGGAATTTTACGACAGCTATACCACTTCCAGAGAACGTGCCACCAGCCGGATTAAGCGGCGCTACCAAAATCTGGAACAGCGCATCCGGCGCATGGAAGACATGGTAACCGCACGTGAATTTGAGTGGGATCGGAAATTCAACGGGTCGTAAAATCGCTTCGCGACTTGATGCTAGATGTCCGCTCGTAGCGGGCCTCAAGGGCTAACCGGCCTATTCCCCAGGAATCTATAGCCATCCATCACGACAATTAGAAGTTATATCATGGCATTATTATAACCAACCGCCGAGTGGATTCGTAGGCCCTCAGGATTCATTCGCCAGACTAGCAGGGGCAAAGGAAATGACGACAATACCATCACAAAGAATGTACGCATTGGACTGGCTGCGTGTATTGGCCATTGGGGTAGTGTTTCTCTATCACAGCACGCGCTTTTTTAATTTAGGAGACTGGCATGTCAAAAACATCGACACCTATGTCTGGGTGGAAATGTGGAACGTGTTTGCCACCCGGTGGATGATGCCGCTTTTTTTTGTCATCTCCGGTGCCAGCCTGTTTTTTGCGCTCAGTCAACGTAGCGGTTTCCGACAATTCTTTAAGACTAAATTTTTACGCTTGATGGTGCCGGTTTTGCTTGCATCACTCACCCACAGCGCCCTACAAGTTTATCTGGAACGATTGACCCACGGACAATTTTCAGGAACATTTTTTGAGTTTCTGCCTACTTATTTCAACGGTCTTTACATGGGCATCGGTATGCCGGGTAATTTTGCCTTTCACGGGATGCACCTTTGGTATTTGTTGTTTCTGTTCCTTTTCAGTCTTCTCTGCTATCCCTTGTTTGTCTGGTTTAAGTCCAACGGCCAACAATTTCTGAATCGGGTCACAGGGCTGTTTTCTGTGCCCGGATGCATGTATGTCTTTTTCCCGCTGCCCCTTATAATCATGGATATCGCAATACCCCGGGCGGTTTTGAATGTCGGCAATGGCGGCTGGGGATTTCTGTACTATATCTGGTTTTTAATCGCAGGATTCATGATAGCATCCAATAAGCGACTGTTGCAGCATATAAAAAACATGCGCTGGTTATCCCTTTTTCTGGGTATCGGTTTCTCGGCTGCTTACCTGTATCTGTCGTTCTGTCCTACCCATGGTAATTTCCCGTTTTTGAGCAGCGATTGGATCCGGACCATCGCCTCTTTCTGGAGTGCCTGGCTCTGGCTGCTTGCCATTCTTGGTCTAGGAATGCACTATCTCTCGTTTAATCATCCCTTCCTGCAAAAATTTAACGAAGGTGTGATGCCCTTCTATATTCTGCACCAGACAATCTTATTGGCCGTCGGCGTTTTCGTTGTATCCTGGGCAATTCATGATGCCGCCAAATGGGCCATTGTCTTCTGCAGCTCTTTTATCCTTATTCTGATTCTGCAGACACTTCTGGTGCAACGATTTGATCTGTTGCGATTTTTGTTCGGTATGCAGACCAGGGGAACCGCATTTCAGGCATTTGGGAAATGGCGATTCCTAGCCCCCCTGCAAATCCTGTTTTTTGGCCTGATCGTTTTTGCGGCGGTCAATCCGTTTAGTCAGGCCGGCCCCTATCATGCAACCATGCCGCTGCAATACGATCCGGGACAGGATATTTTATTAAATGGCCAGTCCATAACCTATCAATCGTCAGCCGGAGTTGAACTTGCCAAAGACGAAGATGCATCCATCGGCCAAGCCATCATCATATCTTCCGGTGCCAATCAACGCGTGGTCGCCCGGCCCCAGGTATATTTCGACATGCAGTTTAAGGCAGCCGCCGGCCGCTATATCGTCTGGCTGAGGGGTAAATGCGACGTGAACAACGGCTATACGGATTCGGTCTGGCTGCAGGTAGATGACCAGATCGGGACGCCCCATGGCGGACTGCGCCTGGGCAACTGGTTTGACGTCCAACCCGCCGGTGTTTATAAATGGGCCAGTGACAGCCACCATCCCAAAGCCATCATATTAAAGCACAACGGCGAGCACCGGATCCGAATCCAACCGCGCCAAACCCCTCATCGGATCGATCAGATCTGGTTAAGCCGTCTTCAACACGCCAGACCCGACACCTTAAACCCCATCCAGTAAAAAATGCATGAACCTGCCGAGTGCAATTGAGCATTGCTCAATTGCCTCCGGCACCATCACCCCAAAATTCCCGCCGGATTTTCCGGAATGTTATAGCAATTGTCAGAATAATGTTCTGAAACCCAGAGAAGGAGTACTCTTATTTTTTTGACAACTAGTATAGCACCGACAAATTCATCCACCCCTCAATAAATCATTTCATCACGCCATTTGTCATCCGGTCGCATAAGTCTGGATAAATCCGTTGCCAAAACACATACTCAAGGCCAACCTGGTCAAAAGCTACACCCATTTCATTGCCAAAAAAGGAGTCCGCCATGAACATCTTTAAAATAACAGTTTGTGTTGTTTGTATCTGTTTGTTTGGCATCGTTTACAGCAACCCCCTATTGGCCGAAACAATCGGCACCCTGGTTGTCAACATCGATGGTTTTCCGAATTCCGATGGCTATGCCATGGTGGCCGTTTATGATTCCGAGTCGTCTTACAAGGAAGGTGCGCCCAGGACGGCCGAGGCCAGGATAAAGGTGGTGAATCAGAAAGCCCGGGCAGAGCTCGATGGGTTGTCCTACGGCACATATGCCGTGGCCATGTATCACGATCGCAACATCAACGGTAAAATGGATAAAAACGCCATGGGCATTCCCAAAGAATCCTACGGTTTCTCCAACAATGCCCGGGGAATATTGGGACCGCCATCTTACAAAAAGGCAAAATTTGAACTGAACAGTCCAAAAAAAGAAATTCACATCAGTTTGGATTAACATAGAAAAAAACCTTTATGAATCCGCGTATGGCCTGTTTTGGCTACGCTATCCGATGGGAGCAATCTGTTATGCATATGGATTCCGCCAAACAACTGACCCGCCGACGTTTTATAAAAATGATGGCCATGGCCGGTGCCACGGCTGCCGTCCAGTGGCACAGTATTGAAACTCTGGCCGCATCTTTACCTGCGAAAAAGAAGCATCCGGTTGTGGTTATCGGATCCGGACTGGGCGGCCTGATCTCTGCCGCCTACCTGGCTCAAAACGGTTTCCAGGTGACGCTCATGGAGAAACATGATCGGCCGGGAGGTTATGCCACTGCCTTTGACCGGGCCGCCGGAAAATATTCATTCGAAGTTTCGCTGCATGCCACTGTGGCCGAAAATGCCATGCCCCAAAAAATCTTGAGTGAACTGGGCTTATGGCAGGACCTCGACGTGGTGGATACACCTGAATTTTGCCGTATGATTCACCCGGAATTCGATTTAACCCTGCCCGCCGGGGACCCGGAGGCGTTCATCACAACATTGGTTGAGGCCTTCCCACATGAAAAGAGCGGAATCCAAGCATTCATCGCTGATATGGCAACCGTGCAGGCGGAAATGCGCGGCCGCTTCGGCCAGGAATCGGTCATGAGCCGTCTTGAAAATCTCAGCTTATCACAATGGCTGGATTCACATATCCGGGACAAACGCATCCAGAAAGTTTTATCGATATTGTGGGGATATTATGGGCTGCCGCCTTCGCTTATGAATGCCTTATATTTTGCCATCGCCACCGGTGAATATGTTATCCAGGGTGGCCAATATTATAAAACCCGCTCCCAGGATCTCAGCAACCTCCTCATGCGGTCGGTGGCTCGGAACGAAGGGGAAATTCTGATGAATACCGAGGCTGCCCGGATCGGTATTCACGATGACCGGGTAGCCTGGGTCGAAGATTCCGATGGAAATCGGCATCCAGCCCAAAGCATTGTTGCCAATACAAGCATACCGGAAGTGCTCAATCGAATGTTGCCGCTTGATTCAATTCCGTCTGATTATATCCGGAAAATGGGCACCCTGAACCCATCGATCTCCTCATGTATCGTCTGGCTGGGCCTCAACCGGGAATTACGCGGCCGAGTTAAGGGATATGAAATCTCCATTACGGGTGATCTGGACCCCGAAATCGAGTACAGGAATATGCTCACCGGCTCCTTTGATCATATGGGCTTGGGCGTAACCGTGTACGACAACCTTTTTGAAGGCTACTCCCGCCCCGGCACCAGCACCCTGATGATCATGTCCCTGTGCGGATATGCGCCCTGGGAGCAGTTTGAATCAGATTACCGGGCCGGTCATAAATCGGCCTATAACCAGGCCAAACAAAACATGCGGGATCTGTTTATCAAACGAGTTGAAGACAGACTGATACCCGGCCTGGGTGATATGATCGAGGTTGTGGATGCGGCCACGCCCCTCACCAATTGGTACTACACCGGCAATCCCCAGGGTGCCATCTACGGTTTTGCAAGACCTTTGAAGCAGCTGCAGGCCCTGGATGTACGCACACCGCTCAAGGGCCTCTATCTGGCGAGTGCTTGGACCCATGGAGGCGGTTATACCCCGGCCATGATGGCCGGCCGCCAGGCCGCAGAGGCATTGGTGGCGGACTGTAGTAAATGAGTTGAACGGAGCTGGTATGCAACCCTTCGTTGAAATGTTCCCGATACTTTTCTTCGTTGCCTTGCTTAAAACCATGAATCCCCAGTCGCTGCAAAGCTGGCAAGCTCTTTTCGTGGCCAGCGGGTTTGCAGCATCCGGTGTCATCTTTATTTATCTTTACCGCAAATGGGTATTCAATCGCCTGCTATTGGGCCTCAATCTGTATTTAATCAGTGGGGGTTTGGCACTAATGCTTAAACAAGCATGGCTGTATCACACCTATGAAATGTTTCAGGCTTCGGGTATGCTGCTATGGATCGTCATTACCGGAATTTTTTCTATCATTTTGACCCCGAGAGGATTTATCGGTATTCATTCCCCGGACACCAAAACTGTCAGGATGTTTTCGGTATATTTATTGATTTGTTCTCTAATCGCGTTTGCTTTATCATATAATTTTCGAGGCCATGCGCTTCTTTCCGAACAAATTCCCTTTTTTTTCCTGTTTATGTTCCAGGGTCTGTTAAGGCAGAAACTGAAAAAGAAAAGGCCCCAAACCGATTGAGGCACATCCGATGTTGACAGCAGGCACGAATTATTCAAAATATACATACGGGATGGATATGCGTTTAGTTCTACTATACAAGCGTTTTTCAAGGTTAGGGCTTTCAGTTAACCAATATATTATGCATTGTATCCAGTATATCGCATTGGTCAGATTTCCGTTCCGGCGGCGAAAGCAAGCTTGTCCCTGGATTGGATCGGAACATATTTTTCACAACCGGTATAATGAAGACACCCTATAATCCTGCCCAATTATCCTATGGATGGAGCGATATTATGTCCAAACAATACAAAAAGACATGGCTCCGCTCATTTTTAATTACGGTTTTCTTTAACACCCTTATAGCGCTCTTTATCACATCCATGGATTTTGGCGGGGATCTGTTTGAAAATCTCATCTTTTCCCAGTGCATCGGCCTATCGATTCTGTCAGTGGTGAAATATATACTCATTCGATTCCATGCTGCCAGTTCAGTTAAACTGTCAATCCTGGTGGTAGCTGCCATGTTGCCGGCCATAGTAGTCGGTACGACCTTGGCTGTAATCATGACTGGAAACGATATCTCCGCATTTATACACAGCTACGACATCTTGATACGCACGCTCGTCATGAGCCTTGTTTTCGGTTTCGTCATCACCTTTTTTTTCATTTCCAAGGATAAGATAGCCGATGCGGAAAGCCAGGCCAGAGAGGAAAAAATTCAGCGGCTGATCAGCGAAAAAAACACAGCCGAAGCCAAGGTCAAACAATTGCAAGCCCAGATTGAGCCTCACTTTCTGTTCAATACGTTGTCGAATATTTTGAGCCTTTTGGACGCCGAGCCCCAAAAAGGCAAAACCATGCTGGAAGATTTTATCCGCTACCTCAGGATTTCCCTGACCAAAATCCGTGAAGACCTGACGACTTTGGGCATTGAAATGAAAATGATCCAGGCATATCTGGATCTTCATAAAGTTCGCATGGGTAAGCGGCTCACATTTCACATTGACCTGCCCGAAGACCTTTCCGGCTTCCATTTACCGCCGATGCTGCTGCAGCCCCTGGTGGAGAATGCGCTCAAGCATGGTCTTGAGCCTAAAATAGAGGGGGGCGAACTTGCCATTCTAGCCTCCCAAGCAAACGGTCTGGTTCGGATCGAAGTACATGACACCGGTCTGGGATTCGCTCCCGGGGGGAAAACCGGTCTGGGCATCACCAATATCCGCGAGCGGCTAAATAACTTATATAATGGTCAGGCCGGGTTGGTGTTAAAATCGCCGGATAGCGGCGGCGTCCGGGCCATCCTAGAGGTACCCGATGACAGTCATACGAGCAGTCATAGCCGACGATGAAGCACCATTGCGGCGGCATCTCCGATCTCTGCTAACAATAGCGTGGCCTGAGCTGGCTATCTGTGCGGAAGCTGAAAACGGACCCCAGGCTCTGGCAGCGATTGAAAGCAGCCGACCGGATATCGCTTTTTTAGACATCAAAATGCCCGGTTTGTCGGGCTTGGAAGTCGCCCAAAAAATAAGCGTACCCTGTCAGGTGGTGTTCGTTACGGCCTTTGATTCTTTCGCTGTGGAGGCTTTCGAGAATGCCGCCGTTGATTATCTGTTGAAACCGGTCAGCGAGGACCGTCTGAAAATCACGGTAGAGCGCCTGCAGAACCAGGTGGGCCAAATCTCCCAATCCCCGGATGCACTCAAACATATGGTCGACCAACTGATGTCGGCCATGCAAATGGATAATACCGACGACTATTTAGAATGGGTTACCGCCCGTAAAGGGGAGGAAGTCCAACTTATTCCGGTGACGGATGTTTATTATTTCAAAGCAGAAGATAAATATACGGTCGTCAGAACCCTAAAAGAAGAACACCTGATCCGCACGAGTATCAATAGCCTGGAGCATTCCCTCGATCCTAGGATGTTTTGGCGTGTGCATCGCGGCACCCTGGTAAACGTACGTCACATCGCAAAAGTCTACCGATCCTTGTCCGGACGCATGGACATCATCTTAGATGGGCTACCGGGCAAGCTGCGTGTTAGTCGGACCTACGCCCACTTGTTCAAGCAAATGTAGCCCCAAACAGAGCGTTTTGAAGATTGGAAATCGCTTCCTTTGAAGCATATTAAAGACATGAAAAGCAACGAAGATCTGAAAACCCTCCTGCATCGCATCGACGGCCACGGTTACAAGGCCTACAAGCAGATCAAGGGCGAATATGCTTTCTCCACTTTCACCCTCTTTATTGATCATATCCAAGGAGATCCCTTTGCCGCACCGTCGCGAATCCGGGTACGGGTAAACCGAACGGCCTCCGGATTCCAACTCTCACTCTCAGAAAACAAAAGCCGACGGATTGGTTTGTGCGACTACCTAAGCCGCTTATTTTTTCAAACCTCTCGCCATTACAGTCGGGGCAGGCGCGGCACCGGTAAAAGCGGCCTGATCACCATCGACCGGCCCAACCAGGAAATTCTGGAATCCACTGCAATTAAGATGAACGATCAGGCTATTGAGGCCCGTTTTTTTATGGGGCTGCCGGCCCAGGGACGGCGAATACTGGGCCGGGATGCTGCGGCCATGTTTCTGGACGAACTGCCTCAGATCGTAAAGCATTCTCTTTTTTTCAAGGCTTGTAATCCAAACTTGCTTAATTCGCATGTCGAGGCGGTTGAAGATGCTGATAATTTACGAAGTCGATTGACCGAATTAAATCTCATTGGCTTTGTAGCCAATGAGTCCCTGCTGCCCCGTGCCAGCGGAATTGATCCCGCGCCCCTGGATAAGGACGTGGCCGTTCATTTTCAATCACCACCAAGTCTGCAGATCGAAATCATTTTACCAAACAAAGGTTCCATATGCGGCATGGGGATCCCCAAAGGTGTGACCCTCATTGTGGGAGGTGGCTATCACGGAAAATCCACCTTGCTAAACGCGCTGGAGTTGGGGATTTATAACCATATCCCCGGAGATGGACGCGAATTGGTGGTTACCTTGCCGGACAGCATTAAAATCCGGGCGGCTGATGGCCGCAGCATTGAAAAAACCGATATATCACCCTTTATCAACAATCTGCCCTTTGAAGAAAATACGCATAGCTTTTCCACTCAAAATGCCAGCGGCAGTACTTCCCAGGCTGCCAATATCTCAGAAGCTTTGGAGACCGGGGCCAAGGTGTTGCTTTTGGATGAGGACACCTCGGCTACTAATTTCATGATCCGGGATCATCGCATGCAGCAGCTGGTGCTAAAGGATCAGGAACCCATTACCCCGTTTATCGACAGGGTGCGTCAGCTTTATGATCAAAAGAAAATCTCCACGGTTCTGGTTATGGGTGGTTCGGGCGATTATTTTTCCGAAGCCCATCAGGTAATTCAAATGACCAACTACCGACCGGAGGATGTAACAAATAGAGCATATCAGATTGCCCAAGCCCATCCCACCGGCCGCATAAAAGAAGGCGGCGCCCAAATTGACAATATACGGGTGCGCATTCCTCAAGCCCAAAGCCTGGATCCCTTCCGGGGAAAACGTTTAAAAATAGCCGCGCCCCGATTAGACGAAATCCTATTTGGCTCTACCCTAGTCGATATAAGGGACGTGGAACAGATCGTGCACCCATCCCAAACCCGAGGTATCGCCCTGGCCATCAATTATGCTATACAGTACATGGATGGCCGTCGAACGTTAAAACAGGTGATAGACCAGGTCATGCATGCGATCGACACACATAGTCTTGACGTACTGTCGCCTTACATCACCGGAGATATTGCTCGATTTCGGGGCCTGGAACTGGCCGCCGCCATCAACCGCATGCGGACGGTACAAATGAAGCAAAAGGGGGAATAGATATGAAGATAAAAGTCGTGAAACCGGAAAAAGAAGAAATGGAAAAACAAGGAATCATGTCCTGGCCCATTTGGGAAAAGGAAGTCTCCCGTTTTGACTGGCATTACGACCAAACCGAAGAATGTTATCTTCTGACAGGTAGAGTTGTGGTGGAGACTGAAGACGGTGAAACCGTTGAATTCGGTCAAGGCGACTTTGTAACTTTCCCCCAGGGCTTATCCTGTAAGTGGGATATTCAAGAGCCGGTTAGAAAACATTACAACTTCAAGTGATGCACGACGGCCATTTCCGCCAAATTTTAGATCACTTCGGCTATTCCTGGGCCGGTTTTCGTAGGGTCCGTAAGGGTGTCAAAAAGCGCCTAGCGCGCCATATGCAGACGGTCAATTGCCATGGCGTTAACGCCTATATTGCCGCAATCGAAAAAAATGACATCGTAAGGCAAGATTTTAGATATTGTATGACAGTCTCCATCGGCCGTTTTTTTCGTGACCGGGGACTATGGGAAGTCCTGCAAAGTCGAATACTGCCGTTACTATCCCAAACGTCGTCACAAACGCTTCAAATCTGGTTTGCCGGATGTGCTGCCGGAGAAGAAGTCTACAGTTTTAAAATCCTTTGGGAACAGTTCCAAAAATCCCATGTGCAAACACCAAGGCTGCAAATTTTGGCGACGGACCTAAATCCGGCTTACCTCTACAGAGCCCAAGCCGCTGTATATCCCAAAAGCAGCTTTCGGGAGGTTCCGGAGAAAATCCAAAAGCAAAATTTTGAAAAATTTAGTAGGGGCAGATATCGACTAAATTCCAACTTTAAAAAAGGAATTGAATGGCGGATTCATGATCTGCTCTCAGAACCGCCGGATAACCGGTTCCATATTATTTTTTTGCGTAATAACCTCCTGACCTATTACGACGATTGTATAAAAATTCCTACATTCAAGCTGGTGACCAAATCGCTACTTCCAGGTGGATTTATGATCATCGGCAGTCATGAAAAAGCTCCCATCGAAGATGAAGATCTTAGTCCATTTGAAGAAATTTCATGTATACTCCAATCCCAAGGCCCAATTTTAGCTTTTGCACTGCCTTAGGTTAGAAATCGGATCGAGTTCTTGTCCGAATAATGGTCCGTTTTGTGTTAAAAGTGGTCCAGGTATTTTTCCATAGCGACCTATGAATTTTATGCAATTAAAAAGGTTTGTTATCTTTGACTTCCTAACCAGCATTTGTTATCTGGGTACCATCGTCGCCTAAGGGAAGTTTTTTGCATTTCGATAACCAGAACTTATGCACGTTTTGGTAATTCCTGTGCAATCACATATTCATTTATTTCTCTGTAACCTGCGATAATAAGTATGCAATTATAGTATTGACAACTATCCCAGAGAATCAGCGCTGTCAGCATGCTAGTGAGAAATCAAACATACAAGGTGCAAATCCCGGTTCGTTTCTTTTTGTTGCTTGGTATTCTTTTGTTTTCTATCGGATGCTCACAGCACCATGTCAAACCGGAAAGTTCCGATTTCAACGCCAATGCCCAAGTTGCAAACCAGTCCGATTTTGACGCGGATCCCAGCGAAATAACCACAGAAAATAACGCAATTGCCTCTCAGGATGATGAAAAACATTTAATGGAAAGCGGTGAGGATCTGAATACTGAGGATGAGGAGTTCGACGAATTTGAAGACGAGTTTGGGGATGATGTCGCCACTGAAGTTTATGATCCTTTAGGCGGTTACAACCGTTTCATGACTGGATTCAATGATAAACTCTATTTTTGGGTACTTAAGCCCGTGGCTACCGGTTATAGCTGGGTCGTACCGGAATTCGCCCGGCGGGGTATCAATAATTTTTTTAAAAATATTTATTATCCGGTACGACTTGTCAACAATGTACTCCAGTTAAAGTTCAAGAATGCGGGCGAAGAAACATTGCGATTCGTAACCAACTCCACCATTGGTTTACTGGGTTTATGGGATCCCGCCAAAATCTGGTTCGGCCTGGAAGCCCATCCGGAAGATTTTGGCCAGACGTTCGGGGTTTGGGGTATCGGTCCGGGGCCTCACATTGTTCTGCCTGTTTTGGGGCCTTCCAATCTGCGTGATACCATCGGCTTAGCCCCGCAATGGATTTATCTGAATCCGGTCAACAACATTTCTACTGTTTCCGACTTAGCGGGTCTTGAAAAGATTGAGGAACTCGAAAAAACCGAAACAAAACTCGGTATCCTGGCTCTCGAGCGGGTCAATAATACATCTCTTCGCCTGGGCGAATATGAGAGCCTCAAAAAGGATGCTATTGATTTTTATCCCTTTTTAAGGGATTTTTATGAACAAAACAGGCAAAGGTTAATAGAGGAGTAATTATGAGGATTTTGTCTTTTTCAGTTTTTATTTTTCTGCTGCTTGTCCAACCTGCTTTTGCTGATGAATTAGCGGCGGTTAAAAAGAATGCCGAACAAAGAATTAATGCCGTCATAGATCACATTCGAGATAAAAATCTAGATAAAAAAATCCGTAACGAAAAAATCATTGCATCCATATCACCCATGTTCGATTTCAGCCAGATGGCCAAATTGAGCATGGGCAAAAAAAACTGGACCCGGATGAATCCGGCCCAAAGGCAGGAGTTCAACGAGCTGTTTGTAATCCGACTGCAGGAGTCTTATCTTGAAAAACTGGATCTCTATACCGACGAAGAAGTGGTGGTGGACCAAGCTAAATTGGTCAAAAAACGTATTCATGTTCGCTCTCATTTGGTGGCCAATGATGATAGAATTGAAATGATTTACAAGTTTTACAAGAAGAAAAACCAGGATTGGAAGGTTTACGATGTCGAAATATTGGGAGTCAGCATCGTACAGACGTATCGCTCCCAATTTACAGGCATTCTTAAAAATCAAACCATTGATGATCTTTTGAAAAAACTGCGTCAGACTGGCGGATTCACTGTTCCGACTGGCAAGTATTAGAAACGGCTAAGTAACCAATTATGTTGAAGCGCTTTTTTGAAGTCACCGCTCTTGAGAATCCGCGCATTGTATTTGCAATCATCCTGGCACTTATATGCTTTCTGGGCTACCAAGCCACAAAACTCGAAATCGATGCCTCCACCGAAACCCTGATAATGGAAAATGATGAAGACCTGCGCATCACCAGAGAGATAACAAGTCGCTACCGGTCACCTAATTTCCTAATCATAACTTTCAGCCCCAAAAACCACAATTTACTTTCGGATCAAACCCTGAGCGACATTCGACGCCTCAAGGCAGACCTGCTTGAAATCGCGCAGATCGAATCCGTCACATCCATACTGGATGTACCCCTGCTGGAAAGCCCGCCCAGGCCGGTCAAGGAAATGATCAAGAATATTGTCACGCTGGAAAAGCCCGGGGTCGACAAAGCCCTGGCCAAAAAGGAATTGCTGAACAGCCCCATCTATCAGGACAACCTGGTCAGCCCCGACTTTAAGACCACGGCTCTCATGGCTAATCTTTACACCGACGAACTTTCCGAGGACTATATCAATCGCCGTGACGCTTTGCGGAAAAAGCAGACCGATGGCACACTCACACCCCAGGAAGAAGCTAAACTGGAGGTTTTACTCCAGGACTTTAAGGCTCACCGCAATAAAATGCGTGCGGCCCAGCATGAAACCATCACCCAGGTGCGGGCCGTTATGCAAAAGTACAAACCCGGGGCCGATCTCTTTCTGGGGGGGGTCAGCATGATCTCGGATGACCTAATCACCTTTATCCGCAACGATCTGAAATTTTTTGGTCTGGGCGTTCTGGTGTTTCTAATCGTAATATTATGGGTTATTTTTCGTCAGTTCCGCTGGCTGATCCTTCCGGTTTTGACCTGTTTTTTCTCTGTCGTGGCCACCTGTGGCCTATTGGGTATGTTTGGATGGGAGGTGACGGTTATCTCATCCAATTTCATTTCCATTCAGCTGATCATTACCATGGCGATTACCATTCATCTGATCGTGCGCTATCGGGAACTGGTGAGGGTGCATCCCGAGGCTAGCCAGCGGCAATTGGTTCTGGAGACACTGCTTGCCATGGCCAAACCCTGCCTTTACGCCGTCTTGACCACCATGGCCGGTTTCAGCTCTTTAGTTTTCTGCGACATACGCCCGGTCATTAGCTTCGGCTGGATGATGACCGCCGGTATCGGTGTGTCGCTGATTTTGACATTCCTGATCTTCCCCAGCCTGATGATGATGCTGCCGAAACTAAAGCCCAACACAGCCTTTGAAACCCGGTTTGCTCTCACCAAAAGCATGGCCAGTTTGACGGCAAAACACGGCCCTAAAATCCTGTGGGTCGGTACCCTAGTTGCTGTTTTGAGCATCATCGGCACAACCCGACTGATTGTGGAGAACAGCTTTATCGATTATTTTAAAGAGTCCACTGAAATCTTTCAGGGAATGACGGTCATCGATAAACAACTGGGAGGTACCACGCCTTTAGACATCGTCCTTAGTTTTGAAGAAGGTGATGATTCAGAATTGAATAATGCCGAATCTACGTTGGATGATGCCGAAGAAGATGCAGAATTCGATGAATTTGAAGATGAATTCGAAGCAGACGAAAACCAGGCCCAGTATTGGTTTACGGCCGACAAAATGGCACAAGTCGAAAAGGTTCATGACTATCTGGACCGTATTCCCGAAACCGGCAAGGTTATGTCCCTAGGCACGATGCTGAAGGTCGGAAAAACGCTGAACAATGGCAAGCCCTTGGATAATTTCCTGTTGGCACTCATTTACAACGAACTGCCTGAAAACATGAAGGACATCATCCTGAACCCTTATGTTTCCGTGAAAGACAATCAAGTCCGATTTGCCATTCGCCTGCGAGACTCGCAACCGGATCTCAGGCGCAATGAGCTGTTAAAAAGTATTCGCACTGGATTGGAAAACGATCTTAATTTAGATCGGGACAACTTTCAGCTTGCCAACCTATTGGTCCTCTATAACAATATGCTTCAAAGCCTATTCAGTTCGCAGATCCAAACCCTGGGAGCTGTGATTGCAGCTTTGCTGATCATGTTTATCATCCTGTTCCGCTCCCTTAAAATCGCTCTGATCGCGATTTTCCCCAACCTCCTTTCCGTCATTGCCGTTCTGGGATTCATGGGCTGGGCGCGGATTCCTTTGGATATGATGACGATTACCATTGCCGCCATTAGTGTCGGTATCGCCGTGGACAACACCATCCACTACATTCACCGCTTTAAAAAAGAATTCGCCGAATGCGGTATTTACCTAACCAGTATGCATCGCAGCCACGGCAGTATCGGCTATGCCATGTATTATACCTCTGTGACTATCATCATCGGTTTCTCGATTCTGGTCCTCTCCAATTTTATTCCCAGCATCTATTTCGGACTATTGACCGGTCTGGCCATGGTCATCGCCCTGATTGCCGCCTTGACGCTGCTGCCGCAATTGATCGTTTTTTTCAAGCCGCTGGGGCCGGAAATTGCAACACAGGATATGTAAGATGATTTCATCCGACGGGATCATGCTGACCTCACCTAATTTGCACTATCCGGTCAGCGCACATTCAAATTTTTTCATGGGCCGCTACCAGCCACTCTGGGAGTAAAATACCAAACCGAGAGTATCCCCTCTGCCAGTGCAAGCCAGACGCAAAAGCCTGTTCACAGTCTGTTTGCAATGCTTGCTTGCCTGTGGCGCACCCAAACAAAACCGGAAGTCACCGAACTCAAATTCCATTAAGCGCCGCTAGCGGTCCGTTTTTGGCATGCGGTACAGATGACTGCCTTCTACTTGTAGCCGGAACGGCCAAACTGATAATCAAAGGTGATTGAAATTATGACCTCAGAATTGCGAAGCGCAATGCCAACCAGCTTAATCCACCACATGATAAACATCATATTCCCAGCCATTGGCAGTATGATCCTGATGACAATTATCGGTTGCGCCACACATACCGACTGGGAGAAAATCGGCTCTTTGCCCGCTATTCAAAAAGAGTTAGAAAAAGGCACTCCCGTAAACGAATTAAGAAAAATAAAATACTCTCGGGTAACCCTCCTGCACCTGGCCATCATAGCCGGCGACCCGGACAGTGTTCGATTGCTGATCGAAAACGGCGCGGACGTGAATCTAAAACATGATGATGCCTCCCCCCTGCATCTGGCGACCAGGAATAACAGGGCCAGAATAGAAATTGTAAAATCCCTGTTGCAGGCAGGTGCAGATATTCAGAATAGTGCTGGCCTTCTCGAAAACGTAATTCGCAATCGAAACCTCGTCAAAACGGATAAACTTAACTTTTTAAAGGTTTTGATAGGCGCGGGTGCCGACGTGAATGCCAGGGACAGATTTGGAGATGCTCCGCTGCATTGTGTTAGTGATATTGATATCCTAAAACTGCTCGTCGGCAATGGCGCGGATATTACCATTCGGGACAATGATGGCCAAACGCCCTTATCGTATGCGATCAATAAAAAATATATCCAGGCGGCATGTTATTTAGCGGAATTGGCTGCCAAGGAAAATTCGCAGTATCCTGATTATCAGGAAAACCCGCTTTACATGGCTGTCAAGAAAGGAAATTGGGATATGGTCAGGTGCTTTATCGAATCCGGGCACACAGTTAACATCGGAACCATTCACGACAATTTGCTCTCATTAGCTGCTGGCTACCGACAGGGCAACGCGCATTTTATCCCGGGAGGGTTCGACAAGAAAGCATTTTGGTTCTTGGTGGAGCTTGGCATTGACATTAAAAAATTCGGTGGGCCATGCCTGACATCACTTTCCAACTGGGATAAGTTGACCGATGACTGGCCGCGGCGGCGTGAATTATTTCAGTTTCTGATAGATAAGGGCGTCAATGTCAACTATTATAAAAGGAAAGTAAATTTCACCTACAACAATCAGAAGATCGGCTCAGTACGGGAATCACCTCTTTATTGGCTTCTGAGGTCTTATAGAACCGATCTGGATACAGTGAAATATTTGATAGAAAACGGTGCTGAAGTAACGCCGGCCCTCAAAAAATTATTCCGAATCCGCTTCCCGAACATTGCCGCCAAACATATATCTGATTGGCGGCTTGCCGGTTTAAAGAAGATCAGAGACAGAAAATTAAGCGCCTTAGATGCGCTGGAACCGGCATATCTTAAAGAATTGGGAAAATTGAAAAGTATGAAGGCCCATTTGCTGCTGGAAGCTGAATATCAAACCATTACGGAACGATGGGCAGAGCTTGGGAACGCCGCATATTCCGATTATAAGAATTGGAGTGTTGATGCAATAAATGAAGAAGGCCGCCGAATCGTGGCGGATCTGTCAGGTCTCGGACAAACATTTCCCTCGGAGTTTAAATTTCGATTCAGTACAGCCGCCAAAACACTGGGTGGTGTCAAGAAGCAATTTGCCTCGATCAATTTCAATGATGCCCGGACATATGCTGGTCAAGCCTACTCTAGACTGAACGCATCTCTGATCGAACTCAGCAAGCAAATGGAAAAAATGCCTATTGAACCGAACCCTCAAATGGTAATTGTGATCCTTGAATGTGAGCAGATTGACAGTCAGCTTCAGTCTTTGACCGCCCAGATGGAAAGGCAAAAATCGCGTATCAACCTGGCCAGACTAACTTACCGGAATGCCGCGGTTGCAATGGAGCAAATCCCATCCTCAAAGGCGCTCATCCACTCCCCTGGGGAATACAAATCAGCTCAAGCAAAACTGAAAAAGGTCAGACAGATCCTGGATTCATCCAAACCTATTGACACTAAAAATATTGAATTAGCTGCCACGGCCTCAAAAGAGGCCCTGCAGCTCATTCAATATATGGACCGTAAGATCAATCTGGCTCAAACGCGGACAGACAACCTGGAAAGCAACCAGAATCGTCATGCACACCAGAATTTGAAATTGCCAAACCGGTCAAAAACCGCGGTCATTATCGGTTTGGATAAGTATCAAGAATTTCCCAGTTTGAAAAATGCCGTTAATGATGCCCGGGCTGTGGCAAAAAGCCTAAGGGAGCATTATGGATTCAAGCTAATTGAGATGTACAATGAAAAGGCCACCCGGGAAAATATTTATAAAACGCTCAGGAGTATTGTTGCCGCCACTCGTGAGGGTGACAGCATTTTACTATACTATGCCGGACACGGCCTGGAAGATGAGATTTTAAAGGAGGGATACTGGGTACCGTTTGACGGCAGGCAAAACAGAACCAGTTCATTCATCGGGAATGCTGAACTCCATCGGATCATCAAGTCCATGGAGAAAGCCCAACATGTTCTCTTAATAGCAGATTCATGTTTCTCCGGCACATTTCTTTCTCGTTCCACTAGTCAACGAGGTATATTCCTCAACGCGACAAAAAAGGAGAAACTCAACTACTTTAAAAAGGTCGACAATCGCAAATCACGTATTGTTTTAACAAGCGGTTCGCTGGAGCCGGTACCGGATGGCGGCCGTCAGGGGCATTCCATATTTGGATATTATCTCCTTAGGGCTTTTGAGGCGCCGGATGATCCTGTCTTCACAAGTTCAGATCTGATAAACCGCGTAACACAATCTGTCTCTAACAATTCACCCCAATCTCCATTGGCCGGAGAGCTAAGGGGAACTGGCCATGAAAACGGACTTATGGTCTTTATATCTAACACCGAGTAAAAATACCCGTTATATATACGGGCTGGCCGCCGTAATTCATCGGCTCCAGCAAAAACCATCAGCCCTTTTTTACGGTTGCGCTCACCCTGGCCTGCTCAGCTCGACGTTCCGCACCAGCCGTTAAAAGTGCCTCGCGATTCTCTGCGGTTACCTGCATGAAATTCGTACGCCAGGACTCATCTTCGGACCAGATATAGGGTGTCTGGATCGTGGTTCGCGGCTGCCAGGCGCACTCCAACAGAGCCAGCGCCATGTCCAAAATGGAAACCTGCATCCTCTGATCCCAGGGTTTACCAAAGGGATTACCCAGTGGAAAGTCCGTAAATAGAAAGCGCGCGACACCACACTCTTCTACGATGTCCCGGGCCGATCCCACAACAACCGTGGCGATTCCGTTCACTTCCAGATGCCGGGCAACCAGACCCACGGTCTGGTGACACACCGGTCAGAGGGCCGGCAAAATCAAGGCATCAACTTTATCTTCTTTACAAAATGAAAGTACCTGAGGAGCTGACTTTTTGGATGTTCGGCCCTGGCTGTAGTCTGTCATGACTCCATAAAATCGGGGCGAGGCCGAACCGATTTTACCTTTGGCGGCACAATCGGCCAAATGATTAATAGGCATAAAACTGCCATTATCATCCGTGTGGGTGGTTAGCTGATCCCATTGCAAGTCCTGGGTATAGAAATGCTCGGGAGCTTCCGCCACCGGATGGGCAAGCACCTTGCGGGCTAGATGCCTTTCCTGTTTGGTTTTGCCGGGCGGCTTTTCGATGTCTGCTGTGGTTAGCAATCCGACCCGGCATTCGGAAAGCGGTTTGGTCAATTTGGTAAAAGGGACGTCCGTATTCGATATCCATTTATAGGGCTTTGTATAGCCATGAGCGGCATAATATTCCCTGGAGCGGTCCATGTAGTTCACAAATGAACTGTGGGATCTGCGTTTGATCATGTCGTTCATCCTTATTCATGTGTGGAGAGTATTTTGGGGTAATGGTTTATGGCGTCTTGAGGACACCCTCCCCTCGCCCCTCCCGTCAAGGGAGGGGAATATAGAAGAATAGCAGTATTGACCGACTTAATTGTCCATTTGTTATTGCCGCGACTTGATCAGTTTATCCCAAACCGTTTGAACCAATCCTTTGGTCTCTTCAAGCGAGCCTTCATTTTCAACCACAAAATCCGCATAGCTGGTTTTTTCATCGATGGGAAGTTGAGACTTCATGATGTTTTCGGCTTCGGTCACGGATATACCGTCACGCGCCGCCAGACGCCTGGCCTGGGTTTCTGGTTGGACATAAATCACCAGCAGTTTATCGAAAAGAAACTGCAGGTTCTGTTCGATGAGGAGGGGCACCGACACTTGTATTACGGCATCGGGTTGATCCTGGGTGATCTGTTCGATTGCTTTAAAAAATTCATCATATATATAGGGATGGGTAAAGCTTTCCAGTTTTTTACGTTTTTCCATATCGCCAAATACGATATTGGACAGTTTTTTACGATCCAGTTCGCCATTCTCCTGCAGTACCTGCCGGCCGAAATAATCCACAATCTGCTGATAACCCTGAGTTCCCTGCTCCACCACTTTTCTGGCCAGCAGGTCGAAATCGATCAGGGGCGACCCCAATTCTGTCAGCATATCGGACACAGTTGACTTGCCGCTGGCGATACCACCGGTGACGCCCAGCAGCAGATGTTTGCCCTTGATCTTGTTCATGATGTCCTCCAGGCCGGCATATGTGGCCGGAAACATGGGGCCCACATCGCCTTCGGCACCGGCATAACTGATGGGGTAGCGTACCCCTCGCCGATAGAGCGTCTCCAAGCCGGCCAGGGCTTTGGTCATCAACTCCCTGGGGAGGGCCATCACCAGATCTTCGTCCTGGGCGTGTCCGTAGCGTCGCTCGCCATAGCAGGGGATACTCAAAGATGGTTTGCCGGAATTGTAGCAGCGGGCAATGGCATCCGAACAGGAGGATTCGCCCACACAAAAAAACTGCATCACCTCATAATCTTCAAACTGAAGCGCGTTGATCAACAGGATCATCTGGGCCGGGTTGGCATAAATGAGCACGATGTCGGGCTCAAAGGGATTATAAACTAAAGGCGCCATGGCCACGGCCTCATATTTTCCCAAAGGCAGTCTGGGTATGGATGCCTCGAACTTGCGCGCATCCTTTTTGGTCTTGACCCAGACAATGCTCCGGAAGGTCCCGTCCCTGCAAATTTCAGGGACATCACAGAGCCCGATGATGGAGGGGCAGGCAGAAAATAAAAAGTCATCCAGATCAGCACCCACGGTCCAGTCAAAATTGCGCACCCGTGTGATCAACTGGCACAAGGTCGTCTTTTTATGACTGCGACGCAGAAATGGAATCTGCTCAAGCCCGGTTTTGTCGCCCAACATCTTAAATGCCACCGGAAATGACTTCAACCGCAGCAACTGTTCCATTCGTCGAACTGTTTTTTCCCAGTCAATTGACGTTGGCACCTGCGCATTACCCGACATCACGTTCTCCTTGCTGCCTGAACTTGCGGTACATAAATGGTATATAATCCCCTTGCCTTAAGGCTGTCACCAGATCCTCCTCGTTTTCAATACGTTGCCGGAAGCAGGTTACATACCGGCCCACGTCCCCAATTGCATGCGCATCGCTTCCGCCGGTGGCGGGCAGTTTCATGCCGGTGGCCACCTGGGCGGCAAAATCGTTCTCCGGCCGGGTAACTTTGCCATTCAAAACTTCCATGGCATCCACTTGTTGAAAAACCGGGCGCTGCATGGCTTTTTCCACGGTCATGCCGATCTGGCTGGTGTTGAAAACCAGAAAGCCTCTGAAAGGATGGGCGGCGATCATGAATCCACCGGCGGCCTCCACCAGCTTCCTTAGATCACCCAGGTTGATGATGCCTTTGACATCCTGGTACATGCCAAAAACCAGCATGTCTCCCTGATCGGTGGTAATTTCGTTGCCCCTTAAAACTTGAAATCCATGCTTTTGTTTCAGGTCTTCGATTTCATTCGCAGACCACACATGGTTGTGGTCTGTCAGGCAGATGGCATTTAGGCGAATCTTCATAGCTTCAACAATTAGATCATCGATATTTACCGTACTGCACTGAGACGCTGGATAAGAATGCATATGTAGGTCAACATAGAAATCTCCGGTTGATTCTTTTTCGGAGACAATCAGAGATTCTGAAATGGCTATACGCTCCTTCTTCTCGGAGTCTGGCACAGTCGCTGGTGGTTGCTTCTTTTGATCGCCCTCAGCCTCAGTCAGATAGTCTGCAAAGGTCATATCCTTTTGGTTTTTTTGGGCAGCGGAAAATTTGATAACGTCGACTGCTTCCTTGGCTGCCTGGCAACATTCCAACAGCAGATTGGCAAAATGGGGACATGCCTGACGGCTCACAACCTTGTTTATTTGCTGCCCCAAGGTCTCGCTGTCAATTTTAAATCCTTTGGCGACTTCCATTATAGGCAGAGCCCGCGAGCATTCGGGGGTCTCTTCCCGGTTCCACTTTCCCTGGATAGTGTCAATGGTCATGTCGTCAATGCGGATCGTCAGGTCGATTTCCAGCCCCCAAATATCGTCTTCCAGCAAACCGTGAACGCGGACTTCTTCGGGTGTATCCTGATATACACTGATCAGCTTGTTTCGTTGAAATTTGAGCATTAAGTCTGTCCTAACCAATTAGTTCTATTTACGTTTTTGGATTTACGTAGAATGTTGATATTCGAATTTCAAATTAATAAGGATTTATTTTCAATCTATTGCTACTTTCGGCACAACAACTATATCTCTATCCCATCAACAAGTGGACTCCCCGGCGCAAAGGCGGCACAACTATTATGTAAGCGGATATTTTCCCGGACCATTTTCTTAAAAAACTCGGTCGATTCAGCGTTTTCTTTGGGTGCTAAAGCCAGGGCATCCTTGGTGAAAGCCAAGATGACAGCGTGGCAACTTTCCTCGATAAGATAGGGCAACTCGGCATTGGCTGTCACTTCACTAATCAATCCCCGGATAATTTTTTTCATCCCGGCACCGATGCGTACCCCTTTGATCTTTTCAAGTGCTTCAGATACAGGCACTGTCTGGTTGTCTGCCGATCGATTGAACTTGCCTTCAGCACTCACAATTGTCAATTCGGGGAATTGGATGCGGAGGCGAACAAAGGCCTCGGTCAGGGTGTCTTGGAGCGAGCAAGTCGATATGAGGGTTTGATCATCCACCTGCTCGACACTGGTAGAGCGATTGCGGGAATAACTCAGAATGGTGGTCATTTGGCCTCCTATATCTGGTTGCTAAAGTTGATTCTTAATTTTACTCAAAAGGAAATTGGGGCCAAAAATTAAATAGACTGTAGGCTGTAGGCTTTTAGACTGTAGGCGCCTATAGTCTACAGCCTGATAGTCTAATGGTTTAAGCTTTATATTGTTCCGGCAATGCTGCTTGGGCCGACCATTCCCTGGAAATTTTACTCTTTCCTAACCGGCATACAATTCGC
This sequence comes from uncultured Desulfobacterales bacterium, assembly GCA_964452555.1. Classification (GTDB taxonomy): domain Bacteria; phylum Desulfobacterota; class Desulfobacteria; order Desulfobacterales; family B30-G6; genus B30-G6. The sequence continues at coordinate 60,054 of CAYVMI010000026.1, forward strand.
TTACACTTTTTGGCAGCTGACCCTTTGTCAACATATAAGAGCGACACTGCATGAACTCTCTACCAAGTTTCTTCTGTTGAGCTTCAAAGGTATTCACAACCTCGGATCGAAAGTCTTGTCCCAGTTTGATCAGCATGTCCTGATTTATGCCGGTATCAACTCCGAGTTGATGAAACATGCTTACCATATCCTCAGTCGAAATCAACCCATGGTTAAAGTGATCACTGTAGTAATCGCCCTCGCGACCTTCAATCACAGCGCCATCAACCGTGTTGGCCGGCTGCCCCCCAATGCCTGACAAACAGGATTCAAACCGGATGATGCCGGCTTTTAGTGCCGCGGCAGCATTTCTAAGTGCAGATGCCATGTTTTTAGTGTGGAAATGGGCAATATACAGCTTTGGATCGGCATAATCTCTGCCATCCGGGCCTTTCCCCATTTCTTTTGGATCCAGTACCCGGCTGAAGAACTCATAGGATTTGTGATAATCCGTAACTGAGCCGTCATGGTCGGCAAGCTCTATATCATCGGCGCCACAATCCAGATATCGTTTAACAAAACTGATGGCGATATCCAGTTTTTCATCCATGCTGTATTGTTTATTGTATGTTTCAAAGGGACTTCCCCAAATGGTGCTGACGGTGCCGTTTACCACCATTCCGCGACTATGTGCGGCATTAATGGTCTGCTCAGTCATTTCAAAGTATTGATCATGGGTCTTACCGGAATTGGCGTTCTGATGTTCCGGGCAAGTGGAAGTCATTTGAAGGATTCGGTCGGGGCCATGGCCTGCGTCAAAGTCTTTAAAAGCCCTTTCAGCACCGCTTTCATGGATGGTAACCGCAGTTAGTTCAACATCGCCGCCGTTCCGTTTCATCATTTCGCCGATGGTTTTACCATCCGGCGCCTTGGTCTCGCTGTTCAGCAGTCGTTTTAACACTTCTGTGGCATCGGGAAAGAAAGGTACGAATTTGGGGTGGCCGTAATTAGTTGCCTCCATCCGTTTGAATCCAGCCAGAATCAATCCTTCCAAATATTTGACTTTTGTGTCGGTATCAATAACGGTCTCCAGTGACTGCAAGCCGTCTCTAATGGTGATATCGCTGAGCTCTACTTTTTTTCCCGCCAATTCATCTTTGGCAATATAAAGGTCTGTCATTTTTCATTTCCTTTTCTTTAATGTATAAATTATTATTCACCTTTGTATACAGGTTTCCTTTTTTCACGAAACGCGGCCAATCCTTCCAACCGGTCTTTTGTGGGGATGCATATCCAGTACGCATTGGATTCAATCGCCAAGCCTGTGTGCAGGTCGGTTTCCAGACCCGCGTTTATGGCGTACTTGGCCTGCTCGATGGCGATGGGTCCGGCTTCACAAATTGTGGCCGCCATGGAAACGGCCTGGCTTAACAATTCTTCCAGAGTGCAAGTTTGATTGACCAGCCCAATATCCAAGGCCTCCTCGGCATTGATGCGCTTCCCCATAAATATGAGTTCCTTGGCCTTGCCTTTACCCACCAGCCGTGGCAGTCGCTGGGTACCCCCGGCACCAGGAATAATGGCCAGGCGCGTTTCAGTGAGTCCCATGGTAGCATTGGCGGATGCGATGCGGATATCGGAGGCCAAAGCCAGTTCGGTTCCGCCCCCCAGGGCAACACCATTGACGGCGGCGATCACCGGTTTATTCAATTCTTCGATGGCAGCAAACAGATTGCGGATGGTGGTAATATATTCCTTCACCTGAATTGGCGTCAAGGTCGCGCGCTCCTTTAGGTCTGCCCCGGCACAAAAAGCCTTTTCCCCGGCCCCGGTAATAACCACCACGCGGATGTCGGGATTAAAACGCACCGCTTCGATCTGGTCCCGCAAGGCATACAGCATCTCAAAGTTAAGTGAGTTCATCACCTCCGGGCGATTCAATGTAAGGGTTAAAATCCCATCCTTTTCATCCTTTAGAAGTACCTCAGCACCCATCCCCACAACTCCTTTTCTTATTTATTAGCGGCAATGCCGCTTCTCTAATTTTTGCTCCGCAAAAATTAGCAGCCGATGTATCGTGATATTACAATCCGCTGCACCTCGGACGTCCCCTCTCCGATCTCCAGCAGCTTCTGATCCCGATAAAAACGCTCCACGTCGTATTCCTTCATCAGCCCATATCCACCATGAATCTGAACGGCATGATTGGCAACCCGACCCATGACCTCGGAACAGTACAGTTTGGCCATGGCGGCCTCCTTTTCAAAGGACCGCTTTTTATCGCGCAACCAGCAGGCCTTGTATAACAAATTGCGGGCACATTCGATCTCCAAGGCCGAATCAGCCAGTTTAAAAGCGACCGCCTGGAATTTCGAGATGGGTTGACCGAATTGTTCACGTCCTTTGGCATATTTTAAAGCGGCATCGTAAGCGCCCTGGGCACCGCCGAGCCCCATGGCACCAATGGAAAGCCTACCCAAATCCAGGGTTTGGAGCATCTGGTGAAAACCGTCACCCTTTTTACCCAGAATATTCTCCTTGGGTATACGCACATCATCAAAATAAAGCTCTGCAGTACTGGATGACCGCCACATCAGTTTTTTATGCATGGGTATGGCTTTGAATCCGGGCGTCCCGTGTTCCACTAAAAAACAGGTGTATTCGGGTTTGCCACTGGGGCGTGTGCCGGTTATAGCTTGGACCGTCACACCCCAAGAAAGTTCGCAAGCGGCGTTGGTGATAAAGATCTTGGAACCGTTTAACACCCATTCATCCCCATCCAGTTCAGCCGTAGTTTTGCTGCCCCCGGCATCGGATCCGGCAGTCGGTTCGGTCAGTCCAAAACCCCAAAGCGCCTCCCCGGAGCAAAGCTTGGGTAGATATTTCTTTTTCTGTTCTTCATTTCCAAAATAATATAAGGGGCCGATACCCAATGAGTTGCCGGCAGCGATGGTGGCCGCCTGGGAGCCATCGACTCTGGCAATCTCCTCCACGGCGATGATATATGAAATGTAATCCATACCTTGACCGCCGTATGCTTCCGACACAACCATGCCAAACAAACCGATTTCACCCATTTTCAGGGTCAAATCAGCTGAAAATGTCTCGGTTTCATCCAATTCTGCGGCGATAGGTGCAATTTCCTTCTTGGCGAACTTGCGGACTTCCTTGCGAATCATATTTTGTTCTAAGGTCAAATCAAAATCCACTCGGACCTCCTTATGGTTCTTGCATCTTCAATCAGCGACCACCTGTATAACTTATGGCGTGTGGTTGCCTTTAGAAAAGGTATTTGGTGATGGTTGGTCGCTGATTTGAATCAAAAATTTTGATCTTTTCATTTTTCTGTTTCAACAAGTATAAAAGTTTGCCCAATCTACAACACTCGATTTGTAAACTTAAAATTAGCGGTCCACACCAAAGCCATTAATACCCAAAAAGTTATATTTCTCAAAATTTTTGGCGCAACTCCCTTCATCTTAGGTCGGTATCGTAATTCTTAAATGCTCTTCCGTTTCATGCCCTCTGTTTCGGCAAAGCATTTGCAATTCTCATCTGCATAGCCGAAAGTCCACAAAGGGAGTTGCTGAACGAGCGCTCGGTCGGAACACTTTATGATGGGCGAGTCGGCTTGTCAACAGCTTTCTATGGGATTAAATCGCCGATTTAACCGACGAAACGCTTAAGTTGATGGGCAATTTCAGCCTAGAATATACTCCTTGACAATAAATTCAGGCCCATGTTACCAATAATGACCGAGCGCTCGCTCAAATTTATTTAATACGGACGGTGTTGATAATGCCTAAACTTATAATAATTTAAGAAGATTATGTTCATTTCTATTTTTAGAAGTTTGGGTTCAAGGACAAAACAATGACCGAACACGCAATCCGAACGCGGGATGTTCCTACTCAGATCAAGAATCCCGACTTGGTTGAAAAGCGGCGCCGGCAAATTGTCGAGGCTGCCGCCAAGCTCTTTATCGCCCAGGGATTTCATAAGACCACGACCAGGCAAATTGCCCGGGCCGCAGGATTTTCAATCGGTTCCTTGTATGAATACGTCACTTCCAAAGAAGATGTGCTTTACCTGGTGTGTGAATCCATTCATGTCGAGGTGGAAAAGGGGGTTGCCAATGCCATGCAGCGAACCGGTGACGGCAAGGCAGTCCTAGCGGAAGTCATCCGGGAGTATTTTCTGGTATGTCACCGCATGAGCGATTTTATTTTGTTAATATACCAGGAAACCAGATCATTGCCGGCGGTTTGGCGTAAGCGCGTTTTGGAAAACGAACTGCGCATCACCGGTATCCTTGTGCGTGTGCTGGCGGAGTTAGTGGCATCTGGGAAAATTTCAGGCATGGACGAAGAGGCCATCGAGGTGATGGCGCATAATATTTCCGTGCTCGGGCACATGTGGACCTTTCGAAGATGGTTTCTGTCAAGCCATTACAGCATTGACACCTATATTGACATTCAAACCCGTTTCATCCTCAAAACCATGACATCGCATGCAGCCTGAAGTGATTTAGGGAGGAAAAATGAACCAAATCACAGTTTATCAGCCCCAGAACCCCATCAGAGTGATCACAGCCACGGCATTATTTGATGGTCATGATGCATCCATCAACATCATGCGCCGGATACTCCAGGGGACCGGTGCCGAAGTCATTCACCTGGCCCACAATCGTTCGGTTGATGAAATTGTAAAAGCCGCCATAGAAGAAGATGCTCAGGGAATCGCTGTGTCTTCTTATCAGGGAGGCCATGTTGAATTTTTTAAATACATGCTCGATTTATTAAAAGAACGCGGCGCTGGGCACATCAAGATCTTTGGAGGCGGGGGCGGTGTTATTGTTCCCGATGAAGTCCGCGAATTGGAAGCCTATGGCGTGTCAAAGATTTATACACCCGAAGACGGCACGCGTATGGGATTACAGGGCATCATCAATCACATGGTTGCTTTGCTCGATTTTAACCCCCTCGACCATGGCGCAGCCGATATACGTAAGCTTTCTCCGGACAACAGTCTCCAAGTGGCCCGGATGATTACGGCAATCGAAATGGCCAACGATACGACTGCCGCTGAACTGTCGGACCTGCGCGCGCAATTGAATCAGACCTTGCACCAACGACGGGTACCGGTTATCGGCATTACCGGAACCGGTGGCGCCGGCAAATCCTCACTGACCGATGAAATTATCCTGCGATTTCTAATGGATATCAAAAATATTCGCATCGCCATTATCAGCAGCGATCCATCCCGACGTAAAACCGGCGGGGCCCTTCTGGGTGACCGCATTCGCATGAACTCCATCAACAACGATAGAATCTATATGCGCTCTCTGGCCACCCGTAAATCATTGACCGAAATTCCCGAGGCCCTGGCGGATGTGATTCAGGTGGTTCAAGCCGCCGGTTATGATCTGGTTATTGCCGAAACCGCCGGTATCGGTCAGGGAGATTCGAGCATCGTAAATTTGAGTGATATTTCGCTTTACGTGATGACCAGTGAATTTGGTGCCGCCAGCCAATTGGAAAAAATAGACATGCTCGATTATGCCGATTTGGTTGCGGTCAACAAATACGAAAAACGAGGCGGTGAAGACGCTGTCCGGGATGTTCGCAAACAGGTCCAGCGAAACCGCCAACTTTGGGAAACGGCCACAGAAGACCTGCCCGTGTTCGGAACCATTGCATCCAAATTCAACGATGACGGCGTCACATCTCTGTATCATACACTCCTGGAAACGATCCAGCAAAAGACCGACGTTGATTTTAATTCCCAGATACCCAAACCGGCCAGTAAAACATCCACGTCCAAGACAATTATTATTCCACCTGAAAAAACACGATATTTATCCGATATCGCCAACTGCGTGCGACAATATCACCAACATACTGAGATTCAAGCCCAAAACCTGCGGGACGCATGGCACATTGAATCGACATTGAAAACCATTGAAAAGGACGACGGAACGAGTGCAGACCTATTAACCGCATTGAAACAAAAGCAAGCTCAGCTTAACACGGCCATCGAATCTTACTCTCGGGTATTACTCACGGAATGGGAAGAAATTCAAACTGTCTACCGGCAGGACGAGCTTATCTATTCGGTCCGAAACCGTGAAGTCAAACTACCCCTTTTTACCCAGTCACTTTCACATCAAAGGATTCCGAAAATCTCGCTGCCCAGCTTCAAGGATCCTGGTGAGGCCTATCGCTGGATGCGGGCAGAAAATGTCCCCGGGCGTTTCCCCTACACCGCCGGCGTATTTCCGCTTAAACGCGTCGATGAAGATCCCACGCGCATGTTTGCGGGTGAAGGCGACCCCCAACGGACCAACAACCGTTTCAAGCTCTTGTCTGAAAATTATGAAGCCAAACGACTATCGACGGCTTTTGATTCGGTGACCCTTTACGGATTTGACCCGGATCGGCGTCCGGATATTTATGGCAAGGTGGGGACATCCGGCGTCAGCATTTGTACCCTGGATGATGTCAAAACACTATATGAGGGATTTGAGCTTTGTGCCCCCAGCACCTCGGTATCCATGACCATCAATGGCCCAGCCCCCATTATCCTGGCCATGTTTTTGAACACCGCCATCGACCAGCAGGTGGACAAATATCGCCATGAAAACGGAAAAGAGCCCGATCCGCCTACCTATGACCAGATTAGATCGGATGTGTTAACCCATGTCCGCGGAACGGTCCAAGCCGACATTCTTAAAGAAGATCAAGGCCAGAACACGTGTATCTTTTCGATTGAATTCGCACTCAAAATGATGGGGGATATCCAGGCCTATTTTATCGATCAGAATATTCGCAATTTTTATTCGGTGTCCATATCCGGATATCACATTGCCGAGGCCGGGGCCAATCCGATTACGCAATTGGCCTTAACCTTGGCCAATGGGTTTACCTATGTCGAATACTACCTGTCACGCGGAATGCCCATCGATGCATTTGCACCCAATCTATCTTATTTTTTCTCAAACGGTATGGATCCGGAATACACCGTGATTGGGCGTGTGGCCCGAAGAATATGGGCCGTTGCCATGCGGGAATTGTATGGCGGGGCCACACGTTCCCAAAAGCTGAAATACCATATTCAAACATCCGGACGTTCGCTTCATAGCCAGGACATTCAATTCAATGATATTCGCACGACCCTGCAGGCGCTTTGTGCCATTTACGACAACTGCAATAGTCTACACACCAATGCCTTTGACGAAGCCATTACAACCCCCAGCAACGAATCGGTACGCCGGGCACTTGCCATCCAGCTCATCATCAACCGCGAATGGGGGGTGGCGAAAAATGAAAACATGATCCAAGGTAGTTATATTGTGGACGAATTGACAGAACTGGTGGAAGAGGCCGTACTGACGGAATTTGAAAGAATCAGCGAGCGCGGCGGTGTTTTGGGTGCCATGGAAACCGGTTATCAGCGCAGTAAAATTCAAGAAGAATCCATGTACTATGAAGGCCGGAAGCATACAGGCGATCTGCCCATCATCGGTGTCAATACATTTCGAGATCCGGATCAATCCTTTGATGAGTTAAGTGACAGTGTAGAGTTGGCCCGTGCCACCGAACGGGAAAAACAATCGCAGCTTAATCGGCTGGCCGACTTTCACCAAAGAAACCAGGCAGATGCACCCCAAGCCTTGGAACATCTGAAGAACGTCGTACTGGCCGGCGACAATATTTTTGCAGAGCTCATGAATACGGTACGCGTGTGTAGCTTGGGACAGATTACGCAAGCACTATATGATGTCGGCGGACAGTATCGTCGCAACATGTAGTAATAAAATTCAGTGAAAAATGCATCTTTTTCACTGAATTTTATTACGAAACAGCCCTGCGGGCCTATTATAAAAAAACGACTTAAATCTTATTCCTCAAGTATGACAAGTAAGATCATCTATAATCAAATTGATATATTACAAATATTTTAGTTGCTTTAATTCAGCGATCGACTGAATATCAACACCAAACCTGACTATGAAACATATGGATTGCGGTCTAACACCCTGATCGCCACGCGCGTAACCAAATACTCGTAACCCGTAACCCGATACACAAAATACTAAATACCAAACACTAAACACAAAATACAAACCACCGAGGTAAAAAATGAAAGAAGCTGTAATAGTAAGCGCCGTCCGAACGCCTCTGGGAAGCTTTAACGGTTCCCTGGCCTCTTTTGGTGCCACCGATTTGGGTGCCATTGCCATCGAAGCGGCTGTTCAACGCGCCGGTATTGATAAAAACGAAGTCAATGAAGTGATTATGGGACAAGTTCTGCCCTGCGGCTATGGCCAGAATCCGGCCAAACAGGCTGCCGTCAAAGCCGGTATGCCCTGGGAAGTGGAATGCATCTCGGTCAACAAAGTTTGCGGATCGGCGCTCAAAACGGTCATGCTGGCGGCCCAGGCTATCCAGGTGGGCGATGCGGACGTCGTTGTGGCCGGCGGGATGGAAAGCATGAGTAACGCACCGTATTTTCTGGAAAAAGCGCGCTTTGGTTATCGTATGGGGCCGGGTCAATTGCAGGATCATATGGTCCATGACGGGCTCTGGGATCATGTCAATGATTTCCACATGGGCATGTCCAATGAACTTTGCTCTGAAAAATATGATATCAGCCGGGAAGATCAAGACCGCTATGCCGCCGAGTCATATCATCGATCCCTGGCATCGATTGAATCCGGAAAATTCACAGACGAAATTGTGGCCGTTGAAATACCCCAGCGCAAAGGCGATCCTAAGTTGTTCGGTCAGGACGAATGCGCCCAGGCCACCAGCTTGGAAACCCTAGCCCGCATGCGACCGGCCTTTAAGAAAAACGGTGTGGGCACGGCCGGTAACGCCTCCATCATCAGTGACGGTGCTGCAGCAGTAGTCGTCATGTCCCGGGATAAGGCGGAATCATTGGGGTGTCAGATTATGGCCACCATTGGTGCCCAGGCATCTTATGGTATTGATATGCGTTACGTTCTAGTGGCACCCATTTGGGCCATACCCAAATGTTTAGCCAAAGAAGGCATCAATCTAGAACAAGTCGATCTTTTTGAAATCAATGAAGCTTTCAGCGGATCCACCGCTGCCGTGATCAAAGAGTTACAATTAAATCCTGAAAAAGTGAATGTTAACGGTGGCAGTGTTTCGCTCGGTCACCCTATTGGGGCCAGCGGCTGCCGCGTGTTAGTAACCCTTTTGCACGAAATGATCCGGCGGGATAAACAGATCGGTTTGGCCAGCTTGTGTTTGGGAGGTGGGGAGGCGGTCGCTTTAGTCGTCAAACGGTGATTCGGTCTCAAGGCCTTCTGCTGGACATAAAAGTTATAATCATCCAAATATGTTCGGCTTCCTAATAAACAACGTAAAACAGATGCAAATCATATAGGAAAAATTTTATCTCATTTCATTTATCTAAAGAGAAAGGAGCGTGGCAAATGAAAACATTGGGGGTTATCGGATCGGGGCAAATGGGTAATGGCATAGCGCAAGTCGCAGCGATTAGCGGTATGAGCGTGATCATGAACGACATCAACGATGAATTTGCCCAAAAGGGCTTGGACAATATTACCAAGCTGTTGACCCGTAGTGTATCCAAAGGCAAATTGGATGAGGATGAGAAGCACGCAATTCTGGGACGCATACGTCTCAGTACGAACCTAGAAGACATGGCTGAAGCAGATTTCGTGGTTGAAGCTGCCACGGAAAATGAAACCCTGAAATTTAAAATTTTCAAGGACCTCGATGCGATCTGCTCACCGGATGTCATTCTGGCCACCAACACATCATCCATCCCCATCGGCCGCATCGCTACACAAACCCAGAGGCCCGAAAAAATCATCGGCATGCATTTTATGAACCCGGTACCTGTTATGAAGCTGGTGGAAGTCATCCGCGGCCTGGCCACCTCCGATGAAACTTTTCAAATCACCTGGGACCTGGCCCTTTCCTTTGGCAAGACCCCGGCGGAAGCCAACGATTTCCCGGCCTTTATCGCCAACCGCATCCTGCTGCCCATGATTAACGAAGCTGTGTACTGCCTCTATCACGGGGTTGGTAAAAAAGAAGATATCGATACGGTTATGAAGCTTGGCATGAACCATCCCATGGGGCCGTTGCAGTTGGCAGATCTCATCGGGCTGGACACGTGCCTGGCGGTTATGGAAACACTCTACAATGGGTTCAACGATTCCAAGTACCGGCCTTGTCCGCTTTTGAGAAAATATGTGGAAGCCGGCTGGTTGGGGCGTAAGACGGGGCGCGGATTCTATGAATACACTTAATCCGAACATTTTAGCTAAGTGAAATGTTCGGATATACTACAATGAGGAAAAAGGGATGCCTAGAAAGAAAGAAACAACCGTACCCATCGGGAAAAAGATCAGAAAGGCCAGGTTGGCCAGTAAAGTTGCCTTTGACCAACTGGCCAATGAAACCGGTTTTGCCGTCGAATATCTCAAGGAAATTGAGAGTGGTAAAACCACGCCACCTGTGGGAACGCTGCTCCAGATCGCCAGAGCGCTGAAAATAGACTCGGGTGCGCTGCTCAAGGAGGACGAATCTAAAATGAAGCGGCGCATCAAGGCCTACACCAAACGAACTGATCATTATGCTTATACGACGCTGACGCCAGGTGCCGAAAACAAGCATTTAAAGGCCTTTTTGGTGACCATTGATCCTCTGACAGACCACAAAGGGGTTGGATACCAACACGATGGAGAAGAATTCACCTATGTCCTGGCCGGTAAAATCGAGATCATGGTGGGTGAACATGTGAATAAGCTGCAAACCGGCGATTCTCTGCATTTCAACTCAGGCATACCCCACAGTCTTAGAAATGTTGGCCAAGAAGAAGCTCAGCTGCTGGTCGTTATTTATGGGCCATAACATCAGGCTATTAGGCTGAAGGTTATTAGACTGTTAGGCTGCTTACTGTTATCTGCCTAATAGTCTAACCGCCTAAACGCCTATCACTGGAATCCCTGGATCCTCGGACCCTACTATTATAAATTTATCAAATTCAAATTTTGGGACCATCCTGATAATCTGTAAAGTCAATCGAAGCAAGGAGTACCCATGACCTTCAAGCTAAACGATGAACAGCGCATGATACAGTCCATGGTGAGAGAATTCGCCCGAAAGGTCGTTGCCGCCACCGCGGCGGAACGCGATCGCACCAAGGAATTCCCACTAGAAAATTTGGAACAGATGGGCGAACTGGGGCTTTTGGGCATGATGGTACCGGTTGAATACGATGGTTCCCAAGCGGATACGGTCAGCTATGTCCTCGCCCTGTCTGAAATCGCATATGCCTGTGCATCCACGGCCGTTGTCATGTCGGTCCACAATTCCATCGTGTGTGAAAGCATTCTGCGTCATGGCACCGAGGAGCAGAAGGAGAAGTTCCTGAAGCCGCTGGCGCGTGGCGATATGATCGGCGCTTTTGCGTTGACAGAACCGCATGCCGGCTCGGATCCGGTACGTCAGTCCACCGTGGCCGAGCGTGATGGCAATGAATACATCCTCAACGGGACCAAGCGATTTATCACCAGCGGCAAAAATTCCGGCCTGGTAATCGTTACCGCCAAAACCGACGAATCGCTGCGACATCAAGGAATCAGCGCATTTCTGGTTAAAAAGGATACACCCGGTATGATTGTCGGGGATCTGGAAGATAAGATGGGTTTGTGTGCCTCTGATACGGCCGACCTTATATTTGACAACTGTCGCGTTTCGGCTGAAGATATGCTGGGAGCCGAAGGAGATGGGTTTAAAATAGCCATGCGCGCACTGGACGGCGGCCGCATCGGTATCGCGGCCCAATCGGTGGGTGTGGCCCAGGCGGCTTTTGATGCCGCCGTGCGCTACGCCAAGGAAAGGGAGCAGTTTGGACAGAAAATCTCAAAATTCCAGGGTCTGCGCTGGATTATCGCCGACATGGCCACCGAGATTGAAGCCGCGCGCCAATTCATGTTCTCAGCCGCTGCCATGAAAGATCGAGGTGAAAATTACACTGTACAGGCTTCCATGGCCAAATTGTTTGCCAGTGAAATGGTCAACCGGGTCACAGCCAAAGCACTGCAAATGCATGGTGGCTACGGATTTGTGAAAGACTATCCGGTGGAACGTTACTACCGGGATGCCCGTGTTTTTACGATTTACGAAGGCACCTCAGAGATTCAACGCGTGGTAATTTCCAACCATATCCTCAAAGATAAACGCACACCACGATAAGGGTTCAAGGGTGAAGGGTTGGAGGGTAAAGGATAGGCTATTAGACTGAAGACTGTTAGGCTGTAGGCTGCTTAAAGCTCGCCGCTGGCAGAAGCTTTATAGCATCCCAGCTTCCTGGCTTTACAGCACCCGAGTCGATAGTAAACGAGTTTGCCCTCTGAAATAGGCAGCCGAAATGTTGCCGCCTATACTAGCCCTCTCTGGGTCGCAAGTACGCATGAAAATGGCGTTCCGCCAATTTGAATGCGCCTACGATCATGAAAGTCAATGCCAGATAGAATAATCCCGCCGCTATATACGATTCAAAGGGTACAAAATGTCGTGAGTTTACGATTCTGGCGGCACCAAATAGATCGATAATGGTAATAACGCCTGCCAACGAACTGCCGTGCAGCATAAAGATAACTTCGTTGCCATAGGCCGGCAGTGCACGTCTAAAGGTGCTCGGCAGGATGATGCGTCGATAAATCAGGGGCGTGGACATGCCACAGGCCTTAGCGGCCTCAAGTTCTCCAAACAGCGTCTGCTCGATGGTACCCCTCAAGATCTCACCCGTATAGCCGGCCGTATTCAAGGCAAAAGCGATCAGGGCACATGCAAATGCTTCCTGGAAAATGGTCCACAAAAAAGTTTCATGCACGATTTTGAATTGTCCCATGCCGTGATAAATCATGAACATCTGCACAATCAAAGGTGTCCCGCGAAAAAAGTAAATATATGCCTTGGGCAGAAAGCAGATCCATTTATTTTTGGCGGTTGCCAGGAGGGCTATCGGCACCGCCAGGCACAGCCCCACCGCCAAAGAACTCGCCACCAGGATAATCGTGACCCAGAGTCCTTGGAAATAGAGCGGCAAATTTTGGATGATGACTTGTACGTCCATTTAATATCCCTCAGGCAATTCGTGATTTAGTTTTACTTCTGCGGAAATAATTTCATGCGATATTCGGATCAGGCTTTGCGCACCCCCACGCTGTATTTTTTATTCAACCAACGGAAGCCCATATCAGAGACACCCGTAATAATTAAAAACAGAAATGCCACCAAACAGAAAAAAGTAAACGGCTTGCGGGTGGCCCCGCCGGCCAGACCGGCCTTATAAACCATATCCTGCAAACCGATTACAGAAACCAGCGCCGCCGTTTTAGTCAACACCAGCCAATTGTTGCCGAAACTGGGCAAGGCATGCCGAACCATAGCCGGTAGCGTAATCCGGAAAAATACCTGGGTCGGCTTCATGCCAAAGGCATGGCCGGCTTCGATCTCTCCGTGGGAAACCGCCAGAATCCCCCCCCGAAAGGATTCGGTCATATAGGCGCCGAAAATAAAGCCGATGGTAAGGACACCGGCCGTGAAAGGGCTGATATCGATATAGTCCCAACCGAATTTTGCGCCGATATCATTGATAATGATCTGACCGCCGAAAAAAATTATCATCATCAATACCAGGTCCGGGATGCCGCGGATTATGGTAGTATAGATGCCGGCAATCGTAGCGGCTATTTTGGACTTGGACAGCTTGGCGACCGCACCAAGCATGCCCAAAACAATTGCAATTAATACAGAAAGCAATGCCACGGATACCGTCAGCAGCATACCGCCTAGAATCATTGGAAAGTACTCAAAAATTTCTGACATCACATTCCCCTTATTCCAGCAAGAAAACCTGATCCTTTGGGCCAGGTCGGAGTCATTAGGCTCTGCCGAAAAGTTACTATTAAGTGCCAAGTGATCTAAAGTTAATGTACCGCTGCGCTATATCTTATAATATAAAAAGATGGAATACCTCAACTTTAGGCACTTTAGTTCACTTTAGCGCACTTTAGGCACTCATATGTTGTGGCTTAAATACTCCCTTTCAGGAATCACCTAGTGCTGGGTCCTCCAGACCCGGGTATCTACTTTAGAGTCCCGGCCATGAACTGGCGAAAACGCTCAGATGTGGGGTTGTCGAAAACCTGGTCGGGCGGGCCGTTCTCCTCAACCAGTCCGGCATCTAGAAAAATTACCCGGCTACTGACCTCACGTGCAAATCCCATTTCATGGGTAACGACCAGCATCGTGCGGCCCTCTTCTGCCAGGCTGCGCATGACCTTGAGCACTTCGCCCACCAGCTCCGGGTCCAGAGCCGATGTGGGTTCGTCAAACAGCAGCATGTCCGGTTCCATGGCAAGTGCCCTGGCAATGGCCGTGCGTTGCATCTGTCCCCCGGAAAGATGAGCCGGATAGTAATCACGGTGCTCATACATTCCCACCCGGTTCAATAATTTTTCGGCCCGCTCCTTGGCTTCGGTTTTCGGAATTTTCAACACATGCACCGGTGCTTCAATGACATTTTGCATCACGGTCATATGAGCCCACAGGTTGAACTGTTGAAAAACCATGGCCAACTTTGAGCGGATCCGCTCCACCTGTCGTTTGTCTTCGGGAACCCTGTCGCCTGAACCCTGATCACGCATTTTAATGAGCTCACCATGGACATGGACCTCTCCGGAAGTGGGCGTCTCTAGCAGGTTGATGCAGCGCAGGAGCGTACTCTTTCCGGATCCACTGCTGCCTAAAATGGAGATAACGTCCTGTTCGCTGGCTTCAAAGGAGATACCTTTTAAAACTTCAATCGGTCCAAAACTTTTATGCAGGTTTCTGACAGTGAGAGCTTGCGTCGTCATAGGCATTATTCCTTGTTAATGATTGATGTTGTCCCCAGGGCCGGGACCAAGATCGAGATCGAATGGACTTGTAATTTGCATTAGAACAATAAATCCATATACGCGTCAACTGCCAATTTGAGTTGGTTGTTTGTATACCGGAAATTGCCGGCCCAGGGAAATCACGGCCGCTTTTACGGCCTCGATGACATCGGGTTCGTTGCCTTGGCTTAATACGCGGTTAATTAGATCGGCCACAGCCACAGCCTGTATGTTATCCATGCCCCGCGCCGCCATGCCGGCAGTTCCAATGCGAATGCCGCTGGGTTCTGCCGCATGCTGTTCATCGCCGGGAATGACATTTCTGTTCACAACGATATTGGCCTTTTCCAGGGCAGTCTCTGCCCAACCGCCGTCCGAACCGCGCTTGGACACGTCGAGCAGCACCTGGTGCGTATCGGTACCGCCTGTTACGACTTTATACCCGAGTTCACCAAATCGTTCCGCCATTGCCCTGGCGATCGTGACGGTCTTTTTTTGGGTTGCCATAAAAGCTTCCCCTTGGGCATATTTAAGGATGACGGCCTTGGCTGCAATGCTATTGACGGCACTGGTCCCCTGACATCCTGGAAACACGGCCCTATCGATCTGTTTTGCATATGCGCTGCGACCCAGAATGATGCCTCCGCGCCCCCCCATCATGGTTTTATAACATGTCATCGTAACAAAATCAGCCCAGGGAATCGGACTGGGGATCACCTTTGCCGCCACCAGGCCAGCGATATGAGCCATGTCTACCATGACCAAGGCCTTTATCCCGGCAGCCAGGTCTGCAATTTTTTGGTAATCTATCAATCGCGGGTATGAACTGGCACCGGCCACAATCATTTTCGGCTGAAAAGATTGACAAAGCGATGCCAATTGATCGTAGTCGATCCGGCCTGTATCGGGATTGACCCCATAATGCTGAATTTGAAAACATTTACCGGCCAGTGAGGCGGGATGACCATGCGACAGGTGACCGCCATGGGAAAGCGTCATGGACAGGATTTTGTCTCCCATATCGAGAGCAGAAAGGAATACGGCGATGTTGGCGGATGTCCCGCTGTGGGGCTGTACGTTGGCATGCTCCGCTTGAAATACGTCTTTGGCCCGTCTTATCGCCAGGTTTTCAACACGATCGGCATAAATACAACCAGCATGAAATCGATTGCCCGGGTAGCCTTCAATGGTTTTGGTATTAAACACGGAGCCGAGGGTCTCCATGATGGCTGGCGGTGTATGATTCTCTGCCGCGATGAGGTCGAGGGTCTCTTCCAGGCGTTGTGCCTCTTTTTGGATCAGGTCGGCAATTTCAGGATCATCAAATTTCAGATCAGACATGGTGTCAATTATCAGAAGGGTAGCGGTTTGGCATTAGAATTCTTAACTACGCACAGCCCGAGGCTTTCATCGGCAAGCGTTTGAGGGATGCCTTCGACAGAGTTAATCGACCGGGTTAAATCGAAGGCTCGATCCAGTGATTTATTTCAAACCCTCAGCAGGCTCTGGTTCGACCACAAAGGTTTGCACTAAATTGAAAAGCTCGTTGACGCCGAAAGGTTTGGCCATAAACACATCGGCACCATGTTCTCTGGCGGCAATCTCGTTTTGAGGTACGTCTGAAAAGAGAGCTACGATCGTCTTTGGCTGAATTTTTTTTATTTTTGATGTCAGCGTTAGGCCATCGATCTCCTGCAAATTGACATCCGCCACGACCATATCCGGAAAACCGGATTCTTCAAAATTTATCCAGGCATCAAATCCATTATCAAATGCCACAACATTCCGGTTGACACTGTACATCAATGTACTGACGACAAAATCTCTCACTACCACATCTTCATCGATGACCGCTATTTTTACATTGGCAATGATGGCAACCTCACGCTACTTTCAAAAACTGCATTTCACTGAGTTTATTTCTGAAGGTAATAGCCTCACAGATAGATTCCAGGTTATGCTCCAAGGCTTCCCGTTTGTGGTCCTCAAGCGTGTGCCCCTTGGCGAAGGCCTCTGCCATGACGGTCAGCAGTTTAATGCGCTGATAAAAAACGGGCTCAAAATCCATCGAACCGGAATCATGTTCATCCGTTTCACTATCGGAATCTTCATCGGCCAAACCCTCTGCATCGATTTGAACTAAGGCTGCATTATCCAGAATGCTGCGTTGTCTGAATTCACCCAGAGGGTATTGATTCAGGTAGGCCTTAGCCATGATCACCAGCAGTTGAAGCCTGGACAGAAAGATGTCGTCCAATTCCATTTCCCGCATATACTCTGGTTTGGTACCAAATCGGAGCATAGCTACCCCTTTAGGTTTGCAGAATTAAATTTACGCTGACTTTACCAAAGCCGGAGGATTTAATTGCCGGCCTCATATGGCTTACCGCACTCCTTACAGCGACCATCCGGACCGATTACACCGATGCAGGCTTCGTCACTACACAGAGTCCGATTTTCCCAACTATCGTCAAAATGCGCCTCGATTGCATCCGACGCATCGACACCATCGGCGGAACTAACTTCTTCCTCTGGGGGTGTATCTGCTTCAACATCCGGAGATTCCACCGTCGGTGGTGTGAATCCCTCGTATGTTTTGCCACACTCTTTACAACGACCATCCGGTCCAACCACACCAATACAACTCTCATCCATGCACAGTGTGCGATTTTCCCAATCGATGTCTGCCTGGGTTTTTTGCTTTGCTTTTGACATGTTATAGATACTCAATCAACATATGGTTTAGGAGATAAAATTTAATTATTCAGAGAGCTGGGCTCGCTGGGTATTGATACTATCAATCAAGGATTGAATCATGTCCTTTTGTACCTGGCTGGTGGTTTTGAATTGTACGCCAATTCCATCCGGCGCAACCCGTACAACCGAGGCAGGTATTTTAAATGCACTGCCTTCCGGCGACAATCCCATTGACAGAACCACTTCTTCACCGATGGTAAACGATTCTCGGGTTCTGATAAAACCACCTGTGGAACTTATGTCCTCAATATAATCTCTGAAAATGCGATCCGAATCTGCATAATCAACACTTACAAAACAGTCCACGCGCACATTTTTTCGGTCACCTTCAGCGCCGCTTCCGTCCGAGATTCCAGTTTCCAGCCGGTTTAACAGTTCTTTTAATTC
>CAYVMI010000027.1:0-77617 GCA_964452555.1 uncultured Desulfobacterales bacterium
AAAATCAAGGGATGCTTTCCACACCAGGGATGGCTGACCATTGGCGCCGCTGTATCCGGGCGTGCCTTTTTTACGGGTATAATGGTCGTTGAAGTCAAAGGAGTTGTTGGCCTCAATAAACAGGTCCACGGCTTTACCTTTGAAATCGTCAGGTATCTGCCAGCAAATCTGTACTACGTCATCCGTGGGTGTTGCCCCCGAGACCGCATCAATATCAAAGGAATTCTGACGCCTTTCGATCTTGTTGACACCATACCAGACCGGAATGGCCTCGGGGCGCCGTTTTGCAAAACTCCAATCATTTTTACCGGCTTTGCGGGTTACAAAAATGGATTTTCGATGGCCGCTTTGTTTTTCCTCGAGCCAGATAACATAGCTGGGATGCGACTTGGGCATAAAAAAGAAGGGTCGCTCGTAAACATCGAAATTGTATACCAGATTCACCATCAAATAGGGCTTGGATGGATCCGGCTGCCCTTTTGTGGCTACTTGGTACCCAAAAACGCTTCCGCATACAAGCAAAGCTGCAATCATTAATCCGACAATAAATTTATTCATATGGAATCCAATTGCGCATACAAGTCCAAGAGAGGTCATATAGTTTTGTTGAGCTAAAAAATCAACCCCAAAATAAAATGCATCCGCTGGAAAACCAGCAAATGCATTTTAATTTGATTCTTTAAATTTGAATTCCCCACTGCTTGGCAGTCGCCGCAGTAAACAGCGGTAGATGAATTCAAATTATAGATTTAGATCCTATTTTCTGTAACAAAACGAAACCGTAATCCGAAAGATTTCGGCAAAATTCCGTAATACCCTGTAGCAACTCGACGTGAGGACTTCGAGTGAGTCTCAGCCGAACTCCTCGCCGAAAGTCTTGCTGCAGGGATAGGAATTTTGTTCTTTCGCTTAAGAGCGACGGTCTTTCGCCCGGAGGGCGAAAGGGTCGCGATTCATAAAATCGTGGAACACGATTTTATTTAGGGTGTTTTAACAATCTCTACCCGCAGGTCGGCGGCGACATCTGTCTGCCCTTTTAAGATGCTGGCAGAGCTTTTGTCCGTCATGACCGCATCAACCTCCAGAAGGATATCCTGTCGGGGCACCTTGAAGGTTTGGCCAGAGGTTACACCCACTTGAGACCCGATGTTCAAGGTGGCCGAGTCCGCAGCCACGGCTTCAATTTTTCCGCGCAGAGGATAGGTCGCCTCGATTTTTTTAATCAGGTTACCGGAAAGCGCTTCTGCCAGTGCCGACACGGGTGCGGTACTGCCGGAGGTTTCATTCAAAGCTGCGGTAATACGGCCGGTCTCGGTTTCGAACATGCGCAGGGAAACCTGCGTATGGGGGCCGGCATATACCATCTTTCCGGTTACAATTAAACGGGCCGCCAATAATTTACCCAGGGCCAGGGCCGTTCGCTGGTCGGTGAGTTTGGTTGCAGACAGTTTCAATTCGGCCAATAATTTGTCCAACAAGGCCCGTTCTACAATTTGTACCTGGCCCTGCTGCAAAAGTCGATCGGTCATACCCGATACCAGCAGAGTTTCCTCGCCTTCCCGCAATGAGTAGCCCTGGGTTGTGAAATCAATAATCCAAAGGGTCAGCGGTTGTGAAGTCCATCCATCCGAGGGGAGCGCCCGGGGTGGTTTATCCATGTCCGCCAACAATTCCTTTACCAGGGAATCGATACGTTCCTGCTTTTTGGTATCGGCAGCCGTGGCAGCCTTGGCGCGCAGCTCCCGGGCGAAGGCGGCAATGGATTGATTCCCGGAAGCAAGATTTCCGGCTTTTTCCAGCAGTGACAAGGCCTTTTCCGTGTGGCCCTGCTTTTCCAGGAGCATGGCCTGGGACAGGTAGGCAGTGCTGTCGGACGGAATGACCTCCGATGCCTGGCTGTAGAAGTTCAGTGCCGCTTTATTATTGTTTTGGAGGGAGGCGATCCGGCCGAGTCCCATTAAGGCCCGGGCTGTCTCGGCCGGGGATCCCTTGGGAGCATCCAATGCTCTTTGGTACAAGGCTTGGGCTGTGCTCTGATCACCGTTACGTAATTGGATCTCAGCGGAGATCAAGTAAGCCAGGCGTACGTCCGCATCCTTTTGCTGTAGGGTTTCCGCGGCGGTTAAAGCATTGTCATAGTCGCCGGTCTGGTAGTAATTAATTAAAGCAGATTCATATTCAGAAGTACCCCCACCCAAAAAGGAAGAAAGCGCCCAGATCACCAAACCCACCAATGCCACTAAACAGGTGATGGTCATGCGGGACAGTTTGGGTTTGCTTACAGTCCGCGCGGCATCATCCGTTGTCGCCTGGGCGGCAGTTGAACGGATAAATCCCTCAGCAGAATTTTCTGCGGTCGACTCATGGGGGGCATCGTCCGTTGTTATCTGAGACATGTAATTGAAGGTCGGATCGCCGTATAAAAGATAGCTGGCCCACACAATGGTCTCTTCGCCATAGCGTTCCATGAGGTCCAGCCGCGCCATTCGCACTGCCTGGCCTATGGTTCTGTTTTCGAAAAGATGTCGATAGAAAGCGATAGCAAAGCTTTTGCTGGGCTCGTCCAGGATTTCCCAGAAAGTGCCCACGTAATGTTTGACGCCGGCCAGGAGAAAGGCATTGGCCAGCCCAAATATTTCGTCCTGAAAATGGGATCTCAGATTCCATTCGTCGGTTCGGGCAGATTGACAGGCATTGGAGAAAATAAGCGCCGGCATAAAACCGGTTTCTGCCATATTTTTGATTTCATTGGCCTGGAGGTTGCCGTCAGACAGTCGCCAACCGCTTTTTCCCGGATCTTCCCGAAAATAATCGGCATGGCCGGCAAAATGGACCAAATCAAAATAGCGAAATTTTTCACGAAGATATTCGGCCAGGATTTTCTGGGACCTGAAGCTTACGTTAATGAAGTCGCGCTGTTGCTCCAGATAGTCGCGAATTTGATTGCCTTCTTCATATGCGCTTTTGAGATCGCCACCAGGGTCGGCCAAGACCAGGGCTTTAAGGGGATGCGCCAGCAGCCGGGTCTTCATACCCGAGATTTGCTGGCGTGTTTTGACCAGCCGGCCTAGGTTGAATGCCTGGCACAGGAACTTTTTGCCGTCATGCAACAGTTCCCAGGGGACTTGAACCAATTGATCGTCCATGTGGATAACCAGATGGTCGGCTTTGGAATTTTGAAAGGTTTCTTCGACACCGGGTGTGAATAACTCATCCCGAAATGTGCGGCCGATATCGCGTAACTTTATCAGAATATCCTGGGAAATTTGCCCCCTGCGGTTACACGCGTTTAAGATTTCAACGACTTCATTACTACGTTGGGAGATGGTGTCGATGGAGATGGGAACTTCCTCATATTGTCGGACGGTGGAAACCTCACCGGTCTGGTGTTCGAAACAGCTGATTTTAAGTTTGTTGTTTTCGCGGGCAACTTCAAGCTCCAGGACTTTTTGGTCTACCCAGCGCAGCTGTTTATCATCCCGTTTGGCCGAGCGCAGCCGGGGCTCAACGCTTAGAACGATCTCTTCGTCCAGCCAGATTACCCGGTATAATTGCAGCGGTTGGTCCTTGCCTTTGACCGAAACCGCACCGTGTTTGCGGCAAATGATCTCCACGCTATCACGAATATCTTCATAAGCAGATTCGGAAATCAGAATCTGGTCGGCTTCGGCTTGGGTTTCAATACGGGATGCAACATTGACGGTATCGCCGGCAATATGATCCTCGTCCACCAGGATTTCCCCGGCATTGATACCGATGGTAACATGAAGTTCGTCCACAGATTCGACGGTTTTATTGTGGGCCATAAGCCCCTTTTGAATGGCGATACACGCTTTAACCCCATCCAGCGTATCCTCAAATGAAGACATAACCCCATCTCCCATGAGAGACAGGACTTTTCCGTTGTGGGTTTCAATTAAGGGCAGCACAATATCGTTATGTTTCTGCATCCAGGCCCTGCCGGCGATATCACCGCGGGTGTCCATATATTTGGTGTAGCCGCACACATCCGTGAAAACTATGGCCATCCGTTTGCGGAATTTCTTGTGCAGAATACTATCCAGACGGTCCCGCTCGCGCATGATATCTTCAATTTTTCGATGCCGGGATTCGTCCGGGCTTCGTTTTTCCTCATCCATGGCTCATCTCCTGAATCAGCGGGGGTATAGAGCGTAATCTAATTTTGCACTATTCTGTTATTCGGTTATGACCTTATCCAGAGGCTTCATCTCGTCTACATTGCCGGCCACCACCTCGGCTTTGGATAGATCCGGCATCACCTGGGTCACCCGAACCCGGCCGATAATGGCATTGTCGGTCCCCAATACCTTGCCGGTGGTCGGGTGCTTAATGGGTTCTTCACGATATACAATCAAGCGTCTGGAAAGCCTGGTTTTGGGCTCGCCGATATCGGTAAAAATATGCTTGCCTTTTTTCTGGACTACCAGACCGTCAATGAGTGGGAATTCCTGGTGAATTTTTATGGCCATGCCTTCGGACAAGGATTTCAGGGCCGGCAAGGTCTTTTCTTCCCCAAAGACATCCTCGGATGCCAGGATTTCCGATGTTTCCGTGTCGATCATCCGGGCCACTATTTCAAGACCGGCCTGGGATTCAATTATGCTGCCGGTGATGATGGATTGGCTGGCAACCAGTTTGCCCAGACGGATGGCGGTTTGTTTCTCAATCAGGTCGGTTTGACTCAGTTTTTGTTCCTGGAGCACATAGTCGAGCTTCTGGCGTTCGATGATCTGAAATCGATTCTGGGCAAACAGGGCATGGGTGAGATTGTCCTGAAATGAGAGGCTGATATCCGACAGCGAGCCCTTTTGCTCAAAGGGCATAATGGTCGTGCGCATGCGCTCCGCCATTTGCAGGGCTTTAGGCGTTTCTTTGGTGATGGAGATATTTTTCTCGGCGACATTGCCAGCAATATCGACAGCTTTGACCTGTAAATTGTTTTTACCGGCATCGAGTTCGGCCAGATGGTTAAAAAAAATGCTTTTGCCTTCACGCCGTAGAATCGGCTTTTGGTTTATTTCGAGTCCGGCAATCAGATTGTTGTCGCTGATTTCACCTTCCAAGTATATTGTTTCCAGGTAAACCGTTTGCGCGTCGGTCCAGCCCTTTAGACGAATGTCGGGAGGGGTTGTATCCTTTTTACCGAAAAGGGAGGCCGCCAGCATATCCAAATTATTGGCGCCCGCCACTGCCAGCATGACCGATCGACCGGCGGTCAGCGCCGCTTGCACCTGTAGCTGGGCAATGGTCTGATTGCCAAGTGTATCGCGGGCAACCAATTCGATGGTCTCGATATCTTCCGGTATTTCATAGGAAAAGGTAGCTTCCGGGCCGCCTGGCAAAGTGATATCCTCAGAATTGATTTGCAGGCTAGCGGTGCTGACGGGATCGTAAACAGAGCCTTTCACGGTCAGCATGGGACTCGCATCTGCTTTTTTTACATCTTCAATGGTGATCATGGGGCCTTGACGGTCCACATGGATGGTCAGCTTTTGGCGGGCGGTTTTTCCCATGAGGTTGACAGCCAGAATCTCGACATCATGCCTGCCCTGGGATAAATTCAGATTCTGATCGATGCTGACCTCTTTCCGTGATCCTTCCATGAAAATGGGCACACCCATTACCGAAACCGCGGATACATAGGCATCGTCTATCACAGCGCCGGTTATTTTAACGGGATCATCCCGGGTCCAGATGACGTCTTCGAATATGTCCAGTGCCAGCTTGGGCGCAGGAACTTCGCCACCGCGCATTTTGATCAACTGTTCTCTGACACGGTCCAAGTAGTAGTAGGCTTTGGCTGAAGGAAATTGGCTCAAGGATAGCTTAAGTTCCTTTTCGGCTTTATCGAGCATTCCTTTGAGCAGGTAACTGATGCCGAGTTCCCGGTGGGGGAAATAGTCTATAAAATGAAATCCATACGTACGGGCCATGCGCTGGTCTTTGTAGCGTTGTTGAATGGCGTCCAACAAATCCGCGATGGCATCGTCGATAAAGCCGCCCTCGGCAAAGGACATGCCTCTTTCAAAAAAATTCCACCACCGATGGCGAAAGGCGCCCTGAATCACACCGTACTGCTTACCGTCCCTGGTTTTGGGCTCTCGAACTTGTTGAACTGCACAGCTGTTAACTATAAATACAGCGACGAGGAGAACCAATACATACAGGCATGATCTCTGATACTTCACCGATTCTTATCCTAATAGTCTTAACAAGTACTGTGATAAATTAATCCGGAAAGTTGGATGCAGGAAGTAACTAATTGAAAATAAGTATAATTTAAATTAGACGGATCGTCAAGTTCCTTTAAATTCGGAAATTTCATGCCGTGCTATGGATCTGAATGTGAGACACCACGGAGGGGTTCATTGTCAAGGCATTCGAGGGTGCGCTGTAGTTGGCTACCGCAAGCTCTCGATAACGCCGACAATGGTCGCCTCAGGGAGTGCCCTTCGGGTGGGATTTTTTCGAAAAAATTAAAATGGTTCATTGAACTCAAATGATTAATTGTGATGCCGTGAAAAAGCCACCGTATAATGCATTTAACATAAAATTCGTAAAAATTTCATGCCATGTCCACGCTAGGGGCGTTGATAGTTGGCCACATAAAAATCATCAATAATGCCCTTGGCTTTGAGGTCTTCCCCATAGGCACGGGCAGAATCTTTATCGGCAAAATGAGATACTCTCACTTGATACCACTTGCGCTTAACGCCCTGGGCTACGGTCCAGTAGGCATCCAGGCCTTGGGCCTTCAACTCCTGGACGTATTTTTCCGCATGTTCGGTTTTGAGGTAGGCCGCCACCTGAAGCGTAAAGGGATCGGTGATTTCAACAACTTGGGGCGTTTCGATTTCTTTGGGTGTGGGTCTGCTTTGCAGCAGATGCCTGGCGGTGTTAATCACCAACACGGCCAGACCGATACCCACCAAAATGACAACCGTCCATCTGAGCAGCGGTTTAAAATTGGGATAACTGCGGATGCGTTGGTACAAAGCTTTAACTGCCGTACCCAGGCGAATGGGTAGGGCGGCGATGCTTTTGGCCGCGGCTTGCAGGCTTGGTAACAGTCTGGTGGTCAGAAACAGGTAAAGGTTGCTTTTGGGCTGAGCTGTTGGTTTTTCTACGGGCTTAAAGGTGGCGCGCATTTCTTCCAAGGCGGATTCGTCGAACTCAGCAAGCAAAGTGCGCGCTTTCTTGAATATGGTGGACCCGGGCCGATTATTCGGTGCCCAATGCAAGCATGCAGCCATCCCCTGGAGGTATTGGTCTTGTTCAGGATTTAGCCGGTGGGCAGCCAAATAGATACTTAAAACCCAGGCATCTGTGCGCTTATGCTGCAAAAGCAATTCCGCCAGACGAATCAGCATGGATTTTCCCAACTTTTGATTGCTTTCCACCAGCCGACGATAGGTTTGCAAGGCTTGAAAATCAGCGCGTCCGGTATTCAGATAGAGTCGGGCAATGGCGGCTTGAATATCCGGCCGGTTGGATTGGGCTCTTTCAATGCGATATAACAAGGTTTCATGTTCTTTGTGAAGTCCTTCCTGTTGCTCAAGATACTGCACCCAGGCCGCGGCAACATCCTGGTCCTGGGGCCGTATTTTCAGGTAGACTTGAATAATGCCTTGGGCACGGGGACCGCTATCCCTTTGGGCTAGATAAAACCGGGCCATATGTCCGGTTAAACCACGGGTGCGCTCGGCCTTGTTGAAGGGGGATACTAAAAAACTGTCGCAAACCGAAACCGCTTTACGGAGTAGCTTTTCTGCGTGGCGATTATTGCCGGCTCGTTCCCAGACATCGGCTTCTTTGACAAGTCGCCGGACGATTTGTTCTCCGGCTTTATTGAATAGCCAGCCAATTAAAAAATACATGACGACAAACACCGGCAGTGCCAGCACGAAGACCCACTCGAGCCCCGAGGGTTTCGGTACTACCGGTAGGCCCACAAGCGCGACCAGGCTGCCCAACAGGACGGTCAGCCAGAGGCGGATGGATAGGTGTTTGATAGCGTGAAGCATTTTTTTATATTCAACCTGACTTTAATTTTGACCAAAACATTTAACTAACGCTTTGATCAGCAAGCATCTTCAAGGCGTTATATGGAGTAAGAATAAAGAAGTCAGAATACAGAATTCAGAATAATGAATCGGGTTACGGGTATCGAGATGCGCGTTGTTGCATTTAGGCACGTAGCCATCAACGTCATTCCCGCGAAAGAGGGAATCCAGGCAAAGCATTGGGCTATTATAAATAGTAAGCAGAGTCCTAAAAGCCAAGGCCTATTGCCTACCAGCCTATTCTGTATTCTGTCTTCTTTTAACTCCTTACTGCCTACTGCTTACTATTCTGACTCCTGGCTCCTGACTCCTGTCTTCTGTCTGCTGACATCTGCTTTTCTATTGCCAGAGTTTTCTGAGTTCCTGATCATCCTGCAAGGGCACCTCAGCCGTCTCTTTGGTAAAATAGGATGCTTTGCGACCGGAAGCGGCGTCGACCCTTTCAAAGCGAATGTTGGGCGGTATGCTGAATTCACGGGCAGATTCTCCGGCGGTGGCCTTTTTCATGAAAGCAGCCCAGATAGGGGCCGCTCCGCGGCCGCCGGTGATGCCGACCCGCCTGGCATCACGCAGTCCTTTGTCGCGGTCGTGTCCAATCCACACCGATGTGGCCAAAGACGGAGTGAAACCCGTGAACCAGGCGTCCTTGTACTGATTGGTCGTGCCGGTTTTTCCGGCAGCCGCAAGATTGAAGCCCATCTGACGGATAATCCGGCCGGTGCCGGAATCCACGACCCCACGCATCATATCAATTACCTGGTACACGCAGGCCGGATCGAGTATTTTCTTGCCGCTCACAATATGCTCTTCCAATACCCGGCCGAAAGCATCTTCCACCCGCCAGATAAAAAATGGTTCATGCCGTATGCCCCCGGTGGCAAAGGTCGTGAAGGCCGAGGCCATTTCCAAGGGACTTACACCGGACGTTCCCAAGCCGATAGAGAAAACCGGCGCCAGCGGGCTGGTGATACCAAATTTTTGGGCCGCCGTGATTACAGCTTCGGGTTCGGCGAGCTGAACCAGCTGAGCGGCAATGGTATTGACCGAATGGATGAAGGCTTTTTTTAGAATCATTTGGCCTTCAAATTCTCTGGAAAAATTTTGCGGCTGCCAATCGGTCGAACCCGGCACCGGTATCCGAATGGGCTGGTCTTTTAAAACCGATGCCGGGTGTAAATCCAATTTTTCAAAAGCGGTGTAGTACAGGAACGGTTTGAATCCCGATCCCGGCAGCCGCTGGTTTTGTAAGGCGCGGTTGTATTCGGAGGCGGCATAATCCCTTCCACCCACCAGGGCCTTAACAGCTCCGGAATTGACTTCAATGGCTACCAGAGCTCCCTGGGGCCGATGGTTGTGATCCGCTTGGAGCCGGTCGCCTAATCCCATGACAACATCCAGGTTCTGGAGTCCGTCCTTGATGGAATCGGCCGCCAATCGCTGTATTTGGGGATCCAGGGTGGTGGTTATTTTTAAACCGCCGTGATAGACCACTTCGGGCCCATAGTTTTCCTCCAATTGATGTATGACCGCATCCAGAAAATAGCTGCCTGTGCGGGCACCGCTGCTAAACGGTTGCAGGGTTATGGTATCATCGAAAGCGTTGTCGGCTTCGGCTTTGGAAATTACCCCCACAGTGACCATCCGGTTTAAGACGATTCGCTGACGCGATTTTGCCCGTTCAAAGTGTAGATAAGGATTGTAGCGGGTGGGCGATTTGGGCAGGCCCGCCAGAAGGGCGGCTTCGGCCAGATTCAAATCCGAGGCGCTTTTCCCATAAAAAGTACGCGCAGCATTCTCGATTCCATGGGCACCCACCCCAAAAGGAATCTGATTCAAGTAGGCCTGTAAAATCTCGGTTTTGCTGTAGCGGGACTCGATCTGCAAGGCTACCAGCAGCTCATGGAACTTGCGTTTATAGGAACGTTTGAAACTAAAAAACAGGTTTTTGGCCAACTGTTGGGTGACGGTGGAGGCACCCTGAATTTTTCCGGGTTGAAATAGGGTTATCCATAAAGCCTTCAGCGTACGCAATTTGTCGACGCCGTGATGCTCCCAGAAGCGGTGGTCTTCGGTGGCCACGATTGCATTCACAAAATAAGGGGATACACGATCCAGCGGTATGGTTTCTTTACCGCCCAAGACCAGGATGCGTTCATGCGAGGCCGCAAAAATTTCAGTGGGCGGCGTTTCGATAATCCGGCTGAGCGGCTCGGGCACGCGCGGCAGGTCCTGAAGTGCAAAAAAGAATAAGCCGACCACGAGGCAGGCACCTATTCCGGCCAGGCCTAACGCCAGGTAAAACAAGCCAGAGATATATTTAATAATTTTGAGCATTTAGTGCGTGTGTTTCCTGCTCCGATTATTACATCGAACATCCAACATCCAACGTCGAACATTGAATGGTTGGCAACTGGCTGGAAGTTTATTCGATGCTCAGTGTTGGAAGTTCAATGTTCGATGTTAAGAAAAGCAATGCATGATCGTTACTATTTGACAGTTTTGGGTTTAATCTTTTCTCTCCATCGATAAACAGTGAATGTATCCATGACCAGATCCCGATAAGTTTTAAGCATCTAAAAGTCTTCAGCCTAACAGCCTGATAGTCTTCTATGGCGTCAGCCACGTTCATCCGCCTCCAGGACCGAGTGCAATCGCCAAACAGCCCACTCATGGCCTTGGATCAACATCAGCAGTCGTTGGGTGCCGGATTCGATTTCAAATCCAATCTGAATGAATCCGGAAATGGCCTCGTCCGAAATCCCAACCCGGACGATACGTCCGGGTATATTGAGAATCTGTTCGGGACGGCGAATGAGACCCTGGCGGACTTCCGGAGATAGTGTTTTAAGGACCTTAAAGAAATAATCACTAGCATATATTCGGCCACTGAATACGGAAAAAGCGTCCAGGTTTTGGCCCACCTGAATCTCGCTGTGGGCCATCAAGTAAAGCAGATCTGCAGATATTTGCAGCTTGCGCAACACCCGGTTATCCTTGTTGAGCAAATAAATGTTGAGGGCTTCACCATCCTTTTCAAAATAGGTCCGGTCCCAATCCTGATCGTTAATTAATTCCAGCAGCTCAAACGGGGGAACAATTTCACGCGCCAAATCAGGCGGCAGTTCCAGGTAGAGGTTGCGAAAAAGATCAGGCGGCACGAGCAGCCATTCTTCGGGTTGGATGGTAGCGGCAATCTGCTTGAAGCTGGTGGCATTACCGGCTTCCCGATAGGAGGACTGCCGGTCACTCACTATTTTATCGATGGCTTGCTGGGCTGTGCGGGTCTGTTTGCCAATTTCCCAGATAGCACCGGATTCCGGACGGACGGCATTGGTAGAAACCAAATAGGATCCAATGGTTTGTTCGATCCAATCAAATCGCAATTCGGAAACGACCAGAACCAGAAATAGCATGCTCATCATCAAGGCCCTGACCGAGATGAGTCGCTGAATCCATTCTGAATAGGAACTAGGCTCGGTCCAATTCATTGATATCACTTTCAGTGATTGGCCAATTCAGGCTATAGGCTGTAGACTATTAGCCGCGGCTAGCTTAAAGTCTTAAATACAGCTCGGTTAAAGCTTCTTGCTTAGCCCATATTTCCATGATAATCAAATTTTTAATTCATACCGCGCGCGTGCAATTAAAACCTGGATCTTACACGGGTCGGAGGCTTTCATAGGCAAGGCGTCCAAGGATGAAGTCGTAATAGTTTACTTCGAACCCTTGACAACACAGCATATGGAAGCCTCCGGCCCGCCCATCGGGTGAAATTTGATGAAAAAATAGATAGTCATCCACATAACCTAATCGATTGATTAAGCATAAGTTGTTAATGCTTTTAAATCTTTTGATTATGCCATTTCGAATATAATTCATCAAATTTCATGCAAGTTTCAGGTAAAAATTAGGGGAGAGATTAGCATGAATCCACAGGAATTTATCCGCCAGATCGAATTGAAAGACCAGAGCTTTTCCATTTATGATATTCAAAAACTCGAAGCCAGCGGGGTTGCCGATATCAAGCGATTGCCATTTTCCATCCGGGTATTGGTGGAAAATCTGCTGCGTAAACTTGATGATCAGATTGTCACCGCTGATGATCTGGTGGCCGTGGCACGCTGGCAAAAAAAATATGATCAACCTCGCGAGATTCCCTATCACCCCGCCCGAGTACTGATGCAGGATTTCACCGGTGTGCCGGCAGTTGTGGACCTGGCCGTTATGCGTGATGCCGTAAAAGAACTGGGCGGTGACGCCAATATCATCAATCCGCTGGTGCCGGTGGAATTGATTGTCGATCACAGCATCCAGGTGGACTATTATGGGACCCCGGATGCTTTGCAAAAAAATGTGGCCAAAGAATACGAACGCAATCAAGAGCGTTATGAATTATTAAAATGGGCCCAAAACAGCTTTGATAATTTCAGTGTGGTACCGCCCAACTCAGGTATTTGTCACCAGGTCAATCTGGAGTACCTGGGACGCGTCGTCATTACCGAGGAAACCCCTTACGGCCGGATCGCGTTTCCGGATACACTGGTGGGCACCGATTCGCATACGACCATGATCAATGGGCTCGGGGTCATGGGTTGGGGCGTTGGGGGGATTGAAGCAGAGGCGGTTATGCTGGGCCAACCTTATTATATGGCCATACCCGAAGTCGTGGGTGTTAAGTTGGTGGGATCCTTAAGTCCCGGGGTGACCGCCACCGATCTGGTTTTGCGCATTACCGAAATGTTGCGGGCCGAAAGCGTGGTGGAGAAGTTTGTGGAGTTTTACGGTCCGGGAATGAAACGACTCAATCTAACTGACCGCGCCACCATTGCCAACATGTCGCCCGAATACGGGGCCACCATGGGTTTTTTCCCGGTGGATGAAAAAACCATTGCATATCTTAAAACAACCAACCGTGAAGCGCGGGCCGAAATTGTGGCTGCTTATACTCAGGCAATGGGGCTGTTTCATGATGGAGACCAGGATCCTGAGTACTCCAAATCGATTGAACTCGATCTTGCCAGTGTCGTTCCATCCGTTGCCGGGCCTTCACGGCCCCAGGATCGAATTCCGCTCCCGGATGTCAAGGCAAGATTCAATCAGATCATCAGTCGGGAATCAAATGGGGCCAGGGCGGCCAAAATTAAAATGGCAGATAACGGTTGCCGCAACGATCAGGAGTCGGATGCGGGTACAGATGCATCCCTATCCGCAAAAACTGCCGAAAAGGCAGCCGATACCATCTGTGAGGGTAGTGTCGTGATCGCCGCCATAACCTCTTGCACCAATACATCCAATCCTAAGGTCATGTTGGGTGCGGGACTTTTGGCCAAAAATGCGGTGGAAAAAGGCATAACCGTCCCCGCGCATGTAAAAACCTCGCTGGCACCCGGATCGCGGGTGGTGTTGGATTATCTAAACGAGGCCGGTCTGATGCCTTACCTGGAAGCATTGGGTTTTCATTTGGCCGCTTTTGGGTGCACGACCTGTATCGGCAACAGCGGCCCCCTGGACCTGGAAATTGAAAAGGCGATTGTGGATCACGATTTAACCGTCGCCGCGGTGTTATCCGGCAATCGCAATTTTGAAGCGCGGATTCATCAAAAGATCAAGGCCAATTACTTGGCATCGCCCTTGCTGGTAATCCTGTATGCCATCGCCGGAAGGGTCGATCTGGATGTGACCCAGGATCCCGTCGCCTATGATAAGAACCACGAACCGGTATATATGCAGGATATCTGGCCGTCGGATGAAGCCATCGAGGAATTGGTGGCGAAGCATATACGGTCTTCATTTTATGCTGATCAGTACGGTCGTATATTTGAAGGCGACGCATTTTGGAAGCAGTTGACCGTGACGGAAAGTACAACCTTCCAGTGGGATTCAAGTTCTACATATATTCGCAAACCACCTTATTTTGATGGATTCAAATTAGAATTGCCCAAACCGGGCGATATCGCCGATGCACAGACGCTATTAGTTTTAGGGGATTCAGTCACCACCGATCATATTTCACCGGCCGGCGCTATTCCGGAATCGTATCCAGCCGGGCAATACCTTATTGAAAAGGGGGTAAACCCGGATAGATTCAATTCCTACGGTTCCAGGCGGGGTAACCACGAGGTTATGATGCGGGGAACTTTTGGGAATATCCGCATCAAGAATCAGCTGGTTGCGCCCAAGGAAGGCAGTTATACCCTGGCATTTCCCGAAAAGGAGGAAATGTATGTTTATGATGCCGCCATGCGAGCGATCCAGGCCGGTACCCAGCTGATTGTCCTGGGTGGTCGTGAGTACGGCACCGGTTCATCCAGAGATTGGGCAGCCAAAGGAACAAATCTGCTCAATGTTAAAGCAGTTATTGCCAAATCTTTTGAACGTATCCACCGCAGCAATCTGGTGGGTATGGGCGTATTGCCGCTTGTATTTAAGGGTGAGGACACGTGGGAAGGGCTGGGTTTGGATGGTACCGAAACCTTTACCATCGAAGGTATTAAAAACATGATTCCCCGCAAACAGTTGCAGGTAAGGGCTGTTCGAGGAAATGGCAATGTTATTGAATTCGAGGTTACCTCACGGTTGGACACGGCTGTGGATGTGGCCTATTTTGAGCATGGAGGGATTCTGCCCTACGTCCTCCGCAAGATGATGCAATAAAATTCCGAATCTTTGATCCGGAATTTTATGACAAGTTGATGCGATTGCGGAGTTTTCCGGAGCATTTGAAGGTCACGACCTTTCGCTCTCGAAGGGTCAGATCGGTTCCCGTGGCAGGGTTTCTGCCACGCCGGGCGCGTTTGCTTTTTACACAAAATTTTCCAAAACCGGAAATCAGAACATCATCTCCCTTTTCAAGCGTCCGCTTAATTATTTCCAGGAGCGATTCCACGGTATCAACAGCGGTCTTTTTGGTAAAACCAAGTTCATGAACACTTGCGACGATATCATTTTTGGTTAGTGCCATATGTCCTCCCGAACCACCTATATTTAGGTTTCATCCTGTTGAGACGCATCCTCCACCTTTCCCGGATCAAGGTGGGCGATCTTATTGAGGATCCGATCGATGTTTTTAGAGATATCTTCCATTTCCGCCACGATCTGCTTTTCTTCCGGCTCTAACATGTAACTGACTCCTCACACATTCTCCTAATCCGAGCGTTTCAAATTAGGTCTTTATCAATCTTTGGGTCCATACCTTAAAAATACACCGCATTTCTATGATAACCAATTAGTTTATATACATATTTTAGAAAAATGTCAAACGACTATTTCGATCCTTCAAGGATATTGCGAACTTGAACCGATAATTCCTTAAGCTTAAACGGCTTTTGAACGAAACCGTTGCATCCATCTTCAATCAATTTGCGGGCCTGCCAATCGATGCTATATCCACTGGAGAGCAGAACCCTTATATCGGGATTGATCTTTTTCATTTGGGTAAAGATTTCCTCGCCCGACATTTCAGGCAAAATAATATCCAACAAAACCAGATCAATAAATTCATGACAGGCAGAATAGATTCGTAAAGCGGTTGTGCCGCTCCTGGCGATCAAAACCTTGTATCCCAGTTCCTTTAGTAGCCGTCGACCCACATCGAGGATTACGCTCTCATCATCCACCAGTAAAATGGTTTCGGAACCTTTTAATAAAGCAACATTTTCTTCACTGTCCGCCATGGCCGAAAAATAAGAGGCCGGTAAGTATACACTGAATACGCTGCCGTGGCCGAGTTCACTTTGGCAATCGATAAAGCCGTTATGATTTTTGACGATGCCAAAAGCAGATGCCAGCCCCATACCTGAACCTTCACTGAGTTCTTTGGTGGTGAAAAAGGGTTCGAAAATGCGCTGCCGAACCTCAGGTGACATGCCGACACCAGTATCAATTACCGAAATTTTAACAAACCGCCCCGAGGAGATGTCAAATGAGTGGGCGATACGATCGTCCAGAAATACATTTTCAGTTTTGATGGACAGGGTGCCTTTTTCGGGGATAGCCTGGCAGGCATTTAAAAACAGGTTCATCATGACCTGTTCAATTTGACCCTGATCGACTTCAACAGCCCAAAGTCCAGGGTGATAGCTTTCCTCAAAAGAAATATTTTTATGGGTTCGTCTGAACATGCGGGTCAGTTT
Organism: uncultured Desulfobacterales bacterium; assembly: GCA_964452555.1. Classification (GTDB taxonomy): domain Bacteria; phylum Desulfobacterota; class Desulfobacteria; order Desulfobacterales; family B30-G6; genus B30-G6. The sequence goes on from CAYVMI010000027.1 coordinate 16,217, forward strand.
TCCGATCAGGTCGTTCAGGCTGGTGGCTTTAATGACATATTTTCCCCCGCGGGCAAACCCCAGCAACTGTTTGGTCAGTTTGGCGGCACTGTCAACACAGCGTTCAATACTACGAACCTCCTCAAAATGAGCGGTGCCGTCCTGAATATCCAGAAGCATGAGGGAAATGTTTCCCTGAATGCCCATTAACAGGTTATTAAAATCATGGGCAATGCCGCCTGCAAGGGTGCCGATGGCTTCCATTTTTTTGGCCTGCTGAAGTTTTTCCTCCAGCTTCTTCTGCTCGGTTACGTCCGATAGAATGATGATGGACGTTTCGGTTTCACCCTCAACCGTATAGCTTTTGATGGTTATGGTGCGATCATTGACACTAAAGGTCGCATCTTTTTGGGTTTCCGGATAATCCTCGGGAGCAAGCAATTTCTCGATATGTTTGCGGGCACGGCCACCAAAAAGATCGGGCGGAAAAGCAAACAGCAGGCCTTCCATGGTGGTGTTGAGCATATCGACAGCGGCTTGATTGGCAAATACGACCCGGTCCGAAAAAACCTCCAGAAATCCTTCGGTCATACTCTCCAGAATCGTTTCCAAATGCCGGTTTTTGGAAATAAGCTCCTTGGTCAACTGACGTGAATAAACAGCATCCAACCCGATGATGGATTTGTGCGAATCCGTTGGCGTCGGCGAATCAGATTCCTGGACCGCCGTCAGAACGTTTTTGGCCATATTGCTAAATGATCCCTTGGCAATACAGGCATTGGCTCCGATCTGGGTGTAATCCTTGCCGGTTTCGGCGATTCCGGCAGATAATATGACAACATAGCAGTCCGCCAGCTCTGTTCTGGACCGCACAATTTGGCACAGGCGTTCACCGTCTATCTTGGGCATGAAAAGGTCGATGAACATGACATCCGGAGAAAACGACGCTAAAACTTCCAGGGCTGCAAAACCGTCTTCGGCGGTTTGAACATCGTGACCTTCCTTGGTCAGGTGCGTGGAAAGGAATTTACGGAGCAGGCGATTGTCGTCGACAATGAGGATTTTCTTTTTCATATGAAAGCGTTATTAGCATACCTTGGCGTTAAATAAAAATTCAAAATGACCAAACGCGGAAAAGCCGCCACAATCGGTATCGAAATCGGTATCGGAATCGTTATCGAATTGTAAGTATGCAAAATACGATTTTGAAGGATATCAGTTATCAATATCGAACACTGAACATCCAACATCCAACGTCGAAGGTGGAATCGCTCGCGCAGCGCAAGCGCCGCATGTCGCTCTTATCTTTTCATCTTAAAAGGGAGAAACTCCATATTCGATGTTCGATGTTCAGTGTTCGATGTTGGATGTTTATTTTTAATAAATCCAGATATAGAAGTATTTTAAACTGGGTGATCCAAAATTAAAAGTTGAGTCAGCGTCTGCTGAGTATACGCCGCGCCTTCCAATACCGTTTGGACCAATAAGAGTCCCTCAGATTAGACAGCGTGACCCCCTTGCTTGTGGATGCATGGGCAAAGCGATCGTTTTCAAGATAAATCCCCACATGCCGAAGATTGTATCCCAGCCGAAAGAAAACCAGGTCACCGGCCCGAAGATCACTTCTCAGAACCGGTTTGCCTGTCTGGGATTGTCGATAGGTGTTGCGGGGCAGCTTGGTTTGAAATTTTGTGCGGAAAGTCTCCTGCACAAACCCGGAGCAGTCGACACCTTGTTTGGATAAACCGCCGTACCTATACGGCACACCTTTCCAAGCTTTAACCTGTTGATATAATGTATGGACAACTTGGCGTTCACCGGCCGGTTTTAAGCGGTTTGTCGTAGGCTTACCCGCTTGGGGTATCGGCTTAAGCGTGAAACAGCCTACCAAAAGGTGGCACCCAATTAGGGCCATCGCAGCTAACACACACCAGAGGCGTTCCTGGGTATTCATGTTCCTGATGCTTTTGGTTGTTTTTAGCAAGTCCAAGGCGAATAATGTCGAGTGAATCGATAGGTTTATAATATTTTGAAATAATTACGTATTATGAATTATGAAGCCTGGCTATCATAACAAATGGAGACAAAATTAGCAATCCTTTACGCAACTCTCAGGTTTTCAATGGAATCTTTGGGCTGTATTAAATCCAGCAAAGATAGTATTAAACAGGGAGGGGCGACGAAGGCTATGTGATTTCTACGTGCGAAAAGGCTTGAAAATGCCCTAACTTACGGGTAAATGACGTGTAAAACAAGAAAGGGAATACAAGGATAAATGCCTGTATTCCCTATTAAATTATTGGAGCCGACGAGCGGACTCGAACCGCTGACCTGCTGATTACGAATCAGCTGCTCTACCAGCTGAGCTACGTCGGCGAAACAGAGCTTATTTGGCGCAATGCAAAGGTTGCCCTACTGTGTTTATGGTCCAAAATCAAGAAAAAATTGATTTGAGCGTACTGATCGAATCCATGTCCCGCCGGCAGGATCGCATTGATTGTATCGGTATGCATCAAAGCGACAAAGCTTATTTTATTGCCAGGCTATACCGACAAGCACGCCTACCCCTTGTAATTATTGTGCCGTCCCCCAAAGAAGCACGCCGATTCGCGGATGAATTACGTTTCTTCCTGGGATCTGAGTCCTCGGTCGTTCACTATTTTCCCCCGTATAATCTGTTGCCGTATCAATTCCTGGCATCGGACAGCGAAACAGCCGCGGAGCGCATTCGCATCCTTTATAATCTGATTATCAACCGGAGCCCCCAGATCATTGTAACCACCATTGATGCCGCTATGAAAAAAACCCTGCCCCGGAAGGAGCTTGGTGATTACGCGGAATTAATCTTGAGCAACGAAGAGATCGATCGGGAACAGCTCATTGGCAAACTGGAGTCGGGCGGCTATGTCCACACAGCGATTGTGGAGGAACCCGGGGATTATTGTATCCGCGGGGGTATCGTAGATATTTTTTCGCCTTTGTACTTACGACCGCTACGGATTGAAATGTTTGGCGATCTGGTGGAAACGCTCAGATTTTTTTCGCCCGTGAATCAAAGGACCGAAGAGCAGATTGAAGAAGCGATTGTACTGCCGGCCAAAGAAGCGATTTTGAATCGAAGCCAATTAAGCGCCGTAATCGGCCGCATTCGCGAGGAGGCCGCGCGGGTGGATACGCCGGTCACCAGTGTGCGCCGTATTATCGACCGGCTAAAAAATGAAGGCAATTTTTCGGGATCGGAAAATCTGATGGGCTTTATCAGTCCTGATCTGGAGACCCTGTTTGATTATGCCCGCGCAGGAACCCGTTATGTGGTCAGCGATCATGAGGCGGTCCGGGCCGCGGCTGATGCAACCATGGAATTGGTGCAGAAACGATATGAAACCGGACTGGAAAATGGCGATGTGGCAGCATCTCCGCAAACAATCTATCTTGATTGGGGCAAGGTCCAAACAGATCTGGATCAGAAAGGTGCCATTGTGTTGAGGGCCATCCCCATGCTCGATGGACCTGCTGCCGGGGAAAGCCCGGCTGACTATAATTTTAAAATCCAGGACAACACCGAAATCGTACAGGCCCTGAAACACGCGCATTCCCTGGAAATGCCGCTAAAACCTCTGGTCGACTGGATCCAGGAATACCGTGAGAGAGGCTATCTTACCTTGATGGTTTGCGCCTTTCAGGCCCAGGCCGAACGATTAAAGACCTTGCTATCCCCTTATGCCATACCGATGGAATTGTGTGATCGCTTTCCGGTTCAGCGCACACGCAAGCAGTATCACCGCAATCCACTTTGGGTGAGCGTAGGTGAGGTCACAAGTGGATTTGTGTGGGATGATGCCGGCATTGCCGTCGTCACTGCCAATGAGGTGTTGGGAACACGCCGCAAGGGCACAGCCACCGGCCGTAAACAGATTCAACAGCAGCTGCTTCGTTTTGAAGATTTGAAATTAGGTGATCTGGTTGTGCATGATGAGCATGGGATCGGCCAATATAAAGGCCTGACTAAATTAACGGTGGCCTCAGCAACCAATGATTATCTACTGCTCGTTTATCGAAATGAAGACCGCCTGTATTTACCGGTGGACCGGATGAATCGAATTCAGAAGTATCTGGGTGTTGATGGTGTTGTTCCCGTACTCGACAAGATGGGCGGAAAATCGTGGGATCGGGTCAAAGAAAAGGCCAAGAAATCGACCATCAAGATAGCCAAAGAACTATTAAAAATATATGCGGCCCGGAAAGTGCACACGGGCTACTCCCACCACTCTGTGGACGCAGAATTGCAGGAATTTGAGAATGGATTTCCATTTGAAGAAACACCCGATCAGATCAGAGTCATAGAACGGGTTCTGGATGATATGACCCAACCCGTACCCATGGACCGGCTGGTGTGCGGCGATGTGGGCTACGGCAAGACAGAAGTGGCGCTGCGGGCGGCTTTTATGTCTGTTTTCAATAGCAAACAGGTGGCTGTGTTGGTGCCTACCACTGTGTTGGCAGAGCAGCATTTTGCAACTTTCTCGGAACGGTTTAAGGACTATCCCGTACAGATCGCCTGTTTGAGTCGGTTTCGCAGCCGCAAGGAACAGCGCCAGATCGTAAGCGATCTTAAGAGCGGCAAAATCGATATCGTCATCGGTACGCATCGAATTTTGCAAAAAGACGTGGCCTTTAAGGACTTGGGACTCTTTATCCTGGATGAAGAACATCGATTTGGTGTCCGCCATAAAGAGGCTCTGAAAAAAATACGTACAACTGTTGATGTACTGGCGCTAACAGCCACACCGATTCCGCGGACGCTGCATATGTCTTTGGTGGGTATTCGCGATATTGACCTGATTACAACACCACCTGAATATCGACACGCAGTTGTTACATATGTATCTGAATTTACGGATGGAATTGTCAAGGACGCGATTACACGCGAGCTGCAACGCAAGGGCCAGATCTTTTTTGTTCACAATTCGGTCAAGAGTATTGAAAGGATGGCGGTCAAACTGAAATCGATTGTTCCCCAGGTTCGACTCGACATCGCCCATGGGCAAATGCCCGAGCAGGAACTGGAAAAGGTTATGTTGCGGTTTATCAACAAGGAAATCGACATGTTGGTTTGCACCACAATCATTGAGTCGGGGCTGGATATTCCATCAGCCAATACGATTTTCATTAATCGAGCCGACCGTTTCGGCCTGGCCCAAATGTACCAGTTACGTGGACGCGTGGGGCGTGCCGAGGAACGGGCCTATGCCTATCTTTTTATTCCGCCGGAAAGTTATATCACCCGTGATTCGCTCAAACGACTCAAAGTGCTGATGGATCATAGTGATCTGGGATCCGGGTTTCAAATTGCCATGAGTGATTTAAAAATCAGAGGCGGTGGTACCATCCTGGGCGCATCCCAATCCGGTCATATTGCTGCGGTGGGCTATGACATGTTTTTAAAGCTCATGGAAGAGTCGGTGGCCGAATTAAAGGGTGACCGCCGGATTGAAGCGATCGATCCGGAAATCAATCTACCTTTATCTGCATTTATACCTGAAAATTTCATCAGCGACATTGATCAGCGCCTGTCTGCGTACCGACGGCTATCCCGAATTACGGGAATAGATGAAATCGCTCAAATTAAAGATGAATTTATTGATCGGTACGGGAATCTGCCTGAAGAAGTCTCGAACCTGCTTTTGCGTATTGTTTTTAAGATTTTGGCGAGCAAAGCCGGTATAAAGAAGCTTGATATTGCCGGAAAACAACTGGTCCTCCACATATCTGAGAAGCACCAGGCCAATCCCCAAGGCCTGATTGATTTGATCCTGTCCGATAAAAGCCGGTATCGATTGACTCCTGATCATACCTTATCGGTCACTCTCATAGATGGCGATAAACGGGGGCTTTTGCGTCAATCTAAATTGATCTTGAAAGAAATTGCAGTTCGTGTTAACGCCTGATCACCTATTTTCGACGGTCTCGTAAAACGTCCAACTTCTGCGTTAGGCAGCATTTCTAAATCTTGGCGGGTTCATTCAAGATTTAGGCCGCAATACATTCAACGTACTTTAAGTACGCCTCATGATTACAATATTTGCATGCCCGGAATTTGAACTTTTATGAAACCATTTGTTTATACAACCTATCTCAATATTAAGAATTGGTTTTCTGGCATGGGACCGGCCGAACCAAAAGCGGAAGATTCATATACAATTTGAACAATTTGATCCGCTTTTTCTATGCCGCCGGAAGGAAATAGATAATTTAGAGATAGCTTGTAGTATATATGAGTTGGTTGTCATGAAATATTTCAATGATTCTATAAGGATAAATGGCAGATCAGAGCAAGCCATGCGCAGTTTATTCAGATGGGTTCAAGTACACGCCATGGTATGGGTAGCGATGGTATGCGGTGCTGGTATGATCGGTTGTTCCAATTCCAGCGAACCCGATGTTCCCGTGGTTTTTATTCAAGTCAATGATAGTATGGTTACTGTCGAGGCGTATCTACGCGAGGTGGACGAAGTTGCTGCGGATATTTTAGCGACTGAGGATGCGGACAACGAAGTAAAGGCAAAAATTCGCCTGCGGGTACTCAATCAACTCACCGAGCAACTGATTGTTTTTGAAAGGGCCAAGGAGCTTGGCATCGACGTAAATGATCATGAACTTGATGCTCGCATCGCTTCAATTAAGGCGGATTATCCCAAGGGTGAGTTTGAACAGGTACTGCTCGAGCAAGCCGTATCATTTGCGGAATGGAAAAACGACATGCGCACGCGTTTGCTAATGCAAAAAGTTATTGATCATGAATTGGAGCCAAAGATACAGGTTTCATCGGCAGAAATATCGGCTTATTATGAACAGCACTTCGCTTCATCTGCGACACAGCCCGATCAAGAAGCGGATACCAAAAGCTTGGAAAATATAATTTTGCAGCAGGTTCGTAATAAAAAAAAAGAGGCCCTATACCGTGATTGGTTGGAAAATCTAAAACGGCGATATAATGTTCATGTTAACCAGGCGGTGTGGGACCAAATCATGGCACGTCAATAAGCCGGAATTCGCCAAAAGACGAATTCATCCGGTTTTAGGTTTTAGGATTGTTACGAGCTCTCAGCGGATAGCGATAAGCCGTCTTAAAACTTAACACCTAAAACGTAAAACATTAGAATAAAAGGAATAAGCTGTTCCATGGCTGCATCTATTTATAATCATTATAATAAATATATAGGCATTATTTTTCTGCTTGGTCTGGTTGGCTTCGCAGGGGGATATGACCTGGGTGCCGATGAAATTGTGGATCGGATTGTCGCGGTTGTTAATGATGACATTGTGACCCATATGGAAGTAGAGGCTGAGATGGTCCCCTATGTAAAAAGGATCAAGGAAGCCGGCTACACGACAGATGTTGAGCAGGATATGATATATAGGGTCAGGCGGGATGTGGTCAAGAAACTGGTCGATCAAAAACTAACCGACCAAGAGATCAAGCGTTATAATATAACCGTGAGCGAAGAAGATATCGACAACAATATTGAGCAAATCAAGGCTGATAAAAAGTGGACCGATGAAGATATACGCACAGCCCTCAAAAAAGAGGGTCTATCCATGGAATCCTATCGCAATGAATTAAAACAGCAAGCCTTGAGATCAAGACTGGTCAATCGAGCCGTGAAATCCAATATCGTTATCACCAAGGAGGATATTGCCGCGTATTATGCTGATAATATGGAAAAATTTGCGGGTGAGGTTAAATACCGGTTACGCAATATCATCATGCGGGTTGCCGAGGGTGCCAGTGTGGCGGAAAAAGCGGCGGCAAAGCAAAAGATGCAGCAATTGCATTTGGAGTTGATCGACGGTAAATCGATTGAATCCGTCATTCAGGAGGAGAGGGATTCATCCAATACCCTCTTTAGCAGCGATTTGGGTGTTTTGAATTATAAGGATTTTGCACCGCAATTGAAGGCGGCTCTGGATGGTTTGCCCAAAGGGGCCTATACCACTATTTTGAAGAGCCCGCAGGGATATCAGATATTTTATATCGAAGATATACTCAGGGAAGACGCCCAATCATTGGAGCAGGCCGCCCCAAAAATAGAGGATATCCTGTTTAAGTCGCTAGCCGAAAAAGCATTTGCAAATTGGATTGAGGAATTGCGACAGAGTTCGCATATTAAAATAATACTCTAAAATAAGCGCTAAGCATGAGCCAACGGCAAGGCCGGTGGTGATTGACCGCTTCAACGGCTCCAGTTGAAATGATTTATTATTAAGTTTGATATTTTAGTAAAACCAATGCATTATATTACTCCTCTCGAATAAATAAAATTTTTGTTACTATAAAACGAAGAGCGATTACCAAAACCTTGGATTTGATTTCTAACACCTGAATTCTTTTGGATTAAGACAGCTCATCCAGCATACTGCGAATGAATGCAAGGGCCAGGTCAAGATTCGGAAGGTAAGGCGAATTTGATATGAGCGACCGAAGCGCTATTCTTATGGAGAGCATCAAACGCTTGTTACGGCGTAACGCGATGCAACACCTGCGGAAAATTGTGGCCAAAACCCATGCCGCCGATCTATCACGCGTTTTCGATTCCCTTTCCCTGACCGAACAAGTCAAACTCTTCAATATGATTGAGGATTTGGAGCAAAAGGGCATTCTTTTCAGTGAACTGGAAAAAGACACCCTGCTTGCTTTTGTGGAAGTCTTGAAAATTGAAGAAGTTGTGGCCGTCCTCGAAGATATGCCCACTGATGACGTGGCTGATATCATCGGTAAGTTGCCGGAGGAGACAGCCGACACAATCCTGCACCGCATGGAAGTGGAAGGCTCGGAGGAGATCGAAGGCTTGCTACGGTATGAGGATGATACCGCCGGTGGTATCATGGTTCCCGACTTTATTGCTTTAGGGGAAGATGTAACCGCGGCGGAAGCGATACAATCCTTGCAGACGGAACATCAAGATGTAGAGATGCCTTTTTATCTTTATGTCATTAACGAATATGGCAATCTGGTGGGTGTCAGTTCTTTGCGGCAGCTGGTGGTGGTGCCACCGGAGACACCGTTAAAGGAATTTATGGCGACGGATGTTTTTTCGGTTAAAACCGAAATGGACCAGGAAGAGGTGGCTAAGATTGTAGCCCGTTATGATATCCTGGCAGTTCCGGTTGTAGATGATACGAATAAACTCGTAGGCATCGTGACGGTTGATGATGTTATCGATATTTTCAGACGCGAAGCCACTGAGGACATTCTGAAAATGGCCGGTGTCGGCGAGGACTTTGTGGAAACAAAGTCGGTCTTAAAAAGCACCCGAATCCGGCTACCCTGGCTATTTGCCAGTTGTATCGGCGGTATCGTCGCTTTTTTTGTGATTGGGCACTTTGAGGAAAGTCTTCGCAAACTGGCTTACCTGGCAGCATTTATCCCCGTGATTATGGGTATGGGTGGTAATATTGGCACCCAATCTTCCACCATCGTTGTGCGCGGTCTGGCCATGGGTCGCATCACCATTACCGAATTATGGTCGGTTGTATTTAAGGAACTTACCATCGGTTTAATCCTCGGGTTGGTTTACGGTTTTTTAATCGGGATTGTCGCCCAGGTAACCTACAGCACCGGACTATTGGCGGTGGCGGTGGCGGCCTCAGTGCTTTCCTCCATGTCGGTGGCCGCCCTGGTGGGATCACTCGTCCCCATGTTGTTTGCCAGACTTGAAATCGACCCGGCCGTAGCCACCGGCCCTTTTGTCACCACAGCCATCGATATAATCAGCGTGTTTTTTTATTTTGCGATTGCGACGTCCCTGCTCGGTATCTAGCGCGTGATTAGCTAATTGAGTCCTCGGGGAGTTCTTTAAATGTCTGGCTTGGAAATGTTATCAGCGACCTCAGCGCCCAAACTCATGCATAAGGCATCCTAAAGAAGGAGCAGATTCCTAACACAGACAAGCCCCAGCATTCGGAATCGAAATCGCTATCGGGATCGGAATCGGAATGTTGGTCTGAAAAAACGGTTTCGATTTCGATCCCGATCCCGATTTCGATATGGATGATATAATCCGGTACCAAAAAATCTGAATATTGTTGCAACCTGGATATCCGAACAAATGCCTCAATTCTCCTCCCCTGCAATTCTAATTCGTCGCCTTGATTATGGCGACTATGATCTGATCATCACATTTTTAACCCAGCAGCAGGGCAAAATTACGGCAATTGCCAAATCCGCCAAACGCAGTACCAAAAGATTCGCCGGAGTATTGGAGCTCTTTTCTTTATTGGATATTGTCGTAAGTGGTAAACGCGGCAAGGGTTTACCAGTTTTAACCGAAGCCTCATTGTCAAAGCCCTTAGGCAACATCCGGAGCGATATCAAAAAAACAGCCTATGCCAGTTATTGGGCCGAGCTGGTCAATGACAGTCTGGAAGATGATAAACCGCAGACGAGTGTTTTCCGGCTACTGGCATATGCGCTCACAGCCATGGACGGCGATCAAATGCCTGATGAGGTGTTGAGCATTCTGTTTCAGATGCGCCTGCTTACCTTGTCGGGGCTGTGCCCCAATCTGAATTTTTGCTGTACCTGTCATTCGGACATGGCTGCCGCGGATCAAAATCAAATCAATGTGGATCTGGCTAAGGGCGGATTGGTATGTGAGTCCTGCAGTCCATACGGTTCCGGGCATCAGTGCCTATCCAAGGGAACCATTAAACAGCTGCAGTGGCTTAATACATGCGATTTAGCAAAAGCTTCTCGAATGCGTTTTTCGGCGTCCGCCATGCAGGAGGGCTTGCATTTTCTGGAATCGTTTGTTCCCTATCATCTCGGCCGGGAACCAAAAAGCTTGAAATTTTTACGCCGCCTGCGTCAATAGCAATAATGGCTGTTATTTTTTTCGATTGAAGGCCGCTTATAGTAAATAATTTATCATAAACTATTAATATAGGTTGATTAGGATATGTGAGTTAAAAAAATGGATAACACCTTTTTAGAAAAATTGAATGGCCGCCGGATAGAAGCTTCAGCTCCCTGCCGCCTTGACATGGGTGGAACCTTAGACTTAAGTACTTTCTATTTAGCGTTGCAATCCCATGGACCCTGTACATTTAATCTGGCCCTGGACATGCGTACGCGAGTGACCATCCAATCCGGGTGTGCGGGTGTCACCCAGATTCATTCCAAGGGCTTTGAACCGGCTATTTTTCCTTTATCCCGGGCACCGTTTGATCATCCCCTGGGATTAATGTTCGCCATCGCCAATTATTTTAATGCCGATGGGGCGGCCATCTCCATTGCGTCCCACTCACCCCCCAGAAGTGCTTTGGGTGGCTCTTCCTCTGCGGCAGTTGCTCTCATAGCGGCTTTTCAGGCAGCCGTTTCAAACCAGGTATCGCAATCAAATCTAGTTCAATCAGCCACTTCCTTGGCCTTTGCCCTGGAAGCCAGCGTCGCCGGTGTGCCCTGTGGGCAACAGGACCATTTGGCTGCCGCTTATGGCGGCGTGAATGCTTGGTATTGGGGTGTGGATCCTGAAAAACCGGCCGCCTATAACAGGGTCAATCTGATTCAACCGGATGATTATGGTGCCTTAGAGTCCCATATATTAATTGCCTATTGTGGTAAGCCGCACACTTCCAAAGATGTCAACAGCCGTTGGGTGAAACAGTTTGTGGCCGGCAATCACCGCCGGGGGTGGATCGAAATATGTTCCCTTACACGAAACTTCATTAATGCGGTTTCCAGGCTTGATTATCAGGAAGCGGCTGATTGCATGAATCGGGAAGTAGCGATTCGGCGGCAGATGACACCGGACGTATTCGATGATATCGGTGAGCAGCTGAGAACAGCGGCTCAGGAAAACCGATGCGGGGTCAGATTCACCGGAGCGGGCGGTGGTGGTTGTGTTTGGGCTTTAGGTGAATTGGAAGATATTGACAGAGTCCGGGGGATATGGGAGAACATTCTTCGTCAACGCAAGGACGCCAAACTTCTTGATGCGCATGTTGATCAGCGCGGTGTGATTGCATCATTGGCTTCGTAAAAGTTTAAACTCGAGCAGTTTTAGGTTTTAAGTTTTAGGTTTTAGGTGGTTAAAGGCAACCTGTTGTCAGTTCAATCCCGGGCACTTGCTTCCCTCGACCAGCCTAAAACCTAACACCTAAAACGCTTGTAAAAAGGAATGAAACCCTTTTCACAAGATAGGTAAATCTAGAGGGAGGCACATGAATTTTCAGGACGTCATTTTAAAACTGGACACTTTCTGGGCGCGCAAAGGCTGCGTGGTGACACAACCTTACGACCTGGAGGTTGGCGCCGGTACATTTCACCACAATACCACCTTGAAGGCCCTTGGGCCGGAGCCCTGGAATGTGGCCTATGTTCAACCGTCCCGGCGGCCCACCGATGGCCGCTACGGGGAGAATCCCAACCGGTTGCAGCATTACTATCAGTACCAGGTCATACTTAAGCCCTCGCCACCGGATGTTCAGCAGCAGTATCTGCAGAGCATGAAGGTCTTGGGTGTCGATCCGCTTGAGCACGATATCCGCTTTGTGGAGGACGATTGGGAATCACCCACCCTGGGAGCATCTGGTTTGGGCTGGGAAGTGTGGCTGGATGGCATGGAAATTACCCAGTTCACCTATTTCCAGCAGGCCGGTAGCGTGGAGCTGGCCCCCATCCCCGTGGAACTGACTTATGGTCTGGAACGCATCGCCATGTACCTGCAGGGGGTCGACAATGTCTACGACCTGCAGTGGAACGACTCGGTGACATACGGGCAGGTTCACCACCAACAGGAAGTGGAGCAATCCACCTACAACTTCGAGAAGGCCGATGTGGGTATGCTTTTGGACCTCTTCAATAAATACGAGTCGGAATCACGCGACATGATCGGCATGGATCTGGTCATTCCGGCTTATGAATATTGCTTGAAATGTTCTCACACCTTCAATCTGCTGGATGCCCGCGGGGCCATAAGCGTAACTGAGAGAACCGGGTATATCGGACGTATTCGCAATTTGGCCCGGCGCTGTGCCGAGGGGTACTTAAAGCAGAGGGAGGCCATGGGATATCCATTATTAAATTAGGGGCCAAGGGTTCAAGGGTTGAATGGTTCGAGTGTCCGCATTTGAGCGATCAGCAATGAGCGATCAGCCGCTAACAGTCTAATAGTCTTCAGTCTGACAGTCTGTTTTATTCGATAAATTTCTCAAATGACTTTGAAAAGTATTACCGTTCCATAATTATGACGATTTGTAGTAAGGGGAAGTTATGCCAACATTATTATTAGAAGTAGGTGCCGAAGAAATTCCAGCCGGGTATATTGTGCCGGCCCTTTCCGCCATGGCGGCAAATTTGAAAAAGAAGTTGAGCACGGCTCGGATTGCGCATGGTGAAGCGCGGATTTACGGTACCCCCAGGCACCTGGCCGTTATGATTGAAGATGTGGCCACCCGGCAAAAAACTGTGACCAGTGAAATACAGGGTCCGCCTCAAAAAGTGGCCTTTGATGATAGTGGCAATCCTACCGTGGCCGGCCAAAAATTTGCCGAAAAAGTGGGTTTGGATGTGAGCAAACTCAAGGTGAAGACAACCCAAAAAGGGGCATATGTATGCGCCAAAGTGGTTGAACGTGGTTTGGCCACGCGGACCGTTTTAAAGCAGATTCTACCCGAGGTTATCCTCTCCACACCCTTTCCCAAAACCATGCGCTGGGCTGATCTGGATATATCTTTTGCCCGTCCCATTCATTCGGTTTTGGCTTTACTGGGTTCGCAGTTGGTTTCATTTCAGATCGGAAATATCAAAAGCGGTCGGACTACATTTGGACACAGTTTCATGCATCCCAAAAAAATTAAAATTTCCGATCCGGCAGAATACAGTCAAAAACTGGCTGATGTGCGTGTGATGGTGGATATCGATGCCCGCAAAAAAGCAACTGCCGATGAAATCAAGATCGCAGCCACTAACGTTGGTGGTAAGGTACTGCAAGATGACGAACTACTCGACATCGTCACCAACTTGGTGGAATACCCGGTTGCCACTGCTGGTAGATTCGATGACGCCTTCCTGGATATTCCCGGGGAAATTTTGATTACGGCCATGCGAGAACATCAAAAATATTTCGCCGTTGTGGATGATGCCGGCAAATTGATGCCTCATTTCATTGCCGTCAACAACACCCGGACCAAAGACCTCAACCTGGTGGCTAAAGGACACGAGCGTGTCTTGCGGGCCAGGCTGGCCGACGCCCAGTTTTTCTATCAGAGCGATGAAAAGACTCTTTTTGATCCTTGGAATGAACGTTTAAAAGGTGTCCTCTTCCAGGCCGAACTGGGTACCATGGCAGAGAAAGTTAACCGGGTCAAAACTATTGCCGGCGCACTTGCCGCAAGTATTTCCAGCGATACGGATTTTAAAAACCGGGTTGTGAGGGCGGCAGAGTTGTGCAAGGCTGACCTTGTGAGTCAAGTCGTAGTGGAATTTCCAAAACTGCAGGGGGTGATGGGTCGGGTTTACGCCAAGGTTGCCAAGGAACCTGAAGAGGTGGCGGCCGCCATAGAAGAACACTACCGTCCGACATCCTCAGGCGGACGTCTTCCTGAAACAGCCGCCGGATCGGTATTAGCCATTGCCGACAAATTGGATTCCATTTGCGGGTGTTTTGCAGTCGGTTTAATACCGACCGGAGCCTCAGACCCGTATGCCCTACGGCGTCAGGGTATCGGTATTATCAACATAATGCTTAATAAACGTTTTTCGATTTCCCTCAGTCAGATGATAACCAATGCATTGCAGCCTTTTGCTGAAAAAGCTCAAGGTGGTATTGATGAAGTTGCTGCAAATGTTCTGGGCTTTCTGAAAAATCGTATGTCACGTCAGCTGGCGGATGAAGGTTTTTCAAAAGATGTGATTGCCGCCATTATCAGTACCGGAGCAGATAGCGTCCCCGAAGTCTGGAGTCGGGTCAAAGCCCTGCAGGGTCTTAAAGGGGCTCCTGATTTCGAACCCCTGGCCGTGGCTTTCAAACGCGTGGTCAATATAATTCGCAAAGCCGAGGATGTTGGTGATGCCCGTGTGGACGATGGCCTATTTCAACATGCGTCTGAAATGGATTTACTGGCAACCTTCAAAGCGGTGCAGCAGAAAGCACTGGGCGATCTGGAGGCTGGTCATTTTGAGGCCGGCTTATTGGCCATCGCATCGCTGCGCGACCAGGTGGACGCCTTTTTTGACGGTGTGTTGGTTATGGCGGAAGAAGCGGATATCCGGCGCAATCGATTGGCGCTCCTAGGTGTTATTGCCGGATTGTTTAATAAGTTTGCAGACTTTACTAAAATATCAACATAACACAGAATGTTTCATGAAATGGAGGAAGTAATGCCATTTGACCCAGATAAAGATAAAATGCTCAAGAAATGGCGTTGTGAGGAAACCGGTTTGATCATTTCCATCAACCAATACGCCGAAGGACAGCCCAAGGTTCAGATCGGGCCGCGAATCCTGAAAAAAAAAGGACGGTAGTGATCGGGCTCCGGTAAAAGCCGGGCGTTTGACGGTGGAGGATATCTTCTGGCTGTATGACGTGATCGATGAAGTCAAGGATACCCTTACCGATTTGGCATCACCCGAGTAAAAAATAGATTTTAAGGGGGCTTAGGATTTTCTAAAAGCTCAAGATCTGCGACTGAAGACTGTTAGCAGCCATAAGCTTTCAGCCATCAACCGCTTAATGCTGATCGCTTACCGCTGCAAGTTGTCATTTAAGCCTCTTGAATTCTTGGACCCTTTTCGCATCACATCGAAGAGAAGGTCAGGATATAACTACTTTGTCTCATTTGAGTCAAAGGCAACTCACCCATGTCGTTATGAGGAAAAATGAAAGCCTCTCCCGACAATCGCCCCATTGTAACCCCTGTCAAAACAAATAACACGCCTAACCTTGGTCCGGTGGCGATCATGGCCGCCACCCGCCCGGATTATCAATTGTTAGAAAGACTGCTTGGATTCGATCATGACAATATTCGGCCCCTGTTTACGGCCAAGCTGGCTGTTGGATCGGCCGAAACAGCGAGTATTTCCCTGTGTGGACCCTTTATCGGTGCACCATATGCGGCCATGATTTTAGAGACCCTGATTGCCTGGGGTGCCCGCAAAATTATATTTATGGGCTGGTGTGGCGCCGTGGCCAGGCATGTTCAGATTGGTGATATCATATTGCCAAGCAGCGCCATTGTGGATGAAGGCACATCCCGCCATTATGGGCAGTTGTTAGCGGATACTGCAATACCGTCGAAAATACTTTTGCAGCAAACAGGAAACACATTGGCAGAAACCGGTCTAGCTTATCAGGAAGGTCAGATTTGGACCACAGATGGCGCTTTCCGCGAAACACCTGAAAAGGTCAAATCATATCAAGCCAAAGGGGTATTGGCCGTGGAAATGGAGCTGTCGGCTCTGTTTTCGGTGGGGAAATTCCATGGGGTGGAGGTGGTGGGTATGCTCGTTGTTTCAGATGAGGTTTCGGCATTGACCTGGAAACCGGGATTTAAAAGTAAGGCCTTTAAAACGGGGCGTCGAATGGCAGCCGATGCAGTACAGCAACTGGTTGAGACATTGATATGACTGAACGGATTCACGATATCGTCCGCAGGCTGGAAGCCTATAATGCGGCTTACCGCAAGGGATCGCCGCTGGTCAGCGATAGCGTTTACGATGAGCTGGTGGAAGAATTACGCGGGCTCGATCCCGACAACGCATTTCTGCAAGTAGTAGAACCGGAAACCTTTAGCGGTAAACGCGAAGTTCGTCATCCGGTGCCCATGCTATCGACCGACAAGGCCTATACAAAAAAATCGCTGGAGCTTTATGTTGCCCGTGTCACCAAGTCGGCAGCGGATATTGACCTCGAACCAATTATATATCGTGTTACTCCGAAATTAGACGGTCTGGCGGGGCGTGATGATGGTCGAATTCTGGCATCAAGGGGGAATGGGGAGGTTGGGTACGACATTAGCAATGCCTTTGATAAAGGAGTGATTCCGATAGGTGGCAGGGGCAGGGGTATTGGTGAGATCGTAGCCCTTCAATCATATTTTGATGATTATCTGTCGAACGAGTTTGAACATCCCCGAAATATGGTTGTAGGTATTATAACCTCTGATACTCTGAATGAATACGCAGACAAAGCCTTGAAGGATGGGGCCGTACATTTTGTTCCCTACGACCAGCTCTCTAAATGGGAGGGGCGTGCAGAAGAACTGCTTGAAAATACAGACAAAATAATCGACGAACTTATAGAAGAAATTGATTACCCGATTGACGGTGTGGTTGCAGAGGTTATCAACAGTGAGCTCAAAGAATATATGGGCGCTACAGCTCATCACTACCGGTGGCAAATAGCTATAAAATCTAAGGGCGAAACCGCAACGACGAAAGTTGAAAGCGTAACTTGGCAGGTGGGCAGAACTGGAAATGTAACGCCTGTAATGGAGGTGGAACCCGTTTCCCTTTCCGGAGCCACGATTAGGAGAGTTACCGCTCACCATGCAGGCATGATCATTAAAGAGAAAATTGGTTACGGATCAGAAATAGAAATTATCAGAAGTGGTGAGGTAATCCCGAAGTTAGAGCGAGTTCTGAAGGCATCTAAAGATGTAAATATTCCAACAACCTGCCCTATATGTCAAACGCGGCTATACTGGCAAAAAGATTTCCTCAAATGTGAGAATAGATTTTGCCGTGCACAGATAGAGCAGGCGATAAGCCACTGGTTCAAAACATTAGGAAATGCTGACTGGTTTGGAATTAAAACCATTCAAAAAATAGTGGATAACGGGTTTGATAGTTTAGAAAAAATTTATGCCCTGACCGAAGCTGATTTTAGCAATATGGAATTTGGACCGGTTCAGTCTAAGAACCTTGCAGAGGCACTGCATGTGAGTAGAACCAAGCCAGTTGAGGATTGGCGATTTCTCGCAGCTTTGGGTATACCGAACCTCGGAAAAGGTGATAGCAGGAAATTGCTGTCTCATATGACTCTGGATGAGGTGTTTGAAACAAGTAAAGAGAAGTTGGAAGATAAAAATATCGAGGGTTTTGGAGCGATTAAAGTCAAAGCCATTAGCCAAGGTATAAAGAATATCAGACCGTTGATTCTACACCTGGTGGCCTTGGATTTTAATCTTGTAAGAACGCCATTGATCGATGAGATTAACACCAATGACAGCCCCATTAGCGGAAAGGGCATTGTTTTCACCGGTAAGATGCTGCAAGGCACCCGTGAGGACATGCAGGCCCAAGCCCGAAAAATGGGTGCCAAGATCCAGACCGCGGTAAGCGGGAAAACCGACCTGCTGGTGTGCGGGGAGAAGGTGGGGGCCAAAAAGCTTGACAAGGCCAGAAAGCTAGGCATTGAGATTTTATCCGAGGAAGAATATCTGGCTTTGATTAAAACGAAGTAATCGTTCATTGAGTTTATTGTGTTACAGAATGTCGATAGCTTTCTGTGTTTTGGTAGCGCAGAGCTTTAGCTTTGCTTGATAACGGCGCAGCAGGGCTAAAGCTCTGAACTACGGTTACATTGTTGTGAGAGAAGATAAGCGTTTCTGATGTACTCGACTTTACTCCTTAACCTAAGGCAACTCAACAAACCCAATAAACCCAACAAACAGAATTAGCCGTTTACAGACCATATTCTTAGCTTAACAGGATTCTTATTTATATTCTATTGAGGGAGGACAGGCCATGTCCAAAAAAGTCCGCGCCCACGTCATCATCACCGGCAAGGTCCAGGGTGTCTGGTTTCGGGTAGAAACCCAGCAGGCTGCCCGAAGTCAAGGCGTCAAGGGCTGGGTCCGCAATAAAATGGACGCTTCTGTTGAGGCTGTATTCGAGGGTGACGAGGCTGCCGTCCAAACCACGTTGACCTGGTGCCACCAGGGTCCGCCCCACGCCAGGGTCGATAAGGTTGCGGTCGAGTGGCTGGCGTATACAGGTGAATACACCGAATTTGATGTTACCTATTAATTAACATTCAGCAATACTGAATTTTAATTATAAAATTTGATCTTTTTTCCCGCCTATACTATGATTATTTCTGTTCTCTGAATTGATCCCACTTTAATTGATCCCGGTTAAACTTCATATTACGGGTTGACTCTAAATCATAGACTGCGTCTTATTGTCCAGGCTCATTTGGACTTGAAATACTGAATTTTTAATTAAATTTTTTGCTCCGGATGAATAAGTAATATTCAGTTGCTTGTATCTTGGTACATTTTAAGCGAATTGATCGAATCGCAACTGGAATGGAGGTCTCATGAGACGCATCGGTCTGGTCTTGACATCGGTATTAGCTACCTTGTTCTTTTTTTCCACCTCATCCCATGCCCAGTGGGCGGCAACTTACTGGGGATCGAATCTGTATACCATCCACAAGACATCGGATAATGGATTTATTGCCTCCGTATCCGAAGCAGGTGGGATTCGCATTAAAAAATTCAGCCAGACCGGTGTTCCGCAGTGGAGCAAGTCCTACTACGACAGGGATGGAGGAATGCTTTATTATTCTTCCTACTACACCAACATTTTGAACCGTTCCCCACTCCAACCCACAAGTGACGGTGGATATGCTCTGGCCACCCTGATCTATCAGCAACCCAATGGAACCTATGGGGTCGGCCGCCATGATATTTGGTTTTTAAAGCTGGATGAAGAAGGTGAAATCGAGTGGCAGCGAACATATGGCGGTGCGGATTATGATGCCCCATCTGATCTGAAACAGACCAATGACGGGGGATATATTCTGGCCGGAAGAACCAAATCATTCGGCCAGCAGGGTGTCTGGGTTGTAAAACTGGATGCCAGCGGCAACGTGGAGTGGGAAAAGGTCTACGGCGGCTACGTCGCCATGTCCATCCAGCAGACCAGTGACAACGGCTATATCCTCACCGGCTATACCTCATCCACGGGCGCCGGCGGCAATGATATCTGGGTGGTTAAGCTGGATGCCAATGGTGATATCCAGACCGGTCTGCAGAAAACCTATGGCGGTGCCCAAGATGATACCGGCCATGTAATCATACAGACCGATGACGGCGGTTATCTAATAGGTGGCGAAACCCGTTCCTTCAACATTCAACCTGGTACATATGCATGCATGTGGATACTCAAACTGGATGCTTCCTTAAATATAACCTGGCAGAAAACATACGGTGGTTCCAGTCTACTGCCGGATAGCTGGGGGGTGGATAAAGAAGTACCCTATGACATTATTGAAACCATAGACGGAAATTATATTGTAGCTGGCTCAACAAATCATTTTGGTCATGGGGCTCAGGAAGCCTGGATTTTAAAATTAGATGCCTCCAATCAGGGAGCTATAATCTGGGAGAAAACTTACGGAGGGTATGAGCTCCACGGTTCGCCTTCAACAAGGACTGAAAGGTTTCTGAGTGTATTGGAAACGGCTGACGGGAGTGTAACAGCCGCGGGATCTACTCAGATGGATTACGGGGAGCTTGGATTTATTGTGACCATGAATGCTGATGGCCAGGTTCCGGGGTGCAGCATCATGGGTGACAGTACAGCGATTGTTACGGATACCGCCGTAAGTGGCCAAACAACCCAGGCGATTCCCCAGAACACCTCTCTTGCTACGACTCTGCCTCCGGGGACCGTAAGGTTACAAACAAACCGTCTTAAGGAATTTATCTGCCCGGATGGTTATGACTTATCTATCAATATCGAGGATAAGCCCGACCCCATCCGGCCCAATCATTATGTGGCCTATGTTTTGAGGGCGGAAAACCTGGGTACTGGCGATAACACGAATGTCAGTGTGGATGCTGTGCTGCCGGCCGAGCTGGCTTATTTTTCATCCACATCAACACAGGGGACCACTTCGGAAACAGGTGGCACGGTGACATTCGATATCGGCAGTCTGGCCGCCGGCGAAAGTACAACGTTAAGCATTATCGCCCGGGCCGCTAGCGTGGGGACGCATACAGTTACGGCCGAAATCACCTCAGATGAAATTGCATTTGACCAGGTGGCCGAGAACAACACGGCCAGTGAAGCCACACGGGTGTCAAATCTGCTGAATGTCACCGTGGACAACATGGACTGGGAGAAATTTGACATGGTCGTGGACTCCCGGGGGTATGCTCATATGGCCTACACGGAAGACTACGAGCTGCGCTATGCCACCAATGCATCGGGCGAGTGGCTGCACTGGATCCTGGTGGATGGCGACGATGTCAAGAACCCTGCCATTGCCCTGGATAGCACGGACAGAGTTCACATCATCTTTGCGCAGGGGCCGGAAATTGAAACCAACGCCCTTAAATATATCCAAAATGTAAACGGAAGCTGGTCTGCACCCGAATCCATCGTGGCAGCAGCCGGAACGGCCTGGTCTACCGATCTGGCCCTGGACAGCGACGACAGTCTGCACCTGTGTTATATCGAGGCGGGTCCTGCCAGTCAGGCCAGTCTCATCTACATGACCACCCGGGGCCAGGATCCTGGCGAGTGGAGCGGCACAGGGCTCCATGCGGCTGCCTACGATGCTGCCGCCCTGGCTTTGGACAGCAATAGTTACGCCCATGTGATTTTTTACAGCCCGCAAGTCATTTACGGCAATTTTGCCACCGGCGGCGTGGGCTATGTAACCAATGCGCCTAGTGGCGTGTGGCAGACCATCGAAGAGGTGGATACGGACTGGGCCGGTTGTCAGTTAGAAGGTATGACCCTGGACATCGTCATTGACAGCTCAGATGATCCCCACATTGTTTTCAACGGGGATGCCGATGGCGAATTTAATGAGGACACCCGCTACGCGGTCCGCACCGGCGGTGTATGGGTTTTGGATGAAGTCGAAGACGGCGACTGTTACGGCGCCGGCAAGTCCATTGCAATGGATTTGGACGGGAATGTACACGTCAGTTATTACCGAACTCAAAACAATGACCTGCGCGTGGCGGACAACATTTCCGGTCCCTGGAATCGCACCACGGTGTCGAGTGACGGCTGGTTCAACCGAATCGCCGTGGATCGCTGGGGCCAGGCTCACGTGGGCTACTATGACGGCGGCGACCTGAAATACGCGGTGGTCTTGAGCTTGCCGGACAGTGACGGCGACGGCGTGGGCGATGCCGAAGAGGCCGAAGCCCCCAATAGCGGTGACGGCAATAACGACGGTACCCAGGACAGCGAGCAAAGCCATGTGGTTTCACTGGAAACCGTTGGTGATGCGCATATGGTGACACTGGTTGCACCCACTACGACTGCGTTGACCCGGGTTCGCAGCAGTTTTAATCCCAGTCCGGACAACATGCCCGATAATGCGGACTTTCCATTCGGCTTTTTCGAATTCACACTTTTGGGAGCCGATATCGGCATTTCCACGAGTGTCGATCTGCTGCTGCCGAATGGTACCGCCAACTCTTATTTCAAGTATGGCCCTACGCCCCTTTTGCCCGCGGACCACTGGCACCTGTTTGACTGGGATGATGAGACCGGCGCCCAGGCCAGCGGCAGCACGATTACCTTGAATTTGCTGGATGGACAGCGCGGTGACAATGACCTCACTGCCAACGGCATCATTCGGGATCCGGGCGGCCCGGCCGTGGGGCCGGCCGGTCTGCAGCACATCCGGCTTTCACCACCCATTCTGGAATTTGGCGAGCTCATGGTGGGAGAGAGCACCCAGCTGGATTTAACGGTCATGAACGTGGGTGAATCAAATTTGAGCATCGACAGTATCACGCCGCCGGATGCACCATTCAGCATTCCGGTGGAGAACTGCTCCGGTGAAGTTTTAGTAGCGGACGGTTCTTGTCTGGTTTCGGTCAGTTTCGACCCTGCGTTATTGGGTGATGCCCGCGAGATCCTGCTGGTATTATCCGATGATCCCTCGTTTCCCTCACTGGGCGTTACCCTGCTGGGAATAGGTATGCCGGTGCCGGAACCGGAAATCCAGGTAATGCCGGCAAGTCTGGCATTCGGAGATGTGGACACGGGCAGCAGTTCGGATCTGAGTATCAGCGTACCTACCAGTGGATCTGGGAGTTTGATCCGGATAATGAAACATATCCTCCGGCATTCGGAGCCCATATTTCCGATTATCAGTCAGCCAACCCGATAATGACCGGACCGTATGCCGGCGAGTACCGCTTGTCTCTGACGGTCAGCGACGGAACGCGCGAGAGTGCCAAAGCCTACATTACCATCACCCTGGTAGAAAATCCTGAGGAAAACAGACTGCCTGTAGCGGACGCCGGCGGTGATCAATCGGTGGTGGTGGACAACCCTTTGACTCTGGACGGAACGGCTTCCAGCGACCCGGACGGCGACCCCATCGTATACTATGAATGGCGGTTTGTCTGGGATGAGGAAAATGGGACGGCCCCCATCGCTCTGGGGGCCACCCTGACGGATTATCAGACTGCGAATCCGGTCTTCACCTGCACACGGCCGGGACAATTTCTGCTTTCTCTGGTTGTGACCGACAGTCGGCGCGGTGAGAGCGAGCCGGAGTTGTTTACCATAACGGTTCAGGATGCCAGCTTGAATCACCATGACACCGACGGCATTCCCGATGCCGATGAATTGGGTCCGGACGGGACTGACGCCGACTTCGACGGCAATGGCGACCAGATTCCGGACAATGACCAGAATAACGTCGCTTCCACCTGGACGCAATCAGGGGATGACTACCTGACCATTGCTTCGGAAAGCGATACATTTTTGTCGGATGTGGAGATGGTGGATGGCTTGTCCGGAGGCTCGTTACCGGATGGATTTACCTTTCAGCAGCAGTTCTTCGCCTTCACAATTAACAATGTGGACTTGGGCGGCACTACCACGGTTACGATCTATCTGCCGGATGGTGTCAGTGCAGATACCTACTATAAATATGGCCCTACACCGGACAACATCAATCCCCACTGGTATGAATTTTTGTGGGACGGGACCACCGGTGCCCGGATCAACGGCAACGTGATTACGCTGACTTTTGTGGACGGCCAGCGAGGGGATGACGTGCTGGTACCCGACGGTAAGGTAGTGGATTTGGGCGGTCCGGGAGTCACGGCTGCCGATGATGGGGATGATGATGATTCCGGTGGCGGAGCGGGCTGTTTTATGGATACAATACATTAGATCAGGCGTTCTATATCCTAAAAGGTAGTAACAAGGGATATCAATCACCCATACATTTCAGACGCATAGTATATTAGGGACGTCCTTGAAATTTTTAACTTGCTGGATTAGTCAAAAAAATCAAGGGCGTCCCTAATTCCTAATTCTCAGCGCTGATTAAGGTCGACGGCCTAACAGCCTATTGCTTTGAATCGCTGAACCATTTGTGATAAGAACTTCGCGTAAAAATTATTAAAGACCATAGTTGCTGGTTGGCTGTGAATTCTGACCTGAATGGATTGTAAGGAGTTGTGCGGATGCTTAAGCTGAATACGGGGTGGATGCGAATTGGTTTATGTATACTTATGTTTGCGATGACCGCATGTAACAGCGGCGGCGGTGGCGGCGGAGGTGGTGACGACGATACCGAAATTCTGGCCAGAATTGTCAACCAGCATACAATGAATGGCCTAGAATCTGAGATTCGTCTTGATCAGTTCTGGTATTGCAACAGCAGTAATATGCTAGGGAGCCAGATCCTGCGCCATGGCCAGTCAACCGATTGGTTCGATATTGGCCACGGTGCCAATCGAACCATGTGTTCCACCGCCAGTTTGGATTTTTCATTCCGGGAGCAGGATTCCAGTGGATTGTGGTCCAATTTGGAATCCGAGCATGCAGAGGAAATTTCCGGTCAGGATCTTTACTCGGGAGAGAAACATACCATCGTCATAACCGGAAACGGTGCCACCGTTGTGAGCGGCGCTGTTAAGGCAGATCCCAAGGTCTATTTTCATGATACCGATTCGGACCCGGGCCAGGTGGCCGGTGTTGTCAGTATCGTTCGGGCTGCCGATGAATCGACGATCCTGACCTACGAGTTGCACTGGGGCCTGGACCGCAATTCACCCTTATCCACCGGATCTGAGATCGCCTCCTGGACACCGGCGGACAGCGACATTTCGCATACCTTCGGTCCCAACACTCCGGTGCCGGCAGGCGCCACCCACCTTTTGCTGTACACTACGACGGCAACCTACCCCGACGGCAATTTATGGAGTCAGGTTTTTGCGGATATGTGCGGTACGGTTTTGTCACCGCAGCCCCAAGGCAACGACCTCAACGGGATTGCATACGGCAATGGACGCTATGTGGCCGTGGGTAACCGGGGCACGATATTGTCGTCCACCAATGGTATCGACTGGGTGCCTCAGTCCAGCGGAACCATACGCAAACTAAACGGCATCATCTTCGATCAGGACCGATTCTTGGTGGCAGGCGACGGGGTCTTCCTGGCAGGCAGCAGCGATGCAACGGAATGGTCGCTTGCCGTGGCTAATACCGGCAGCCGTTACACGAGTCCGGCGCCTGAAATAGAATTGTATAACATCGATAAGCACAACGGCTTATACCTTGCTGCCGGCGAACAAAAATCCGTACTGGTTTCACAGGATGGCAGCACCTGGCTGGTACGTGAGTCCGGGGGCTCCTATGGATGGCATGCCACGTCTAGTAATGGCGCGGTCTACGTGGCCGCGGGCCGGGGAATCGCCACATCCGAAGACAATATCGCCTGGGGGGAGCAGCTCTCGGGCGGCGACATTTTCAATGCCGGCAATAATGTGCTGAGGGACATCCTGTATCATGACGGCAATTTTTTGGCGGTGGGTGCCGAAGGTAAACTCCTGACTTCGGCAGACGGTGCCGATTGGGATATGCGCACCATTGAACACACCAGTCTTTGCGGCATCATCTATGCCGACGATAGATATATTATCGTGGGCGGCAGCAACAGCGACGAGGACGCCACTTACACGACGCTTATCATGACCTCGGATGACGGCATAAGCTGGGATGATATTGCTGTGGGCACCCTGCCATTTCTGTATGATATTGTCCATGCCGATGGTCTTTTGGTGGCTGTGGGTGCCGACGGCTTGATTCTGACTTCTGATGACGGCGACACGTGGATCGAGCAATCCACCGGGCCCTATGAAAACATCAACGCCGTAGCAGCGGGTGCCGGCGGAACTCCTTTTGCAGTGGGCGATAAAGGTTTCATCGCATCCTGGAACGGCAGCGGATGGGACCGTATTCCCAGTGGGGTCAGTGAAGACCTCCAGGCCATACTGTACGACGGTGGACTCCCGGGGTATGTGGTGGTGGGGGACAACAGTACCGTACTAACCTCGGCGGATGCAGATACCTGGACACTTCAGTCCAATGTACCGGAAGATATACACTTACAAACCATAGCCTACGGGGACGGCGTCTATTTAGCTTCCGGGTTTCACATTCCCAACGGTATGACCATACGCTCAACGAACGGCACTGACTGGAGCGCGGCAGATACGGGTACGACAGCATATTTTACCTGTATCATGTATGCCGACAATCAGTTTGTCGCCGGAGGCAATTTCGGCCTGCTGCGGACCTCGCCGGACGGTGCCGGCGGCACCTGGACCCAGCGGGATCCGGCAACCAGTACTTTTCTGGCCGCCATAGTTGCGGCCAACGGATTTTACTATGCGTCCGGCGGATATGACGGTACCGTGGTTGCTTCTGATGATTTGGGTGCCACCTGGTCGGAATTGAATTCCGATTCGGTCTCTTATTTCAAAACCAGGGGACTGGCGGTGGACGGCAGCCGTATCCTGAGCGCTGGTGCCGGAGCGATCCTTTTCTCACCGGACGGCGGGCATAACTGGTGGGAGCAAAAAATGCCCGTAGATGGATATCTCAACGATGTCTTCTATACCGGCACACAGTTCCTGGCTGTGGGGCGTGGCGGGGTTACCGCGGTGGTAGAGTAGGAGAATTTTGGTTTAAAATGATTATTCAAAAAGTGCATCGACAAAAGCTTCGGCATCAAACACCTGCAAATCATCGATCTGCTCGCCGACACCCAAATACTGTAAAGGAATATTGAGGCTGCTGCAAATACTGACGGCGATGCCGCCTTTGGCGGTTCCGTCCAGTTTGGTCAGAGCGATGCCGGTTATGTCCAGGGCCTCGTTGAATAGGTTAGCCTGGGATAGGGCATTTTGACCCGTGGTGGCATCCAGAACCAGCAGGATCTCATGGGGTGCGTCGGGCAGTTTCTTGGCAACGGTGCGTTTGATCTTTTTGATTTCTTCCATGAGATTTTTCTTGGTATGTAAGCGACCGGCTGTATCAATGTAAACAATATCTGCATTACGTGCTGAGGCCGCCTCGATACTGTCAAAGACTACGGCCGAAGGATCGGCATTGTCCTTGTGTTTGACAATGTCGGCGCCGGCGCGTTGAGCCCAGATACTGAGCTGTTCAATGGCTGCAGCCCGGAAAGTATCGGCTGCCGAGATGAGCACTTTCTTTCCCTGGGCGGTCTGTTTGGCCGCCAGTTTTCCAATGGTAGTGGTTTTGCCCACACCGTTGACACCCACGATCATTACCACGTGGGGCTTGCTTACAGGTGGTTGCTTCGGCTCGTCTGACTCACCGATAATCTTTTTTATCTCTGTTTTGAGCACCTGCTTGACGCCGTCGGCATCCTGAATTTTAGACGCCTCTTTTGATATGGCGTCCATGAGGTCCATGGCGGTGGCGACACCGATATCAGAAGTAATCAGCAGCTCCTCAAGCTCTTCCATGATATCGTCGTCCAGTTTGCGACTGCCTGCAAACAGCTCGTCGATATCGGTGGTGAGAATTTCGCGTGTTTTGGTCAGTCCTTGTTTGAGGCGTTTAAAAAAGCCTTTCTTCTCTGTTTTAGCGTTCTGTTCGGTACTCATAATTGATATGCTTTGTTTTGTTGGGGGATCCGAGGTAAGATCCGAAGTTGTTAGAACCTATCTCAAAAATATCTTTTTGTCCCATATCTGTGTTATGCTCAAAAAATAATCCTCGAAATATCAGGCATATGCCTGTGGTAATTTTTTTCGCATGCCTTGATCTGAACCAAAAATCTTATTTTTGAGATAGCTTCTAATTACCTTTCAGGTGTAATTAGGCCTGCGGCCGTCATTTGCCCTGCGGGCGTTATTTATTGTTTACGCTAGTCCTAAAGGAGTGAATAAGACCATAGCTTGAGGTAGCTTCTAATAGAAAATGCACACACTTTCAAGTGCTATTAGTGCCCATCCAGAAATAGAGATTTCCGCATTATGCCAAGGCGGGTGGCAGATTTAATCCGCAGGAATGGTGAGCTTAGATCATAAGCCACCGACAAGGTCGGTGGCGTTGAATATTTAGAGGATTTGAAACGTGCGGCTAACGCATGGGATTTATCCGCCTCAGGCGGATTAGCCAAAAGACACTTTTGAATAAGCTCTAATTGGCTTGTTGATCGAAATTGACCGACACAACCTTGCTAACACCTTTTTCCCCCATGGTAATACCAAACAGGGTATCGGCAAACTCCATGGAACGCTTATTATGCGTGATCATGATGATCTGTGATTTCTTGCCGATGACCTGCAGCAGATCATTGAACCGAAAAACATTGGCATCGTCAAGCGGGGCATCGATTTCGTCCATGAGGCAGAAAGATGTCGGTTTGATGAGAAAGATGGAAAATATAAACGCAATGGCGGACATGGCTTTTTCACCACCAGACAGCAGGCTCATACGGGTCAGTTTTTTTCCGGGCGGATGAATCATGTATTCAACGCCCGTCTCAAGCGGATCTTCCGGATTCGTCAAGACCAGTTTGGCTGTGCCGCCCTCAAAAAGTTTGGGAAAGACCTCAATCAACTTTTCGTTGACGGCATTAAACGTATTGATAAAGCGTTCCTGCGTGATCCGGTTGATTTTTTTGATGACCTTGTGAAGATCTTGAATGGCTTTTTCGAGATCTTCCTTTTGTTCGATCAGAAAATCATGGCGTTTCTTGTATTCATCATATTCGTCGATGGCACCCAGGTTTACATCGCCAATTCTGGATATTCGGGATCGTAATGTCTCAACTTCTGCCTCCATCTCCTGAATCAGAGCGGCGGACTCGTCAGGCAGTTTTTCAACCTGTAGACGCAGCTGATCCATGTTCTGATAGTATTTTTCCAGTAAACGCGTGGCGATGTTTTCCTGTTTGATGGCCTGTTCAGACTGCTCCAATTCCAGCAAACGGATATTTTGCAGGGTGGTTTCCCGCGCTTTTTGAATATCGGTAACCAAACCATCTTTTTGTTGCAGCTCGGCATCGATGGTCACATAGTCCGATTCATTATGCTCTAAAGCCTCCTTCAACTGCTTGAAACTGGCGTACATGCTTGTCAGGTCCATGCCGGTCTTTTCAATCTTTATTTTTAAGGCTGACCGTTTCTCTTTTTTCAGGCGAATATCCTCGGCAAGTTGTTCCAATCTTTTAGATCCATCCTGCCAGAAATCTTGAAGACGTCGGAGTGTGTTGCGGTTGTTATCCACACTGGCAATCACGGACGTATGTTTGAGACGTAAATCGATAACCTCTTGATTGTAGACCTCCATTGAATTGGTGATTTGGCTTATTTTTGTGTTGACGTCCGTAACAGCCTGTTGGGCATTGCGGACGTTCTGTTCGATCTGGTTGATGGCCTGGTGATACTTGGATATTTCCAGATCGATGTCGTTTTCTTCTCCCACCAACTGCTCACGCTCCAGTTGCAGTATTTCCAAATGGCGGCGAGCGTGTTTGAGCTCTTCCGCTACCTGGTAGAGATTTTTTTCGGTATCCCTTTCATCGATCAGCAAGTTTTCCTTGTGTTCGATGTGTTGTTGCAGCGTATTCTCAAGGTCACGGACCTCTTTTTCCAGGGTTTCTTGGGCTTTTTGTTCGGCGATAACTTTTTGGTCCAGACGCATCGCCTGACGACCGAGGGTTTTAAGTTCCTGCCTTTTGGTAAGAATGTTGGACAGCTTTTCCCTGCTGCCGCCCACAAAGATTCCTTGATGGGATATGATGTTGCCGTTTTTGGTAACAATGGTTTGGACACGGCCGTTGCGATTGAACAATGTCTGGGCCGCTTGGATGTCATCGGCGACGCACACGTGCCCTAAAAGTGCCTGGGCAATTTTTTCAAATCCCGGTTTTACGGACACATGTGTGAGCAGTCGTTCAGAATTCAGGGTATCGTCAGCAACCTGATTTGAAATCGGTTTGATATTGGGTAATGGGATAAATCCGCTGCGCCCTTTGCCGCTGGTTTGGAGATAGTCGATGGCTGCGATACCGGCATCCTGGCTCTTTACAACGATATATTGCAAGGCATCTCCCAACACTGATTCCACAGCCGTTTCATAGGACGGTTCCGGTTCAAGTACTTCGGCCATTAGTCCCATGATGTCTTTTGAAAAAGCTGCTCCGGCAGGGCTTTGGGAGGTCTGGGCCGATTCCGTACGGGGCCCGGAAGATCCAGCCTCATCTGATTGGATTTGCATGATGGCTTGAACACCATCGCGATACCAGGCATAACTCTCGGCCATTTTTTTAAGAGCGGCTAGCTGGGAGCGAACCTGGTTGCGCTCCATTTCCGTAGATTGGGTCTGTTTGACCTGGCGACTTAAGGCCGCAATCTTGGAATTGACCTGCTCCTCGATGCTCAGCAATTTGTTTTTAAGAACAGCAATATTTTCACGCAGACGGCCAATTTCCTTTTCATGGATCGACACACGCTCCTGGGCCGTGCGGACATCCTGCTGAGCTGCGTCAATGTCCTGATCTATTCTGTTTCTTCGTCTGGCGAGATTATCTTTATTTTGAGACGCATTTTGGTAGGTATTTTTATAGCGGGCTTCATCGGCCACCAAGGCCATGAGTGTTGATTTATTATTTTCCAACTGCTGATTTAATTGCGAGAGTTTCTCACGAACCGCCTGGTATTCGGATTGCTTGGCTTCAATCCGGCTGGCTACCAGATTTTTTTGTTCCGCCAGAGTCTTATATTCCGTCTCAACCGAATCGATCTCTCCGATAATGTCGGCGTTTTTTTCTTCAAGGCCGTTTTTAGCAGCTTCTAATCCCACAACTTCATTGGCTATTCGCTCGACCTCATTGCGTTGATGTCCAATTTCGGTTTCCATGCGATCGATTTTTCGCTGGGCTTCAAATGATTGGGATTTCTGGGCAGAAATTTCCTGATTTTTTTGCCAGCGCTTCATTTTGATCGTTTCAACAGCGGCATCTATTTTCTTAAGACGCGAGGTATGTTGGAGATCTTCGTCCTTACTATCCTGCAGAAGCTTGGTGGTGTTGGCCAACTTATCGGCATAGTCGTCATAGTAATGGATGCCCAACTGAATGTTCAGGGTTTTAAGTCGATCGGAATATTTTTTAAAACGTTCGGCCTTGCGAGCCTGGCGTTTCAGGCCTTTCATTTGCCTATCAACCTCTGTGATGATGTCACTAACCCGTAAAAGGTTCTGGTGGGTAGCAGCAACCTTTCGCAAGGCTTCCTTCTTGCGGTTTTTATAACGTGTTACCCCGGCGGCCTCCTCGATAAATAGGCGGCGTTCTTCAGGACCTGCATCCGTGATGGCGCCAATATTGCCCTGTTGAATAACGGCGTAGGTTTTGGCCCCCATCCCGCTACCCATGAATACGTTGTGAATATCCTTTAAGCGGCACGGTTGACGATTGATGAAATAGGCGCTCTCGCCGGAGCGGAACAATCGTCGAGTGACGTTTATTTCCGTAAAGTCCCGGAGCTCCTCCGGCGCTGAGCCATTATCATTTAACAGTGTCAGGGAAACTTCAGCCATGTTCAGCGGCGGTTTTCCTTTAGTGCCCGCAAAGATAACGTCTTCCATATTTTTCCCGCGCAGCTGTTTGACGCTTTGTTCGCCCATGACCCAACGCAGTGCATCGACTATATTGCTTTTGCCGCAGCCATTGGGTCCCACAACAGCAGAGATCCCGGGCGGAAAATCAATGGCGGCTTTTTCCGGAAAGGATTTGAATCCCGATATTTCTAATTTTTTTAACTTCATAGGAGATTATTCCCCGTATTCGAACTTGCGTGGCACAAGATAATGGTGCAATACAATTTCGTCAAATTTGACGATAGATAGTTTTAGGTTTTAAGTGTTAAGTTTTAGGTAAGCTAAATGCTAATCGTGAGCCGCTAAAACTTAAAACAGTATAAGGCGAATTTATAACAAGGATTCAGAGGGTTGTAAAGAAAAAACACAAGGGAGAGTGCTATTTCGAAGGAAAGGCCACAAGATGTGGAAATATAACCGTTTTAGGTTTTAGGTGTTAGGTTTTAAGTTAGCTAAGTGCTCAAGGCTAAGCCTAAAACCT
This sequence comes from uncultured Desulfobacterales bacterium, assembly GCA_964452555.1. GTDB lineage: Bacteria > Desulfobacterota > Desulfobacteria > Desulfobacterales > B30-G6 > B30-G6. The sequence goes on from CAYVMI010000027.1 coordinate 48,598, forward strand.
AAAACTTAAAACCTAACACTCGGGTTATAATATCTGGCTGAGAAACAGCTTGGTCCGATCATGCTCGGGATTCTTGAAAAAGTGTTCGGGTGTTCCCACTTCAACCACGGCGCCTTCATCCATGAAAATGATGCGGTCGGCAACTTCACGGGCAAACCCCATTTCATGGGTGACCACCACCATGGTCATGCCTTCTTTGGCCAGAGTTTTCATGACGTCCAGTACTTCACCGATCATTTCAGGGTCCAGTGCCGAAGTCGGCTCGTCAAACAGCATCACTTTGGGATCCATGGCTAGGGCCCTGGCAATGGCGACACGTTGTTGCTGGCCTCCGGACAGGTTGTCCGGAAAAGCCTTGGATTTATCAGCAATGCCGACTTTATTAAGCAGAAACATGGTCTTTTCCTCGGCTTCTGCCTTGGTTCTTTTGCGGACAACCGTCTGGGCCAGGGCAACATTGTCAAACACGTTCTTATGGGGGAACAGGTTAAAGGACTGAAATACCATGCCCACCTCGGCCCGTACCTGGTTGATATTGGTTTTGGGATCGAGCACGTCGATGCCATCGATAATGATATGGCCGGAGTCTGCCCGTTCGAGCCGGTTGAGACATCGTAAAAAGGTGCTTTTGCCCGATCCTGAAGGACCGCAAACCACCACCACCTCTCCGGCGGCAACCTTGTCGGATACATCCACCAGGGCTTTGACCTCGTGGGGGACGTAGAATGTTTTATATATATGCTGGACGTCAATCACTTTGCTGCTGACCTCCTTTCGAGATGTTGCACGAACATGGAGAGGGTGAAGGTTAAGACCAGATAGAGCACCGCCAGCATCATATATAACTCGAATGGCTGCAGGCTGGAGGTGACCGCCTCCCGGGCGGCCTTGGTCAATTCTCGAATGGCGATGATGCCCAATAGCGATGAATCTTTTATCAGGCTGATAAACTGACCGGCCAGGGGCGGCAGAATACGACGAAGCGCCTGGGGCAGGATGATGTAATACATGCACTGGGCATAGGACATACCAAGGGACCGGGCCGCCTCGGTTTGACCGCGGTGGATGGACTGGATGCCGGCCCGCACGATCTCGGTGACATAGGCGCCGGCAAAGCAGGCCAGCGAAGCCACACCGTACCAGAATGAGGGCAACCCAACCAATCCGTAGGACACCAGCAGATCGTTGATGACGGTACCTATCACGAAATACCAGATCAGAATCTGAACCATCAGGGGCGATCCCCGGATTATTTCCACATAGACAATGCTGGTCCATTTAAGGGCCGGATTGGATGATATTCTGGCCAGGCCGCCAGCCACGCCAATGATAACCCCGAAAATAGTGGCGATGACACTCAGCTTTAAAGTGATCCAGAGGCCGATCAGCAGGAGGCCCGGCTTCCACTCCGTATAGGATCCCAGGACATCGCCGATGGATATTATCTCACCCTCATCCACATTCAGGCCCGTCGTAGGCACAGTGTATGACTGGGTATCGCTGATGTCCTTGACAACAACTACGGTCTGGTCGCCGTCTGTGGTAATGGCATCCACCTCGCCGTCGATTTCCGAGGTGATTTCAATGGTGTCCTCATAGGCAAAATAGATGGGTACGCGGTTCCAACGCCACACATATTCAATCTTTTGGGTGGCGTAATAGAACATACCTGCAACCAGGATAACAACAAGTACAAAAACACCGACCCACATGTTGTAGCCTGGTGGCCTGAGCGCCAGCTGGTTTTGGGAGTTTTGATTCATAGTCTGACGTTTCCGTTTTATAATTTTTTCGCGGTCATCATATGGATAATATGTAGATACAAAAAGGCCGGCCACTCCGTATATGGATTAGCCGGCGCTTTTTTTTGGGGTGTGGCTTTAGCCACACGCAACCATAATAAAACTATGCAGCAATTTTATTATTCGAGTTCCTTCTTCCAGTCAGACCCGATAATCCACTTATTGTAGACTTTTTCATAGAACCCGTCACCCTTGGACTGGCGCAGGAAATTGTTTAAATAGTTCAAAAAGTCCGGATCGCCCTGGTTGATGGCCCAAGCCAGAGGTTCGTATGTAAAGGGCTCATTCAGGAAAACGGTCTTGCCCTTACCCTGGCTGCCGTAGAGGAAACCGCAGAAGGGCAGGTCATATACCAATGCATCCGCTTTGCCGTTGATCACTTCCAGGCCAGCTTCGGCTTCGGACTCAAAACCCTTGTAGGTGGCCTTGGGGATCATTCTTTTAATGGACTGCTCACCGGTGGTGCCCATTCTGGAGGTCAGGATATATTTGGGATCATTCAGATCTTTAAAGGATTTGACCTTACCTTCATGCTTTTTGTTCAACAAAATGGTTTGGCCTACGACGATATAGGGATTGGCAAAGCTGATTTTCAGATTTCTTTCCTGGGTAATGGTCATGCCGCCCATGATGATATCGAATTTATCAGTCACAAGCGCCGGAATGATGCCGTCCCAGGCAGTGTTGACCGGTACGAATTTAACGCCCATGGCTTTGGCCAGGCGTCGGCCGAAGTCCATATCAAAGCCGATAAAGTTACCCTTTTTGTCTGTCATTTCAAAAGGCACATAGCCGGATTCGAATCCGACGCGTAATTCACCCCTTTGCAGGATTTTTTGGATATGAGACTTTTTTGCAAGATTAATGTCGGCACCAAAGGCTGTGCCGGCCAAAAAGATCCCGGCAATCAGGCAGATTGAAAAAACAAAAAATAAACCTTTCTTCATTTTTATCCTCCTTCTTGTTTGAATATCCTCCTATTCGATTGACTCTAGCCGATATGCTTATTTTGTTTCTGGGGCATGAAAAATATGCATATAGCATTCAATCGGTAAAGTAAAGGATTCTTTAATAAAATCGGTGCAAGATTCTATTGAACATGACTTTTTTGTCTCTATTTAAATATATTTACCTTATGCAAAGCAGATTAGATTGTAATTGACTGCAAAGAACAAACAGCGGAGAGGTTTAATATGGGAAAATTTGCTGATAGGAACAATTTAGGGTGATGAAGCGTATTCGCAAAAAACATGCTGTATGAACACCTTGACAGCAAGTAGTCTCAACGGATAATATCCCAATCTATTCTAATTTTCGAAGTTAGCTGTGATAACCACAATTAAAGAAAATGCTTGGGCCAAAAACCCGCTGAGAAATGGAGGCAAAGCATGCAGGATTCAAGCGGCAATAATCTGGATTCCATCTTGAACAATCCAATTATAGCAAAGGTAATTAGTCGTGATAACCAGGAAACCATAGAACGACGTAAACATACACCTCAGGTGTGCGCGGTATTTGACCAATCCTTCACCAAGCTAACACCCAATCCAACCTACCAATTCAATATTGATCGGGAGGCCCGTAAAAGTCTGCCGGCTATTATCGACAATGTAGTGGAAAACGTAGTGGCTCAAAATGATCCGGACGATGAATTCAAAACGCTTTACCAAAAACAGCGCAACATCGGTGTGGTCTTTTCCGGCGGCCCCGCGCCGGGTGGTCACAATGTTATTGCCGGTATTTTTGATGCCGCCAAAAAAGCCAATCCCCAAAACCGGGTATTCGGATTTTTATTAGGGCCGGAAGGGATTATTGAAAACGACATTATTGAAATAGATGCGGAACTTGTAAATCAATATCGAAATTTGGGTGGATTTACGATGATCAAAACCGGGCGAACCAAGATCGATACGTCCGAGAAAATGACATTGTCACGGGAAACGTGCAAAAATTTGAACTTAGATGCATTGGTCGTAATCGGTGGGGATGATTCCAATACCAATGCCGCTTTTCTGGCCCAGGAAATGTATGATGATGGTGTTCAGGTTATAGGCGTTCCCAAAACAATCGACGGTGACATTCAGGTCAAGGACGACCAGGGGCATGTGTTGTGCGCCATGTCATTCGGTTTTCATACAGCGGCGCGAGCCTTTGCCGGTTCGGTAGGCAATCTGTGTACCGATAGCAGTTCGGATGTGAAATACTGGCATATTTGTAAGGTAATGGGGCGTGTTGCCAGCCATTTGGCCTTGGAAGTCGCCTTGCAGACCCATGCTAATATCATGCCTATTGGTGAGGAACTGGCCGACTATACGGACCCGAAGCGTCTCAAATCGGCCCAAGAATTCGGTATTAACGATTACCATGCCTATGGCATGACCCTTAGAAATTTATCGCGTATGATCTGTGACGGCATTATCCGGCGAGCGGCCGTGGGTAAAAATTACGGCGTTATCGTAATACCCGAAGGTATCCTGGAATTTATCAACGAGATCCAGGTCTTCATAATCAAGCTGAATACGATCATTGCCGGGTACAACAAAACCCACGACAAAGATTTTCATACGGCCTATCCGCTTTTGGAAGACAAATTAGAATTTCTACGTCGCCTGGCCCGTCGTTTGGAAGAGGAGGGCGGAATTCCGGTTTGGAATCGGCGTGATGATGACCTGTTTAACGATATTCCGGATTTTTTTCAGGAAGGCTTGCTGATGGAGCGTGACAGTCACGGTAATTTCCAATTCTCACAAGTCCAGACAGAAAAAGTTCTCCTGGGCCTGGTCAAAGATTATTTGGGCATTCTGAAAGAAGAAGGGATTTATAAAATCGGTATTCAAGCACAAGTGTATCAAAAGGTCATGACCAAGGCCGGTTTAGACCCGGATGCCTACGGTAAGGTTCTTTTCCGAAACTATGGTCAGGATGCGTTTTTAATGGTGCAGAAGTCGATTATCAGCGTAAAAATGCTCAAGAGTACGCTTCATGAGGCCGGACTTATAACTAAAGAGGACGGCATACCGCCTGCGGTGGAAAAAATTTATCAGAAATCCGTGCCCAAGTTTAAAACCCAGAGCCATTTTTACGGTTATGATGGTCGCGGAAACGACCCCACCCGTTTTGATTGCAACTATACCTATAATCTGGGGTTAACCGTCTTTAGCCTGGTAGCCAATGGGAGCACGGGCCAGATGGCGGCCATCCAGAATTTGGAGCAGGATTTTGACTCCTGGGGACCTATTGGGATTCCCATTGCACCGTTGATGCATCTGGAGGAACGCAAAGGCAAACTGGCGCTGGTAATTGAAAAAAGTGTCGTAGACATTCAATCCAATGCGTTTCAGGTGTTCAAAGCCAGCCGTGAAAAATGGCTGGCTGCAAATCAGGAAAGTGATGAATATCGGCGGCCCGGTCCGATACGTTTTACAGGCAGCAGCGAAGAGGATCGGCCGATTACATTGGTATTGAACGCGATCAAACAATAATTCCGATGGGATACATTCATACACGGCGATTTTATTGTGTATTGACTTATGAATTAAGTTCGATAAAAATATATTGTCGGCTCAAAAAAATAGAGAACCGGGATCAAGCTTAGATGGTCGAATCGAACAATAAAAGCCCTAAACCAAAAGTCGAGAGACGGCAGCACCCGCGGTTGTCATTTCGCTGCAAAGCCACCATCCGGGGTATCAATCAGGTGGTAAGGGTTACAGATATCAGTTTGGGGGGATTTTTCTTTGAGTTAAAGACGAAGAAGAAATTAAAACTGGGCGCGCTTGTGGATGTTCGTATGCGTCTGCCCACTGAAAGCGATACCCTGCGTTTTAAAGCCAAGCTCATCAGTCAGGGAACCCGCGGGGTTGGGTGTAAGTATGTAAGTCTGACACCCGACACCCAGGAGTCCATTCGCAACTGCTTCGAGATTTTTAAGGATACGCTCCCCATTGACTAATACCCAATCCAAGCGTATCAGAATTGAATCTGATACGCTTGGATTGGGTGCAAAATAGCCCCGACAACGCATGCGCTGTCGGGGCTATTTTATGTTTTCCTCCCACAAATAACCAAATCGATCGTTACACATTTTAACTATTTCAATAATGATTAGTAAATATAATCGTTTGATTTTAAATTCTGAAACCCTCGACTTGGATTCCTGATAATAAGTTTTAACTGCCGGTTGAAGGAAAAATATTACGAAGACTTTGCACGGTTTGGAGGCTTTCATAGGCAAGGCGTCCGAGGGTGAAGACGTAGTTCCTTTACTTCGAATCTTCGGCAACACAGCATATGGAAGCCTCCGGACCGCCCTCCGGGTGAAATTTGATGAGAATAAAGATTAAATTCTTTTAATCAGTCGGATCAATATATATAAATTGGAAATTTCTCATCAAATTTCATGCAAAATTTATTTTATGTATTCTTCCCATAGTGCCCACATCAAGCTTTGTTCGGTTTCATACCCGAAACAGTAAACTTTCAGAAAATCGCGGACGTCCGGCGGTAAGGGGGCAAACCTGATGCCGGCAACAATGCTTACACCGGCTGGCTCCTTAATTTGTTTGCACCAGGTTACATGACCCGGAATGGATACACCAACTCCCGATGGCAGGTTGATTTCGACGACGGCCTCAATACCGGCAAAAGTTTCCGGTCGCATGCTGCCATATTTTAACCCCAGATCGATACAGGCGCCTCCCAGGGAGATATCTTTGCTCATACCCTCAAAAGCAACCGGGCTCTGATCTCCTTTGCGAAGAGACAGCATGACTGTGGCCCGAACCGGGTTTTCATGTCGGGTTGACCGCCGGACACAAGACCAGGACCGGCCATAATCGATGCTGGGAGGACCTTTGTATAGTTTGGCCAAACGGTTTTCAAGATCAGGATAGCGCTGGCAGATCTCGATAAGATTGGCCTTGCTGATTTTAACCACTTCGGATGGCGTGCAGGCCTTCACATCCGATAGCGATACGGTGCTCTCCTGCAACGGAAAAATATCCCCGAAAATATCGTTGTCCTGCAGGCTTTGTCCGTTGGGGCCGGACCTTATATTCTGGGCCTTGATAGCGGGATCGGCATGCTCAGCCAGTTCTCCCGATACCACAAAGAAAACATGCTGGCTGTCTTGACCGATGCGGGTAACATACTGATTGGTTTCCACGTAAGTCCGGACAAGTTTGAGCATAAAGGCCAAAAGCTCGGGGTAGGAGATATCACTGAAAAGATGGCGGAGCGGGGATTCTTCTCGAATGCTGTTTTGCAGGGATGTATGAAAAGCACGACCGACACCATGGGTCGGCTTGCCGATACGCCACGCTAGCATGGTGGAAACAATGGCCTGAAATGTTTTACCATCTTTCAGAAATAGATCAGCAGCGTGCGTATAGGTATTGTAGGCCTTTTTCTTGTTACCTTGCCCCAGAAGGAAATCAGCATATGCTCGGGATATCTCACCCCGATCCGGAAAAAGGTCTTTTAGCTGTTGAAACTCCTCATCACTCCCGAGTGTTAGAGACCTGTCATTAATCCGGTTCAGGATACCGCGCTTTTCTTCAATCAGTTTACTCAAATAAACTTATCTCCTCGTTTAGTTCTTGGCTCTTGGCTGTTGGCTCTCAGCATGGCAAGAGCCAAGAGTTAACAGCTAAGAACTATTTCAATAGATCCGTTACAATATTGTATACGCCCGCAAAAGCATCGCTGGCGCGGTCAATGGCCGTCAAAGGTACCATGCCGGATATCATGTTATCGATTTGGTTGTCCCGCATGATACTACCTAAAATAGTAGGATGAATCATTAGATATTTTTCCGAAACCAGTTGAATGATACGTCCGGCATCCTGGTCTCGTTGACCTTTGGTCATATTGGTTACCAGCGCCGGTCGGATATCAGCAATTTCCTGACTCAACAAATTCATATCCTCGTCACTGTTATTTTCCTGCACTGCTCTTAAAAGGTCCTTCATGGTGCGGACATTCAGTTCATTCTTGGGGTCCATAGCGGTCTTGATGGTTGCCAAAAGAGCGGGCTTCTGGCTGCTGAGCCGGCTTAGCTTTCGGTAGACGGCGTTGCGCACAAAGGCGTAAGCATTTTGGATCGATATCGGCTGGGGTGTCAGCACAACAATTTTGCGATGGGCCATTAAAAAGAAGTCCAACACATTGTATGAAGTACCGGAGCCCAGATCGAGTATGGCGTAATCGGTTTCGAGTTGGGAAATAGACTGCATAATTTTGACTTTCTGGGCAAATTGCAGATTGGCCAGGGATAAAATCTCACTGGCGCCGCTCAACAAACGCAGGTTTTCTATATCCGTATCAATGCATATATCTTCCAGTCGATTGTACTTTTTGGCAACATAATCATTAACTGTTCTGGGCGGACTTTTTATGCCCAGCATGGTGTGCAGGTTTGCGCCCCCAAAATCGACATCAATCAAAACGGTCTTCTTGCCCATTTGAGAGAGCCAGAAACCAATAAGGGTGCTGATGACACTTTTGCCGACACCGCCTTTTCCCCCACCCACAGCCCATATGATGGGACCCGATTTTTCTTCGCTCTTGTTTTCTTCGTTCACAGCGTTCCTTTCACTTAACATAAGTTTCCCACAAGTCCCAAATTAGGTTCTGTTCACCGTCGGTTCCGAAACAATGCTCATTCAGAAAGTCCCGGTCGGCCATGGATAGCTTATTAAACTGGATACCGAGAATCGGCAGTTCTGCTTCAGCCTGCATCTCTTTTTTTATCCAAAGGACAGTGCCGGGAATTTCTAACATTTCATCGACATTGGGTAGATAAATTTGCAAAATGGCATCGGCATCGACAATGGTTTTCAGCAAGGCACCCCAGCGCTGTTCAGTCAGCTCCAGGCAGGCACCACCTAACGATATATCGCGGGTGTAGCCGACAGCGGCCAGTTCACTGGCATCATCTTGCAGGGAAACGGTCAGGTGAACTTTAATGGGGATTTCATGCCGAACCGAACGCCTGACGCTGGTCCATGATCGGTCATTGGTATTTCTAGAGGGGCCTTTGTGAAGATTGACGAGGTGCGCTTGAATGCCGGAATGTTTTTTTATCACTTCGGTTAATATCGGCTTTTTAATTTTTACAAGCTCTACGGCCGTAACTGTTTTGATGTCCGATGGGGAGACATTGAACAACTCCAAGGGAAAGATCTCACCAAATATATCGTTATCCGATAGAAATTTAATGGCGGTAGCGGGTGATTCACCTCTCTTGCTGGCGGGCATGTGAATGCGTTCCTGAACGGTTCCGGATACGATGAAATAGATGTCGTTGGCAGGATCGCCGTACTTGACAATATATTGATCAGCAGGAAATCGAACCCGGATCATTCGAAGCATAATGCCGATAAATTCAGGATAGGACAAATCTGAAAAGAAGGTTTGCAGGGCTGATGTGCCGGATGTCGTCCTGCGGACATCAGCATGAAAGGCGCGGCCTTGTTCATGGTTAGGTTTTACCAGACTCCAGGCCCGGATTTTGGCAACAATAGCCTGAAGGGCTTTATCGTTTTGAATATATAAATCGGCGGCCTTGTTGTAGGCATTATAAGCATTTTCCACACTTTTTCTTTGAACCAAAAAATCGGCATACTCGCGCTGGATGTCTGGATTGTTGCCATAATTCTTTAACAGTTGTTCAAATTCTTCGACCGAAGACAGCCTTAAAGACCCTTCGATAATTCTCTGAACGATCTTATTTTGATTTTCGCTGGGGGTAATCACTGTAAACTCCATTCATTAGAAACAGTAGATCCTAATTTGGGTGTCTTTACGTTTCTGAAGACCTGAATTATAACATATTTTGTGCTAATCAATGTTTCTAATGTGTCTATTTAAATTTGAATTCACCCTGCGGTTCGACCTGAGGACTTGGCGTGCGCATGAGCCAAACTCCTTCCGAAAGATCTTGCAGCGGCCGCTGTAAACAGCGGGGGATGAATTCAAATTGTGGAATAAAATCGTTGAACGCGATTTTATTCAGCATCACGCAAGTTATTTAGGCGTGCATCGAGTATTTCGGTTTTTTGATGCATCAGGCGTAGGATTTCATAGAGCGAATCCATACGGTCATTTATTTTCAAGATTACAGCGCTAAGCTGTTCAAAACGCTCTTGCATGGCTTTTAATTGGTGATCGACGATTTCAATATCGGTGCAATCGAGCTGTTCATTCCGCTTTTGATTAAAATCCTTAATCATCCGATCAAGATCGTTTTTTTCTTCATCGGAAAGACTGAAATCGATTTCCTTTTGTTTATTGGTCATATTTCATCAATTGGGCTTTTATTTGCTTGTCGATGGCGCGCATGGTTTCATCGGGTTCTGCCGGTGCAGTATCCCCGTCATCATCTACACCGGCCGATTGGCTTTTCTTTTGAACCACAATCAAGGCGATCAATAAAATGATAATGCCTGTTATCGCCGCCAACAGGATCAGCAGGTATCTTTGAAAGGGGTCTTTTTTCTTAGGTGCAACCGCAATGGTCGTAAGCGGTTTTACCGCTTGGCTGTTCGTCAAATTTGCCCCCTGCATCTGCGATTCTGTTTCCAACGCTGATGGTGTCGTCAGTTCTTTTTCAGATGGCTTCTTGGCAACAGTTGGTTGGGTCTCTGTTTCCACCTGCGGTTTATTTGTCAGGGCTGAAATAGGTTCAGGTGATTCCGGTTTATCTTCTGAGGTCGTAACCTGAATCTGTGCCGCCTGCTCCACCTGATTATCAGTTTGCGATCGATCTGTGCTGATGCCCTCACCGCAGAAGACATCCAAAACCATTCTATCCGGTTCCCTTAAAATAAACGGATTGAGTTTGTTCCAACCCGAATTGAAATTCAAATAGGCGCTAACGTAGTTGTCATGTTTTAAAGTTGTAAGCCCCTCTAAGCAACCTGATTGCGGGGTGTCCGGTTTTTCCGAGAGCGTCGTATTTGCACCCAAGAATTGGACCGAAATTCTGTTTGCGGCCGTATCTTCCTCCAGTTGGTATTGAGCCTGGCTGGAAAGCTCGAAGACGATGCGAATATAAGCACCATGATTGCCGACCCGGATTTCATTCAGTGTCGCGGTTTCAGCTGATACCGTGATTGCAGTTCCCGGAATTCCCAAAGTCAGACCAAGCAGCAAAGCCGGCCAGCTTAGTAAAAAACGATAGCACACGTATGTCCAAAGACCGTGAGTTTTTTCAGGGTGCGGTATATTACTCAATTTTAATCTATCGTTTTGGATGGTATCAGAATCGCGATTACGGGTATTTTAATGGGACCACGGTTTTACCCGCGGCAACCATTTGGATATACAAGTGTTAGCGAAAAAAACGTGAGATGTCAAATGTTTGTATAAGCCCTTTTTTGGCTAAGGGGCATGGTCGTGGTTGCCAGGGCAAGCATGCCAAAAAAGATTCCCAGGGTTAGGGGAAGACCCTGGGGACCCATCAAATCCATGGCAGTTCCTGCAATGGAGGGGCCGACCATGCCGCCAAATCCCCACATGAGCCCAAAGGCCGAATTGCCTGCCAAAAGCAAAGACCCTGAAAAACGAGCGCCGAGCTCAATCATGGCAACGGTATAAGTTCCAAATGCGACGGCACCCCAGATAAAAAGCATGGGCCAAATTAAAATTGATCCCCTGATCAGCCAGACAAGCAACACACATCCAATGACGGTTCCAAAGGAGAGCCAGCCTAAAACCAGTCTGCGGGAGATACGATCCGCGAGCCAACCAATGGGAATCTGTAGAACAACGTTGCCCAAAATCAGTACCATCAACATCAGGGACGCAGTGGTTTCAATGATATCATGGCGCAGGATATATAGGGGCAGCAGTGATATCATCACCTGGTCGAAAAGGGCCGCAAATGCCACGGCAAGCAATAGGAGGGGGGCTGAAAAAAAGAAAGAGAGGATGGATACCTTTTCAGTACCGTCAAATTCGGGTAAATGGTCCCTGGCAGAAATAATTAAGGGCAAGGCCATCAGAATGCCGGTCACGGCAACGCCAAACGGAAGCCAGCCTTGCGAGCCGATGAGTGCAATGATTAAAGGCCCCAGAGCAAATCCGGCGGCGGCGGCAGTTGTATAAACTCCGATGATTCGCCCCCTGATTTGCTGGGGTGCCAATTGGTTGATCCAGGCCTCACTGGTAATAAATATAACCGTGTTGACAACGCCGAGGAAGAACCGTAGCACAAACCAAATGGTCACATCTTTCAAGATTGCCAAAAGGATCAATAGAACGGCTGCCAGGCAAAAGCTCAACACGCACATGGACCAGGCGCCAAAACGCCGGGCCAGCGGTGGTATCAGCGGCGATGAGACGATGATGCCCAGAGGCGTCATGGCGGCATTCAGACCGATGAGCGCCGTACCGATCCCCATGCTGTCGAGGATCAGAGCCAAAAGCGGGTAGCTGAGCCCCAATGTCAGACAAAAAACACCAATCGCAGCGATGGAAGCTATTATACCCCGGTTCATAATGTCCTTTGAATTAGGGTTCGAGGATTCAACCGATAGCGAAATAGGCGTTTAGACTGTTAGACTATTAGCTGCTAACAGTCTAACAGTCTTCAGCCTAATAGCCTGTTTCTCATTGGATCCTACATTGGAAATGATTGTTAGGCTCATGTGGGCTAGAAAGGTCGCAAATTCATGAAGACCCAATTTTAGGGGTGTAATTGCAAAGTGGTTCTTCGGCCATATAATCGCCGGTGGCCTCGAACGCTCTGGCCCGGCATCCGCCACAGACCTTGCGATACTCACAATGGCCGCATTTGCCAGTCAAGTCGTCGTAACTACGGAGATTGAGAAAGACATCCGATTGTTCCCAAATCTCCTGGAAGGGGGTCCGGGTTACATCGCCGCAGGGCACATTCAGGAAGCCGCAGGGCTGTACGATGCCCGTATGCGAAATAAAACAAAAGCCGACGCCACCAAGACACCCACGACTGACGGCATCCAATCCATGGGTTTGGAAAGTTACAGTCTGACCATCCTCCCGGGCGCGTTGCCTGAGGATGCGATAGTAATGGGGTGCACAGGTTGCCTTGAGTTGCAAGGGGGTCTGGTCTCTCTGATCGTAGAACCAATTAAGGGTTTCCTCATACTCCTGAGCATTGATTTCCTGATCTATGATATACTTTCCGCGGCCAGTGGGAACCAGCAGAAAAATGTGATGAGCCACGGCGCCCAGATCCACGGCCAGCTTCTGTATTTTTGTAATTTGATCAAGATTCGATTGGGTGATGGTGGTATTGATCTGGAATTCAACTCCGGCCTTTTTGGCCATGGCAATACCTTGCAAGGCCCCATCATAGGCCCCATCCACACCCCTAAAACGGTCATGGGTTTCACGCGTGGCGCCGTCAAGACTGATACTGATCCTCTGGATACCGGCAGCAGCCATTTTCTGAGCACTGTCTGCGGTGATCAGCGTGCCATTGGGTGCCATGACCATGCGAAAACCCAAGTCGGTACCGTAGCGGGCGACCTCAAAGATATCCGGTCTCAGCAAAGGTTCGCCACCGGTCAGGATAATGATCGGCGTGCCCACCAAACGGATCTGGTCCAATAATTTGAAACAGGCCTGAGTTTCCAGTTCACCCGAATAGGGTCCCATGGTAGCCGAGGCCCGACAGTGAACACAGGAGAGATTGCAATTGCGGGTTATTTCCCAGGCCACCAATCGCAAATTATTGCGCTTGGCCTCACCCGGTTGGCCGTGGGGATGACCACTACTTGTAGGTTCAGCTTTATTTTTCATTGGCTTAATCAATGTCTCTATGTACTATGAATGTCGAATTATGAACAAGAAATTTCGAATGATGAAGTAGCATATCGCTGACGGATTACTGCATTCGATACGGTTAAAGGCAGGATCATTCATCGACGTTCATCTGTTTAGTATTCGAAATTCAATATTCCTTATTTGTCTTGTAGCAGTTCCGCTGCCTCTAGGGCGAAATAAGTTAAAATAATATCCGCACCGGCTCGCTTAATGGCAGTCAAAGCTTCCATCATCACCCTTTGACTATCCAGCCATCCCATCTGGGCGGCGGCTTTGATCATGGCGTATTCGCCGCTGACGTTATAGGCTGCCACCGGCAGATCGATTTCCTCCCGGATTCGGTTGATGATATCTAAATACGGCAGGGCCGGCTTGACCATGATAATATCGGCGCCCTCCTCCACATCCATGCTGGCCTCACGGATGGCCTCGACGGCATTGGCCGGATCCATTTGATAGGTCCTCCGGTCACCGAATTGGGGGGCGGAGTCAGCTGCTTCACGAAAAGGACCGTAAAAAGCTGAACAATATTTGGCGGCATAGGACATGATCGGTATATGGCTAAAGTCGTTTTCATCCAAGAGGTTCCGAATTTCAGCCACGCGTCCGTCCATCATATCCGAGGGCGCTACCATGTCGGCACCGGCGTTGCAGTGCGATAGAGCTGTTTTGGCAATCAGATCCAAAGAGGCATCGTTGTCGATGGTGTTTTTTGCCACAATGCCGCAATGACCGTGATCCGTATACTGGCATAAGCAGACATCCGTTATGACGGCCAAGTCCGGTTGGCTGTCCTTAATGGCTTTAACGGCTTGTTGAACAATGCCGTCGTGAGCATAGGCCAGGGTCCCCAAGGGGTCTTTTTTTTCGGGCAAGCCAAATAATATCATGGCTGGAACGCCCAGGTTAGCGGTTGAATTTGCCAGCTTGACAAGATGATCCACAGAAAGTTGAAATTGTCCCGGCATGGATGGAATCGGATTTTTTACATCTTTGCCCCCAACGGCGAATGCCGGTAGAATCAAATCGTTTACACTCAGCTGGGTTTCACGGACCATGCGCCGAAAAGTCGAATTTTGCCGCATTCTTCTGGGTCGGTAGTCAGGAAATAGCATATCTTCCTCTCTCTATATTTAAATATTAGCTTTGTCTGTTTTTGAAGATTCGTTTTCCACTATCATGCAAGAATTGGATCCATGGAGTCGAGGAAGATCAGGCTATTAGACTGAAGCCTGTTAGGCTGTTAGCCGCTAATAGTCTAACAGGCTAAACGCCTAATACGATATTCGTTGAACGTTTAAATCCGTGAATCCTATACTTCTTGATATCTTCATAGTGTCTGAAACACTCATTTTAAGTCTGAAGTGAGCGATTGTCGAGGTTGCTGTAGCTACGAGGAAGATGCTATTTCGCTATAGTGAACTATGCGGGATGGCATCTGACGCCGTAGATGCAGTAAGGTCGGCAATCCCGGAGGGTTTTAGATTTTAAGAAATCAAATGGAACAAATCTTTTGAGATCATTAATTATGAAATCATTCTTAAAATCTGAAACGCTCACTTCAGACCGATTTCTTCATCGTTTAGATAACAAGCCGGATCCGGCGCCCAAACATCACCGCTGACGGCTTCCGCCCGAACTCGAAAATTACCGCCACAGATGTCGAGCCATTGACAATCGGCGCAGCGACCTTTGACATATTTCTTTTTTTGCTTCAATTGCTGCAGGAACTTATTGGAGGTATCGGTCCATATCTCGGAAAAAGGCTGTTGGCGAACATTTCCAAAGCTGCAGTGGCGCCAGAATTGATCGGCGTAGACCTCGCCATCCCAACTGATACAGCCGATCCCCCGACCGGAGTTATTGCCCTCGTTCATTTCAAGCAGTTCCAGAACTTCTTTAGCGCGTTCAGGGTTTTCCCCTAATAATCGTAAATACAGGTAAGGCCCGTCGGCATGGTTGTCGACTGTCAGAACTTCCTTGGGAATGCCCCGGTCGTGAAGATCCTTGGTGCGATCCATAATGAGATCAACCACTTTGCGAGCCTCTGCATGCGTAAGATCTTCATCGACCATTTTAGATCCGCGTCCGGCGTAGACCAGATGGTAAAAACAGACTCTGGGTATTTTCTTTTCCTCCAGAAGGTCGAATATTTTGGGAACCTCAGTTGCATTGGCCTTGTTAATCGTGAATCGTAAACCTACTTTGATACCGGCATCCTGACAATTTTGAATACCTTTCATGGCGGATTTAAATGCGCCGGCGATGCCCCTGAATTCATCATTTATTGATTCCATGCCATCCAGGCTGATCCCCACATAGGAAAGTCCTATCGCTTTGAGCTTTTGGGCCATTTTCGGTGTAATCAGGGTCCCATTGGTGGAAATAACAGCGCGCATACCCTGTTGAACGGCGTATTCAGCCAACTCGGGCAAATCTTTTCTCACCAGGGGTTCACCGCCCGAAAAAAGCAGCACAGGAACACCAAAGGCAGCTAGATCGTCTATAAGGGCCTTGCCTTCTGTGAAGGTGAGTTCGTCGCTAACAGCCTCCTCGGTTGCATGGGCATAACAGTGAACGCATTTCAGATTGCAGCGCCGGGTCACATTCCAGACCACCACCGGCCGTTTGTCTGCCGAAAACTGCAGCAAATGCGAAGGTAGTTGGGCCGAGGAACGGCTGTAGCGCAGAGCATCCGAAGATTCAACCGTACCGCAGTATAACTTAGAAATACCAATCATAAATCATCTCTTAATTCTTGGTTACAATTTCATTGGGTTTTATGATTAAAAATCGAATCCGTCAAGGTGATAACGCAGGGTCCGAGGGGTTAGAAGTTTGTTGGGTTGATTGAGTTTATTGAGTTGAAGCACGAGATGCATGCCTCATGTGGCTAATTGCGGTTCGCCGCCCAATGAACCGAGTAATTACAATGAACCCAATCAACATAAAGACGCTTAATCAATTTGTATCTGGTTTTTTATGAGCCCCTCAATGAAGGTCTCCGGAGAAATAAGGGCCTCCTTGGTAATGAAAAATCGATTGCGCCCGGTTTTATCTCTGACTAATTTCAAGCCATGTTCGAAATCGTCAGAAAGGCGCTTGAAGAGTTCTTTCAATTTGAGCCTGGCCCCCATGATATTCTCAATAATGTAATCAATGGCCGAATCATCCAGGACAAGATTGATATCATGAGATTTTAAAAACTGAAGTTCGATCGACTTGATCTGATCATAATAGGTTTTGACCTTTTTTATAATTCTATTGATATCAGTTGCATAGCGCCCATACTGGTCGGCTACGATTTCGATTCGGGTCGGCGGCATATCCATCTGGTATTTCTGGGTTATATGTTCCTTATTGGCAACAATATAGTTGAATATACCTAGTTTTTCATCTGCAACCAGACGTTCGAAATCAGAACTTTGTCCGTCTTTTTCCGAGACATTCACTACTTCGGCAAGCATTTCTTGTGGTGATGCGATCAATTGGGCGGTAATGGGGAACTTTTTCAAGTCCGTAGACGGCAGCCGTTTTTCATAGAGCAGTAAGGCGTTTTCCACAGCACTAACCAGCCCGCGGGCACCGGTATTTTCTTCGGCGGCTTTTTCAGCCAGAGTTTGTAGGGCCTCATCCTCAAACTTGGCGTCGATACCATAGGCTGCAAAGTCGAGTTTTTTACCCAGAATAATGGGGTTATTCGGGTTTTTTAAGATTTGATAGAGATCATCTTGATCCAAATGCTCAAAAACCGCCCGGACCGGGAGTCGGCCCACAAATTCAGACTCAAACCCAAATTTTATAAGATCTTCGGATTTGATTTGTTTCAACCAGTCAGTTTTTTCTTCGGCCTTGAGTATCGGCGCACCGAATCCGATAGCCTGAGAAGCGACACGTTTTTGGATGATTTCAGCGATATCATTGAAGGCGCCGCTCATGATAAAGAGAATATTTTTGGTGTTGACAACGTTTTTCTCACGTTTGCCGGTTTTACGGAACTGTTCTACTTCTTGCAGCATGGAAATCGGATCGTGGGGAACCTTGAGATCTACCTCGGTTTCTTCCATGGGTTTGAGCAGGGCTCGCTGGACACCCGTCCGGCTGACATCAGCACCTATCAGGTTGCGGCTGGAGGCAATTTTATCGATTTCATCAATATAGACGATGCCGTATTGGGCAAGATCGATATCACCATCGGCCTCACGCACCAGATCCCGTACCAGGTCTTCTACATCGCCACCCACATAACCGGTCTCGCTAAATTTAGTGGCGTCTCCCTTGACAAAAGGCACACCGATTTTCTTGGCGATCAGTTTGATCATGTAGGTTTTGCCGACACCGGTGGGGCCGATCATGAGCACGTTGTTTTTGATGCTTCCCACCATGTCGTTAATGCTATCGGGCGATTTTTGATGGCGCTTAATACGATTGAAATGGGTACAGATTTTGGTGGACAAGATCGCTTTGGCGCTATCTTGGCGCACAATATATTGGTCCAGGTAAGCTACCAATTCTTCCGGTTTAAGGTCGAAACTGATTTTCTTTTCCCGTTTTGGGGCTTTGCCGTCGGCCCCGAGCATGCTCTCTTGCTGAATGACCATGGGTTGGGCCACTTTAACGTTGCCGCCAAATTTTTTTGTAAGAAAATCAGCTATTTCTTTTTCAAGTTCCTTGGGAGTCGGTATTTTATCATTTTTCTCTTTCATAATGATTTACAGTATAATCATGACCGTAACCTTTGGCAAGACTGGCAACTAAAAGGATTCAAGGGTTCAAGGAGTCAAGGATTCAAGTGTGGGTAAGGGTGGAAAGCTATATGCATCAGGGGAGATTTCAACTTTCAAGCAGGCCTAGCTGTATCAAGTCAGCACTCAGCAGCTAATAGTCTACAGCCTAAAGTCTAAATAGCTTTATAAAAATCGCAAGCCGGTTTTTATTTGAACCTTGACATTGATCGCCACATGTGGTCCATGTCACCTAAATTTGCGCAGCAATTTTAGGAGGTTTTTAAGCTATAGGCTGTAGACTGTTAGGCGCCTACGGCTGAAAACTTAAGGCTGACAACTTACTTGACCCCTTGAATCCTGGGATCCTTTAACCCTATGATATCCATATAATTCAATCGGTTATAGGATGGCCGAAGATCATATAAGGCATAAATGAATGAAAGGCAGCAAAGTGGATAAAATCCTATACGTTATTTCAGCCGTCGGGCGAGACCGGCCCGGTTTGGTTCATTCTGTAACCCAGATTTTGGCAGAGTTGCGCGTTAATATAGTCGATATCGAAGCGCGTTCGGTGCGGGGACATTTCACCATGTTTTTGGTGGTCGATTTGGCCACCTCAGAATCCAATTATGGTGATCTGCTGGTGGCCCTGGAGCCGATTCGCTCCAATTTTAATATGGGCTTGCGGGTCGAACCCTATGTGGAGGGCCGGCGCAAAGCCGATAAGCGCATGATGATATTCACCCTCATGGGCCGGGATCGGCCCGGTATCGTAGCTTCGGTATCAGGTTTATTTTCCGAAAATAATATCAATATCGAAACCATCAAAATGATTGCCAGAGGGGAATACATCGCCACCGAGGTCACCATTGATACGTCGGATGTGAAAGATTTGAAGGCCATGCGTCGCATGTTCTATCGATTTTCAGATGAAACAGGCCTGGATGTTTCTCTGCGGGAATACGATGTTTTCGAAAAACGTAAGCAGGTGGTTATTTTTGATTGTGATAGTACAATAATTCAAGGTGAAATCATCGATGAATTAGCCAAGGTTGCCGGTGTGGGCGAGACCGTCAAAGAGATGACGACCAAAGCCATGAACGGTGAAATGGATTATACCGAGGCCGTCAAAAAAAGGGTTAAATTGCTCAAGGGCCTGACCGTGGAGCAGCTTGAAATCCTAACCCAGGGTATTCATCTAACCCCAGGGGCCGAGGAGTTGATCTCAACGCTACACCGTATGGGGTATAAAGTAGGCGTGATATCGGGTGGTTTTACCTTTTTTACCGATTATCTTAAACAACGCCTCAATCTCGATTATGTATTTGCCAACGAGTTGGCTGTGCAAGATGGTGTCGTAACCGGAGAAATCAAGGGGGATATCGTCGATGCCCAACAAAAAGGTGAGATCTTACAAAAGATAGCTGCAGAAGAAAGAATTTCGGTGGACCAAATTGTCGCTGTGGGTGATGGGGCCAATGACCGCTTTATGCTGGAAAATGCCGGTTTGGCCATTGCCTTCAGCCCCAAAGAAATTCTCAAGGAATATAGCGACGGTATGATTACAACCGACAATTTGTCAGGGCTGAGATATTTTCTGGGCATCCCCGACGACTAAAAACAAAATTCAGCCCAACTGATTGGGCTGAATTTTATTTTGGCGCGATTCCAACGCGTAACCTACTGATAAAGGCCGATCCATTCTGAATCGGCCTTTATTTTGTATTATCAGTCAGTAGGCTCTATACTTCAGGAACACTAAGTTCTTAACACCTAACACTTAAAACCTAGAACAACTCTTTTAATAATCTACCCGTTCTTTGAGCTCCTTGCCACACTTGAAATATGGGAGCTTTTTGGGGGAAATTTGCACGGTTTCGCCGGTTTTAGGATTTCGACCGGTATACGATTTATATTGTTTCACAAAAAAGGAACAAAAACCGCGTATTTCGACACGCTCTCCGCGTGCAAGAGTATCGACCATTTCGTTGAAGAAAGTATCAACGATCGCTTTGGCTTCAGTTTTTGTCAAACCATTAGCTTCACTGAGAGCATCTGCCAAATCCGCTTTATTCATATCATTTTCTCCTCATTGCTGTCAGGTGACGCAGGCAAAGCGCTTGTTGCGTCAAAACGATTGTATCCACACAAGGTGAGCCCTTGCTTTTTCCGAAACTTAAATCAATCGGAATTTCGAACCAATTTTTATGTTCGGGATTTTGTTTGCCTGAAACGCTCACCCTGAGTTTCAATTGAAGGTTATATAAAACAGCACTCCAAAGTGATTGTCAAATAAAATTTGCCTGGAAAATGGCATTTTCGATTTTCCGGGCGAATTTTATCAGGTTGTTAGCCTTTTAGCGGCTGAGATCTGGCGGCTGGGCGCCTAGAGCTTATTCGTCGGATCCCCCTCAGCCACCATTTGGGCCAGGATGCCGCGTTCGGCTTGATTGGGGAGTATACCACCAAGTTCGGCTTTGATGACGATATCCTTGTGCTGATTTCGAAATACAGCATCGGCCTCGGCACGGTATTTTTCATCGATACTTGTGATGGTCAGCACGCACGTGATGCGGTCATCAAAGTATACGGGTTTTTTAAAGCGAAAATCCATTTTGCTGGCTAACCATCCGATTTGACCACCAATTTCGGTAATCAGACTGGCAATCAGCAGGCCATGACAGATGCGCGCAGAAAATTTTTTGGAGGATGAAAACCGCTCATCAAAATGAACCGGATTGTAATCTCTGGTAGTTTCGGCAAACCTCAGCATATCTGCTTCCGTAAAAGTCCGTTGGACTGTAAACGTATCGCCGATTTTAAGTCCCTGGATGGTTTTATTTCGAATTTTGGTCATTTCTTATTATTTGTTAAAATTTCAAGTTTTAGATGAAAAATATGTCCTTTGGCGAAATGCTGAATTGAATTCCTATCTATCTGTTGCAACTATCAATAGTAGTAAAACAATATCTATTAATCCATAAATAAAATAGTCAAAAAATCTGAAACGCTCAATTTCGGTCGTTTTCTTGCCATCCTACTATTATTCTGTTAGACTTATACCACTCGTTATAGCAACGAAAATTTCTACTTAGGTTCGTTTCATTTTGTGGGCATTAAAATATTGGTTCCATCAATTGTCAAGTCCCGATTCTGAGACTTGGCATTCAACTTTTTAATGCATTTTTTCTGGAGAGGATGCCTGCATTTAGCAGGCATTTAGGATGAACGAATTACGATAACCTGTCTTATTAAAACCTTAGGTGGGTTATACTACTTTCCCTATAATTCAACGCACCAAATATAATTGCGACCTTGTCGCGCATCATAAAATCGATTCATCGAGTTATAAACGGAGGAGGCCACCATGTATCGAGTACTGATGGTATCATTGGCTGTGCTGTTTTTAGTGCTTAGCGCTAACTTGGCATCAGCTCAGCAAGTAATCAATGCTTTCTATGATGAGGGTATATTTGCTTATGAAGACGGCAACTATACTGCAGCCGAAACCGCTTTTCAAAAAGCGCTTAAATCGAATCGCAACAATCCTGCTGCCAACCATTTTTTGGGTAAAACCTATATTAAAATGGAACAGTATAAAAAGGCTGGTAAATATATCGAAAACGCATGGAAGCTTGATGCGGAGATGCCGGATTTGGCTTTTGACCGTGCTTTTCTATATTATAAATTGGAAAAATATGGCAAAGCAGCTCTGCTCTTCCAAGCAGTTCTCGAAGATGAACCCTCACGGCTTATGGCCGGATTCTACTGCGGGGTGTCTTTTTACCGAGATCGCCAATATCGGCAGGCCAATCCTTATTTATTGGCCGCGGCTCAAAAAAGTCCGGATCTGAAAGTTAAGTCCTATTACTTCTCGGGACTGTGCCATTACTACATGGATCAGCAAGACCAAGCTTTAGACCGGATGAACTATGTAAGATCAAATACCGATTCAGAAGAGGTAAGAGCCAATGCCGATCGATGGATTCAAACCATTCAGGCCGGCAAAAAGGTCCGCAAGCCATATAAGCTGGAGATTCGGCTGGCCTATGAATACGATGACAATGTACCCCTTGAACCCTCGGATCAAGATGATCTCTACTCTGAAGAAAAGGATTCGCTTATCTTTGGTTATGCTGCCGGTCAGTACAATTTAGTTAACCAGGACAATTTCATACTAGGGGCGGGAGTCAGCCGATTCCAAACCTGGCATACAGAACTGGATGAGTATGACAGTTCTGAAACCGCCGGAAAAATCTACGCCCGCTATAAAGCCGCTCCCTTTTCTTTTGGGTTGGATGTTGCCCCGAGTATTTACCAGTTGGATGAGGAAGATTACCTTTTTACAACTGAGGTCAGCCCATCATTTTCTTATGCTGTCAATCAACAGTGGTCGCTTTGGTTGACCTATACATACTCTGACAATGACTTCCGACAAAGCGACTACGACGACAGAGATGGAACCAGCCATGAGATATTTTTAGATGATGTTTATACGCTAGCAAACGATAAAGGATATTTGCTCGGTGGCATTGGATATGAAGATAATACGGCGGAAGAGGAACAATATGATTATGGTCGCCTCACGCTTAGAGTAGGGGGATCTTTTGAATTGCCGTATAAGTTAACCTTTGGTGTGTTGGGAACTTATGCGGCCAAGACTTATAAGGAAGAGGATCCCATTGAGGATGAGACCCGAGAGGATAAACGCTATAAAATAACGGCTTCGCTGTCCCGAGATCTCTACGGGGACTGGTTGGAAATAGCCGCTGAGTATACCTATACGAAGAACGATTCCAATATCTCAAATTATGAGTATACCCGGCAGATAGTCGGCATTGGTTTGAAAGCAACATTTTAGCGAAAATAGTATAGCTTTATGAATACCCGGAAAACAATCAATGGGAGATATCCAATGACACTACAAATAAAAAAATATTTTGTTTGCGCAAGCTTGGTTATGGCCATTGTATGCGTATGGGGAACCCAGCCGGCACTCTCAGCGGGATTGGGGAGAGCCGTTGGTGTTGTACAGCAGGTTCAGGGAGAGGTTTCTATTACGCATGCTGATGAACCTGATGGTATTGAAGCAAAACGCGGGATGCGCCTATATAAAGGTGACACCATCCGAACGTTAGCTGACGGTCGCCTGCGCCTGCGACTCAACGATGGCAGTATTATATCACTGGCATCCAAGACCAAATTAAAGTTGACCCGGAGCGTATATGAAAAGAAAAAGAAGAGACGCTCTTCGTTTTTCTCAATGGCCTTGGGCAAGGCCCGCTTTTTTGTGTGGATTTCAAGCGTTCCGAATTTAAAGTCAAAACGCCTACCGCAGTCTGCGGTGTACGCGGATCCGATTTCATTCTGGAAGCCACGGAGACCGAAACCATTGCCACAGCCCTGGAAGATACTGAGCTCGAATTTCAGAGTCTGGCTTTTCTAGAGGAACCGCCGGTGATTCTGCGGGATTACGAGGAATCCATTTCCAGTTTGAATCAAAGGCCGACACCACCTGAACGGCTTCCCTTGGATCGGATTAACGAGAAGAGAGACCAGTTTATCGATGTGGCGCCTGACAAGGGAATTGGCGCAGATGATGATACGCTTAGCCAGGAAGGGATCCCGGACGACACCGGTATCGATGAGGTCGGTGAGCTCGGGGAGAAGATGAACCTTGAGGACATTCGTCCCAGCGGTTACGCCGATGACAGAGATCTTACCGAATATGAGACCAATATTCAAACTTGGACACCCAATGAAATTGATACCATCAAAGAATCTGTAACCGAAGAAATTATAGGAAGCGAGCTACCGGAATTTCCGGAGACGCCGTAGCTTTAGGGGGGGTTTAAGTGTTAGCTAGGCTTTGGGTTAACTGTGTTTGTCGCCTAAGGATTAACGGTCGTAGTCCAATTCATATGCACCGCATACATTCTTCCAGGAGAGAAAAATGAAATGGCGAACAAGTTTTCTCACCATATTAATCTGGGTAACTCTATTTATTTCTAATCTGATTTCAACTTCTCACGCTGCCCACTGGGAATGGCAGAATCCGTTGACGACGAATAATTCACTCCAGGATGTATGGCGATTCGGTGGAGAGATCTTTGCCGTGGGAGAGGCCGGCACGATTATTCACTACGATGGAGCAACCTGGACGATCATGGAAAGCGGAACGTCAGAATGGCTTTACGGCGTCTGGGGCACTGCGGTGGATAGCGTGTTTGCAGTGGGGCTTTCCGGAACAATCCTTCGATATGACGGAACCACCTGGACACCCATGGTCAGCAATACAACCTCAACGCTCTATAGTGTCTGGGGAAGCTCGGCCGATGATGTCTATGCGGTAGGTTCTTCAGGCACGGTTTTAAACTATAACGGCAGTGTATGGACAACCATGACTACGCCCGCATCTACTCCCCTGCTGTATGGGGTATGGGGCGACAGTCTTGGGGAGGTTTATGCTGTAGGATCGACCGGCACCATCTGGCAATATTTCGATGCAACCTGGACAGAGATGACAAGTGGTACGACAAATTATCTGAATGCTGTCTGGGGCACATCCAATACAGATATATATGCGGTCGGTTCGCAAGGCACAATCCTGCATTATACCGGGGGACCGGATTGGGCTGCCATGACGCCCGTTCCAAGCACTTCGGTCGTGCTTAATGCAATTTGGGGGTCCGGGACCAGTATTTTTGTGGCTGGGTCGTCCGGTACCGCCTGGCGTTATAGTGCCGTTGCTGGCTGGACAGCCATGACAAGCGGTACGACTCAAGGTTTGGTGGGGATCTCAGGAAATAATGAAAACGATGTTTCTGCGGTGGGCTCCAATGGAACCGTTTTACATTACGACGGCAACGGAGCCAACACCTGGTCACCCATGCCGAATACCGGTGTTACTGTCGATCTGGAAGACATATACAGCAACACGGGTATCAATGTCTATGCTGTGGGTTACACTGGAACCATCCTGCAATATAACGGCAGCACCTGGCCCGAGATTGCTACCACCACAACAGAGCGGCTCAACGCCGTTTGGGTCAGCGCCAATGGTCATGTCTTTGCCGTGGGCGATAATGGTATTGTCGTCCACTACAACGGCAGTATCTGGTCGGAGTCAAACCCCACCACAGAGGGACTCTACGAAGTCTGGGGCAGTGCCGATAACGACGTGTTTGCGGTGGGCAGCAATGGCACGATACTGCACTATGACGGCACAGACTGGACAATCATGAGCAGCGACGGCGTGACTGAATCGCTGGTGGGCATCTGGGGCAGTGCTTCGAATGACATATTCGCGCTGGGTTCATTGGGTGCTGTTTTGCATTACGATGGTAGCAGTTGGACGCACACGGACACCTTAAGTGATGAATTTGACAGTGGTGATATATGGGGCAGCTCAGGCAGCAATGTCTATGCCGTGGGAAGATACGGCGTCATTTACCAATATAATGGTACCGGTTGGAATAAAATATACGACTCGGGTTCAGGAGATTTTGAAAGCATCTGGGGCAGCTCGGCCAACGATATTTACGTTGTCGGTGTTAATAGATGGGTGCACTACGACGGATATGTCTGGCACAATATAAGTGTACCTGAGTCGCTTAACAGCATCTGGGGCAGTTCGGAGGCTGATGTTTTCGGTGTCGGCAATACGGGGACCATACTTCATTATGTATTGGATGCTTATTATGTGGACATAACAAGGCCCGATGACAGCGGCGACGGCACAAGCCCTGCCAGCGCCTGGAAGACCCTGCACCATGCCGTGGACCAGATCAACAATCTGCCGATCGGTAATTACAGGCTGGACATAGCTCCGGGGACCTACAGTGTGGTCACCGGGGAAAGCGATGCAGTCCTTAGCCTCAACCAGGAAAATGTTTTACTTCAGGGTGAGACCGGGGTTGTAATTGATGGGGACCAGGCGGGCGGCAATACAGTCTGGACGGCGGGTATTACTGTTAATGCCTCCCAAGTGACCCTGAGGAACCTGGAATTCAGATATTTCAACTACGGTATCGACCCGGCCATTGATGTCATGGATGTCTGGAACGTCCGAATCGAGGACTGCACCATCCACGACAACTACGAGGGTGTTTATGTCGGGAGGTATGCTCTCATCCACAGTTGTGAATTCTACAACAACGACACCGGAGTTTATGTGCTCGACGCGGATGTTGACATTTTGAGCAACACTTTCCGTGAAAACGCCGGACAATATGACATCTATATCGAGTCTACCCAGATCGAGGGCCCGCAGCCTGAAATCGTCAACAACCTCTTTTATCGGCCCACGTCAGGCGGCACCGCCATCTACCTGTATGCCAATGACGGCTCCATAGCCCCCCTCGTCTACCACAACACCATCAACAACTTATTCAACGGCGTCTACATGTATATGACCCCCTCAGGCATACTCCAGCCCGTCATCAGCTACAACATTATCGGCGGCGCCAACGGTGTCAGTATATCTTTTAACGAACCTTTCGGCAGTGATTTTACCGGAACCGTGGACTATAACAACTTATGGAACAACGCAAGCGATTATAGTTTGCGGAACTACACCCCTACCAACGGTATTTCAGCCGACCCCCAATACATCGATGCCGCTGCCGGCGATTTCCACCTCCAGTCAGGTTCTCCTAGTAGAAACGCCATTCCTACTACCGAAAGCGATCCGGTGATGGACGACCTGGAGGGCAGTTTCAGACCAGATGGAACCGGGTATGACATGGGGTGCTATGAGTCCGCCGGAATAACGCCGACCCAATACACCCTGACCGTAACCGTGGTGGGCAACGGCTCCGTAAGTGAGACTCCCAGCGGCGGAGTCCATATTGAGGGTACTCAGGTAATCCTGGTACCCATACCCGATACGGGCTGGGCCTTTGACCAGTGGAGCGGCGACTTAACCGGTTCCGACGATCCGGCCGTCATCACCATGGACAGCGACAAGGCCATCGTGGCCACCTTTGTGCAAAAGTCATCACCGGACACACCCACGGCCAGCATTCCGGCGCATGAAGCTATTATAGCTTTCGGCAATACGGTTACACTGGACACCAGCACCTACAGGGACCCGGACGGTGACGGG
Organism: uncultured Desulfobacterales bacterium; assembly: GCA_964452555.1. Classification (GTDB taxonomy): domain Bacteria; phylum Desulfobacterota; class Desulfobacteria; order Desulfobacterales; family B30-G6; genus B30-G6. The sequence continues at coordinate 76,041 of CAYVMI010000027.1, forward strand.
CATGTGCGCTCCCATTGGGAGGTTTGGCGGGCTGATACCGGTGAGTTTTTAAGCCTCTATCCCCTGGCATCCGTAACGGATTTGGAAGCGCACATCATCACGGATACCCTGGAGGAAGGGTTCAAATATGAATGGCAGGTGAGTTATGAAGATGCGGACGGGAATCTGTCTCCGTCTCAGGTCTATTCATTCAAAATCGGAACGTCTCAGCCGGAAAGCCTGCCCGAGGTGACGGCAGGTGAAGATGTGGGCGACTTCGGCATGATTTCCATCGTGCATTGGCCCGATGATCCGGATCCAACAGCAGTTTTCAACATCGATTACGATCCGGCCAACTATCGCATCGGCACCTATGATGCCTTGACCGGAGGCTATATTGAATTCGGCGAGGGTGTCGAGATGGAGCCGGGGCAGGCCTACTGGATCCTGGCGCGTGAAGGGCTGACGGTGAATTTCAACGGCATACCGGTTAGCCTGACAGCAAATGTATATGTGGCCCTGGATTACAATGAGAATACATCCAACGGCTGGAACATGGTGGCGCCGCCCAACAACGCCGATTACTACTATGGAGATGTCCAGGTGGTGGTGGATGTTGCCGGCACCCTGACACCCATGGGGACCCTATCCCAATTGGCCGATGACAATCCCTACATCGACCGGCGACTGTGGTGGTGGGCGAATGGAGAATATGTCTCCGATATACCCGAAAATGAGCCTGTTATGGAAGCCTACGCCGGTTACTGGGTACGGTCCAGACAGGCAGATGTATATTTACGCTTTGACCCGGGAGCACAACTGTCCGCTCTCGAACACCAGGGTACGATGGTGGCTCATATCTGGCATAAGACTAAGTCATGGTTGCGGAATTTAAGTATATTCTCCCAGGAAGCCATAGCGGATAACGATTCACCGCCCATGCCGCCGGCAGCTCTAGACGAAAACACGGTGGATCCGGTAATCGAAGGATGTTTTATTGATAGTACAGAATCGTTTTAAGTTTTAGGTGTTAGGTTTTAGGAAAGATCGGCTCTTGGCTGTTGGCTCATGGGCGACCAAGAGCAAAGAGCTAACAGCTAACAACCAATGATAGTCTACAGCCTAACTTGCTACAACCTATCTCAAAATAAAGAATTGCTCCTCTGGCGTTTGACAGGATGGATAAAAAACGTAGCACTCATATAATATATTGGCATTTTGAGCCGCTTGGCTATGCCGCCAGAAGGAAATAGATTATTTTGAGATAGCTTGTAATAAACTAAACCTCGAAAGGAAAGTACTCAACCCAATCGGCATAATATTTTTTCTCATCCTGATCTCATTCCCAACTGAATTATAAGTTTTTGTATTATCTCGCTACAACCTGTTTTTGAATATCTACCACGATGAATTGTTAAGGTTCCTTTTCGCCTGATCTGAGCGCAGTCGTTCCACTATCGTTTGGCCAACTGCCATGAATATATGCCAAAAGCAATAGATCCAGGTAAGGAGGATTATCATGCAATCCAAAACAGGTCTTATTGTTTCGCTAATCCTTGGAATATTTATTTTCAGTGCATTTTCCTTCCAGGACTCCC
>CAYVMI010000028.1:0-1708 GCA_964452555.1 uncultured Desulfobacterales bacterium
ACCCTATCTTAGCATACTCGCTAAGGGGAGGTAGCTTTTTCATATAATCAGCTTGTAGCTTTCTTATATAAAAAATCCGGATTGCTACGTTACTGTATTTGGATTGAAGTCTCATTTATCCTTCTGCTACAAGATGGTACAGGGGAAAATCGCCTTTTTTTAATCATTATTCGGAATTTGATATGGACTATCTTTGTAAGTATCGGTCGGGTTTTCTTAAGCTGGCTGTTTTATTAGTGTCGCTTGCTCTTTTCGGATGTACAGGTGGTGGAGGGAATGATGGCTCTGAATCTGCCATGCCTTTTACTGTGGCTGTTGGATCCTTACACACAATCGTACTGAAGACGGATGGTACGCTTTGGGGCTGGGGATATAACGCTCTGGGCCAGCTCGGGGATGGGACGAACACTGACCGGAATGTCCCTGTTCAAATCGGCACGGACACAGATTGGGAATCTGTGGCTGCTGGAGGCGTACACACAATCGGGCTGAAGACGGATGGTACGCTCTGGGCCTGGGGTGATAACCGGTATGCACAGCTTGGGGACGGGATGAACTATTCTAATCGGAATAACCCTGTACAGATCGGCACGGACACGGATTGGGAATCTGTGGCCGCTGGAGACTGGCACACAATCGGACTGAAGACGGATGGTACACTTTGGGCCTGGGGAGATAACAGAGCTAGCCAGCTTGGAGACGTGTGGTACACGCGCCAGGAGGTCCCTGTACAGATCGGCACGGACACGGATTGGGAATCTGTGGCTGCTGGAGCCCGGTACACAATCGGGCTGAAGACGGATGGTACACTTTGGGGCTGGGGAGATGGCATTGCGGGCCAGATTGGGGACGGGTGGGACCCTCGCCGGAGAGCCCCCATACAGATCGGCATTGACACGGATTGGGAATCTATGGCTGCTGGAAATCGGCACACAATCGGGCTGAAGACGGACGGTACACTCTGGGCCTGGGGATATAACCGTCAAGGCCAGCTCGGGGACGGGACGAACACTGACCGGGATGTCCCTGTACAGATCGGTACGGATACGGAGTGGGAATCTGTGGCTACTGGAGGCTTACACACAATCGGGTTGAAGACGGATGGTACACTTTGGGCCTGGGGAGATAATCGTCGGGGCCAGCTTGGAGACGGGACGCTCGCTGACCGGAATGCCCCCGTACAGATCGGCACGGATACGCATTGGGAATCTATTGCTGCTGGAAGCCGGCACACAATCGGGCTGAAGATGGATGGTACCCTCTGGGCCTGGGGTAATAACGATGTTGGTCGACTTGGGAACGGGAAGCCCGCTGACTGGAATGTCCCTGTACAGATCGGCCTTGACAGGCATTGGGAGTCTGTGTCTGCTGGAGGCTGGCACACAATCGGGCTGAAGACGGATGGTACACTTTGGGCCTGGGGATATAACGCTCAGGGCAAGCTCGGGGACGGGACGGACACTGACCGGAATGTCCCTGTACAGATCGGCACGGACACGGATTGGGAAGCTGTGTCTGCCGGAAGTTTACACACAATCGGGCTGAAGACGGATGGTACACTTTGGGCCTGGGGAAATAACTCATATGGCCAGTATGGTGACGGAACGCTCGATTCACGGAATGCCTCCGTACAGATCGGCATTGACACGGATTGGGAATCTGTGGCTGCTGGAGGTTTACACACAATCGCGCTGAAGACGGATGGTAC
>CAYVMI010000028.1:1808-73776 GCA_964452555.1 uncultured Desulfobacterales bacterium
GGCCAGCTTGGGGACGGGACGGACACTGACCGGAATGTCCCCGTACAGATCGGCACGGACACGGATTGGGAATCTGTGGCTGCTGGAAGCTTACACCCAACAGGGGTGAAGACTGTGGCTCCTGGAGGCTTACACACAATCGGGCTGAAGACGGATGGTACACTCTGGGCCTGGGGAGATAACTCGTATGGCCAGCTTGGGGACGGGACGCTCGCTGACCGGAATGCCCCCGTACAGATCGGCACGGACACGGATTGGAAATCTGTGGCTGCTGGAAGCTGGCACACAATCGGGCTGAAGACGGATGGTACACTTTGGGCCTGGGGAGATAACTCGTATCGCCAGCTTGGGGACGGGACGCTCGCTGACCGAAATGCTCCCGTACAGATCGGTACGGACACGGATTGGGAATCTGTGGCTGCTGGAGGCTTACACACAGTCGGGCTGAAGACGGATGGTGCACTTTGGGCCTGGGGTGATAACGAAGATGGCCAACTCGGAGATGGATCAGCTTGGAGTGAAATCCCTGTGAATATTCCCTTCTAATTTTCCAGCAGCAGAGCTATTATCAGAATTGACCCCATTTTCATTTGTTTAATTAACTTGACAGCGTTCAGAATGATGTTATTTTTTGCTTCCTGAAAATTTCGAATAAGGAGTCAAGAAATTGAATCCATTTTTTGTATCGACGATTCTCCGTTTAATCAGCAATAAGCGCATATGCCCATCGTGCGATAGAGGCCAGATCGTTCCTTCAGACCAAAAATGGGAATCGGTGAATTGCAAATTCTGCGGAGCGACCATACCAGCACGACCAGCCAAATAGAATAAACAGGAGAAGCTGTCGCTTTAGCCGCAACTACCCTTTTCATCTTTACACCCCTCCCCTCATGGTGCGTCTGCCACCTCACAGTATTCCGTCCAAACAGTACTAAGATTCTCTCCGGCGTCTTCAAGCTAAAGTTCTTGCCTGTACTCACCTATAGGTGACGTTACAGGGCTTACATTAGGGAACTCCCAGGTACTTTGCTGCGCAACCTGACGCAATGAGTCGGGTGAAATGCGGAGGAGAAAAATTTAGAGCAGGCTGTATATTTCATCGCAGGCGCAAAAAGGAAGGGCAGCCCGTAAGGCTGCCCTGAAAGAAGGAGGAGACGATGAAAAAAATCGTCATCTGCTATAATATGATAGCAATAAACATGCCGGAGGTTTTAAAATTTGATAATCCCCCAATAACCGGGCCCTCAGAAGAAAATCACATTTCACTTTCTTCATTGATTTAACCGAGATTGCCAAATTTCCATCGTTTAGCGACAAAGAATTGACGATTATACAAGGGATGGCGCACCCAAACACGCTTTTTTAAATGAAAGCTCCTGACCTAAATCCTTTCCGGCAAATTGATGGCCCAATCCATGACCTGAAGTTCATCACAAATAAAGTATTGCCATTTGCAAATGCCAAGGACCAATTGTGGTTTTGCGGATTCCCCTTTTATTTAACCCCTTTTCGATTCAAAAACGGTCCGTATTCCTTGTCGGTTCCGACAATATGTTTGGACAGCCATTCTTTTAGAAAATTGGTTATCTGAATGGGATTGCTGATTTCGCCATCGTCAAATTTTTGTTTGAGTTTCAATACATGCTTGGCCATCTTTTCATGCTTTTCCTTGTGCAGCAGGTATCCCGGGTAATGGTAAAGCTTCATCAGTGCTTCTTCCGACGTGAAATGGGATTTGGTGTATTGGATGAGGCCATCGAGGATATTGCCCAGGATCTCTTTGCCCTTGCCAGCATTCATGGATTCATACAGATCATTTAGATAGGTAACCAAGGTCTGATGTTGCGAATCTATTTTTTTTATACCGACACTATAGGTGTCTTTCCATTCAAAAAATGCCATACGTATCCTCCTTGTTAAACTGTACTCGGCAGTGCCCTGCTTTTTTCGGCAGTAACGGATTGCCTTGTGTTTACATTCCGGAGCTACGGGATTAACCACCGTAGCCGTTCTAACCTTTGCGAATAACAACCATTAATATCGACAGCCTAGGACCGAAACTTTAAATTTTCATTTGACAGTTTACATTAAAACAACTATAGGTGACGAAAATCGATTGGACGGACACCATGAAACCAGATCATAACTTAAGAGGATATTTTAGTTTCGGGCGCTTCTTTTTTTATTTTAGAAGCGTCCATCCGGTAGTCTGACGCCAACATTAAAACGTCAATACCCCGGGTGGACTTCAGAGCCACTCGGGGTTTTTATATTTATAAACCCCGGGGAAATTTTCTCGGGGTTTTTTTATTTCCCAAACATTTAGCTTAAGGAGGACCAGATGAAGTTGAAGCAGATTTCCATACCGATCGAAAATTCACATGATCGACTGTATGAAATTACCAAAGCCCTGGCAGAGAAAGGCCTGACGCCCCAAGCCTTTACCCTGGTGGACAAGGGAAATTACGGGGAGCTGCGATTGCTGGTTTCGGATTTGATCAAAGCCAGACAAATACTGATGCAAAAAGGTATGCCCGGCTGGGTCGATGAAGTCGTCACCCTGGAAATCGAAAACAGTCCGGATTGTCTATCAAAAATCTCAAAGGCGCTAATGGATGCCGGTATCACCATACAATACAGCTATGCATGTGCCGGTACCGCCGACGTTAAATCGACGCTGGTGTTCCGCTTCAGCGATAACGACCGGGCCATTGAGGTGTTGGCGGAGAATGACATCCAGGCTGCTGCCTAAAAACGGTTTTAAAACTGCATCTTACACCCAATAGCTGTGTTGCAGGCCTTCTCAAATGTACTCACATACTCCCAGTATGCTGCGCACTTTCGTCGACCTATGCCTTGCTCTTGGGCGCAATCTGAAGTTTAAACCCTTTTCCCACTTCTTAAATTCAGATGTCTAGTATTAGAAGCGGATTCCAGTAAAGGCCAATTAAGCATGCAGGTTTTTGAAATACCTTTTTTAAGGGATAGTCATCAGCCCTTAACCTTGATGCCCATGTCTTCGATGAAGGTGACAATATCATTGACGGTGTGCATCAGGCCCAGGGCCATGGAGCGGGGGTGTTTCTTGGTCACGGCTTTACCTTTAATTTCAACCAGGGTATTTGAATACACCTCAATTTTGGACTCTCGGTTGCCGTAAAGCATGCCGACCAGGGAATTTTTATTTTCGAAAAACACCGGGGCGCCGCTGAATCCGTTCAATGTAGGAAAACTCAGCTCGCATACGGTGCGGCATCTCAAGGTCGTATCCGGCTTGGTGCCGATAAATGATATATAGCCTTTAAAGTATTTATCTTCCAAGCGCAAATCCGCCCCTAACCTACCTGCATTGATATACCCGAACGAAGAAATATTGGTGCCCAGTTCAATCGGATGCATATCCGTTTTCACCAGCCGTAGATATTTATTCTGTTTTACGCCGGTGCGTGCGATGGCAAAATCCATCTCCGGGTGAACTTGAAGCATTTCCAATTTTAGGAATCGTTGCAAATTCAGATCGTAGGCCATCAAGCGTTCATCGCGTGCCGGCGTGGCGGCGATGTGACCACAGGTGGCTATGACACCATTGGCGCCAATATAGAAGGCGGTACCCACAAAGCGGTTCAATTGGGCGAAGGGGTTCTCGGAATTCTTTTTTCCGATCACCAGGGGTAAGATGTAGTCGGAGGCTTTGATTGGCATTATACACTCCCTTGTGCCGGTGTATGCATTGTCTATTTATGCGCCACAGGTGTTGGACGCCTTGATTCAAATCCTTGAGAATACCTGAAGTGGTTTTAACACCACTTCTGATCTATCCTTGCGGATTAAACCAGCGGTCTGCCAGGCCAGGGCGTAAATATCCTCGTTTCTTGACGGGCACCGACCATGAATGATCGCAACAGGAAGTTAACCTGCGTAAGATGCATGTAATGATGTGATCATACCTTATAATCGATGCGTCTAAAATACCCGGCCCTCGGGTTTAGGTCAATGATAAGATCAATGCGCTTCTAAAATCTCAATATGGTCTTGGACAGATGATCTATACACACGCATTGAAATCATGTATAAAGAATTTAGCATTTGGTGATCCCAGAATGCGATTTGAATTTAATTTTTAATAAGTTAGTTGAATAGCGGTTAACCAGTGATTCAGATGAAAACTACCCTGATATTTATTAGCGGCATCGGCATTCTGGTGCTCTTTGTTGCCGCTATTATCATGTCGCTGAATAAAAATGCCCCTGGATTTTTCAGATATTTTCTGGCATACGTCTGTTTTATCGCGGCCATCGGCCTACTTTTTTACCTGTTTGGCGGCGCCTACATTTGGGTTGGTTTGCTTGCAGCCGGCGGGTGGATCTTTTTAATCGTGAAAGGATCCGGCTATCGTCATAAAGAGAATGATGCATTCGAGGAGGAACATACCAGCTAAGTGGTTGTTTCGTAGGTAAAACTAAGATGTTCGCTTGGGTTATCTGTGACCAAATCCCATCTCAGACCGCTCTTGAAATAAAAACAAAAAACAAATCAGAATTTAACAAAATAGTGCTTGACTTTGACCTGCCGATTAATTAGAAGACTAGTTGTATATACAGCTATAACTCTAGACTAAATTGAAAGCCCCACATTATCCAATTTCCCGAACCAACAAAAGGAGGACGTCCATGCAGTTTCCACTAGATCTGGATAAATATACCCCGGTAACATTTGATCTTTCTCAGCCTGAAATCAGCCAGGATCAATTGGAAGCGCTGGCTATGAATATCCAATTAATTCGTGATAGTATCGTATTTTTTACGGCCTACGCCAACACCAAGGGCCTGGGTGGTCATACCGGCGGCGCTTACGATATCGTTCCGGAGCTACTGATCATTGACGGATTCATGAAAAACAGCGATGCGATTTATCCGGTTTATTTCGATGAGGCCGGTCATCGTGTCGCCGCCCAGTACCAGATGGCCGCCTTGAACGGCCACATGCCCATCGAATCCCTCTTCCACTACCGTGAGTTCAAAAGCGGCCTTTATGGACATCCGGAAAGAGATGACGAAAAAGGCATATTCTTCAGTTCAGGCCGGTTGGGGCATCTGTGGAGCTACGTCAACGGCATCGCCGCTGCCAACCCCGACAAAACAGTTATCCTTTTCGGAAGTGACGGATCGCAGCAGGAAGGCAGTGATGCCGAAGCTGCCCGATATGCCATTGCCCAGAATTTGAATGTCAAATTAGTAATCGATGACAATGATGTAACCATAGCCGGTCACCCCAGCGAGTATCTAAAAGGTTTCAGTGTGGCCGACACCCTCAAGGGGCATGGCATGCCCGTGGACGACTGCGACGGTGAAGACCTGCCGGCCCTGTATCGCAGCATTCAAAAATTGTTGACCGCCGACGGCCCCATGGCACTGATTAACTATCGGAAGATGGGAGTGGGCATTAAAGGTATTGAAGGGACGCCCAAAGGCCATGATGTTATTCCCGTAAATCTGGCCATCGACTACCTCAAGGAAAAAGGCCGCGATGCAGCTGCCGATCTTTTGGAAAATGCGCCTGAAAAGGGACCGGGAAGGACCTACCAAGGCTCCAGTGCGGACAAAGCCAAAAACCGGGACAATTTTGGCAAATTTGTTTGTGACCTGCTCCAGGATATGCCCGACCGGCAATCTAAGGTTCTGGTGGTGGATTCGGACCTGGAGGGATCCTGCGGTTTACATCATATTCGCAAAACTTTTCCGGAAGTTTATGTACATGGCGGCATTATGGAACGAAATAATTTCTCCGTGGCGGCCGGTTTTGGCGCCGAGGCTGGAAAACAAGGCATTTTCGGCACGTTTTCCGCCTTTCTGGAGATGGTGGTCTCCGAGATATCCATGGCACGGCTCAACCGCAGTAATCTCCTGGCCCATTTCTCTCACGCCGGTGTCGATGACATGGCCGACAATACCTGCCATTTTGGGATTAATAACTTTTTTGCCGATAGTGGCTTGGGAGAGTCAGACAGCACACGTCTCTATTTTCCGGCGGACTCCCATCAATTAAAGGCGGTTTTAACGCGGATTTTCAATGATCCGGGTCTACGCTTTATATTTTCGACCCGATCGGCTACGCCCTATATCCTCGATGCCGAAGGACAAACTCTATATGAAAGCAATTATGAATTTGTACCCGGAAAAGACGAAGTTATTCGGGAAGGTCAACAAGGCTACGTAATATCTTATGGGGAAATGCTGTATCGCTGCTTAGACGCCGTGGACCGTTTGCGTTCGGAAGGCCTCGATATCGGCTTGATCAATAAGCCCACCTTAAATGTTGTGGATGAAGACGCCCTTGCAAAAGTAGGCCAGACCGGATTCGTTCTCCTGGTGGAAACTCAAAATATCAAATCAGGCCTGGGGGTCCGTTTCGGCACCTGGTTATTGAGCCGCGGTTATAAGACCCGATATGCACACATGGGCGTAAGCCGCGAAGGGAATGGCGGTCTGTCCGAACAGATCCCTTTTCAGGGACTTGACCCCGATGACATTAGGGCCAAAATCCGAGATTTGGTGTAAGCGCAGGTACAGAACGCCAAGTAAAATCAAACATATGTAATATGGAATCATCATGCAAATCGTAGATCCCAACAACCCTATTCCCAAATATTTGCAGATCAGTGCCTGGCTCAAAGAGGCCATTCAGATCGGCCGCTACCCCTTGGGGGAAAAGATTCCGTCAGAGGTAGAGCTTTCGCGCATGTGCCAGGTCAACCGCAACACCCTGAGACAGGCCATTGCCGAGTTGACCAAAAACGGTCTGTTAACCAAAAAGAAAGGCAAAGGAACCTTTGTAACCGCTTCAGAGACCAGTGCTCTCAAGCACCAGCTGAACCGCATATCCAGTTTCGGGCAGGAACTTTCCAAGGCCGGCGTACAGGAAACCACGCGATTGCTTTCGAGGGGAATAGAGAGTCCCACCGAGCACATTGCCCAGGCCCTGGCCCTGGGAACCGACAGTCAGGTTGTTGCCATCCGGCGCTTGCGCACCGGTGATGACATTCCCTTGATTTACGAGGAAACTTATCTGCCCGTGGATCTTTTTGACGGTATTCTGGATATGGATTTGACCGGATCCCTGTATGCCATCTTCACCCATAATTTTAATGCGGTTCTAGCCCGTTGTGAGCAGACGATTACGGCCGTAAGCCTTAATGGCGAAATTGCCCGTTCTCTTAATCTAAACAAGGGCGCCGCCGCATTGTATATGGAAAGCGTGACCTATAACGACAAAAACATGCCGGTCGAATTCCTGTGCGGTTATTTCCGGGGCGATAAATATGCCTTTGCCGTGGAGTTGGGGCAATACCATTTAACCGAGCAATAATGTTGAATGAACAACAAGGCAAATTTTAGATAATGATAAGGAATAATAAACAATATCGTGGCAATGCCTTTATTTCCTGGATGTCACCTCAGGTGAATTCAAAGGATGATGTCAATTTTGCCTTGTTGCTCACCCTTCGGGAAAGCCGGAGAACTTCAAATTCTGCGTTGCTGAGGATTCGAAGTAAAGAATTACGACTTCACCCTCAGTCGCCTTGACTCTGAAGCTCTCCAACTTTTTCAACTTTAATGCGAGCAATAATGTTGAATGAACAACAGGCAAATCACAGATAATGATACGGAAAATTCGATTTTAACCATTACCAATTAACCCGTAATATACCGATCTAACATTTATTAAGGAGGCTACAATGCAAGAAAGAAATCTGTTTGAAAAGCTCGTGGACGTCAGCCCTGGCATGGAAATATGGTGGGATTCATCACCAGTTATTTTCGACAACTGGTGCAAAAAGATGCTGGACAAAGCCGAGGATGCCGACAAGGCAGTCCTGCAAGCCCAATTTGACCGTATGTTCGATGAGTCCAACCCTGAAGCCCAGCTTTTCAGGGGCGTCACCACCAATCCCCCCTTGTCCCTGCAGGCCATCCAGGACAACATCCCCATGTGGGAAAAGAAGGCCGCCGAGGTTATCGCTGAAAACCCCGGAATTGATACCGAGTCACTCTTTTGGAACCTTTATCTGCAGGTCGTGAAGCTTGGATCAGAAGCATATTTACCCTTGTTTGAAAAATCCGGATATAAGGAAGGATTTCTTTCCGGGCAGACAGATCCCCGCAGCGTCTTTGATAAAGATGCCATGATTAAACAGGCTCTGGAAATTGCAGTCATCAACCCAAACGTAATGATCAAGGTACCGGGTTCCAAAGAAGGCTACGAGGTAATTGAATTTTTGACCTCCAAGGGCATTTCCACCAACAACACCCTTACTTTTACGCTGCCGCAACTGGTGGATTGTGCTGAATCGGTAAAACGCGGACTAGAAACCGCCAAGAAGAACAATGTGGACCTCAGCAAGTGGCGTTCCGTTATCACCCATATGGAATCACGGTACGGCGATCTGGGCGGATTGCGTGATTTCGCCGCCGAGAAGGGTATTGAGCTGAGCGACATGGAAGTACGCCACGCTGAACTGGCCATTTTTAGAAAAGCTTACAAATACTTGATAGACAACGACTGCCACAGCAAGATGCTTTCCTGCTCACTGCGGGTTGGACCGGAAATAGACGGGGTTACCCGGATCCCGCACTTGGAGGAAAAAACCGGCGCTGCCGTGGTGGTTACCTGCCCGCCGTCTTTCATCGATCAAGTCATCAACTTTAAAGACCAGGATAAGATCGTTTTTGAAAAGGACCGCATCCTGGAAGATATTCCCAAGGATGTCATGGATAAGCTCATGCAAATTCCTTATTTTGAAAAAGCTTATGCCGTGGACGGCTATACGCGTGATGAATACAACACGCATCCGGCGCTGCAGAAAACCGCAACCCAGTTTGCCAAGGCAACCGAAGAAATGGTCGCCTTTGCCGACAAGTGCCTGAAAAATGCTTAAGCAACCACATAATCAATAAAATAGTTCATTAATCGTTGACTGTCGCACGCTAAAAAAGGAGGAACTCATGAAAGTTGGCGTACTTAAGGAAATCAAGACCAAAGAAAACCGTGTCTCTATGACACCAGCCGGCGCTGAGCTGATGGTGGCCAACGGGCACACAGTGATGATTGAAACCACGGCCGGCGAAGGCTCTGGATTTTCGAATGAAGAATATATAAACGTCGGAGCTCAAATCGAGCCGAGTGCTGAGGCTATTTACGAGAAAAGTGAAATGGTCATGAAGGTCAAAGAACCGCTTCCGGTGGAATATCCCCTGATTCGCAAGGGCCAGGTATTGTTCACTTATTTCCATTTTGCAGCCTCCGAAGAGCTGACCCGTGCCATGATCGACAGCGGGTCCGTCTCGGTGGCTTATGAGACCGTCGAAAAAGCCAATGGCTCTCTGCCGCTGCTGACGCCCATGAGTGAAGTGGCCGGCCGCATGGCCATTCATGAAGGCGCCAAATATCTGGAAAAAACCTACAACGGCAAAGGTATACTTTTAGGTGGTGTACCCGGGGTCGAACCCGGAACCGTCATCGTCATCGGCGGCGGCATCGTGGGAACCAACTCGGCCAAGATGGCTTGCGGCATGGGTGCCAAAGTTTATCTGCTGGATACCAACCTGGAACGCCTGCGGTATCTATCCGACGTGATGCCTAAAAACTGTTTTCCCCTCATGTCCAATCCGTCTAACCTCCGGAACCTGCTGGCCGAAGCCGACCTGGTCGTAGGGGCCGTACTGATTCCGGGCGCCGTGGCACCGAAACTGATCACCCGGGATATGTTGTCCATCATGAAAAAAGGCTCCGTGATTGTAGATGTCGCCATCGATCAGGGCGGTTGTTTTGAAACCTCTAAACCCACCACCCACGATGATCCCATCTATGAAGTGGACGGCATCATTCATTACTGCGTCGCCAATATGCCGGGTGCTGTTTCCATGACATCCACGGTCGCTCTTACCAACGCGACCCTGCCCTATGCCATTCAGCTGGCCAACAAAGGCTATAAGGCGGCAGCCCTGGAAAATCCGGAAATCGCCAAGGGCCTGAATGTTATCGATGGCAAGGTTACCTGTCAGGCGGTTGCCGAAGCATTTGATTTGCCCTACGAACCCTTGGAATCGGTACTGTAACCATAAACTGAACCTAATAATCCTAATTAAACCTAGGAAAGGAAAACAAAAATGAAAAAAGAACTGAAAGACTGGATCGTTCCCTGGTTGTACACGGCAAGGGAGTACAATGTGGGCATTTTGGACAAAGCCTGGGCCAATCCGGACCATGCCCGTCTGATGCTCAATGAAAACCCGATACAACCATCCGAAAAGGTCGTGGAAGCGGTGGCGGATGCTATTCGCAACGGTAATCGTTATCCGGACAGTTTCCTGCGTTTGAGAACCAAAATTGCCGACATGTATGGTGTGGGCCCGGACAATGTAGCGCTCTGCAATGGCTCTTCCGAAACCATTGACGCCATGATGCGTGTTTTCCTGCAGCCTGGTGACGAGTTCATGCTGTCGACACCTACTTTTGAGCTTTTTCCGCCACGGGCAGAACTCTGTAATGCCAAGGTGGTTCAAATTCCGGTTCGCGAGGATGACCTGCAATACGATGTGGATGCCATGCTCGCAGCCATCAATGACAGAACAAAACTGATTCTGATTATTAATCCCAACAATCCAACCGGCGTTTTTATCGAAGATAAGGATCTGGAACGTTTTTGTGAAACTGGCGTGCCCTTGTGTGTGGATGAGGCATATCTGGACTACAATCCCGATCATCCTTCCAAGGTCGATCTCATCAAAAAATACCCGCATGTGTTCTTGTCGGTGACCTTCTCCAAAGCCTATGGCTTTGCCGGTGTCCGCTTTGGTTTCGTGCTGGGTACCGAAGAAATGATCGCAGCCTTCAACCGCATGTTCCTGCCCTGGAATGTCAGCTTGATGTCTGCCGCGGCTGCTGAAGCCATCATCGACAATCCCGATGAGGTCAAGCAAAAAGTGGCCCACAACAACAAATGGATGGATACATTCACCGAAGAGCTCAAGAAACTCGGCCTCAAGCCCTATCCGGCCAATGGTAACTACATGTTGATCGACGGTACCATGACCGGCAAAAGCACCGAAGAAATTCTGCAGGCCGCCCTGGACAAAAAGATTTATCTTAAGAAAATCGGTGAAATTCATGGTAAAACCGGTTATTTTAGGGTAACACCGGGAACGGATGAAGAAAACGAGCGCTTTGTTACATTCATCAAGGAGTATTTCGGCTAATCTCTGTATTTGCATAACATTTGACAAGAGCTTCCTGCTATGGAAATCGGATCAAATGGAACCCAGACATTCCATGGGACAGCTGCAAGCTGCTCCCATGGAATGTTTCTGTTTTGGCCGACCTATACATGTCGGGAGTTCGATTGGCGTGGCAGATCTGAGCCACGGATATAGGCTCGTTTCCACTTTGACCAAAAAACATGGCCGGAGAAAGATGCTTCATGGGGATCACATCCCAAAATCCGGAAACACTACCGAATCTGACCTGGGCAGAGATCGATCTGGCGGCATTGGCCCATAACTATCGTGAAATTCGGCGTCTGACCCTGCCGTCGGCTGAAATTATGGCGGTTGTCAAGGCCGATGGTTACGGCCATGGGGCTGTTCAGGTTTCTCGTACCGCGGTGGCAAATGGGGCCCGCTTTTTAGCGGTGGCCCGCCTGGACGAAGCGATTCACCTACGGGAAGCCGGCATTGATTCGCCGATATTGTTGTTCGGCCATAGCCTGCCCGAGTATGTTGATACGCTGGCGGCCCTTAAAATATGGGCCAGCATCAATTCTTTGGATAATGCCCGGGTGTTATCATCTGAGGCCGTACGCTGCGATAAAACAGTCTGTGCACATATAAAAGTCGATACCGGCATGGGACGGCTGGGTATCATGGCAGATGAAATCGCCCTTTCAGCTGCCGGCCATGAACAACAGGCAAGAGCCTTGGATACCATCCAAGCCATTGCAGCGCTTCCGAATTTACGCCTAGAGGGAATTTTTACTCACTTCGCCAACGCCGATACCTTTGACAAAACCCATGCCAGGGGCCAATTGGCCATATTCAACAATCTGTTGGACACGTTAAAAAAGCATGGTTTTGGGGTAAGGTATCGGCATGCGGCCAATAGTGCCGCCACCATCGAAATGCCGGATTCGCATCTGGACTTGGTCCGGCCCGGCATTTCACAGTACGGCCTGTGGCCTTCCCCGGACACCGATCGCGGTCTTGCGGATTTTAAACCGGTCATGGCCATTAAATCACGGATCATACAATTAAAGGATGTGGGTCAAGGATTTAAGGTAAGCTATGGCAGTACGCATACCACTTCTCATCCAACGCGGATTGCCACCATACCCGTAGGATACGCGGATGGATACGACCGGATATTATCATCCCAGGGCCACATGCTGATCCGGGGAAAGCGCGCTCCCATTATTGGTCGGGTGTGCATGGATTTGACCATGCTCGATGTGGGGCATATACCCGATGCTAAAGCGGATGATGAGGTGGTCATTTTGGGTACCCAAGGTAGCGAAAGCATTTCGGCCGACGAGATTGCCGAGCATACCGGCAGCATCAATTATGAGATCGTCTCGTCTTTAACTTCCCGGGTGCCGAAAGTATATATTTCAGCTGATTCGGCTGTAGGCATTTAGGCTGATGGGCGTTAGCCGTCTAGCGGTCTTCAGCCTATTTGCCCTAATTGTTTATATAAGACCAAAAGAAATGCCGTAGGCAGGATAGCGCTTAGGAGTCGTTAGATGAAATGGGAGAAAAACGGATTTGTCGTATCGGCGTTAAAGGACGATGTAGACATCGATGTCCTCCATGAACTGCTAAAAAGTTCATACTGGGCCCATGCCAGAACCCGTGATGAAGTAAAATTATCCATACGGAATTCCATCTGTTTCAGCCTGCTGAAAATTGAGCAGATGATCGGATTTGCGCGCGTACTCACCGATAAGATGGCTTATGCCGTTATTCTTGATATGATTATTGCGGATGAGTATCGCGGTCAGGGGCTGGGGCAATGGCTGATGGCCTGTATCTGTGAACATCCCGATGTAATGCCTTTACGGCAGCTGCTTTGGACCGGTGATGCCGATAAATTCTATGTTAAATGCGGCTTCGCAAAAATGGACACACTCAATTTTCTGTCTCGCAACTGGCAGATGTAAGGAACGAGATGGCTGATAAGATCGACTGGCGCAAGGGTAACTGGCAAAACAGCCGGGCCGGAAAAGCCCGGACTGAAATCGCATTCTGCTCGGATTGGGCGCCCATTCGAGGATTTAAGGACATAATGCTGGATAAGCCGTTGGCGGTATATGGCGATCTGCTACCGGAATTGCAGGATGCGGATATGCGCCTGGTCAATCTTGAATGCCCCCTGACCGATCACGGCGAGCCGGTTTTTAAAAGCGGGGCTGTTTTCAAAGGCGATGCAGCTCATATCACCGGCTTGACCCAGGTGCCTTTTGAAATAGCAACCCTGGCCAACAACCATGTGTTTGATTACGGCTACGATGGTTTTCAAAAGACCCGGGCCTTGCTGAATCAAAACCATATACAGAGTCTGGGCGCCGGTGACAACATCGATGAAGCTGCGGCCCCATTGGTGGTCACATCAAACAATGTACGTTTGGGGTTGATCAATTTCAGCGAAGGCGAGGATCTGACAGCCGCCGGGTCAGATGCAGGTGTTTTTGGATGGGATCCGGAACATGTTTCATCACTGGTACGGAATCTGAAAAAAGAAGTTCACGCGGTTATCGTTGTTTGTCATGCCGGGGTTGAATACATCCCCTATCCCCCGCCCTATCTGGTGGCCGCCTTTCAAAAAATTGCTGCCGCCGGGGCCGACCTGATCATCGGGCACCATCCCCATGTTCCCCAGGGAATCCGGATTCACCACCAGGTGCCCATCTGTTACAGTTTAGGCAACTTTGTTTTTTGTCAACCCGTTGACCTGCTGTGGCGTAAAATCGGATATTTCCTCAAAGCCGGTTTTAACGAAACCGGTCTTACGCATATTCGTTTGGTGCCTTACGAGATTTTAAATGAGCGTCTGCAGCTGTTGAAAAATGAAAAACACCAATGGTTTTTGAAGAAACTGAAGCATCTGTCACTGCCTCTGGATGATTTTACTCAGACCAAGGCTGCCTGGCACGGTTTTTTACGATATTACGGCATGAACGGTTTTCGAACCGAAATCAAAATGATTATGGATAAACTGGAACAGGATCCGGCTAAAGGGGCGGCCATGTTTCGCAACCGGGTTACCACCATGCAGCATAATCAGCACCTGGCGGATACCATGACGCGAATTATGAGCGGCGCCATCGATGTCGCTCCGCAGTGGGCCTATGATCGGGTCAAGGAGTGGATGACACGCAAATTTTCAGATGCTAGTTTCAGCAGCAAATAACGATGCCCAATCAGTCTGACAGATTTCAAGAATTTTTAAATAAAGAGGATGTCTCCATCCTGGTGGTGGATTCGGGACTCGGCGGGATGGCTATTTGTGCGGATGTTGCGCGGGCACTACCGGCCTATCGCCATTTTAAAACTGTAAACTTGATATATTTCAATGCCTGGCCGGAGCAAGACAGAGGCTATAACCGACTGGGAGGCAGGATAGAACAGATTGATACCTTTGACAAGGCACTGAACAGCATGCTGCAGTATAAGCCGGATTTTATCATGCTGGCCTGTAACACCCTATCGGTGCTTTATCCCTTCACAGATTTCCGCCAAAATGCCAAGATTCCGGTAATCGATATCGTGGATTTTGGTGTAAATATGATAGCGCAAGCGCTTCAGGGAGACCATAAGCGTCAGGTTGTGATCCTGGGGACTGTTACAACCATTGCCAGTAACGAGCATCATGATCGCTTGGTGCAAACCGGTATTCCATCAGAGCAAATCGTACTGCAGCCCTGCGATCAATTGGCTACCGCCATCGAGAAAGGACCTGAAATGCCCCGGGTAGCCGACATGATCCATACCTTTCTAAATGAGGCAAGGTTAAAAATCGATCCATCTGCCGCGGAAATATATGCGGCCTTGTGTTGTACTCATTTTGGATATTGCCGGGATCAGTTCCAAACAAAGCTGGTCGACTTGACCGGAAAATCAGCAACAATTCTCAATCCCAATCGGCAGATGACCGATTACCTGCTCTCTTCCATGAAAGATCGTGGGTTCGATACCAAACAGCGCATAAAAGTGGTGTCAAAAATTGAGTGGGAGCCGTCCAAAATCAGCGCCATATCAGATCAGGTCGCTGCAGTATCAAGTCGAACTGCCCGGGCTTTGGGTGATTATGAACAGGTGCCCGATCTGTTTTAACGTCGCGCTATATAAAATCGTGGAATCCGATTTTATTGAAAGGAATCGAATGTGAAAAGACTGCTTATCATTACCGGTCCGGGGGGCGATGCCCAGGGCTGGGGAAATCTTGACGTAACCCAAACGCTTTGTGATGCGCTCAACACTGATGGCAAAACGGCTGAGATCGCCTATGTCAATACCATGGTCGAGTTTTTGAACGCCATTGACACGCATCAGTTCGACATGGTCTGGAGTGCCCTCTACTATATCACCGACAAGGAAGACATCATCGGTCTCAATGTGGACGACGATGCCTGGCTGGCCGATATCTTCGATCAACGCCAGATACCCTATATCGGTCCCAGCGCCCAGACCATGAAAGACCTTATCAACAAGACCGCCACCCACTCTATATTGCGTGCAAACGGCATTGCGGTTCCCCGGCATTACCAGGTTGCTGTGGGCGAACCGCTTCCTGAAATTGTGTTTCCCGCTTTTGTAAAACCGAGTACGGAATCACGCTCCGTAGGTGTTAGTGATGACAGCGTGATCGAAGCTGCTGACGCCCTGGAGAAGCAGGTTCGATATATTCATGAGACCTTTGAGCAACCGGCGCTGATTGAAGACTACCTGCCGGGAGAAGAATATACAGTCCTCATGATCGGCAATGGGGAAAGTCAGAAATTGTTGCCCGGCGTGGTGACGGTCAAAGGTGGCCACAATGGCCGCTATCCGATTTTACGCAGTGATATGCGCGGAGTCGGCATCACCCAAATAGGCGTGCCGGGACACAGTTCGGTAGAGGCCAGAGAGTTGTGCCGGCAGGCAGTGGACGTCTTGAACTGTCTGGATCACGTACGTGTGGATATGCGCTTTGATGCGCGCGGGATATTAAAAATAATTGAAGTTAACGGTATCCCGGGACTGAAACCGATTAAAAGCTGGAGCCCCCAAATGTATAGCCTCTATTACGGCAACGGCCGGGATCCCATGGAGGATTATCGGCAGCTGGTGCATCAAATAGTGGATGCAGCCTTTGAGCGCTACAACCTTTAGGCGTTAAAAAATGAACGTCCAACATCGAACATTGAACACTTAACATCGAATAAGGAATTCTTCCATGTGTTTTTAGAAATATAGGAGCGATACGTAGCGTTTACGCCTGCGCTGCGCTAACGACTCCATATTCGATGTTGGATGTTGGACGTTCAATGTTCGATGTTGATTATAGATACTACTTTATGAATGTTGAAGCCGCTATGCGAATAATTTGTTCATATTAAGTTTTGACTTTATCGACTTTTAAGTGCCTCCGTCAATGCCGGCACCACTTCAAATAAATCCGCCACGATTCCGTAATCGCATTTCCCAAATATAGGCGCATCTTTGTCGGTGTTGATGCCGACGATGACCTTGGATGTCTTCATGCCTGCAAAGTGTTGAACGGAACCGGAAAGACCACAACCTATATAAAGCTTGGGTGAAACTGTTTTACCGGTTTGACCGACCTGCATGCTGTGCGGGGCAAAACCGGCATCTACGGCAGCCCTGGAAGCGCCCACAGCAGCACCCAATTGCTGAGCGCATTCGTGCAGAATTTTAAAGTTTTCAGATGAATCCATGGGGCGACCGCCGGTAATGATAATTTCGGCCTCGGTTAAATCCACCGAATCGGAACCGCTTTTTTTGTTTTCAATAAACTCAAATCCTTCATCGTCGTTAACTTCCGGGGCAAAGGAAATAAGCTCGGACGACGCGCTGGTTTCTTGAGCCTCAATTACATTGGGTCGCATGCCGATCAGCTTGGGCGCACCATTCAGCTTAATATCGGCAACGGTTTTTCCTGAAAAATGGCTTTTGCGTACGGTTCCTTCGGAGAAATTTACCTGGGTCACATCCAGCGCCAGGGGTGCATCCAATTTGCACGCACATCGGGCCAGCAAATCGCGGCCGCGGGAACTGGAAAGCCCCAATACTGCCTGCAAATCAAATTCTGAAATTGCCGCCGCTAGAAGATTCGCCTTTTGGGCGGGACTTGCCACCAGCGGCATCGTCACGATTTTCTCGGCACCAAAACGTTCGAGGTCACTTTTATAGGCATCGCCGCTGTCGCCAAAAATCAGGGCAACGATACTGCCGCCATCGCGGCCGGCCGTCAGGACGCCGTAATTTGAGGTCTTAATCTCATCCCCATCCAGTTCTATTATTACACCAATGTTAGACATATTTTTTCCCTTTCAATTCAAGTCGCTATAAGTTGCTTTAATTAATTTTATCAAAATTTAATTAAAGTACTTTAGCGTCATTCTCAAGTCGATTGATGAGATCTGCCACCATCTCCGGTACGGTACCGCTCAGCATGGTTGCCTCACCACGTTCATTAACAGCCGTCAATTGAGTGGTTTCAGATGAACCCGAGCTCAAATCAATACCCAGGTCGCTCAGTTCTAATTCCTCTATTGGTTTTTTCTTGGCCTTGAGAATATCCGGCAATTTGGGATAGCGCGGTTCGTTAAGTCCTTTGGTTGCGCCGATTATGCAGGGCATCGTCATGGCGACCACATCACGATCTCCGCCGCCCATTTCACATTCAACCGTAACCTTGCCGTCCTGCACGCTGAGTTCGACCACGTCGGATGCCACCGGTAAATCTAGTTTGGCAGCCAGGCGGTAGTGGGTCTGCATGCTTTCACTATCCACCGATTGTTTGCCGGTCAGAATGAGATCGGGCATACCATCTTTTTCGATAATGGCTTTAAGGGCCAAGGCCGTGGCAGCGCTGTCCAGAAACTGGGCATCCGTTTTGACCAGGATTCCGCGGTCGGCGCCTACGGCCAGGGCACTGCGCAGCGTATTTACGGCATTGGGCCTGCCAACCGAAATGGCGACTACTTCCCCACCGTTTTGCTTTACAGTTCTAACGGCTTCTTCCACGGCATATTCGTCGTAAGGATTTATGACAAACTTGACAGATTCATTGAAACCGGTGTCACCCACGATTTTAATATTGGCCGCCGTATCGGGTACATGTTTTACGCAAACGATAATTTTCATACTCTCTCCTCACTTTTTAGATGTAAGCTTTTAGCTTTCAGCTACAACTTTATGTCCTTTATAATTTTTTTTCAGGCAGATTGCCTTTCTCGATTACATCATGGGCCCAGTCATCAAAAGCCTTTAAATTAGCGGTGGTATGATAGTCATCATGATAGTCAAAACTTGCCACGCGTTGAATAACTTCAAAGGCTTGTGAATCCGCCGGTAGATAAAGTGGCAAAAGTTTTGATTCCGCCGTCGGATCGGATAGGTATTCACGCTGTGCCTGGCAATCGCTTAAAAAGGATTCTTCACTGAAAAAGTTGAGATTATCCAGGACGCCGAAGCAGTGTCTGGCATTGTGAACACCAAATTCACATAAGATGGTGCGTGCTCGTCGGCCTTCGGACACGGCTGATTCACCTGGCTCTTTTAAACTGGTGCTGCCGCCGGATTGCACACTGGGGAGTCCGGTTACCCACATATTTAAACGCGCAACCGCCACATTCATCAGGTCCATGCCGTCATGCGAATAGTCCAAATCGCCATCCGGACGCGTTGTACAAGGCATTCCGCCAAACATACACAGCATGCCGGGATTGACGGTCTGGGTCACCGCCAACATAAACATGACCTCTGCATGGGTAATGACGATGCAGGCTTCCGGGCTTTGCGGTGCCGTGCGTCCGGCTAAAGGCATGGTGGTTAATCGCAGATTGTTGCCCGCGCGGGAACTCCGGATCAGGGCTTCCATCATATCATCCATACAGATAAGCGGCGATTTGATACCGCAAATGGAATCATGCCAATCTTCGCGCCCGGCAAACCAGTTAACCGCATCGTCGCCGGACATGTAGGCGCTGCAGGTTACTTTAAGGCAGTCCTTAAGCCGATCCATAATTTGGTTACAGGTCAAAGGATCACCTTTATGAACCTTGACAGGCTGACTGAGGAAGCGGACGACGTCTATATTGTCACCAATGACCGTAATCAGATGCTCCAGTTCATCATAGCTGGCGGGCATCGGGTATGGGTCGTTCTCACGATACAGAAATGGCGGGATACCGCCGACTCCAAGGGTGTTCCGGCCTTCGTCACCCGAAAATGTTTTGGCAGCCGATTCCAGGCTTTGGTCAACCAGCTCCGGAAGCAGATGAAGTCTGCTGGTGGATTCATCATATCCGGCCAAACCGGTATTTTCCAACAAGGATATAACCGTTTGATTGTGCGTTTCGACACCAACTTCCGACAAGACCGCCAAGGTCGTTGCATGGATCCGTCGGTAGCTTTCAAGCTCGCTTTCAAGGGCTTCACGATCTTCTTCGGGGGCATTTTTTATCTGATCTTCGATGGAGGTCATGATTTCATCAATCCCATATATTAATTTGATTTTTCTGATTTTCCGGATAATGGCTATGAACGCAATTTTTCTCCTTTTACATCATACAGCACCCTGCTCGGCTCCAGTGTAGCCTTGTACAGTTGTTTATATGACTCAATTTCAAATCCATCGCCATGGGCTTGATCTGCCGGTAAATAGCAATAACATATGTTTTTCCCGATGGTATGGCCGAAGCCTGCACTGGTGGTTACACCGACGACACTGCCATTGCGTAAAACCGGCGCACTGCCCTGGAGCATGAGGGGCTTATCCGCATCAATGGTCAAGCTGCACAGTTTCCAGGGTGCACCTTCCGCTTTTATTTTTGTTAATGCGTCCTTGCCGAGAAAATCTTCTTTTTCCAGGGCAACGCAAAAACCGAGACCGGCATCGAAAGGAGAGTATTCCGGAGTGAGCTCCGAACCCCAGTCGGCATATCCCTTTTCAAGATGGGTAGAGGCAATCGTACGGTAACCGGCGTTTTTAATGCCGAGGTCATGGCCTGCTTCCCAGAGCGTGTCGTAAACATGGCCGGCAAATTCTGTGGGGATATAGAGTTCATACCCCAACTCACCCACATATGAAACTCGGAACGAGAAAACCGGGGCATAGCCCAGCGTGAAAGCCTTGCAGGTCCCAAACCCAAAGGCCTGATTGCTCAAATCGGCTGAACTTAACTTTTCGAGCAATGCTCGTGATTTGGGGCCGATTACATTGATGACGGCATAAGCCGAGGTTACATCCTGGAAAGACACACTGCCGTCTGCAGGCATATGATTTTTAATCCACCAGGAAGCACGCAGTCCAAAAGCGGTTCCCACGACGATGAAAAAGCGATCCTCAGCCATGCGCCCGATGGTCATGTCGCACTCGATAGTACCTCGTTGGTTGCACATCTGGGTGTAGACAACCTTACCTATGGGTTTATCCATTTGATTGGCGCAAAGTTGGTTCAAAAATTTCAGGGCACCTGATCCGCTAAGCTCAAATTTGCAAAAAGAGCTTTGATCGATGAGCACAACGTTTTCACGGGCATTTTTATGCTCAGCGGCCACATGCTCAAACCAGTTTGGCAATTCAAAGGTATGGTCGTCCTTGGGAGTTACGCCCTCGGGGGCAAACCAGTTGGCCCGTTCCCATCCGTATTTAGCTCCATAAACAGCACCCTTTTCTTTGAGTTGAAAATACAAGGGGCTGCGTCTGACGCCGCGAGCCGAATCGTGCTCTTCATGCGGCCAATGGATGGTGTAATGTTTGCCATAGATCTCTTTTGTTCGTTCGACATTGTATGAACGACTGTTGTGGTATGGTCCAAAGCGTCTGATATCCAGAGGCCATATGTCCAGGCTGGGTTCGCCTTCAATGATCCACTCTGCCATCATACGCCCTGCCCCGCCGCCGGCAGCAATGCCAAAGGCGTTAAAACCCGCGGCCACAAAACAATTGTCCAGCTCGGGTGCCGGACCCATAATGGCGTCACCGTCGGGGGTGAATGCCTCGGGACCGTTTACCAGGCGCGCAATACCAGCTTCCTGGAGACAAGGGGTACGCTCCATGGCCGGATCTGACAGCGATTGAAAATGATCGAAGTCAGGCTCCAGGAGCTGGGATATGAAGTCATTGTCAACCCCATCTATAGCCCAGGGGATGCCATTACGCTCATACCCGCCCATTACAAGCCCGCCGACTTCATCCTTGTAGTAAAGCAGACTGTCTTTATCGCGTATTGTGGGCAGGTTGGGCGGCATGCCTTCAATTTCATCTGTCACCAGAAATTGATGTTGAAATGGTACCAGAGGGACATTGACGCCCATCAGCGCCCCCACTTGATAGCCCCACATGCCGGTGCAGTTCACTACGATTTCACAGGCAATGTCGCCTTTGTCGGTTTTTACCGTCGTGATCCGGCGCTTATCCTTATCAAAACCGGTCACCAATGTATGCTCATAAATTGTAGCGCCGCGGTTGCGAGCACCCTTGGCCATGGCTTGGGTAATTCCGGCCGGGTCCGCCTGTCCGTCAGTAGGCATAAAAGCCGCACCGACTATATCATCAATGGTGATGATGGGGCACATATCATAAGCTTCCTGGGGCGAGATCAAATTCATTTCAAGCCCAAAACTTCTAGCTGTGGTGGCGCCTTTTTTGAGTTCATACATACGCTCCTGGGTGCTGGCCAGATGCAGACAACCACTCTTTTTCCAGCCGGTAGTCAGCCCCGTCTCGGCCTCGAGCTGTTCGTAGAGACTGACGCTGTACTGCAGCATCCGGGTAATATTGCGCTCGCTGCGCAATTGCCCCACGAGTCCGGCTGCATGCCAAGTGGAACCGCTGGTCAATTCGCCTTTTTCTAAAATGACCACGTCCGTCCACCCCATTTTGGTTAAATGATAGGCTGTACTGCAGCCAACAATGCCCCCGCCGATAATGACAACCTGAGCACGATCTTGCATCATTCTGTTCTCCCTGCGGCTACGCCGCAATTCATGGTTTATATTAAAAAATCACTCAGTAACTTGATCTAAAAGTTCGGCAATATCCTTTACGTCCATATCTCCCTGGCAGTCGGAAATACCATCACGTAGCATGGTAATGCAAAATGGACATGCGGCCGCCACGGTTTTGGCGCCTGTGGCCAACAACTCTTCCGAACGCTCCATATTGATGCGTTTGCCGATGGTTTCTTCCATAAACATCCTGGCACCTCCGGCACCGCAGCAAAAGCCCTTTTCACCATGGCGATTGGGAAGCACCAAACCCCCATTTGTATTTATGCTGTTAAGCAATTGCTGCGGTGCGTTGAAGATCCCATTCCAGCGGCCCAAATAACATGAGTCATGCCAGGTTACTTCTTCAAGCCGATTGGTTGTGGGTTTCAAACGACCTTGTTGCAACAGTTCCAGCAAATACTCGCTATGATGTACGACTTCAAACTTCGCACCAAATTGGGGATATTCGTTCTTGATGATGTTGTAGCAGTGGGGGCACCCGGTTAATATCTTTTTAGGTTTGTACTGGGAAAGTGTGGCCACATTTTCCTGGATCATCATTTGGGCCAGATATTCATTGCCGCAGCGGCGGGCCATGTCACCATTGCAGGACTCTTCGGGACCCAGGATGGCAAAATCAACCCCGGCTCGCTTCAAAACTTTTGCCAGTGCGCGTGAAATTTTCTTGCCGCGGTCATCAAACGAACCGGCACAGCCCACAAAATAAAGAATTTCAGACTGGGGCTTGTCAGTCATGAGAGGTACATCCAGGTCCTGGCACCAATCAGACCGGGTGTCGTTTGCAAACCCCCATGGATTGGACTGATTCTCAAGATTGGTAAACGTCTCCTGCATCTCCGGTGGAAAAGCGGCTTCCATGAGTACCTGGTGCTTGCGCGCTTCAAAGATTATATCCAAATGCTGGATGTTGACGGGACAGATATCCTCACAGGCCCGGCAGGTCGTACAGGCCCAGAGGACGTCATCTGTTATGGGCGCTCCTTCTCTCAGGATCGGTTGGATGGACTCCATGTCCCCCGCTAAAAGTGGTGTTGCCTGATCAAAGAGGTCATGCTTGAGGTCGGATACAACCTTTTTAGGCGATAACGGTTTGTCGGTATTCGCGGCCGGACACTGCTCTTCGCATCGGCCGCACTCCGTGCAGGCATAGAGGTCGAGCACCGATTTCCAATCGAGTTCGGATACGCGACCAAGGCCGAAACTCTCCGCTTCCTCATCCTCGATATCGGTTGTCGTGATTGCTTTGAAACGTTCAAGCGGTTTTAAAAAAACATTGGGTACTGCTGCCAATAGATGCAGGTGCTTGGAGCCCGGGATGTAAATTAAAAAGCCGAGAATGGTTAAGATGTGCATCCAGTAAAAAACCTCATATCCGGCTAATACCTGACCGGCATCAAGCATCGAAAAACCGAATATGCCGGCGATTATCTCCGAAACGGTGAAACTCCCGGCATAATTAAAGGCCGTCGATCGCGTATCCAGATATATCTGAAAAGCATTGACAAGATGAAAAGATATAATGATGACAGCCGTAAATAATATGATGAGCTTGGCATCCAATCCATTGGTCAGGTATTTCGGTTTTAGAAACAAGCGTCGGTACAAGGCGTAGCCTAGGCCGATTAATACGAAGAACGCCAGAATGTCGGCCACAAAAAGATAGAGCCCGTATATGCCGGGTATCCAACTGGAAACATGAAAGCTAGGGAAAACGCCCTGAATCATCAATTCCAGTGAATGGGGTTGTACTGCCAGAAAGCCAAAAAAGATTAACATGTGGGCCAAACCGGGAATCGCTTTACGCCGCACATTTGATTGGCCGATCACATCCGTAAAAAGGACTTTAATCCGCTCCGGGATGCGGTCAATCTTTTGGGCGGTCTCGCCGGTGACTGCCAACATCATGCGAACCAAATGCCGGACCCGCACAAAAAAGAAACCGAAAGCTGTACAAAGGCAAATCGCCATCAAAACAGATTTAACGATGGTGTAGGTAGTCATTGCTCCTCCAAATTAAACATAATCCGGTACTAATTCTAAGATGCGATAATAGTCTGAATTCCAATTGCATCCAAATGCGATTGAAAATCCGCAGGGATATTACGGTTCGTAATCAATATGTCAATATGTTTGAGGGGTATGATCGTCATGGCGGCAACTTTACCGAATTTAGGATGGTCTGCCATGACAATGACCTGACCATGGGTATGCTGAGCCATGGTCCGTTCGATGACGGCAATGTCCGGATCCGGTGTGCTCATGCCAGCACTGATACTGAGGCCATCAGCTCCCAGAAAGGCTTTGGTGGAATTTACCTGACGAATCATCTCCATGGTCAAGGGGCCGGCTACCGCGTGAGTTCGGGGATTGTAGATGCCAGGCAGCAGAACGACCTTGCTGGTCAGATTAACTGTTTCTGCTTCCGATATGACGCCAAGGTTGTTGGTAAACAATGTAAAAGGCGTACTTGGGTCAATAAATCGTACAATCATGGAAGCCGTAGTGCCCTCACCAATATAGATGATGTCATTGGGTTCCACTACCGAGGCCGCCATTTTGGCGATCCGTTCTTTTTGCTCCGGATTTTTGTTGATGCTGTTGCGATAATGATACGTGTCGGTGACACGCTCCTGTTTCAGCGCCGCACCGCCGTGGGTTCGCTCCACAAGGCCTTGCTGTTCTAACAAATCCAGGTCTCGGCGAATCGTCATTTCAGATACACCGAATAATTCACTTAAGTTAGAACTGCGTATGCTAAATTCCTTTTTGAGGATATCGACGATGCGTTGCTGCCGTTCAAGGGGTAGATACGCCGGATTCTTTTCCATCATTCCATTTATTCCATTATCCCGGTTGTGGGCGCAGCTAACTCAGTTGATATTACTCAGCACTGCTGCCTGTAACCAGAGTCGCCGGGTCAAAATTTGGGTTCTTAGATTCAACACCCCATTCTTTTTCGACTTCGGCAACAAATCTTCTCAAATCCTCAGCTATGGTGCCTGAAAGCGGTGCCGGCCGATGGTTGACCAGTATATCTTTGACCTTGTCTTTGGCGCTATCGTAGGGGTCGGGTTTACCTGCAGCAGTCCAAGTGGTTCGATTCATGCGTTGGAAAAATTGGGGTCGACTTTGCGAGCGCATATGTTTCAAGGTCATGGGTGACATGAGATAATCGGCCTGGTAGCCGCCTGCTTTGACCTCATCGACGCATAGCGTCTCGTCACTGACTTTTACGCCTTGCATAAAGTAAGTAATCATATTGATGATGTCGCTATCCAGTAACAGTTGGGGGAAATCCACCACCATGCCGCATTCTAACATTCCTGCTCCATATAAGACATTGTTCCCTGACATTGCCGCAATGAGAGCTGTTAGCGTTTTTTCATGACCGGCTTGGGCTCCACCCGGAATATTGCTATCCGTCTACGTGCCGCCGCTCCAGGACGGTATGCCGTAGAATTGAGCCATTTGGGCATTCATGGCCGCAAATAGCGCCATTTCCGGAGAACCCACAGCGGCTTCAGCGCTTTTAAGATCCATGGAAGTGGTGGAACTACTGCATATAACCGGCGCACCCGGCCGAACTGCCTGATGCATAACAACGCATGCCAGAAACTCCGCGTTTTGAACAGCTTGGGTTCCGGCTAAGGTAATGGGGCTGGTGGCGCCTGACAAGGCCATGGTTGTAAAACGAACCGGAATGCTGAGTTCAGCGGCTTTCATCCCGATTTCGCAGCAGTGCTTAACCAAACGTAAGGGTGTTACCGGACAAGTGGAGGCGCATATCAAAGGATTGTCGACTAAAGTGTCTTCACCACCGGCGATGATGGCGGACATTTGATAGATTTTCTCCAGACATTTGCCGTCACCCGGGCCGAGGCTAACCGGTTTGTCGGTGTTATTTACCAGGGCTTCATAATTATGGAGCGTATAGGTCTTGGGATCCACATCCAATGAAGAAACCGGACGATGGCAAACCCCGTATGCATCCAGAGCATCCATTAATCTGGCGCCGGCAGCCAGGTCTTTTTTGGTTGAGTCTCTGATTTCATCGGTATTGATATCGACAACACTAACCCCTTCGCCAAAAGAGGTAAATGTTACCCGTTTACCTTCCATGACAAAGCTTTTGTCTTGATTCCGAGCTCCCAGAACGATTCTGGATGGCGCTGTTCGAATGGCTTTTTCCACTAGGTAGTGAGGGATTTTGACGATTCCTTTTTCTTTGTCCACCCGGCAACCAATGGAATGGAAGAGATCGATGGCATCATCATCTTCCACGTAGACACCCGTTTTTTCGAGTATCTCCAGGCTTGCCAGGTGAATATCGGTAATTTCATCGTCTGATAGTACTTTAAAATCAATCCCTTCGAGTAGAAATTTGCCGCTGCAGATGGCACGGTTCATATTCCCCTCCTATTTTGGTTTCGAAGATTTTTTTGGGTTTAATAAATGTTGTTATATGTTGTCAAATGTTATTTTCATATTTTATATCGAACATGTCATATTTTTACCGCAAACGTATTTTAGCATTCAACATACCGAAAAAAAACTAGGCAGGAACACGATGTCGAGAATCCATTATAATATAATTAAATTGAATATATATAATTATTTTGATCCAATGCAAAACAGGATCCACTTCACCAATTGGCACATTTTTCGGTTTCATTTCATCTTTTGTTGAAATTATATTTGAACACTAATGAACATCTAACATGTTTGATAATTGACGTTTTCAAAAAAGGGTCAGCCTGAAAGGAAGATTAAAATTAAAAGAAGAATAAATATAAGCGCCTTAATTCGAATCAGGTGTACAGGAGGCAACTTTGCAATTTGAATAAGCAGATTTGACAACCCTCCAAATTCTTGATAAGATTCGTTGTTATTCAAACTGGTTATGCAACTAGTGCCATTGGAAATAGATTCTAAAAAAGAATCGGTGACCACATCATGAGTGATTATAGAAATCATCAGATGTTAAGAATTGCTAATCCCTCCTTTGGAATTTTGTTCACCGTCTTAATACTTTTTGTTTCCATTCTATTCCATCCAATTTCCATAAATGCGCAAATCTCTGAACGTCTTGAGATCCCCTCCTCTTTCAATCCTGTAGGATCCGGAGCCCGGGCACTGGGCATGGGCGGTGCCTTTATCGCCATAGCAGACGATGCCACTGCTGCCTCATGGAATCCGGGAGGCTTGATCCAACTTGAGAAACCCGAGATATCCGGGGTTGGCGCTTACTTCCGGCGTATCGAAGATCTTGATTTTGGTGAAAATTCGGAAGCCTCCGGCTCAGAACAAGTCGATGGCCGCAACGTCAATTATCTCAGTGCCGCTTATCCATTTTCGGCGCTCGGCCGAAATATGATTGTTTCCGTCAACTATCAGCACCTATATGACTTGTATCGTGAATGGGATTTGACTTTTAATCGGGATACCGTTGGCTTTACTGGAGAACAAAGCCTGAGCCATCGATCTGAGGGTAGTTTGTCAGCCATTGGCATTGCCTATTGCATAGAGGTGACACCGAAGATTTCGCTTGGAGTGACTATGAACATCTGGGACGATAGTCTCTACAAAAACCAATGGGAGGCGGAAGACGTTAATAAGTGGAGCGGCATGGATGAATTCGGTGTTCCTGTCAACCAAAAAACCATTGATTACACCAAATGGGAATTTAGTGGAATTAACTACAACCTGGGACTTTTATGGACCTTAAACTCCCATCTTACACTAGGCGCTGTGTTCAAAGCACCCTTCACTGCGGATCTAAAGCGTTCTGGGGAAACGTTTGAATTTGAAGATAAAATGGAAACACCCATCTTCTATGATGAGGGCAGCGAAGATCAGTCACTGGACATGCCCATGTCCTACGGGATTGGCATTGCGTACCGCTTCTCAGACAACTTGACCGCTTCATTAGATGTTTACAGAACGGAATGGGATGAATTCATTCTGACAGATGCAGATGGGAATAAAACATCAGCAATTAGTTTCGAGCCGGAAAATGAGTCCGATGTGGAGCCCACGACGCAGATCAGAATCGGCACCGAGTATCTCCTCATAGGAAATCGTTATATTATTCCTTTTCGTGGTGGCCTGTTTTACGATCCGGCACCGGCAGAAGGCTCCCCGGATCACTATTATGGATTCAGTTTGGGATCCGGCTTTGCTAGAAGTAAGATTGTATGTGATGCCGCATACCAGTTTCGATTCGGAAACGGTGTGTCAGAATATATATTTGAACGTCTTGATTTTTCGGCCGATGTAAAGGAACACATTGTGTATGCCTCGGTAATTTTTCACTTTTAGCCGTCCTGCTATTGCCACTTCCTGATTTTTGTGAAATAAATTTCCACATTAGCATGTAATTAGCTTCCCAATTAGGGCTGTCAAAAATTTTTACCACAACAATCCACCTTTAAAGGCAGTGGCTCGTCTTCTTTTTGCCAATAATGTCAGTATATTAAAAGAAAAAGACAATCTATTCAGTTTGGCCTAAAATTTGCTACCAAAGAATAGCAACCAGCTAACAGATTGGAATTTCAAACCAATTTGTAAACATCTAGGTCTAATGCAGTAGGGCCGCATGTTAACCCAAAAAAAACATACATGCCTGTTCCATCGAATAGGAGCGCTGATCGTTTTTTTATATTTAGCCCTTTGTGCTAATCCCGTTCTAGGCGGCTTACCATCCTATCCACCAATTGTTGATGATATCCCTGACCAAATCATCACCGAGGGTCAATCTTTTGCACCCATCTATTTGGATGATTTTGTAAGCGATGAAAATCACAGCGACTCAGAAATTATATGGACATACCATTACAATGATGACCTGCTGGTAATTATAGAAGATCGGGTGGCCTATGTATCGGTTCCACATACAGATTGGAACGGATCGGATACCATTAAGTTTAAAGCCAGGGATCCTATCGATTTAGGGGACGATGACAGTGTAACCTTTACGGTGACGCCTGTAAACGATGCACCGATTGCGGTTGATGACAGCTATGAGACAAACGAAGACATTCCGCTAGTAATTGAAGCACCTGGAGTTTTAATAAACGATAGTGATGTTGAAAACGAAACCCTTATTGCGCTGTTGGTTAGCAGCCCAGACCACGGCTCTCTATCATTGAGTGCTGACGGCAGTTTTAACTACACTCCCCTACCTGACTACAATGGTTCGGACAGTTTTACTTACCGGGCTAATGATGGCAACGTTTCCAGTGAGCGGCCCGCAACCGTAGCGATCAGTGTAGCAGCGAACAACGATGCCCCCACGGTTGCAGACCCCATTGAGGACTTTGCGGTGGATGAAGATGCCAATGACACCAGCATTGATTTATCCATCATATTCGCAGACCCCGATATTCTCACCAATGGTGATGAACTCAGCTATTCAATAACTGATAATACGAACAGCACCTTGGTCACTGCCGGTATTACGGCGACGGACCTGACACTTGCGTACGCAGAAAACCAGTTCGGTTCGGCAACCATCACGATTCGGGCAACCGATCTATCCAACGCGTGGGTCGAAAATACCTTTGGGGTTAGGGTGAATTCGATGAACGATGCACCCACAACCGTCTCTGCTTTTTCTGACGTAACCGCTAGTGAGGATGCCAATGACACTCAAATTCAAAATGTGTCCGCATATTTTGCAGATGTGGATGTTGCCACCAACAATGATCAACTGAACTACACCGTTGTTACCTCCAACCCAACCATCGTGACAGCCGACATCATTGACGACGCCTTGATTCTCGACTATCAGGATCACTGGTTCGGCCAGGCTGGCATCACCGTCCGGGCCACGGATCTGGCAAACGCCTGGGTTGAGACTACTTTTGCGGTTGCGGTACATTCCGAGAACGATGATCCAATCATTGCGACCGCATTCGAAGATCTCATGGTAGTGGAGGATGCGGACGATACGACCATCGACCTGAATGCCATTTTTTACGATCCGGATGTGGTCGTAACCCAGAGCGACACCCTCACGTATGAGCTCGGCAACACCAACGAGAGCCTGGTTGCAGCATCCGTTGAGGCTGAAAACCACACCCTTACATTGGACTATTTGGATAATCAGTTCGGCACGGCCACCATTACGATTCGGGCAAACGACAATTCAAACGCCTGGGTTGAAGACACCTTTATGGTTACTGTGAATTCGGAAAATGATGCGCCCACCGTCATAGCTACTATCCCTGACGTGAATGTTGATGAAGATGCCAATGACACCAGCATTGATTTATCCATCATATTCGCAGACCCCGATATTCTCACCAATGGTGATGAACTCAGCTATTCAATAACTGATAATACGAACAATACTTTGGTCACTGCCGGTATTACGGCGACAGACCTGACACTTGCGTACGCAGCAAACCAGTTCGGTTCGGCAACCATCACGATTCGGGCAACCGATCTATCCAATGCATGGGTCGAGAATACCTTTGCGGTTAGGGTGAATTCGGTGAACGATGATCCCACGATCGTCTCTGTTTTTACTGACGTAACTGTTGAAGAGGATGCCGATGACACTCAAATTCAAAATGTGTCCGCATATTTTGCAGATGTGGATATTGCCACCAACAATGATCAACTAAGCTACACTGTTGTCAGCTCCAACCCAACCATCGTGACAGCCGACATCGTTGGCGACGCCTTGATTCTCGACTATCGGGATCACTGGTTCGGCCAGGCCGGCATCACCGTCCGGGCCACGGATCTGGCAAACGCCTGGGTTGAGACTACTTTTTCGGTTACGGTACATTCCGAGAACGATGATCCAATCATTGCGACCGCATTCGAAGATCTCATGGTAGTGGAGGATGCGGACGATACGACCATCGACCTGAATGCCATTTTTTACGATCCGGATGTGGTCGTAACCCAGAGCGACACCCTCACGTATGAGCTCGGCAACACCAACGAGAGCCTGGTTGCAGCATCCGTTGATGCTGAAAACCACACCCTTACATTGGACTATTTGGATAACCAGTTCGGCACGGGAATCATCACTGTCACCGCCATAGATCAAGAAGGTGTGAGCGTTGAAGATACTTTAATGCTTAACGTGAGTTCGGTGAACGATGCCCCCACGATCGTCTCTGCTTTCCCTGACGTAACCGTTGACGAGGATGCCGAAGACACTCAAGTTCAATATATTTCTGCATATTTTACCGATGTAGATATTGCCACCAGTAACGACCAACTGACCTACGCAGCAGTCAGCTCCAACCCAACCTTGGTGGCAGCCGACATTGTCAACGGCGACCTGATTCTCGACTATCAGAATCACTGGTTTGGTCAGGCCAGCATTACCATCCGGGCAACGGATCTGGCAAACGCCTGGGTTGAGACTACTTTTTCGGTTACGGTACATTCCCAGAACGATGATCCAATCCTTGCGACCGCATTCGAAGATCTCATGGTAATGGAAGATGCGGACGATACGACCATCGACCTATCTGCCATTTTTTACGATCCGGATGTGGTTGTTACCCGGAGTGACCATCTAATCTATACAAATTCGATTGATCAAATCACAGACACCCCGTTTGTCTCGACAGACATCAATAACGGAATCTTGACCCTAAACTATTTGGAGAACCAGTACGGCCAGGCTATTGTCACTGTTTTTGCCACTGATCAAAATGGACAAGGCGTGACTGTTGACGATAGTTTTTTAATCACAGTCAATCCCATAAACGATAGACCCGTTATCCAGGATTATGCGCCGTATGAAGAAATCTATGAAAATGAGAGCCTTGGGATTTCGCTGGATCATCTGACTGTTGTTGACCCGGACAATAGCTACCCGGAAGGTTTTGCTTTAGATATTGAAGCATCTGGTAACTATACGATAACCGAATCAACCATAATCCCTACACCTGGCATCCTTGCCGATCTTGAGAATGGCATTTTGATCGTGCGTGTACGCGTTAGCGACGGCGGTTTGCCCGATTTAGGTTTATTAAGCGAGTGGAGTGAATGGTACGATTTGGAAATTTCGGTCCGAGATGCCGGTCGGCCATGTTCGACGGCATCGGCTCCTGCCAGCTTTGTCGGACAAGGCCAGGTTGTCATTACCTATATGGCATATGACAGCTACGCCAATGAGATCTGTGGTCCGAATTCTAATGGTGATGGTCTGGCTAGCGTCGAACTGTTTGTAAAAGAACCCTTAAGTGAGACATTCATACCGTTTGCAACGAATATAAGCAGTAGCGACCAGGGACAATTCACCTACCCCTTGACCCAAGATGGTATGTATTACTTTTATACGCTTGCTAGCGACCAAGCAGGAAATGAGGAAGAGCCCCCATCCGAAGGCCATGAGACCCAAATACTACATGCAAACAATTTTGCCGGTTATTTTATAATGGCCGTGGGCGATGCCGCCGGCGATGATGCACAAACCTATACCCGCACGGGAAACGGTATTTATCAACGCTTGATCGACCGCAATTTCAGCCTGGTGGAAGACCCGCTAGATCCCCTGGATCACATCAAGTATTTTCATCCCGGATCACAAGAGCAAATCGGCGAGGATGATTATTCAGCAGGCAGCCTGCAAACGGCGATCACAACCTGGGCCGTCGACAAGATGCAGTTGATGGCCGGACCTTTGTACATTTTACTAATTGGCAACGCAGACAATCCAGATGTTTTCGAATTAAATTCGGGCGATCAAGTCCAGGCCGAAGATCTGGCTGCCTGGCTTGATACACTAGCGGATTTCATGGTTGCCGAAAACATAGAACAGCCCATAGTCATAATTCTCGGTTTTGATCATTCTGAAAGTTTCATCGATAATCTATCCGGCCCGGGGCGTGTCATAGTTGCCAGCAGCAGGAACAATGAAATCTCAGTTCAGGGGCCGCAGGCGCCACCTGGAACGGCAGGCAATTTTTTCCTGGAAGCACTGTTTGACCAGTGGTCCCGGATCAACCCGTGGGCCGGGGACGAAGACGATCCGTATCAAAGGCTTGATTTGAATGCCGCCTTTGAAATTGCCGTCAGACAAACAGAAGAATACACCGAGAATGGATCGAGATTTGAATATTTTCCCCATTTTGATACGGCTGGCCAGCACCCGCTACTGGATGACAACGGGGACAGCCAGGGCAGTAACGACCTGAACCCGGAGGCAAACAGGGAGGGCCTGTTTCAGCCACCTGTGGAATACAATGTCGGCCAAGAGCCGATGATGGTTGCAGCCGCCGATTTCAATGACGATGGCCGCGTCGATCTGGCTGTTGTCAATGCCGATAGCGCCACCGTTTCGGTTCTCCGCAATCAGATCGATGGCACCTTTGAGGAAACTTACAGCTACTCTGTTGGGGGGGCACCGACTGATCTCATTGTCGATGATTTGAATCAAGACGGGCTAGTTGACATCGTAACCGTAAACACGGCTACAGACGATGTGTCATTGCTACAGGGGTTGACCAACGACGAATTTCAGGATGCCACGGCATATCCGGTTGGAGACGCGCCATCCGATCTTGCCCTGGGAGATTTAAACCAGGACGGCATTATGGATTTGGTGGTTGCGAACCAGGATGCCGACAGTGTGGCCGTCCTATTGGGAGCGATAGATAACGGTATCTTTAGCTTTGATGCTGCGGGGTTTCATGATACCGGCGTGGCTCCATCGGCTGTTTCATTGGGAGATTTTAACGCCGACATGCACCTTGACATGGCCGTGGCCAATTATTCCAGTCAAAGCGTGTCAATTTTTCTGGGCAACGGCGATGGCACATTTTCGGATTCCGATGGCGACGGCATGCTTGATGCCGCTGATGCCTGCCCGGATGATCCCTTCAAAACCGAACCCGGTGTTTGCGGGTGTGGTTCGGTGGACCAAGACCGAGATGGGGATGAAACCTTGGATTGCGAGGACCAGTGCCCCTATGATCCCTTTAAACAAGAATTGGGCGAGTGCGGCTGCGGGATACCGGATAGCGTTAATGGCAGCGGCGAACCTGAGTGTATCAATCCATGCGGCGATTCACCTGGTTCCAATCCGTATAATGCAACCGATTGCTACGATCTGTGCCCGGATGATCCCGATAAAGCCGAGCCCGGCATTTGTGGCTGCAATGTGCCCGACACGGACTCTGACTTGGACGGCACACCTGATTGCAAGGACACATGTCCGCATGACACCAATAAAATATTCCCCGGTACAACCGGATGCGGCGTTGCCGAACCCGAGGCCATTGAACATGCAGCAGGCGGCATGCCCTCGGATATGGCCGCCGCTGATTTTGATGGCGACGGGAACTTGGATCTGGCGGTGACGAATCAGGAGACCGACCAAGTTTCCATACTCTACGGCAATGGAGATGGAACCTTTGACCAAAAAATGACAACCTTTGACGTGGGGGACCAGCCCGCCAATCTCATTGCAGACGATTTTAATGGCGACGGGCAACTGGATATCGCTGTCACCCACATTGGTATTGACCTCGTGGCGGTAATGTACGGCAGCAGCGCTGATTTCCGGAACATTGTTTTTTATAGAACCGGTATTGATCCAAGGGGACTTGCCGCCACCAAAATTGATGCCGACTCGGTATCTGACCTGGTGATTGCCAACAGCGGTGGCAATTCCATCAGCGTCTATTTAACCGACGACAGCGACACCAACCTTGATCTGGCTCCGGATGGAGCAAAAGCAAAAGAGATTTTTTTAGGGTACCAAACCGACTACGATGATCGACCCAAACGATTGACCATTGAAAAAACCGGTGCAAGCCCCCAGATATTGCCGGCCCACGATCCCGAGGCCGATTTCGATTTAAATAACGATAATGCCAAGGCAATGCTTTGGCTCACCGTGGACAATCCCGACCTGGTTGAGTCCGCCTGGGTCGAAATCAGAAGACCAGGCTTCCAGGTATCCCAAGCCCCGGATTCCGCTGTTATTCCAGAGGATAGAATCGAATTGTCCGGGCCTGATGCTGCGGGAAGATTTGAAGCCGAATATGACGAAATCACCAAACCAGGAAAATACCAGCTTTTCTTTTTTGTCCAGGATACTGAAGACGTGATCTCATCGGTGGCCTTACCCGACTCCTATTCTTATACCACTTCCATATTTACAAATTCCGTATCTGAATTACGTGATGGCAAATTTGTATCCCCTTTTACGAAGTACCTGTATAAAAATGACCCGGACAATGCGCCACCCGTGTTCCATAGCTATATCAATGTCACGGATAATGATGAGCGGCTTATCGATGATGGCGTCATGCTGGCCTGGTCAGCTGCTGTCGATGAAGACGACGACCTGCCCGACGGTGTAAGCTATGCAATTGAAATATATAAAAATGATCTATTAAAGCTAAGACAGGAAAACATAACCGAAACGCATTACCTATTGCCGCCATCTCTGCTCACGGACAGTGATTTGGTCCATGAGGAAGTTCGCGTTCGAATCGTTATTTACGCAATCGATGATTATGGCAAGCAAAGTTCACTGGCAACCTCACTCTCCGCCAACAACGTCCAATTCAGCACGGGGACAGCCGGTGAAGGACTGTTAGCGGTGCGCCTATATAACACCAACAGGCTGGATTGGCCCATCAACACGGGCACCTTTGAAATAGTGGGTCACACTCCCCCACGAACTTTTAACAAGGGCGGTTCATTCACCGCCTCTTTGGATGACGGTTGGTATACCGTTGTTGTGAGAGCAGACGGATATATGACCGATTACAATGTCGGCATTCGTGTGCATGAACTCGATGTTACCCGGCATGTCATCGAATTGGATCCCATCGACAGCGACGGTGACCATGTTCCGGATGATGAAGACGATTTTGTATATGATGAAACAGAATGGTTGGATTCGGACGACGACGGCACGGGCAACAATAAAGACCCAGACGACGACAACGACGGCATGCTGGACGAATGCGAAACTCAGTACAACGTTCCGGAACTGGATCCGTTGATACCTAATGACGGTACGGAAGATCTGGATGGTGATGGAATCAGCAATTTTGATGAGTGCCATTTTGAATGGGATCCCACGGACCCAGAAGACCCGAATCCGAATAACGACACCGACACGGACTCGGACGGGGACGGCCACCCGGATATCGCCGATGCCTGTCCCCACCATCCCGGGGGATGGCGATACAATACGGATGGCGACGAAGAATGCGACATCACCGACGAGGATGACGACGGCGACGGCATGCCGGATGTCTGGGAAGATTTATATACACCCGGCCCCGACTCATTGATCTTTGATTCCCTCTTTGATTGGGACAACGACAAGATCCCCAATATCGAAGAGTATCGCCAGGGAAGCGATCCCACCCAAGCGCCGTCTGATACGGAGACGGATACGGACGGAGACGGCGTGCCCGACGAAAGGGACGCCTTTCCCGACGATCCCGATGAGTGGCTGGATTCCGACAATGACGGCATCGGCAACAATGCCGATCCGGACGATGACAACGACGGCATGCCCGACAT
The DNA here is from genome assembly GCA_964452555.1 of uncultured Desulfobacterales bacterium. Taxonomy (GTDB): domain Bacteria; phylum Desulfobacterota; class Desulfobacteria; order Desulfobacterales; family B30-G6; genus B30-G6. The sequence goes on from CAYVMI010000028.1 coordinate 38,615, forward strand.
TTGGGAACTCCAGTATTCACCGCCGCTCAACCCGCTTTTCAATGATGCCCAACTTGACCCCGACGATGATCTGAGCGTGAACTTGGCTGAGTATCAGGAGGGAACCGATCCCACCAGGGCACCGCTTGACAATCAGACCGACAGTGACGGCGACGGTATCCCCGATTACCTGGACCGTTTTCCCAATGATCCCAACGAATGGCTGGACCATGACAACGACGGCATCGGCAACAATGCCGATCCGGATGACGACAACGACGGTATGCCCGATGAATGGGAACGCGCCAACGGGTTGCAGCAGTATGTAAACGATGCCCTCAACGACCCCGACAAGGACCTTATTGCCAATATCGACGAATACCTCAACGGCACCAATCCCAAAAATGCGGTTCCGGACCGACCCATACCGCTTGAGCCTGCGGATGGGGCCGGCAACCAGCCGTTGACACCGGTTTTAAAAACGCATCCATTCAAGGACGTCAACAATGACCAACATGATGCCTCCCAGTGGCAGATCAGTCTGGATGCTGAGTTCACCGACCTGGTTCTGAATGTCACCAGCGATATGAATCTGACCGATTTGTCAATTCCAGAGCTATTGCTGACCTACGCCGAAACCTATTATTGGCGTGTTCGTTTTTATGACGATAATCAAAACGCGTACGACGAGGTCTCAGCATGGTCGCCGGTCAGCGCTTTCAGTGTGATAACCGATTCTCCCGATGATGACGATGGCGACGGCACGCCGAATGATCAGGAAATTGACGATGATCAATTCCTGGATATGGACGCTAACGGTATAAACGATCTTGAGCAGGATGATATGGGCTGTATCAATGCCGGGCCCGGCGGGGAAGCGCTCTGCCTCAAAGTGCCGGAATCAGTCCTGTCCATTGATAGCATGTCCTGGGTGAATCCGGACAGTATTGCCGCCACCGATAATCGTCCCATTGCCCTGCCCTTTGGATTGGTCAGTTTCCGGTTAAGCGTTATACCAGGTGCCGAGGTCGAAGTGACGCTCTTTCTTTCAGATGCCGCCGGTAGCGAACTAGAATGGTATAAATACGATGCCATAAGCGGCTGGCAGAATTACCATTCCTATGCCGAGTTCAGTATTGACCGGACGTCCGTTACGATTCAACTAAAAGACGGTGATTTCGGCGATGGCGATGGGATTGAAAACGGGACACTCATAGATCCCTCCGGCCCGGGATCAAACCCGCGGACCATTTATGACGATTATGATGGCATTGACGGCAACAGCCCCTATGGATGTTTTATCCAGGCTATCAAGTAATACCCACCTTTCGGGCCATATCTTATCGACATCGCTATCGGGATCGGTATCGTAATCAGTATATCCGTATTCCCCGATCCCTTACTTTACGCTACAACCCCTGACAGCCATCCGACCAAGCCTGGCAGCAATGCGGTCCAATCACCTTTTCGCTGCGAGCTTTTTGCTTTTACATACCCAAACGGCATAGCCGATTGAAAGGAGGTAACGGTCAAATTTTTAATGTTCTAATGCCATTTCGATCCCGATCCCGATAGCGATCCCGATTTCGATAAGGCTTCCACCAACAGCATTAATTCAACAAATCGGGAGTTGATCCATTTTGGATAGGAGCATAAACCGCCAAAAGTATAAGGTATTGACACAATTCAATATTTTTTGTAAGTTTCCTGCCGTTAATTCGCAAATCATTCGAAATTATATAAGATCCGGAAGTCTACTAATACGCCGGCTGGCACAAAAAAGGTTTCCAAACATGAAATCAGTTCAGAAACATAAGATTTTCGCCATAGCTATAATGCTCCTTATTGTGTACATAATTGGATTATGCCCGCAAGCCTTTGCTGAAATCCAATACGTATCGGATATGCTAATCATATCGGTGCGTGAGGGCCAAAATCCGGAAGACGCCGCCGTGGGTTATCTGCCTTCGGCGACACCGGTGGAGGTATTGGAAGAAACTCAAGAACTGATGCGTATCCGCACGGAGGGTGGTCTTGAGGGCTGGGTCCGTAAAAAGTTTATTGTGGACGATAAACCCAAAGCCGTCATTATCAGGGAATTAAAACAGGAGATCAGTGAACTCGAAGCAAATCTGCAGCAGGTGCAGGCAGGATCGGATGATGAAGGCCTGAAAAAAATGATGCAGGCGTATCAAAAAGAGATTCAGCAGATTCAAAATCAAACTCAGGGATATCAAAAAGAAATCCAGAGCCTCAATACGGCCCTGACTAATGAGAAAAAAGCATCCGCAGCACATCAAAACAGCTTTAAAGAAATCAACGCCAAATATCAGCGTCTGGTGAAAAATCAAAAAAACGATAGCGTTGATGCCAAGAAACTGACAGCCCTGAAAACCGAAAATGAAAACCTAAAAAAACAACTGGCCGAAAAAACGACGGGCCAATCCATGCCGATGCTTTCCGCCAATATGAAATGGTTCTTAATCGGCAGCGGTGTCTTGATCTTGGGATTTATTATTGGGAGGATAGTTAGGCGTAAGCCGCGCTACGGCTACTAAAATCTATCTAAAAATTATCTTTTGGCCCAATTTCTATGTTGGCCTCACCTTTCAACTCCTCAAAATACTTTCGTATTCCTGCGGGCTAAAAAGTTCGGCCGCCTTGAACTTAGACCAAAATCTTAATTTTAAGATAGGTTCCAATGATATTCTGGATAAATGTGTTTAGTAAGTGTTACCACCCCAAAGAAAAATTCAACTAGTTTGACTGTTTTAAGTTCAAGTTAGTTCACAACTGATTGCTGAGGGCCGTTCGCAATCCTAAAACCTAACACTTAAAACCTAAAACGTGCCATATAAATCAATTGCCGTTTGCAAACTAATCGATCCCTTCATAAATACTGACATAAACAATATTATTTAAGCATGCCTGGCAGGAAGGTCACCAGCCCGGGAAACATCATGAGGATAAGAATGCACAGAATATAGGCAGGCAGAAAATAGGCTACTCCCCTGAATACATCCTGAAGGGGTACATCTTTAGCCATCCCCCCCACAACATAGGTTGTTGCCCCCACCGGCGGGGTTACCGCCCCTAGGGTGGTCACCACTGTGATGGTAACCCCGAACCAGATGGGATCGTACCCCAACTCCATGGCCACGGGGAAAAATATCGGGATCGTTATCAGTAATAGTGCCAAGGCATCCATTACCGCGCCGCCGATGATATAAATAACAACAATGATCAGCAGGATCCCTATTTTAGGAACAGGCAGAGCAACCACCCAATTTGCAATGTCGAAGGGAATGCGGGTCACGGCCAGAAAGCGCCCGAATATCATGGCACCGGCAACGATCATGATAACCATGCAAGAAACTTTCAGGGTGTCTGTGATCGAACTGATAAAGCCCTGCCAGCTCAAGCTGCGTTGAAAAACGCCGATCAGCACAGCGAATAGCGACCCTACTGCGCCGGCTTCGGTTGGTGTAAAGAAACCAAAATAAAGGCCTGTCATCACCAAAAAAAACAGTAACACCATCTCGAAAGCGCCGGACAGAGATTTTATTTTTTCGAGCATCGTCGCTTTGGGTCCCACCGGTCCCCAATCTTTGTTTAGTCGACACACCACATAAACAGTCAGCACGAGAAAAAGTGCCAGCACCATGCCGGCGCCAACCCCACCATAAAAAAGCTTGGCAATGGATTGCTCGGTCGACAAGCCGATGATGATCAACACAACACTCGGCGGGATCACAACACCCAGGGTCGAGCCGCAGGCAATGGCGCCGGTACTGAGCATTTTATTATAGTTGAATTTGTTCATCTCAGGCAGGGCTACGGTCGTCATGGTAGCAGCGGTAGCGGCGTTGGAACCACAAATGGCGGCAAAAGCCGCGCAGGCCATGACAGTCGCCATGGCGATGCCGCCTCTGATTTGTCCAACCCACTTATAGGCGGCTTTATATAATCTTTCATTGACTCCCGAATAAAAGGCCACCTGACCCATAAAGATAAACAGGGGAATAACCGTCAGTCCGTATTTCGATAGAGTCTCCCACAGGACCGAACTGACCATGTTCAAACCGGCTTGGAGGGATACAACGTAGCAAAAACCGGCAAATCCGACGAGTGCCATGGCAAACCCAACGGGCATGCCCAAAAAAAACAGGATCAGAAGCAGGACAACGATGCCGATAATACCCACCAGCGCCAGGCTCAATTTAGATCCTCCTCTCCCGGGAATAATGTTTTGATGGAATTAGAAAGCAAAACCAGGGAGAGAACTCCGAAACCCAGCGCCACGGCGTATGTGAACGGGTAATAGATAATTTGCAGGGTTTCGGTGACTTCACCGGTCCGAAGTAAGATGGTTGCTTTTTTAAAAATATACCAGGTTGCGATCGCAAAAAAGACAAAACAAACAAAACTGTTCACAACATACAGAACTTTGCGAATATTTTGCGGAAAGCGATTGACGATGACATCCACGGCGATATGTCCCCGGTGCATTTCAGTGTATGCCAGTGCAAAAGCGGTCACAATGGCACCGAAATAGCCCATGAACTCAAATGTGCCGCGGATGGGAAACCAGACAACCCTGAAAAAAATATTGGCGCAGGTCAGGCAGATCATGCCTACCAGAAACAGGCCGCCGACAAACACTAAAATTTTCACAGAAGTTTGGATGATTTTGTCCAGCGTTTGCATGTATGTCCTTTTATATTAGGGGCTGTTTCTAACTTGACTTTTGGCCCAATCTCAGCGTTAGGCGCTCGGTTCCAATCCTCAATAATACTTAAAGTGGTTTTAACACCACTTCTACTGTAATCCTGGGGTTGAAATCGATCGGCCGCCTTGATCTTGAATCAAAATCCTAATTTAGAAACAGCCCCTAGTTGTCTTAAAAAAATGTCCTAAACGGATGTGAACCGCTTTTTACATCAAACGGAACATTATTCTGACAACCATAATAGCCGTGAAATGCCGCGAAATGAGTCAACCGTCGGCGCAGATATTATCGCATGGCTTAACCCATCTCGCGGAGAAAACCAAAAATAGACTGTCAAATTAATCCGCGTACTTTTTGATGAGGGCCCGAATGTCGGCAACAATCTGTTTGGCCGGAACGCCTTCTTTTTCTTTTTTGGCAATCCAGGCGTCAACGATCGGCTGCAACTTTTGATTCCATTCGGCTTTGTCCGAAGGCTGGATGAATTCAACGCCCTGATTGGCCTTGGACCAGGCAATGGACTCCTGTGCGATTCGATCCATATATGTGCCGGTCCATTCGGCTTGCTCGGTGCCCAGATCTTCCATGACCTTTTGAACGTCTTGGGGCAGTGAATTCCATTTGTCCATATTCATCACCACGGCAAACGGATAAATGGGTGTATCGGTCATGGTGACATATTTGCATAGTTCTGCAAATTTGAAGTCCTTCATCACTTCCAGAGAGGAAAAAAGTCCTTGAACCGTCCCCTTCTGCAATGCTTCGGGTGTGGCCGACATGGGCATACCGATCTGATTGGCACCCCAACTTTTCAGGACCTGAGCGGCTCCGCCGGATGCCCTGAGTGAAACGCCTTGAATATCATTGAGGTTTCGAATCGGAACTTTCGACATGATATTTGAGGGAGCCGTCGTAAACATCGTCAAGACTTTTACCTTGTCAAAGGGCTTGAAGTTATATTTTTTATATAAATCCCATAGAACCATGCTGCCAACGCGTGCATTTGGAATGCCGAGTGGCAACGCGGTGGCATTGGACAGGACAAAACGTCCGGGTTGATATGCTTGGCAGAGGTTTCCGATGTCGGCCGTACCGGCGATAACACCATCCATCATATCTTTAGGGCCGAGAAGTGTGCTGCCCGGAAAGGTGTTGATAAGCACTTTGCCGTTGGTTCGTTTCTCCACCTCTGTTTTCCACCTCTCCATCTGAACACAAGGAAAAGTTACCGGAGGCGGAAAGTTGGCATAGCTCAGCTTGATGGAACCGGCAAAACCCGGTGTAGGAGCCCAAACAGCTCCGGCGGCCACGACCAGGAATAATACGGCACATAAGAGAACGCATTTTTTCTTCATGATCTATCCTCCTTGATTTAAGAAACTCCCTTAGAATACGCCACCAACTATGGCAGCGATGAATAATCAACAGTGGCAGCGGGATACTATCCTTTGCCACACGGCTCACATTATCCGCCGAATAAGTCGGTGAGTTTCACTCCCGCATTCGGCAGTTGGGCGGGATACTAGGTTCAGACCACATTTTTACACCTAAGCTGCACGGACAATCTATCACAAAACAGGCAAGTTTTCTGAGAATTTTTCTAACAAGGTTGTTCCTTGTCTGTGAGGGGATCTATCCCACAGGAATCAACACCCTTTTTCTTTTTGATCGCCATTAAAACCCTTTCCGGTGTAATCGGAAGATCGGTGATCCGCACCCCGATGGCATCGTAAATAGCATTGGCAATGGCCGGAGCAGTAGGGACGCAACCCGGTTCGCCGATCCCTTTGGCCCCATAAGGCCCATCCGGATCATCAGTTTCAATAACCACAGGGGTCAGCGGAATCGCATCTTTGGCAGTCAGTATTTTGTAATCACGAAAATCCGGGTTCATGTTACGCCCTTTGTCGAGTATTACCTGCTCGGTCAAAGCATAACCGACGCCCATCATAACGCCGCCATGAACCTGTCCGTCTAACAGCATGGGGTTAATCGCCCGACCCACATCATGGGCCGCCACATAATCCAGTATTTCAACTTTTCCGGTTTCTTCATCCACCTTCACCCGCACGCCATGTGTCCCGAAAGCATAGGTCATGGACATATTTCCGCGGAAATCCCTGCCCATATTTTCATTGGCCGGATCATAAAAATAGTCTGCCATCATCATGCTTCCGCCATGACTGTAATGGGACTTGCGCAATAACTTGCCAATGGCTATGAATTTTTCCGGTTCGCTTTTGACGAATGCCTTTCGGTGGCCGAGTTCCACTTCCGGGAGTGACACCTCCAGGGCCTTGGCGCCCATTTCCAATATGCGGCTGCGTATCTGCCTGGCAGCTCCAATGGCGGCATTGCCGGCCACAAAGGTTGTCCGGCTGGCATGGGCACCCACATCCCACGGGCAGATGTCCGTGTCGTGATGAATTACATTGATATCTTCAATTTCAAGGCCCAGCTGTTCCGATACGATCTGAGCCAACACGGTGTCCGATCCCTGCCCCATATCAGAAGCACCGGTGAATACATCCGCCTTGCCAAAATCGTCCAGTTTGATGATGGTCCCGCATCCATCGGATTTGTAAATACGAGCACCTCCTCCCACATGGATTAAAGAAGCAATGCCGATGCCTTCACCTGCGGATTTGGGCTTGTCCAGATCTAAGGCTTTTTCAACTGCATCGATACATTCCGGAAGACCACAGGTGGTGATTTTAAAACCTTGGGGGGTTTCATCTCCAGGCTGATTGGCATTGATGCGGCGTATTTCTATGCGGTCGATATCGGCGGCTTCGGCGAGCATGTCCATTACGCTTTCGATGGCAAAAGTAGCCTGGGGATTGCCATATCCCCGCATGGCCTGGGCATAGGTGTTGTTGGTGTATACACATTTGGCGTTGTAACGCACGTTGGGTACCCGATAAAGCGAGGTGATCGGCATCATCATTACCGAAGGCGTGGTTACGCCCCAGGAGGTGTAGGCACCATTATCAAGCACCATTTTGATGTCGCGAAACACCAGTTTTCCATCTTTGTCGCAACCCATGGCAATATCGATGATGGTGGGCTGACGGGTGGATGTGGCAATAAATTCTTCCTCACGGTCAAATAATATCTTTACAGGCTGGCGTGCCTTCCAGGCCAAAAGGATAGCCACATGCTCATATGCATACGTGTCCAGCTTGCTGCCAAAGCCCCCGCCGACAATCGGCTTGATCACGCGTACCCGTTTGTTTTTGAATCCTAAAGCCTTTAATGTTTCTTGAAAATCTTTTTGGGCCAGGGAAGGAATCTGGGTGTTGGTATGGATTGTCAGGTTATTGGCATGATCGAAATCGGCTATGGCGCCACTGGTACTCAGACAGCAATGGGTAACCCAGGTTGTTGAGAACCTGGTTTCAACAACATGTTCAGCCTCCCGGCGGGCAGCTTCCACATCTCCATAATGTAATTTCCAGGGCATTTTAAGTATATTGGTCTTATGATTCTCATGTACCAACGGTGCATCCGGTTCCATTGCGGCAATGGGATCAAACACGGTGGGCAATGATTCATACGTCACTTCGATCAGATCAATGGCTTCTTTGGCAATATCCGGATCCGTGGCCGCCACAGCAGCGACCTCATCCCTATAGGAGCGTACTTTTCCGGCTTTTAGCGGCGGATTGTCCTTGTAGACCCCCATGCGAACCTTGGGGATGTCTTCACCAGTAAGCACAACCCGGACGCCATTGAGCTTTTCTGCCTTGGAGGTATCAATATTAATGATCTTGGCATGCGGGTATTTGCTATATAAGATTTTGCCGTACAGCATTCCCGGCAATTTAACATCCTGTATATACTGGGCCCGGCCGGTGGCCTTGTCCACTGCGTCCAACTTGGGTACCCTGGTTCCAATCACTGCTAATTCCTGTTGTGTTTCCATATTAGTTTGTTCCTTTTACTTTTTAGGCGTCATTTTTCCAGGCCACGACCTCCACATCGCCCGGCGATTTTTCCGTGGCGGACTGTACAGAATCGAAAATCTGGGTATAGCCCGTGCAACGGCAAAGATTACCGGCCAGCGCATGCTTGATATCGTCCAGCGTGGGTGTGGGATTTTCATCCAAAAGTGCTTTGGAAGACATGATCATGCCGGGGCTGCAAAATCCACACTGGACACCGCCGTTTTCTACAAATGATTGCTGCAGGGGGTGCAGCGTACCATCGCTACTTGCAAGTCCTTCGATGGTTAAGATTTCGCGGCCGTTGATCTCCGGGGCCAGATACAGACAACTGTTGATGGCCTGATCATCCACGACAACCGTACAGGCCCCGCATTCACCGCTACCGCAACCCTCTTTGGTTCCCCCGAGACCGATGACTTCTCTAAGCAGATGTAACAGGGTCCAATGGTCTTCTACTTCCATCTGGATATCATTGCCGTTAAGTTTAAAGTTTATTTCAGTAGACATCTAAAAACCTCCAAGGTTGTTTTTATATCATTCCGGCAGGTTTGCATGTTAATTATTTGCTTCTATCCGTTCAAGACAACGCATTCCCATTCGGCGGACAAATACGGACACCATTTCCCGCCGGTACCAGGCTTGACCGCGGATACTGTCTCGAACGCGGGATTCCTCCGCAGCCAAATTCCCGGCTTCGGTCAATACCGCTTCATTTAACGCCTTATCAACAAGGAAACGTTCGGCGGACAGGGTCCGCAGAGGAGTTGGGGCGGCTACACCAAGACAAATACGCGCTTTTTTACAAACCAACGAGGCCGGATCCAGGGTCAAAACTATGCCGATGCCAACCAAGGGAAGCTCCATGGCTGCACGCCGACCGACCTTTTTATAGGCCCCGGCCGTGTGCGGTGCCGGGGCCGGTATGATAATTTCGGTCAAGATTTCACCCGCTTCCAAAACAGTTTGTCCCGGGCCTTCGAAAAAGTGAATTAGATCCACTTGCCTTTCGCCGTTCGGACCGTAGATTTTTGCGACCCCATCCAGGGCGATCAGCGGAATCGCACCATCCGCCGAAGGAACCGCATTGACTATATTACCACCAATGGTAGCCACATTGCGAATCTGGGTTGATCCAATATGCTGAACAGCATCGTGAATAATGGGGTACTGTTGCCGAATTAATCCGGATGTCTCTAAAGTGCGATGGGTCACTAAAGCCCCGATATGCAATTCATTCGTATCAGGATTGACTTTTAGATGATCCTGCCCCTCCACGTGCTTCAACGATATGAGAAAATCCGGCGTAATTTTTCCTTGTTTGGCCTTTACGATTACATCCGTGCCACCGGCCACATACATGGCTCTTTCACCGTTCGATTGGAACATGGATACCGCTTCATCCAAAGTTTTAGGAACAAGATATTTAAATTTCTTCATGGGCGCCTCAATAAATTTTGTTTAAGTGGGTCGATTGTCAAATATCCGCTTGGCCTTCCTTTCAGACCTCGGTAACGAGAACGTGTCGAGCAACTCGACATCACAACTAACCATAATGCTGTTCTTAATTCTACGCCTGATTTCGTTTTCTATTTCTTCGGGGGTGGCCACGTCGACATCGGATCCGCGCTCAACCCTTAGCTTCATGGTGTCTTTGCCATCTTCACCCCGTTCCAGTACCACCTGATACTCACAGGAGATTTCCGGGATGGATGATAGGATTTCATCGATCTGTCCGGGATAAATATTAACGGCGCGAAAGATGATCATGTCATCGGAACGACCCAGAATGTTGTCGTGCATGGGCAGGACGCTGCCGCACGAACAGGGATTGGGCATCAGGCGCGTCAGATCACGTGTGCGGTAGCGGATCAGCGGCGATGCCTCTTTGCTCAGCGTGGTGACGACCATTTCTCCGATCTCACCCGGTTCGACCGGCTTTAACGTTTCCGGATCTATGATTTCGAGAATATAGTAGTCGGCCCAATAGTGGATTCCCTCATGCTTGACGCAATCAAGACCGGTTCCGGGACCGTATAGCTCTGTCATCCCGGGAATATCGAACATATCCTCCAGTCCCAATAAATCCTTGATGCGTTGACGCATGGCCGAACTGCTGCGTTCAGAACCAAAAATCATTTTTTTCAACGCTATTTTATCTTTCAGTTTACGCCGTTGAACTTCTTCGGCCATCAAAAGCGCCATGCTGGCCGTGCAGCACATCACCGTAGACTGGAGATCCACCAGAAACTGGCACTGCATATCCACATTTCCGGGTCCTACCGGCAAAGCCATGGCGCCAAAACGTTCACAACCCAGTTGGAATCCTACACCGGCTGTCCAGACACCGTAGCCCACGGCGATTTGGACGCGATCCGCTGGCGACAGATCCGCCATCTCATAGCAGCGGGCAAAAAAGTATACCCAGTCTTCAATGTCTTTTTGGGTATACGTCAGAATTTTGCGTTTCCCGGTGGTTCCGGATGAGGCATGAATACGAACCACATCGGTATCTGGTACGGACAAAAGTGGAAATGGATATTCTTCTTTTAAATTGTCTGCGGTGGTAAAGGGCAGGCGTTCGATATCAGAAAGGGCAAGGATTTCCTGCGGCTTGATTCCGGCTTGATCCAATTTTTCACGGTAAAATGCCGATCCGGCATAGGCGTGCGCAACGGTCCACTGCAAGCCGGCCAATTGATGGGCCGCCAGTTCATCCGTAGATTGAAAGGTTGGCATGAATCTATTTGTCATGTTTAACCCCTAAAGTATTTTAGAAAGGAACATTCAACATTGAACAGCGAACACTTGACATCGATAAAGGCATTCTTCCCAATTTTTAAAATGAAAAGAGCGGGGCTTGTCCTAGACGCCTGCCATGCTTAAGCGATTACACATTCGAGGTTGAATGCTGGAAGCTGGATGTTCGATGTTTATTATTTTCCATCCCCAAACTTTCTTATATAAACGTTTTTATACGATCATCTATTCTATATCCGTAGATGATCGTAAGGCTTGGGTTGCTGATTCATCAACCTTGAGCGTCTTGGAATCGACAACCACACCATAATCCTGCTTGGCCTTGTCAGGCGACACATATTCATCCAGCACATCCTGTTCGACGGCGGCAATATCCCGTTCCAAAGGATTTCCGAACCCGCCGCCCCCGGCGCTGTAAAAAGCTATGGTGTCACCCGGGTCGCAGAGTGTCAAGCCACTGGGATCTGCCGGCTGTTCGTTTTTAAGGAAGCGGGCTTTAATGCTCGGGAGGCCGTCAAAAAGGCCTCCGGGTGGATAACGGTAGCGACCCGCCTGGACTGCAATGGCAACCGGTGGCAGGGGTGCTTTTTCATCATCGGGCACCTGCAACAGCATCCTGCGGCCCAAACCACCGCGCATTTTTCCGGGACCGCCCGAATCAGACACCAATTCCCTGGCAACAACCAACAAAGGTGTATCGCTTTCCAGAATCTCCACAGGCGTATTGGCGCCATTGGCCGGGAAAATTGCGCAATGATGACCATCCCGGGCATGACTGGCACCTAATCCGCCACCTCGAATGATCATGGTGTGGAAAGGCTTACCATCGTGTCGTTTTCCGTAAAAAATATTGGTCTGAGCCGGCGTACCGCCGCTGTCGGCGATAATCCGCTCCGGAACGGCTTCCGAGAGTGCGCGAAAGATCATTTCGGTCATAAAATGACCAACCTGCATACGCGCCGCCACGGCGGCCGGAAAGGCACAATTGACGACACTTTGCTCCGGTGCCGTCATTGTCACCGGGCGGATCGCGCCCTCATTGATGGGCAGTTCCGGATCAAAGGCACTTTTTATGGCCATGAAAACATAGGCATAGGTGAAATTGTAGACCACATTGACACCCCAGTTGACCTGCGGAGATGTATCGGCAAAATCAACCAGAATATCACTGCCCTTGACGCTGACCGTCAAACATATTTTGATGTCCTGGCGCTGGCCGGCCCCTTCGATGACACCTTCATAGGGGTAGACACCATCCGGAATTCGGGCAATGGACTCCCGCATGCTCTGTTCGGTACGATCAATAATCTCATCGGCCAGATCTTCGAGCGTGTCCAGACCTTCATCGCGCATCATTTCAATGATTTTTTCACCGCATACATGGTTGGCCGCCACCTGAGAGCGAATATCGCCGGTGACTTCTTCCGGGGTGCGGACGTTCCAGCGAATCATTTTAAGGAGGTCTGCGTTCAAAACACCCGCATCGTAAAGCTTGATGGGCGGAATAAAGATACCTTCCTCATATACCTCGCGATTGTCCGAAGACACGCGTCCGCCGATATCGGAATGGTGAAACACACAAGCCGTGAAGGCCACCGGTTTGTCCTTATAGAAAATGGGACTCAACACGCAGACATCGTTTAGATGACCGGCCAGCAGCCAGGGGTCATTTACGATAATGACATCTCCGGGTCGATATTCATCCAAAGGTGTGGATTGAATCACACGTTTGACGCCCAGCGCCATGGCACCGGCTTGGCCGGGCGTGCAAAATGTGCCCTGCACCAATTCTTGTCCACGGTGATCCGTAAACATGCAGGTATAATCATGGGCATCCCGCAACAAACTTGAGAAGGCCGTACGCGCTACAGATGTATCAGCTTCATCCACAATGGCAATCATCCGTCTCCAGAGGATTTCAAGTCGGATGGGATCAAAGACCGTCTTATCTCGTTTTTCATTCATAAAATCAGTCTTTCTTTTTAGTTGTTAATCCAGTATATTATCATGTAAGTGTTAAGTTTTAGGTTTTAAGTTTTAGGTGTTAATAGCCATGAGCAATCAGCAACCTAACACCTAAAACCTAACGCCTAAAACTGCTTCAAATCTATCCACACAAAACCCCTGTCATCCACCCGGGCCGAAGCATTGGAGCCGACGATGATGGTTGACTCGGGTTCTTCGATTATGGCGGGCCCGTTCATATTAGCGCCGGATCCCAGCTTCATACGATCATATACTTCATGCGGAACGTATGCCTTGCTTTGCATGCAAAAGGCCGGTCGGGATCCCTTATGGGCGTCCGCCGCTTTTCCGGCCTGGGCGCTTATGCGTGGCAATTGAAAAGGCCTTTGGGGTTCACTGACCCGAACTTTAAATGTAACGAATTCGATTTCGGTTTCCGGGTAGGTCCGCCCGTACAGTTTTTGATATACCTCGTCAAAACGCTGACGTATCTGCTGCTTGGTCCACTGCTCAAACGAACGGTTGTCAATGTTGAGATCGGTTTCGGCGCCTTGGCCGATGAAGCGCATCATCAGGGTTCTCTCGATATTTAAACCGGGATCACCGAGCGATTTTTGCAAAATTGCGGCGCCCTCTGTTTCCAGGGAATGAAACAGATTTTCAATCTCGCCAAAGTCGGCGCTTTCAAGGCTGTCACGGTGGCTGCGGGTAAGATCAAAAGCCACGGGTGCCGTAAAAAAGCCCAGGGCAGATCCGACCCCTGCCAGCGGCGGCACCAGGATGCGGGGAGCGCCGATTTTTTTGGCCAAACCAAAGGCATGTACCGGCCCCGCACCGCCAAATGCCGAGATGGTGATAACATTGGGATTGCCGCCTTTTTCGGCAATGTGGGGTTTGGCGGCTGCGGCCATGGTTTCATTGATCAGATCGTGAATCCCGCAAGCAGCTTCGACCAGGCCGGTACCCAAGGGCTGGGCAACATGTTTTGTTATGGCCTTTTCGGCAGCGGATTTATCAAGGGCCATGTTTCCACCCAGAAAATAATCCGGATTCAAGTATCCCAATACCAAATCGGCGTCGGTAACGGTCGGATGGACACCTCCCTTGTTGTAACATGCCGGTCCGGGATCCGCGCCGGCACTTTCCGGTCCCACTTGCAATAAGCCCAGCTTGTTAATTGTGGCGATGCTGCCCCCCCCTGCTCCGATTTCCATCAAATCGACCACCGGCACCTGAATGGGCAGACCGCTGCCTTTTTTGAATCGTTGGACCCGGCCGACTTCAAACGTGGAAACCAAACCGGCCTGGCCTTTCTGAATCAGGCAGGACTTGGCCGTGGTTCCCCCCATGTCAAAACAGAACATGTCTTTGATTTTAAATAGCTTCCCGTAGTGTTGGGATGCAATTACAGCGGCAGTTGGTCCGGATTCGATAATGCGCACGGGGAACTGACGGGCGGTGTCGATGGAGGTAATACCTCCGCTGGAGAGCATGATATATAACTTGCCGCCAAATCCGAGTCCATCCAGTCGGCTTGAAAGATTTTGCAGGTATTTTGATGTGATGGGTTTCACATAGGCATTGGTGGCAGTGGTGCAGGTTCGTTCGTATTCACGTATTTGCGGCAAAACCTCGAAAGAGGTTGAAAGTGAAAGATCGGGGGCATTTTTTTGGATCAAATCCTTGATTTTCTTCTCATGAGCTGGATTCTCGTAGGAATTGATCAGGCAGACGGCCAAAGACTCAATTTTCCGGGCCAGAAGATCGTTGAGTACAGCTTCGATTTCAGCGGTCTGGATCGGTTTCAGAACGCGGCCGTCACTGGCGATGCGTTCGTCAACTTCTTTTCTGAGCATTCGTGGGATGAGGGGTAGCGGATATTCGGCAAAGATATCGTAAGCGTCATAGCGCAGTTCGCGGCCCAACTCCAGGACATCCCTGAAACCCTTGGTCGTAATCAGACCGGTAAGCGCCCCTTTCCTTTCAATAATAGCGTTGATGACTAGGGTAGTGCCATGTATCAATTCTTCTGTGCGGGCCAAGTAGCCGGGAGTTAGTCTGTCCAGGGCGGTCACACCCTCGGCAACCGCATCGGACGGATCGGCAGGTGTCGTCAGGCACTTGTGGGTTTGAAATTCGCCGGTTTGGTCGTTTACCAGTACGAAATCGGTAAAGGTCCCGCCAATATCGCATCCGAGTCGATATGCGTTTTCGCTCACATTATTCTCCAATAGAATTGCTCAACATCGGTTTTAAAACAGCAAAGAAATACGTCATGCAATGTATATCCAAGACTGCTATACTATTAGCTGCTTATAGCTGATTGCTGTGGGCTACCCTTCGACCCTGGAACCCGCGAACCCTGCTCCCCGGTCTTAGAACAATCCCGGTTCCTGCCATTCACCAAACACATTTCGCAATACCGCCGACATCTCTCCCACGGTAGCATATTCCCGACAACACGCCACCAGCAGCGGCATAACATTTTCGCCTTTCTGGATACCCTTTTCAAGGTCGGTTAAACAGTTTTTAACAGCGGCGTTGTCGCGGGTTCGTTTGAGTTCAGCCAAGCGCTTGATTTGCAGGTCGACCCACTTCTCGTTGTGTTCATGCAGATCCACTTCCGGAATAACGTCATCATCTTCGGTGTACTTGTTGAGTCCCACCTTAACGTACTCGCCGCTTTGGAGTCCCTTTTCAAACTCATAGGCTTGCTGGGCTACCTTGCGTTGAATGAACCCGGATGAAACCGCAGCGACCATGCCGCCCACTGCTTGAATGGCGGCCATTTCCGCCTGAATTTTTTCTTCCATCTGTTTCGTGAGGGTTTCGATAAAATACGAACCGGCCAGTGGATCAACCGTGTCACGCAAACCCACTTCGTCCATAATGATTTCAAGTGTACGCAGCGATAATAGAGCCGCCCGGGGAGTTGGAATGGTGTAAGCTTCATCAAATGAGCACAGCGCTGTGGTTTGAGCGCCGCTCAAGGCTGCGCCTAGCGCGTAAAATGCACTGCGCATGATATTGTTTTCGGGCTGTTCTTTGGTGAGGCCGCTGCCGCCGCCCCCAAATAGGCCGCGCAAGAATAACTTTTTCTTATCCTGAATGCCGTATTCTTCCCGCAACATCTGCGCCCAGAGTTTACGCGCAGCGCGGAATTTTGCGATTTGCTCCCACAGATTGCCGAATACGTTCAGGTTGAAAGAAAAGCGGCCCACGAATTCATCGGCCGAAATTCCTCTGGCGGTTACATTTTCAATGTAAGCCTTGGCGATCTCAAAGGCGCAGGCGATTTCCTGCGCCGGGGTGGCACCTGATTCCCGAATATGATACCCACAAATGCTAACCGGGTTGCAGCGGGGCAGATGTTTCATGCTATAAGCGATGCTATCACCCACCAGGCGCACGCCGTGATCCACCGGAAAAATCCAGGCCCCCCTGCCGATCATTTCCTTGAGAATGTCGTTTTGGGGAGTAGCGCTGATGCGATCACGGGGATAACCGAGTTTTTCCGCCAGGGCCTGGTACATTGCCAGCATAATGCAGGCGATGGCGTTGATCGTCAGTCCACTGCCAATACGATCCAACGGTATCCCCTCAAAGGCGATTTCAAAATCTCGCAAGGAGTCAATCGCCATACCCACGCGACCCACTTCGCCCAGTGCCTGGGGATCGTCCGAATCGAGCCCCATTTGAGTCGGCAGGTCAAAAGCCACATTCAGCCCGGTTTGACCATGCGAGATCATGTATTTGAACCGCTTGTTGGTCTCCTCGGGTGTGCCGAAACCGGTGTATTGCCGTGTCGTCCATGAACGGCTGCGGTATCCCAATGGGTGCAGGCTGCGGGTAAAGGGATATTCACCCGGATCTCCCAAATCACTCTCATAATCGAATCCCACTGCTTCCAAATCTGCGGGTGTATAAACCGGTTTGACTTGAATGCCGGACTGATATTCGACCGATTGGATGGCATCTTTCTCGTTTTTAGTGTATTTCGCAACGCCCATATTTCACCTTTATTCGCCTGCGGCTCAGGTATTTAGGCGGTAGACTGTTAGGCTGTTAGCCGCCAATAGTCTACAGTCTAAAAAGCTGCAGTCTATTGTTTTATGCTGATTTGTTTAATTTCATCGATAAACACCTCAAATGGTGTTCCGCCGGGGAACACGCCCTGGATTCCCAGCGATTTGAGGGGCTCAATATCACGTGCCGGTATCACACCGCCCACCACAACGGCGGTATCGTGCATATTCTCGGCTTGCATCAATTTGATCAATTTTTCGCAAATGGGCAAATGGGCCCCGGACATGATACTCAATCCGACAATGTCCACGGCTTCTTGTATGGCCGTTTTTACAATCTGCTCAACAGTCTGATGCAACCCAGTATAAACCACTTCCATACCTGCATCACGTAGCGCCAGTGCCACTATCTTGGCCCCGCGGTCATGACCATCCAGACCCGGTTTGGCAATCAATATTTTAATTTTCTTTTCAGGCATACATTACCTCTTAAAAGTTCAGGCTGTAGGGGTTTAGGCTTTAGACTGTAGGCGTCTAACAGCTTCTAGCCTAAAAGTCTCGAGCCCAACAGCCTATTATTACGTCATCTCATCAAACACATTCAATACGGCCTGTTGACCCCGCATGATATGCTCGCGAACCAATCGTTCAACGCTTTCACCGTCCCCTTGTCGGATTTGTCTGAGCATTTCCTTATGGTCCTGGTTACTCATTTTGGCAAGGTTGGCGTCCTTTAATATGATTTGGCGAAACCGAAAGATCTGATCCCTTAGATTATGAATCATTTTGATCAAGCGGGGACTTTCGCTGAGTCCATATAGCAGGTCATGAAATCCGGTATTGATGTCCGGCAACGACTCAAAGTCACCTGAATCGAGCCGTCTTTGAAAGGTGTCAATTTTTTTCTCAAGCGGCTTGAGGGCCTGCTTACTATGTTTTTGGGCAGCCAAGCGAGCTGCATAGCTCTCTAAGACACTACGGATGCCAAAAGTTTCAATCACATCATCCCGGCTAAGTCCCAAAACGCTAAATCCCCCACCGGGCTTTTTGCGTAAAAATCCCTCACGCTCCAGTTTGTGAATCGCTTCTCGTACAGGCGTTCTGCTGATACCAAGGGTTTCGGCCAGCTGATTTTCGATCAGTCTATCGCCGGGTGACAAATCGCCTTTAATAATGGCCGATTTCAGATTTTCAAAAACATGTTGTCCCAGCGACTTGCGCTGCGCAATTTTGCCAAGATCGGTCAGTCCTTTGGAATCTGATGCTGATTTTGTTAGATTTGCCATTTTTGTTTATACAACCTCGGTGGTTTAGATAACCTTTTTATGCTTTAGATCCTCAAGCGCTTGGTCGTCAAATCCGAGTTGGCCACCATAGATGGTCTGGTTGTGTTCACCAAAACGGGGTGGAAATGATAGCTGCCCCTGGTTTTCCTCGATAAAGCTGGTCTTATTGGGAGGCGGTGCCAAGGTGATGCGCGTGGCGGTGACCGGGTCAGAGGCATACAACAGCTTTTTTTCCACCAGCGGATCTTGCAATACATCCTCGAGGGATTTAATTTTGCTGACGGGTACGGTAATCGACTGCAACAGGTCGATTAATTCTTCCGAGGTCATGTTGGCGGTAATCTGGTTCATTGCCAGGTTAAGATTGTCCACATCAGCGATCCGTCCGGCATTTTTCAGATATTCAGGTTTATCGAGTCCCTGAAAAGCCGGCTGCGACACCAGCGCTTTCCACTGTTTGTCATTACCAACGGCTAAGTAGATATAACCGTTTTGGGTTTGATAGACTGATACCGGGCAAAAAAACTCGTGGGTGTTACCACGACGCGTAATGGTTTTACCAAAGCTCGATGTCAGGGTGATGGGTACGGTTAGCCACGATACGGATGATTCAAACATTGACAGATCGATCCGCGAACCCTCGCCGGTCAATTCTCTTTTAAGCAAGGCTTTCATGAGCAGACCGTAGGCATGCTCGCTGGTGCCCATGTCCGGCAAGGGAATACCCAATACCTGGGGATCTCCCTGGGCCTCACCGGTCAATTCCATAAGACCGGACCGCGCTTGCAATATGGGGTCGTAGGCACCCTCATTGCTATCGGGTCCAAAGCCCGTGACACCCAGCCAGATTATGTCTGATTTAACTTTTTTCAGACGATCATACTCAATTCCCAATTTCTGATAGTTTTTGGGAAGTTGATTCGTAATAAAAACATCAACGGATAGCTCCTGGATCAATCGATCAAAAATCTGTTGTCCGTCTGCTTCCGCCAGATTCAGGGTAAGCGCCTTTTTACCGGCATTGATGCACAAATAGTAGCTATTCATGCGCTCTTCATTCAATACATTTTCACCGATGAATCGGTTGGGATCACCATAAATGGGATGCTCCAAACGAATGATCTCCATACCATCCTGTGCCAATCGATATGTTAAATACGGTACTACAGTGGCTTGCTCCAATGACAATACAGTCAAATTGTTAAATTTATCCATCGGTTTCTCCTAGATGTCAGAATCAGGTTGTGTGGTTGCTTAGGGGAAAATAAATTGTTAATACGATGTTATGGACGCGATCCGGTTACCCTAAAGTGATAGGCAATATCACGCCGATCTGCACATGAAATTAGCTTTAGATGTATACTGTATACAATAATCGCTTGTCAAGAAGGGACTTTGTCTTGACTTTAGTTTCTTGTATACAGTATACGATCGCTTATCTTTGCATGTCTGTTCGATTTATCATATGAATGCTTATTAATTTCAATTTGACGACAATCAACTAACCCAGGAGGCTCAATCAATGACTGACGTTCAAGCACCTATGCCCGGTAAGGTTTGTGAAGTAAAAGTAAAACCCGGAGATACCGTTATCGAAGACCAGGAAGTCCTGGTACTGGAAGCCATGAAAATGGAAATGCCCATTGTAACACCCGCGGCCGGAACCGTAAAATCCGTAAACTGTGCCGCCGGTGATGCAGTTCAGGGTGGAGATACCCTAGTCGTAGTTGAATAATATCTTATATCATCTATTCAAAAAGCACTTTTTTCTGTATCGTCATTAGAGTCATCGACCACCGACCTTGTCGGTGGCTTATGATTAACGGAAGATAGTTATCAGCCATTAGCTCTTGGCTCTTACTCGTCTAAGATCTAAGAGCCAAGAGCTAAGTACCGGATCTCAGATGTTCGATGTTGATCTTCTCATCATAGCCGACATTAAAATATTCCGAATAAATTCTATTTAAGGGAGGCCCAGAATGTCCAACCAAACATCCCACCAAAGCGAGTCGGAACGTCTCCAGGCCCTAAAAAATAAGGCCGCGATGGGTGGTGGACCAAAGGCCATTCAAAAACGCCACGATCAGGACAAATTGACGGCCCGCGAGCGGCTGAACCTGCTCTTTGACCCCGGAACCTTTGTGGAGATGAACCAGTTGGCCGAAAGCCAGGCAGTGGATTTTGGTATGCAGGCCAAAAAGGTGCCGGGCGATGGTGTGGTCATTGGGTACGGCAGCATCGATGATCGCCTGGTATTTGCATATGCCCAAGATGCCACCGTACTGGGCGGCTCTGTCGGTACTATCCATGGCCAGAAAATATGCCGGATTATGGATGAAGCCTTGAAGGTCAAGGCTCCCATCATTGGTCTATTCGATTCCGGTGGGGGGCGGATCCATGAAGGCTTTTTCGCTTCCAAAGGTGTGGCCGGCATGTTTTACCGAAATACGGCAGCTTCCGGTATTATTCCCCAAATCTCGGCCATGATGGGACCCTGTGCCGGTGTATCGGTCTACTCCCCCGCCCTGACCGATTTCATCATTATGGTCGATGGCAAGAGCCAGATGGCCATCACCGGTCCGGGTGTTATCAAAGCCGTCACCGGTGAGGATGTTACCTTAGAAGAGTTGGGTGGCGCCAAGGTTCATAGTGAAATCACCGGCCAAGCCCATTTAGTTGCCGAATCCGATACAGATTGCATTCAAAAAATCCGCAGGCTGCTTGCCTACCTGCCCGCCAATAATCAAGAATCTGCGCCATATGTGGATGGTCAAGACGATCCGTTCCGTCTGGAACCGGAATTGGAAACCATTGTCCCGGCAGATTTCCGCAAAGCCTATGACATGCGCCATGTGATCGAGCGCGTGGTGGATAATGGTGAATTTCATGAAATCCTGGCCAAGTTCGCCAAGAACATTATCACCGGCTTTGCCCGCATGGACGGACAAACCGTTGGTATCGTGGCCAACCAGCCTTTGGTTTTGGCCGGATGTCTGGATGTGGACAGTTCTGACAAAGCCGCGCGTTTTATTCGATTCTGCGATGCATTTAATATTCCCTTGATAAATCTCGTGGATGTTCCCGGTTATTTTCCCGGGGTCAAACAGGAATATGCCGGTATCATCCGACACGGCGCCAAGATGCTGTATGCGTATGCCGAGGCAACCGTCCCGAAGATTACCCTGGCACTCAGAAAAGAATACGGGGGCGCGGTAATGGCCATGTGCTGTGTGGGCATGGGAGTCGATCAGATGTTGGCCTGGCCTGTGGCCAAGCTTGTGGTTTTAGACACCACGGCTGCTGTAAACCTTATTTTTAGGAAAGAGATACAGGCAGCCGATGATCCCCAGGAATATAAAGCGCGCATGATAAAGGAATACGATCACAAATACTCCAATCCGTTTCATGCCGCCTCGAACATGTTGGTGGATACGGTCATCGAACCCCGGGCCACCAGACCGGAGCTAATTAAAGCCCTGAAAATGCTTAAAAACAAAGAACGCCCGGCGCCTTTTAGAAGGCACGGCAACATCCCGCTATAGCCCGAGCCTTTTAGGCTGAAGACCTTTAGACTATTAGCTGATTACGGCAGATAGTCTTCAGCCTGAACACCTAACAGCCTAAAATTAAAAGGAACACGATTATGGATTTTACCCTGACCAAAGAACAACAATACATTCAAAAAGCCGCGCGGGAATTTGCTGTGGGGGAATTTAGCGATGTGGCCCGTGAATTTGACCTGAACGAAACCTTTCCGCAAAAAATTCTGGATAAAGCCCGTGAACTGGATCTGCTGGGTTTGTTTATTCCGGAAGAATATGGGGGACCCGGGCTCGGTTACCTGGATCATGCCCTTGTGTTAGAGGAATTCTGGAAAATCGATCCCGGCATCGGCCAGCAACTCTGCTCGGTCAGCTTTGGTGCGGAAGAACTGCTGTTGTTCGGTACCGAAGAACAAAAGAAGAAATACCTGGCCCCCATATTCACCGGCAACGGCATCATGGGTTTTGCCATCACGGAACCGGATGCCGGCAGCGATACCGCCGCCGTGGCCACCACGGCTGTTCGTGATGGGGATGACTACGTCATCAACGGCAGCAAGGTCATGATCGGCAATGGAACCGTGGGTACCTTTCTGCTGGTCTTTTGCCTCACCAATCCTGAAGAGAAATCCAAGACCGCCCGGCATAGCATCATCATTGTGGAAACTGACCGCAAGGGCTACAAAGCCGATAAGATGGAAGGCAAAATGGGGCTGCGCTGTTCGGATACGGCCGCGGTCTATTTTAACAATGTCCGCGTGCCCAAAGAAAACCTGGTGGGTCAGGAAGGGAATGGTTTTATCCAACTCATGCATTTTTTCGATCGTTCCAGGGCCTATGTGGCGGCCCACGGTGTCGGATTGGCCCAGGGTGCACTGGATCAGGCTGTCCGTCATGTCAAAGGCCGCAAGCAGTTTGGCCGTCCTCTGGGTACTTTCCAGGCGACCCAGTTCAAAATCGCCGAAATGGCCACCCAGATCGAAACTGCCCGCAATATGGTCTACAAGTCTGCCTGGCTCCTGGACAACGGCTTGGCGGACACCAAGCTGACCGCTATGGCCAAATTGTATGCCTGCCATGTAGCGGTATCGGTGGTGGATGAAGCCCTGCAACTCCATGGTGGCTACGGCTACTTCAACGACTACGACATCGAACGCTTCTACCGGGCCGCCAAGGTGCTGGAGATATACGAAGGTACCAAAGAAGTAGAGAAGATCATTATTTCCAGAGAGATTTTAGGAAAGTTATAACCTCAGCGCGATTGCTAAAATACAACAAATTATCATTCCACTTTAAACAGAGTATCTCTATATCTATGTATTCGACTAATGAAATAGTCGTTACTGCTGAAAACCCAGATTTTGTATTTTAAGCCAAACTTCTTCTACACTAGCATTTTTATTGATTCCAATTTCGGAACAATGCTATCCACTCTTTTTTAGATCTCATCTCTGTAAAAAAATCTTGAAATATCAATTGTTTTAGTCTTTAATAAAACATGACAATCAGCATATTTTGTGTTGGCTTTCCGATAGAAAACATAAAATGAAAACAATTATGAGGATGATGATGCAATATCGCTTATTAGCGCGAAAGGCCCTGTTCGCTTTTCTGATAACATTATTGGTTGGGTGTGCAAGCATTCACCAAAAAACCGATTTGCCTGTCGATAGTCTCGAATCAGAATCAATCGTAGCGCTTGTCAATAAAAAAGAACTGGCTGTAAATTCGAATCAATTAAAGTTCTTTATGGAGCAAATTGATACTGACAATAAAGAATATTTCATAGAGCAAATCAGATGGTTTCAATACTATCAAAATGCGAGTGTATCCAACTATGTGCTGGAAATCGAGGACATTGCCAAGCGCAATAGCGATACCTATGCCGCGGTTGTCAAGCAGTCCTACGACTACGGCCTCAAAAAGAAAATTAGGAAAATCAGCTATACAGGAAAATTTGTCAGAAAGGATAACGGCTGGAAGGATTCCGACCTTGAGTTTAAAGTACTTGAAACCGATCACTTCATCTTTAAAGCGACCACGGGCATAGGCAAAAAACGGCTCGACAGGATCGCCAGCCAGGCGGAAAAGGCATATGCAAAAGTTGTGACTGCCTATGGCGAAGGCACAGTTGACAAAACCGTCGTCAAGCTCTATGGCAGTAAAATTATCAGGGATCTGACCATAGTTAGCTCCGAGCGCAGTTTCATGTCGGGTTGGTATGAATATCCGGAATCCATCAAGATTTTTGTGGACAAGACCAAGGTGCGGGATCTTACAAAAACGTTTGCACATGAGCTCGTTCACAAAATAACCTTGTCTACGAGTACGAACCTTTGCGCATGGTTTGCTGAAGGGCTCGCCATGTATTATGGAAGTTTTAACATATATGGGAAAACCTACATCGGAATGGGTTGGCTCCCCCGCTTCAAACACTACCGATCCATCAAATGGCTTGAAAAGCAGGATTATGGAAAACTTGACGGGTGGAAGGAATTAGGACCGGTCTACGGGATCGCGGGGATGGTCATTTTATTTATCGAAGACAGCTTCGGTAAAGGAAGAAGCATCGAAATTTTAAAGGCTTTGAAAAAATATCCCCAGAGAGGCAATGAGGGGTTTGAACATAAAATTCACAATGCTCAATATGTCGAATATCTAAACCAGGCCATCATGGAGGTCCTGGGTATGGACATGCAGACATTTGATGATAAATGGCAGGCTTGGATTAGAGATTATAATGAAAAGCAGTACCTGTCCAATCTTCGAGTCCTTAAATAGATCCCAGTTGAAACCTCATTTAAAACAATTCATCCTCCCGAAAATTACTTGGCAGTATCTCCTCAGGATAATGCTGGTTGGAGCTATCGCCTACATCCTTTTCAATTTCGTTTTCCTCCCCTTCCGGATCCACGGCCACAGCATGGCGCCCACCTATCAAAACGGCGGGTTTAATTTTTGTTTCAGGCTGCGATATGTTTTCTCAAAACCGGAACGACACCAGGTGGTGGCCATCCGTTTGGCAGGCAATAAAGTCGTTCTGTTAAAACGCGTGATCGCCCTGGAAGGTGAAACCATCGAGATAAATGACGGGATCGTTCATGTGAACGGTGTCCAAATCAATGAACCCTATGCCAGCCATACTTCAGATTGGAATCTTCCCCCGCGTAAGGTTGCTAAAGCGCATGTATATGTTATAGGAGATAATCGCAGTGTACCCATGCATGTGCATCAATTCGGTCAGACAAAAATTAACCGAATAATCGGAGCGCCCCTATGGTAAAGCGCAAACAAATAATACTTGCCGGTTTGGTACTGGCGGTCGTCGTTGTCACCTACTTCATTTTTTCCCAGAGTGAGGCCGATAAAGTAAAATTGCAGTTTGAATTCATCGCTGAAAAAATAAATAAGGAAAGCGATGAGAGTCCTATCATCGCAGCGGCCAATGCCAACAAGCTCAAGGAAGTTTTCACGGATCCGTTCACCGTTCAAGCACCGGCCTATGAGATAGCCAGGGAGGTTTCTACTGAAGAAATCGCGCCTTATGTTTTGGCCATGCGATCTCTATATTCGGAAATCTCCCTTAAATTTTATGATTACGCGGTTGTATTTTCTGTTGACGATACGGCAAACGTCTCAGTAACTGAACGAATGCGCGGCAAGTTGAAAGCAGGAGAACATGTAGAGGACATCAACGAGTTGAGCTGCATACTAAAGAAAATCGATGATGTTTGGTTGATAACGGAAATTGAAGTGGTGGCAGTACTGGATAAATAATAATGCAACCTACCAGCATGATAGAACATCCTGAAGGCGGCCGGTATCGAGAAGTTTTTAAATCCCCAAGGGTGGTAAGGTGCCCGGATAGTACCAAAAGATCCGCCGTTACCCACATTTACTTCGAGTTGAAACCGGGTGAAGTCAGCCGGTTTCATTCTGTAGCATCAGACGAAATTTGGAACCTGTATCAGGGTTCCGGGCTGAATTTATACGTCTGGGATGGAACGAAAACACCGCCCGCATGTACGACGCTATCGGCCGGCAATAATACATATTGCCAGGTTATACCGGCTGGGTTGTGGCAGGCGGCCGAACCCCTATCGGATACTGTTCTGGTGGGCTGTTCGGTTGCGCCCGGATTTGAATTTGAGGATTTTACATTACTTGATCCCGAGTCAAAATCAGCCGATTTACTCCGCTCCATCGCGCCCGGTTTGGAAAAATTTATTTGATCTTTTCTGCATATCAATTTGCGGATTGGGCGCTATTAGAAACTCTTGGAACACCATTGGACTTATCGCTGTAATAGTTAAAACCTATAAAACGAGGAGGCCACATGAAGATTCCATCGAAGTTCAAGTGTAAACATTTTCGTTCGTTCGATACCATATCCGCAAGCCTGAAGACCGGTGACATTTTCCTGGCACACGGGGATTCAACCATATCGCACCTGATCGAAGACCTGACTTGGAGTGAATGGTCCCATTGCGGAATGGTTGTGATGGCCGAAGATATCGGCCTGACTGGACTGCCGACCAATATTTTGTTGTGGGAGTCCACGGCTTCAACGGAGTTGCCGGATATCGTCACCGGTAACAACAAGAAAGACCAGAAACACCCGGGCGGCACATTTCTGGTTGGGCTAAGGGACCGGATAAAAGATGATATCAAGATTAATGAGATTCCCCTGGCAATCCGCCATTTAAAGATAGACAGGACGCCCGAGATGCTGCAGGCGCTTAAGGAAACTACCGAAAAAGTCCGTGATGCCTACTTTCCCGGCGGGGAACAATTTGTGCACGATTTTTGGAACGGACGCAAAAAAAACAAGAAACCGGATTCCTATAAGCACTTTTTTTGCAGCGAATTGGTCGCTTACACGCTGATGCAAATGGGGCTATTGTCCAAAAAAGCGCATGTCCCCACCTATTATGAGCCCAAGAGCTATTCCACCGAAAATAAGAAAGGGATACCTTTACTGCAGAAAGCCTGGCTTGAACCTGAAATTTGCATCGATCGTCTATCCTGATTCTGCGGAAATTTGATTGTCTTTTAAAATCTTTATTTGATTGTTTTGAAGCGCACCCTGCAGCAAGACTTTCGGCGAGTTCAATCGAGTCGCTACGGGGAAGGCGCTCACTTTCTCGGTTCAAACCACCTGTCAAAGTGGGCGAGGTAGAAATTGAAGCTAAACTGGAACAGACGCGGCTTTATGAAAGCCATCATGATTGCGACAACGGGTGCAGCAGCATCTCTTGTATGCGAAAGGTTGTCTATGGCAGCGAATGTATTGAAACAGAAAATTTTCAAACAAAAGGTTTATCAGGGATTGCGAGGCCTGGCTGAATATCCGTATTTCGAGATGACGGACAAAGGCCTGCTGCGTCTTACCGTGGATGGTTTGGAAGGCGGGATCGACGGTCATACGCATTTGGCCTTGAATGGTTTTGCAGGCGGAAAACCGGATCTGTTAAAAGTCCATCCCCAAACAAGGTATTATTTGCCGCCCGATATCAAAACCTCTTTGTACCTTTATGCCAACCAGAACGCCGGTGCGGAAGAAAAAAAAGCCATGGGGCGTGCCATGATGAAATCCTATTTTCTGGGCGGATCAGATCTCACCGACACCCATACAATCCCGAACTTGCTGGCGGAGATGGATTTATTGGGTATTGAAAAAGCGGTGATGCTGCCGATTCATTCGGGATGGCTTTTTAACGACAACATGACCGAGCGGTACATAGCGGCGATTGAAAATTCCGGCCGGCAGGATCGGTTTATCCTGTGCGGCAGTGTCAAACCAACCCTGGAGAATGCGGCGCAGTCGGTAAAAGAATATCATGCGCTCGGCTTAAAGGGGATCAAGCTGCATCCCAATTTAGCTAAATTTTATCCCAACGATAAGGAAGTCTGGCCGGTGTACGACACGTGTGCCCAATTGAAATTGCCGGTTCTATTACATTGTGGCCGCACCGGTTATAAAGAAAGGCGCACATTGGGGATTAAATTATACTCCGAGGATTATTCTGATATCCAAAACTTTGAGGAACCCATCGCGGCCTTTCCCCAAACCCGTTTTGTGCTTTGCCACGCCGGAGCCCTGCAAAATGAGCAGGCCATAACCATTGCCAAAAAATATCGGAATGTTTGGTTGGACATCCACGGCCAGGGCGTGGACAGAATTCAAGCGATGATCAAGGAAGTAGGCCCGGAACGGTTGATGTTCGGTTCGGATTGGGCGTTTTATCCCGAGGCTGCAATTCTGCTGCGACTATTGCTGGCAACGGAAAATGATCTCACCGTCCGGCGTATGATTTTCGGGGATAACGCCCGACGGTTTTGGGGAATAGCTTAGGCTTTTAGACTATTAGGCTGTAGACCATTAGGCGCTTATTGCCATTGGCTTAGAGCTTACCCTTCACCCCGTCGACCCTCTAAACCTCCAACCCTTTCTAAGAAGCTGGTATGCGAGGACACCTGGATGCTATAAGGCTGCTATAAGCGAAGTGCGTTGATCCCCACTTGAACCCTCGAACCCTTGAACCCTGCTATAACTCCACCAAGGCAATACTATCTACCAGTGGTGAGGCCTCGATATCTTTTAATACACCTTCTGGTATGGTTGTGTCGGTTGCCAGCAGCACCTTGCTGGTACCATCATCTTCACTGCCGCCTAAATTCATGCGATTAATATTGATCTTTTTTTCTGCCAGCAACGCCGTAATACGGGCACCGGTGCCGGCTTTATTGGAGCAGCGGATATATGCCAAGTGACCCGCGGGTTCCATGGTCATTTTAAAATCATTGATGCGAACAATGGTGGCTTGTTTCCGGCCGAAAATCGTACCGGATATACTGCAAGCCGTTTGGGTGGTTACAGTTTTCACCGTAATCAGGTTGATATATTCATCTGCTTCGGAGGTTTGGGTTTCCGACACTTTAATTCCGCGGTCCTGGGCAAAAACGTTGGCGTTGACGTAGTTGACCGTATCTTTGACCATGGGTGTCAACAAACCTTTCAAGATACCGGTGGTTACGGGTGCCAGATCCATTCCCTGAAAATCGCCGGCATATTCAATATGCACTTCGGTCACGGCACCACCGCATAATTGTGCCGCCATGCATCCGATACGATCGCCGAGATTAAGATATGGACCGATTTGATTAAGGAGTTCGCCTGCCACTGAAGGGGCATTTACGGCATTCATGATGGTGCCTGATTTAAGGAAATCAATTATTTGCCTGGCCACATCCACCGCAACATTGGTTTGGGCTTCTTTGGTGGATGCACCCAGGTGCGGCGTACAGATGACATTTTCGTTTTCCACCAACGAACATGTACCCGGAGGTTCGGTTTCAAATACATCCAAAGCCGCTCCGGTCACTTTGCCGGATTTAATCGCGTCGTCCAAATCGGCCTCGTTTACGATACCGCCGCGGGCGCAGTTGATGATCATGACGCCATCTTTCATCTGTTCAATGGCTGCTTTGTCAATCAATCCGATTGTATCTTTAATTCGAGGCACATGAATAGAAATGTAGTCAGCCTGTTTATATAGATCCTCCAGAGAAACAGGCTCAAATCCATCTATTTGGATCTGTTCCGGCGGGACAAAGGGATCGTAGGCGATTACTCGCATTTTCAACCCGCGCGCCCGGTCCGCAACAATGGAGCCGATTTTACCGTAGCCCACCACACCCAGGGTCTTGTTATAAACCTCGCGACCCTGCAGTAGTTTTTTGTCCCAACGCCCGGCCTTCAATGAGCTGGTCCCGCGGGGTATGTTTCGGGTCAATGCCATCATCATGGAAATGGCGTGCTCGGCCGTAGTAACCACATTTCCAGTAGGCGTGTTCATGACGATAATGCCGCGCTTGGTAGCGGCCGGGATGTCCACGTTATCCAGTCCAATACCGGCACGGCCTACAACCTTTAGGTTCGTTGCTTTTGCAACTAGATCTGCCGTAACTTTTGTTGCGCTTCGAATCACCAGGGCGTCATATTCGCCTATAATCTTTGAAAGAGCATCCGGCGCAAGTCCGGTCTTTACATCTACATCAATCCCTTCTTCGGCCTGAAACATTTCAATACCGATTTCTCCCAGTTGATCGCTCACCAATATTTTCATACATCACCTTAATAAAACTTTATGAATTTGGGCAGTTTATAAAAAAAGGGTTTAAGGGGTCAAGGATTCAAGGGCTCGAGATGGCGAATGTGACCAATCAGCTGCTGATACCCAAGCTTTTTATCCTTTAATTGTTTCCCTTAAACCCTTTATCAATGGGTTTGCATTATGTGTAATTCAACGAAAGAGAGCGAATTATAGGAAATCTATAACGGTTATATGCTTTTAACATGCTCCGGTTTCGGGAATTGATCCAAGATCTTCTGAGATTCGGTGATGGCATCCTCATCGAGTTCGATGTCCTCAAGTTGCCCGCTCAGGAATTTGTCATAGGCCGACAGGTCGATAAGTCCATGGCCGCTCCAGTTAAACAGAATAACCTTTTCTTTGCCTTCTTCCTTGGCCTGCCGAGCCTCGGCCACCACTTGGGCCAGAGCGTGGTTGGTTTCCGGAGCGGGAATTACGCCTTCGGACCGGGCCAAAATCATGCCGGCTTCATACGTCGCCACCTGGCCGACGGCCTTGGCTTCCATGATACCTTCATCCACCATCTGGCTTACGGTTGGGGCCATGCCGTGATAGCGCAGGCCACCGGCATGTAACGGCGGCGGAACAAAGGTGTGGCCTAAACTGTGCATGGGTAGCAACGGTGTCATCTGGGCGAAATCGCCATGATCGTAAGCAAACTGTGCCCGTGTTAAGGTTGGGCAGGCAGCAGGTTCCACCGGGTAAATAGCCACGTCCTTCCCATTAATTTTATCGTGCGCAAAGGGGAAAGCCAGACCGGCAAAGTTGCTACCACCACCGGCACAGCCGATGACGATATCCGGGTACTCGCCTATTTTATCTAATTGCTTTTTGGCTTCCAGCCCGATGACGGTCTGATGCAGCATGACATGGTTTAAAACAGATCCCAAAGAATATCGTGTTTCGCCGGTGGCATCGGTAACGGCCGCCTCCACGGCTTCACTAATGGCAATACCCAGACTGCCGGGCGTGTCCGGATCTTTTTCCAGAACCATTTGGCCTGCCTTGGTTTCGGTACTAGGGCTGGCAACACAATTGGCGCCCCAGGTGGCCATCATGGTTTTACGGTACGGTTTTTGGTCGAAGCTGATGCGTACCATATAGACTTTGCATTCGAGTCCAAATTGCGAACAGGCGAATGCGAGGGCACTGCCCCACTGACCGGCGCCGGTTTCCGTAGTCAGCCTTTTGATCCCAAATTCCTTGTTGTAGTAGGCCTGGGCGACGGCTGTATTGGGCTTATGGCTGCCCGGAGGGCTCACGCCTTCGTATTTGTAATAGATGCGCGCAGGTGTATCCAATGCTTTTTCAAGATTATAGGCGCGAATCAATGGGGAGGGTCGCCAGATCTTCAATACACCCTGCACCTCTTCAGGAATATCGATCCAGCGCTCCGTGCTGACCTCTTGCTCGATCAGATTCATCGGGAAAACAGGCGCCAGCATGTCAGGTGTCACAGGTCCGTCGGGTCCCAAGGGTGGGTTCATCTTAATATCCGCAAGGATATTATACCATTGTCGCGGCATTTCATCTTCGGTCAACAATATTTTTCTAGTTTCCATGGCATCCCTCCTTCATGAGTGGTTACGATTTGATGTTTCCATTATATTTAGCCGTGGATACAAAAATCGGCTCAACAATATGAATGACCGTACCCCTGAAAAGTTCAACATCAAATTAAGAAGATTAACCGTGCAATTGGTGCGAAGAGCTTATTTTTTTCGGATTCTGTGTGCAAAGCGAGAAATTGTGTACCTGATAACACACTGAAAGATGTTCATTTTTTTAACTTGACTCAATGATGTATACAGTATACAGGATTTAGTCAAGAGAATACTGATCATTAACCTATTTTTTATATTTTATAAAGAAGGAAAACGTTATGAAATCCGATCCAAAACTTTACCCCACCGCTGTCAACCCCTTGCTAATCAAGCCAAATAGAGGTTTGCCCAAGGCTGCCGCCATTATCGGTGCCGGAACGATCGGTCCTGATATCGGCTACTATCTAAAGAGCGCCATGCCTGATCTGGCCTTGACCCTGGTGGATATAGATGCCAAACCGCTTAAAGCGGCAGAAAAACGCCTGGCGGCTTATGCCCAGAAGGCCATTGACCGACGCAAGATGAAGCCGGAAAAAGCAGAGGCGGTTCTCGCCAACATCAATTATACCCAGGATTATGACCAGTTGGCGGAGTGCGAGTTGGTCATAGAAGCGGCCACCGAAAACATTCCCTTGAAACAGAAAATTTTTGATCAGGTTGAAAGCATTGTTGCATCCGATGCAATCATTACATCCAATACCAGTTCCATCCCGGCGGATCGCTTGTTTACTAAAATGAAAAACCCGCAACGGACCTCGGTGACGCATTTTTTCGCTCCGGCCTGGCGCAGTTTGCCAGTGGAGGTCATCACCTGGCCCGGTGCCAGTCAGTCTACCATTGACTACCTATTCTGGTTATTGGCCAAAACCGGTAAAGCCCCCATCATTACCGACAATGCCATATGCTTTGTCCTGGATCGCATATTCGATAACTGGTGCAACGAGGCCGCTTACCTCTTGGCGGATGCCACCGCCAGTCAGATCGATCAGGTGGCCCAGGAGTTTGTGCATGCCGGACCTTTTTTTGTTTTGAACATGGCCAACGGTAATCCCATAATTGTGGAAACCAATACGCTTCAAATGGAAGAAGGCGACCATTACCGGCCCGCAAGTATACTTAATTCCGTCGATCGCTGGACAACCCACCGACCAGGGACCGGACCCGAAGTGTCGCCAGAACTCTCTGCGGATATACGCGACCGCCTCCTGGGTATTCTTTTTTCACAGTCATTTGATATCATTGACCGTGACATCGGCACCCTGGCTGATCTCAATTTTGGCTGTCAGGTCGCATTGGGCTTCAAGCAAGGCCCCTTGGACATTATGAAACAACTTGGAAAAGCCGAGGTCAACCGTATTATGCAGCGCTTTCAGCAGGAACGACCGGGCTTCCCCATGTCGGCCGATTCATTTGAATCCTATCAAAAATTTTATCGCCATGTTTTAGTGGACGATATCGGTGACGTTAAAGTTATTACCATTCGCCGGCCACAGGCCATGAATGCACTCAATGACGACGTCACGGCTGAAATTCTGGACGTGCTGCAGCAGTTTGAAAATGATTCCGATGTAAAAGGCTTCATCATTACCGGTTATGGTGGCGCCGCGTTTTCCGCCGGCGCCGATATCGGCAAATTTCCCTCCATGCTGGGTGATAAAGCAGCGTCCATACAATACTCCCGGGATTGTGCCAATGTTCAGCGTTTCATGGATAAAATGGCTAAGCCCGTCGTAGCGGCCTTAAACGGCCTGGCCATGGGAGGTGGTTTGGAAGTGGCCATCCGCTGTCACGGTATTGTTTCGGTTGGTACCGCCATACTGCAATTCCCGGAGATTACCCTGGGTATTCTGCCTGGCATTGGCGGCTGCGTTGTTCCTTATCGCAAATGGCCGCAGGCATCTGAGCTATTTAATGAAATGATTTTATTTGCCAAACCGGTAACGGCTGAGGCGGCAGCTCAAGTCGGCATCGTGGATCACGTGGTCAGCGATCCTTCCGAATTGTTGCCCGCTGCTGTGCAACTCGTCCACGACCTCCAGAAAAACCTGCCGACCATCATCGAGGCTGCGATAGAATTGCCGGACATTTCCATACCGGAAACGCCATTGGCCGGCAAACAGCCCCTGAGCCATGAAGCGGTAATGATTACAGCGGATACCGTCCGCAAAGCCGCCGCAGCCGAGGGACTGGATAATGCTTTGGAACTCGGCTATGCCGGTTTTGGCGAGATCGCCTGTTCGGATGCGGCCCGGGAGGGCATATCGGCATTCTTGCAAAAACGAAAACCGAACTTCAAGTAAAGAAATCGCATGAGTCGAGCGTATCCGAACATAGAGGACATTGATTTTCACGCGAGTTATGTGTTTGCCACTATGTTTTTAATCACTGCGATTTCTTTACTGGAGACGACTTTGTCGCCTAATATTTATTACTTGGTTATGGTCTGAAAGCAATCTGTACCTAACAGCCTACAGTCTAACCACCTAAAAACCTAAGTAGAGGTATCATGAAAGAAGACTTTTTTCTCGGTAACGGCGCAATCGCTTTGGGCCTTTTGGAAGCCGGCTGTCAAGTTCTCACATCGTATCCAGGAACTCCCAGTTCTGAAATTCTGCCGGAAGCAGTGCGTATGATCAAATCCGAAAAATTGAGCACCTATGTTGAGTGGTCCACAAACGAGAAAGTCGCCCTGGACAATGCCTATGCGGCGGCCATTTCCGGCAAACGCGCCGCCTGCTGCATGAAGCAGGTGGGGTTAAACGTGGCGGCCGATTCGCTCATGAGCGCCGCTTACCTCGGTACGGTGGGTGGCTTTGTCATCATTTCCTGCGACGATCCCGGGCCGCATTCATCCCAGACCGAACAGGACACGCGTCTGATGGCGCGCTTGGCAAAGGTGCCTGTTCTGGATCCGTCCCATCCCCAGGAAGCCCGCGAAATGGCTAATTACGCTTTTGAATTATCCGAAAAGTATCGCATTCCGGTGATTTTAAGGCCGGCCATTCGGGTTTGCCATGCCAGGCAAAATTTACGCTGGGATAAATTGGCGGATAATCCCAAACCGGCTGAGTTTCAGAAGGATCCCAGTCGTTGGGCCGCAACCCCCAAATTCCGATACCTGCTGCATCGGGAATTAAATTTAAAACTGCACGACATTGCCCGGGAATTTGAT
>CAYVMI010000029.1:0-73245 GCA_964452555.1 uncultured Desulfobacterales bacterium
GCGGCGTTG
This sequence comes from uncultured Desulfobacterales bacterium, assembly GCA_964452555.1. GTDB lineage: Bacteria > Desulfobacterota > Desulfobacteria > Desulfobacterales > B30-G6 > B30-G6. Next base: position 10 of record CAYVMI010000029.1, read on the forward strand.
AACAACAACATATCCATCATTTCACAATACAAGAACTTGCAAGGGGAGTTTGTAAAGATTTTATACCTCGTTCTGATTATACAGCTTGGACAGCCACAGATGAAAATCGTAAACTGGCTATTGATAAAGCTATAAAAGATTATCAAGAAACAAGTGTTTTGAAAAACATTTTATCTAAATATGGCTGGAACTTTGTAAGGGAGGAAATATCATTTATTAGAGGCCACTATTTACCTGGTGCAGGGACGGAAAGCTATCTTACTGGTCGCCGAGTTGGACGGAAAGTTCCTCTTAATAAGGAACAAAGAGAGTTTATGCTCAGAATTGAAGAGAAATACAATGGCTTATTAAAAAAAGATAATGTTGTGGACTACGAAGGAGTCGTCACTCAAGCGATTTATCTCCTCGAAAATGCTGATAATATTAATTCACAATTAGAATATTCTGCAATGCCTCGTTGTATAATTGCTGATGAAATGCAAGATTTTTCTGAAAACGAGCTTCGGTTTTTAGCAATGTTAGTAGGATCAAACCAGCCGGACAATCTATTCCTTGTTGGAGATGGCGCTCAAAAAATATACCAAAGAGGCTTTTCACTAAAAAGGATCGGTATTGATATTACTGGACGATCAAAAATCCTAAAAAAGAATTATCGAAATACACACCAAATAATTCAAGCTGCATATCAACTGATATCCAATTATAATTTTGATGATACAGATTCAGATAATACAGCACATCCTGAGAAGCCTGATATGCCATCGCGTGAAGGAAAACCTCCGATGTTGATCAAATTTGATTCAGCAGACTCAGAATATAATTGGATTGCTGAAGAAGTAAAACGTTTGATAGATACTGGATCTGCTTCTCCAGGAGAAATATTGATAATGGCGGGCCATCCAGAGATACGAAAGAGTATAATGGAATTACTCGACCAAAAAGAAATTGAAAACTGTGAGCTAAGAGAAGATGTCGCAATCGATTCTACCCGAGTTAAAGTAAGTACGATTGAGTCTGCAAAGGGGCACGAATCACCTCATGTTTTTATCGCTGGTTTAGTTGAAGGCATAATCCCCTGGCGTAATGTTGATAGCGATGGTGAACGATTACATGCATCACGCTTATATGTTGCTATGACACGCGCAAGAGACGAGTTGACTCTTACTTGGAGCAGGGTAAGTAAATCTGGTGATCAAAGTCCATCAAGATATTTAAATGTCATACAAAATAAATGTCATGAATATGCTTTTAAACTTGGACGGCTTGTTTTATTAGATCAACCATATTCAGGCGTGCGGTCAAATAAATAAAATTTCTCTGATAGTTTTGACCTTGGCGTGTCAGTTGGGATTGCTCGAGCCATAAAAATAGGTGTCGCATATCCTGTCTGTAGGATGGCATTAAATTAGTACCCTTGAGTGAAGGCCCTTTTCGGCACCATTGTGTTAGATTACCCCCTTTTAAATTGATAGCTGCATTGGTCAGTAATTCGTCCTTTTTGATGTGAAATGCTTGCAGCCAACATCTACAACATTTGGCGGTATTTCTTTGTTTTTCCCTCTATTATGCTTTTCAAACCAAGTACAGATCCCCAAAAACGAATTTCCACTTAAATCATTATAAACACATTCCCAGCAATTTATTTTTGAGCTTTTATTTTCAACTTCATTCATAACTATACCAAATTATTAGGAAATAGAAACAAACTAACTCACTCTGTCTCTATCTCTTCAATTCTCCAAATACCCTTGGCAAGGTTGATGAGCATGTTTTGTCGTTGATCTATGGTATCTGCATTCCATTCGGAAAATGCAATAAGCTTTTGGTTGATCCGATTAATTGAAGAATTATTACCCACAACATTTAACCGCACCAGGCTGCTTGTAAGATAGTATTTGCTTTTTAAATATTCACTACACTTTTTTTCATAAAAGTCGTTACCCGCAACTATATTTATGGGCTTCTCTAAGAGCGTAAAATTACCGAGTTTGTTTTTATATTCATCATAGCTTTTATCGGTATTTTTCAGCTCAAAATCATTCCGCAGTTCATCCTTAGGGTTATTAGGCAAGATATGCTCAATTTGTAGTACGGTGTAGTCGTTGAGGGAACCTGGTGATGACAGGCCTTTATAGGCCATATCTACGTGTTGCGCAATCTTGGATAAAAAGTACCTAATGCGGTATTGCTGCATTGAATAGAGAGTATATCGTTTTAAATCATCTTCGAGTTGCTCATCCTTTGCCTGTATGTTTTCGTGCAGTTTACTTCTCAGGAAATCGTTCAATTGTTGTTTTTGCAAATCGAGAATACCGATATCACAAATTTTTCTTAATTCATCAGCCCAAGCTGAAAAATTTCGCTCCAGCTCCTTAGTTGGAGTTTTAGTGAAAATATAATAAAAAAGGAAGCTCTCTAACTGTCTAACGAAGTGATCAAATATCATCTTAGGCAGTGTGCTTGTGGCAAGGAGCAATACATAATGAAGACTAAAGGCACCACCACAAAGCTTGCTAAGATTATCCATATATAGGTTATCATTTTTGTCATTACCTTTGCCATTAGAATAGGCAATGTAATTATTTACGTTGCGTATGATTTTACGTACAAATTCAAAAGGTTTTTTCTGGTAGTCACATAAAGCCGCATTTTTTTTATTTGTGAACCAATCGTAAATTTCATCTTCCCGTACTATCCCATCTTTTCGAGCGTTTTCGATCTTATAATTTGCCATAAGAAAGTACCGCAAAAAGCGTAGAGGCTTTTTTTTATGTTGCTCTAGAGGGCCAGTTATTTTTTTCCACTCATCCTTTAGCTTAGAAAACTCCTCGGCCTTAACGTGGGTAAATAATAAATTTTTCAATAAATCCATGGGATTTAGGCCGACGCCACGTTCATTAATGGTTTCAAATATTTTAAGTGCACTACTAACATCAGTTGAAATCTGAATAAACACCACATTATTTGCCAAATAGCCCCAATATTTCCGCAATGATGAAATATTAGGATAATTCACCTGTAAATAATTGTAGATGTTGCCGTATGCATGGAGAAGATTCTCCAGAGATCCAAGAACACTAATACCAGCGTTTTGGATAGCGTTCTTTGTTTGGTCATAATCACTATTGATCTTAACGATCATATCCATAACTTCTTTGGCATTTTCATAACGTGGATCAAGTTTAAGGCTGGTTTTGGTATCACCATCACTGGTTGTATAACTTGTAGAAATCAAACCATTAATCGTTTGGTATTGAGGTTCATTCTCGAAAATGTTTTTTAAAACGCATAATAAAAGAAAAAAGGTGGTAAGCCGTTGCTGACCATCGATTACCTCATAATGGTTTTTAAGATCTGTCGGGGAAACAAGCACAGTGCCAATAAAATATTCTCGACCATTAGAGGCATCTAACTCATCATTAATATCTTCTAACAGTTGGTTAACTTCTTTATCCGTCCAGACATATTCTCTTTGGTAATCTGGAACGATATAGAAACATTCACGAAAAGCCTCTTCAACGCTGTACTTATGGTTTTCAATTTTTGCCATGTTAAATCCCCATTATTTCTCTAATTAGGATTCCGAGTGAGGAGTCTATTCTTTCTCAAATCCATGACTTATAAACTTCAAGGTCTGACTATTCTCTGTCACCGTCCTCACAACGTTATCCGGCGCACCGGATGAAATATTCGCCTCAATTTCAAGCGTTACTGTAACGTCAGCATCAACAAGACCAACCAAATGAGAAATCACCTCATCAGCTATGCGGCCAGCATCACGTCCAACTCGAGTGGATTCAAGAATAACGCTGCCATGATAGCGCTTTGGCCCAGTATCAACTGGTGGTGGTTCTGGTTCAGGCGTTGGGCTTTCACCCCCACCTGGCTCAACTGGCGGCATAGGTTCTCCTGTTGGCGGTCCAGTGGGTGGTGGCGTTTCTGCCTGTTGCTGTTGAACGGCAATATCTGGCTTTACGAGCAGCCCGTTTAAGCTATCAGCAGAAAGGGGTACGACCTTTCCAGTCCGCAATCCTCTGTAACGTTTCGCTTCCTCATCATAGCTATCAGCATATGCAAAAGACTCGTGGTTCCAAAGCAAAAGTCCGAGTCCATCTTCAATCGCTTTCACAAGAACCTCTGGCTTTTTGAGTCTTGGCAAATAGGGATATCGAGCAAAATCTTCTGCAAGCTGTTTGATTTCTACGCGATTGCCACGCCATAATGGTATTTTATCCATCTCGTTGCGTAGAACGGTTCCTGCAAGCACGGTTACCAAAAGTTCATCATTTTTCATCTTTTTGCTGACCCGCACGGCAAGAGCATCAGATCCTGTGAGCCTGAACGCCTGCCATTCTAATTCGGCTTGGGGGGTATTTTGTATTGGCACGATTAACCACTGATAAGCTTCAGGCAGGCGGGCTTTAACAGCCCCATCAGCTGATTCTTGTTGTGCCTCGGCCTGTTTTACTTGATGGGGTGAAAGATCAAGAGTTTCCTTCTCGTCAAGAATGGTCTCCCAGGCAAGATATTTGCGTACAGCTTCATCCAAATCCTGGAGTCGCATTTTATCAACAGCCAAAAATACCACGGTGTTGCGGAAAATTCGAGGACTGTTACCACGTGATTCATAAATGGTTTTGGCTACCTTCATGGCCGGACAGTCCTTTTCCTTACTGTAGGGGTTGTCCACTCCTAATACTACAAGCCTTGCATCCAGGTCATCAGGGACATCCTGACCGGACTGTGGCAATGGGTGAACACGACTAAAATCTCCGGTTTGGTGCAAGTCGGCACGTAATCTCTTATCAAGTTCTGAGACTACAGCATCTGGATTGCGTTTGTATTGCTCGGCACGATCTTCGGCCAATTTGGTCACCGTTGGCTGTGTTGAATACCAATATCGAGGACCATCTTGATATAGATAGGTCGCTACCCCACTCAATCGCCGCAAAGCATCACCAAATATGGCTGGCGACTCTCCCGGCATCACGCATCCAAGCTTTACTCGCCTATCTTCAAGCCCCCTGTTAGCAGCCGTTGGGGTAGGGGCTGATCCCAGGTAAATTGTCCGTGCAACACGCCTGCAAGCAGCAAACTTACCCAAATTTGGCACTTCACCATCAAGCTGCAATGGCAGCGCATTAGGTCCATCAACATCTTTTTCGATTACTGGCACCCAGTTATCTGAAAGATAACGGGTCAACTCAAATTGAACCCGTGTATCGTCAATAGCTATGTTGGCTGGCATGATTAGGGGATTTCGATCACCTTTTTCCCAAAGACTGTGGATTACCGCTGCCATCAGACGCAATACACCACGAGTTCGTTGAAATTTGACCAAGGTTGACCAGTCTGTATAAAGGCGGTCAAAAACCTCTGGGTGTATAGGGTAAGCAGCTTTTAACCGTTTTTCATAGTCTGATTCACGGCATTCTAATGGGAACTCCTGATGCTGAGTTCGATACAGATCGAAAAATGCCCTGGAGACCATATCACGTGCAACGAACTGTTTTTTATTAATCAGAGGCTCAAACAGTCTTCTGCGTACTATTTCAAATCCCTCTTCAGCGCTGGCAGGTCTCCATGAGGATTCCACACGCCCTACTGCATTTCGCAGACGGTCCAATGCAGCACGGCCACGTTCACCACCAACTTCTACATCATCAGCCTGGGCGTGCGGTGATCCTAATGTATCTGAAGCTGGTAGACTGATCACCAATAGACATTGTTTGGCAAGCTTGGCTGATTCAGTTAAGGCCTGAGCAAAGGTAAAATGGGTCTCGAAGCTTCCTCCAGGCAAATCACTTGTATCATGTAATTGTCGTGCATATGCCACCCATTCATCGATCAAAATCAAACATGGCCCATACTCATTAAACAATTCCCTAATCACATCACCTGGGCTTGTAGCCTTTTCATCATCGGCTTGAACACGTTCAAATGCGGTTTTGCCACCAAGCTGCCATGCCAACTCACCCCAAAGGGTCCTTACCACAGTGCCGTCGGGTTTGGTTACCGGATTACCAGGTGAAATCCGGTTGCCCACCAAAACTACACGTTTAACACCAGGAAGAGAAGATTGACCTCCTGCCTCTTTTAGAACATCATCTATTTCCATTAACTCTTGTGGGTTTGCCCCTGAAAAAAGGTGATACAGAGCAAGCATAGAGTGTGTCTTGCCGCCACCAAAATTGGTTTGTAGCTGAACAACAGGATCCCCCCCTTCATCATTCAAGCGTCTGATCCCACCAATAAGAAGCTGCTTGAGGCTTTCTGTAAGAAAAGTGCGACGGAAAAATTCTATGGGATTTTTATATTCATCCGAGCCTTCTCCTATATGGACCTGCCAAAGATCCGCTGCGAATTCAGCTTGCTGGTAGCGGCCGCTGGCGACATCTTTATGCGGACTGACAACCTCCCGCCATGGTTTTTGATTGCCAGTTGCTTGACTCTCAATCGCTGACGGAACACTTTTGCGTTTTTCATGGCGCATCTGCTCATCAAATATGAGTCGTCGTAGCTCCATTTTCATTTTATTGATCGCGTCGGCTTGTGGAGCGGATACGGCAGAAAGGAGTCTTGACATGGAATCTAAAGCACGATCAGCATCATCGCTTGAAAAGACCTGTTGGTGTGCCCAATTGTTGCGATGATCCCGCAATTCACTTACCAAGCTTCTTTCGGCAGGCCCAAGGGTGTTTCGAAATACCGCATTCCAAGCTTTCCACATGAGCACCAATAAAGCAGAGCTATCCCATTCTGTGATCGGTTTGTTTTTGATCATCCTATCATCGCCCATGAACTTAAGCGCACGATTTTGAGCCTCCCCAGCAACGGCGTTATTCATTTCTCTTTCTACACTAGGATCAAGGCCAGTTTTTCACCACTCAAGCGCTTTCCCAACACGTTCGTGATTTGTAACAGCCATTTTTTACTCCTGCCCAGGAATAGTTATTTGTTCATATTTTGGATGTCGATCAATTTCTCGAGATAACCGTTCTATTTCAGGCCAACTTTGTACTAATCCGTTATATGAAAATGCCTCTTGAGAACGTTTTTTTCTTTCGCATAAACTATAAAGGCGATAGGCGAGTTCACGCACCATATCTGATGATGCTCCCATTTCAGATACAATTTTAGCAGCAGCCATTTCACTCTCAAGCTCAAGCGATCGGATTATTTGATGGACTGTTTTCCATATAGATGTTCTTTTGCCTTTTTCAGGAACCAAATCAGTGGCCATTTCCTCTGGACTTAGTAATCGTACTTTTCCTCCTTTTGATATAAGAAACCCCGCATTTTCCATTCCCGCTACACTAGTATTTTTTGCTTTTGAAAGTGTTTCCGCAATCCCGAACTCGCCCTCCTTAAATCCAAACTGTTCAAACCAAGCTAAAGCCCAACGGCTATCAGAATCAAAATCGCCTTCCTGTTCAGCAAGAACCTCATCTAAAGTCTGATTGATCAGGTAGAGGGCCTCTCGGACGGATACTGCTTTCCCAGAGGAATCAATGACACTCTGATAGGATGTGTAGATAGCCATACCCGGTCCAAGTGAGGCTTGAGCAAGATCAACAGGCGCTATGTTCCCTCTTTGAAGAGCTTTTAAAGCAGCAGGCAATTCCTTCCTAAGCCTTGATAATAGATCACTTTTTGTTCCAATTTGGGACTCATTTGATCTTTTTCTACATACGAGGACTATAGAAGCAGCAAGTGCATTAGAACCAATCGCCCTAAGACGGCTCGCCGATTCTGTCCTAAGTGGCCATGTGCCTGTTATGCAAAAACCTGATCGTATAAGGCTTTCTAAAAGAGTCTCCCAACCAGTAGAAACCATTATCGTTCCATTTACACCACCAGAGAGGCTTTTAACCTCTGCTTGTTTAAAAGCATAATACACAGTTATAGGCACCGAGGGATTTGCGGCTTCTCGCATTTTTTCAAATGCAGTTTTTAATCGAGTTAAAAAATTCTCAGTTGCAGCGTTCTTCTTAACCTCTTTACGACCTAAATCTCGAGTGAGGTCCGTTGTTTTAGGTACAAGCATAGTGCTGAAAATATCTTCATGAACTGAACGCATTGCCCTTCTAAGCCAGATATAAAAGAAGTCCGATAGATCAGCATAACCTATTGCATCAAAATAGGGAGGATCTGTTGAAATAACATAACTTCCTTTTTTGCCCCAGGACTGTGAAGCATCATTTTGAAATGCAATCCCACCTTGCTTCAATGGAGGGATACTTTTTAGTGCAGTCAATGGATTTTTTATCGCGGCCTTCCAGCTGCCAACAGAATTCCCCAATATATTCCCTTCCGAAAATTCCCACACCATTGAAACAATTTGTCGATCAAATGCTGGAGTGCCTTTTGATGTTCCACTAACCCGTATCAACCATCTTACAAGGGTATTGTTTGTTTGAGCAACACGGCTCAAACTAAGTGCAAGAAATGCTTGAACGGTGTTCGCATATTCTATGTCCCCATTTGCATCTTTAATAATATCGTCACGAATTTCATTAATTAGTTCTGACAGCTTTGAAAGGGCCAGCAACTGCCTTTTGGTAAAGAGATCTTTTTGCTTGGTGATACCATATTTTTGAACCCTGAAACCTAACGCACTCTCAGGAAGATCAGCTTCAGGTTCCCATCCTGGTTCACATGAATTTGCTATGTGTGATTGCTCATTAGTTGGTTCAAGGTATATTCGACCACGAGGGCCTTCAACGGCAATTGCCATGAGACTATAGCTAATACGACCTTGAGTTCCTTCGAATCTAATATGATCAAATGAAACAGGGTTGTCACATGCTAAACAAATAGCTCCAGACCTTGAAACTGTTCCTTCTTGAGGTTGTCCTGATTTCTCGACTGAAAAATTGAAAGTTTTAGATTCCAGATTGTGCTTTGGAACTACATATGCCTTATTCCCCCTATGAGTTGAAAGCCAAAATTTATTAACTAGCGGAGTTTTACATCTACATGATGGGTTAGGGCATTCAACTGTCCTTGCCCAAATCCACGCCGCTATTTTACCCTTACCCCCTCCAAAATGTTTAGGAATTTCTATTTCAGGGTAGTATTTAGCAATATTTTTTTCGAGTTGTCCTGCAATGATTTTGGCATAGTAATGTACATCTTTTTTCAGCCCATCATATCGGGCTAATCCTTCAATAACCTCCTGAATCCTTCCTGGATTTATTGGCTTGTGGAATGCCTGTTTTGGAACAAGCTCTATGAGCACACGAGTTAAAAATACAGCAACAGGGTTTAAATCAGACCCGAATGATTTTAGTCCTAAGCGAAGCGCCTCCAATGGTAAAGAACCACCCCCACAAAACGGATCCCAAAATTGAGGCATCACGCCATTGTTCGAATTAAGAATTTCTTTATTGGCACATTCTAAAATTTTCTCATCGCTATGGGCATTTGGATGAGCTAATTTTGACACTATTTCGAATAATTCTTTTCGTTTCTTTTCGGCCTTTTTACCTGGCAAATGTTCACCGGGGTCATCTACAAGGCTACTGAATATGATTGCTCGTGCAATTCCAAGTGGTTTTCTCGACCACCAGGTATGTAAGTTGGATGGTAGACCTGTGTGAATATTTTTCTCCCTTTTTGCGGCTTTATTGATTTCATCTAAAGGTAATGCAACCTCAATAAGCTTTTTGTTCTTACCCATTTTCAATGATCCCCTCGCAATCGTGTATAATTTCTGAAGATATGCATATTATGTAAAAAGCCTTACCCTACCTTGAAAAATCAATGCAAAGATTATGCTGGTTCCTCTGCTCGTTGTAATAATTGACCCAAATTATAATTTACACTCGTCACACCAAAATCAGGCTCTCGTTGAAAAGGACGACGGACATATCTAACATGAGAATCACCATCTTCATTGAATTCAACGAGTGCAAGGATGAAATCATCTGGTTTGTTTAGCGAGTATAGGATTTCATTTTTTGTGACCGTAATGGTCGGTGCACCGGCAACGCGTCCCTTTACCTCAATAAATCGCAACCTCCCCGTGCCGGGTATTCGGCTTTCAATGTCGTAACCTAACTTTTCGGTTTCCCGGTCTATTGGCTCAAATCCGAGATTCTTTTCGGTTTCCATCACCATCTTACGTGCCTTCGCTGCAATCTCTTGTTTATCGACAGTTGTAGTTACGCTTGGTTGGGATTTCCCGGCCATCAAATCAATTAGACCTATCGGGACAACCAATACACCACCAATAACTACCGGTGGTAAAGGGGAAATTTTCCCTTCAAGCTTTAATTCAGTTATGCGCTTTTCCAATCTTGCTTGCAGGGCGTCAGCTCGTTTACTGGCTTCAATTGAATTGAGACGAGCGCCTATTTTACCTGCCTGTTCCTGAAGTTTAAGCTGTTCTGCACGGTGGTCCCAATAGTTGATCTCCTTGGTCAAACGATCTTTAACAGCCGCTTCAGTTTTAGCAATCAGTTCCAGCTTTCTTGATCGGATCTCTTCAAGTTGCTCGGGCACCACGTTGGAAATCGCATAACTCTGCGCTTTTTTCTCTAAATCCCCCTCTATCCATGAACATTCAGCTCTTGCCATTATCGTATCAACATCTGGTTCTTCGGTATCCAGAGGGCGATAATCAAGATAAGGGGCATAATTTAGGTGACGCATGTTACCGCTTGAATCCATTTCCACGTATAGCATACGCTTGGATACGATTCGCCTCACACCGGATTGTGTAAGACTTGCATCCTGAATGGCGTGCTCAAGGAAAAACAATATCCTGGGTCGGGTTCCTGCATCACGTTCATCTACCAGGACAGAACCACGCTTTAGCAAGTCCCTGTGACGTTCCATTGTCAAGTCAAGCACGGAATCTAATAGTGGATGCCCGGGGCAAACAAAAGCAGCAAGCGGTTTACCATGAAGTGCCACGAGATTTTTTGCAAATGCGATACGTTCATAGCGTGGCATGACCGGTTCGCCAATTCCGATCAAACGATCCCTGTTACGAACCGGTTCTGGAACATGGGAAACGGCATACCTACGTGGTTCGCGTTGTTTGATCGATCCTCCTATCTTTTGGAAGGCTTCAATGAAAAAGGACTCGATATAATGTGGTTGCAGACGACGAGCCTCTGCACGTTCCATTTCCTCGCGGACTCTATGTACACCGCTAATATCCATGGCATCGTGGGCAAGGGCCTTATCCTCAATCAAATCCTGAATTCTGCCCTGGTTGAATGCACCGCTGACCTCTTGGTTTAACCTTGCTCGAACCTCCGGCTGCTCACCATACCTGACTGCCTGGACTAAAAGCTCTCGTAAAGGCCTACCTTCGAATTGGAGTTTTCCGAGTACATCGAAAACCTGCCCCCCGAGGGCCTTCCGTGCCTGTTCAAGTTTATCGAGCAATGTCCGATATACATCCCCCTCTCGGGTTTCCTCAGCTACGAGATTCCATAGATGACATACCTCTGTCTGGCCGATTCGATGAATGCGGCCAAAGCGTTGTTCCAATCGGTTTGGGTTCCAAGGTAAATCGTAATTCACCATCAAATGGGCACGCTGGAGATTTATCCCTTCACCGGCTGCATCAGTGGCCAAGAGTATTTGCACATAAGGATCATGCCTGAATGATTCTTGAACAGCAATCCGATGTTCCCGACCCATACCTCCGTGAATGGTAACAACAGCCTCCATTCGTCCTAATAGTGTTGTAATGCGTTTTTCGAGATACTTAAGAGTGTCCCGATGTTCAGTAAAAAGGACTAACTTCTGCTGTGGTGATGGCAATGGTGGGGGAATTGGGCCGGCACCGTATGGAACAGTTTTCTCCGAGACTTGGTTTGAAATTCCAGCTGGTGTAAAAATCTCGTTCAAAAGGCTTGCCAGCTCTCGCCACTTTCGATCCTCATCGCTGCGACGCACTGTCGCAGCCAGATTTTCCAAGCGCCTGAGTGTATCGATTTCTGCTTTTAACTCAGTTATAGTTCTGGCGGCAGTGGCCTGGTCGAGAACCTGAGCTTCGGTTTCATTAACCTCGTTTTCAGGTGCATCATCCAGATCCTCAATATCCTCTTCATCAAGCAGCGGCAACTGCGATGGGATAATTGTTGAAATCTCGGAACCACGTTTTAGCAGTTCCATTTCCCTAAGACGGCTCTCTAAACGCTCGCGGCGACGATTCAGCGACTGGTAAATCGCTTCTGGTGAAGATGCAAGCCGTCGTTGAAGTACCGTGAGGGCAAATCCAATAGTACCGGCTCTTTTATCATTGGCCAACGCCTCAGCACGATTGAACTCCTCACGGACATATGCTGTCACCTCTGAATAGAGCTGGGCTTCTGCATCTGAAAGTTTGTATGGAACCGTATACGCAATCCGCTCGGGGAAGAGTGGTGTTGCATCGAACTTGTAGAGGTTTTCTTTAACCATTCTGCGCATCAAGTCAGAAACCTCAACAGTATGAACCCCATCACGAAATCGGCCCTCGAAACGATCACCATCCAAAAGTGCCATGAAAAGCTGAAAATCCTCTTCCTTGCCGTTATGAGGGGTGGCGGTCATCAAAAGAAAATGACGTGTTAATGTTGATAGCAGCCGGCCGAGCTGGTATCGTTTTGTATATTTGATTTCCCCCCCAAAGAAAGTGGCTGACATCTTGTGAGCTTCATCACATACAATCAAGTCCCACCGACAGTCTTTTGCTTTGAGTTTTTCTTGAACATCCTCGTTGCGAGAAAGTTTGTCCAAACGCGCGATAACCAAATTTGCTTCCATGAACCAGTTTCCGGTTCGAGCCGATTCCAGTTTGTCGTTGGTTAGAATCTCAAAAGGTAGGTGAAAACGTCTGAAGAGCTCGTCCTGCCACTGTTCAGCCAAGCTTCCAGGGCAAACAACAAGGCAGCGCTGCAGGTCTCCCCGTGCAATGAGTTCTTTGATTAATAGACCCGCCATGATCGTTTTACCGGCACCTGGGTCGTCTGCCAGTAAAAACCGTAACGGTTGTCGAGGCAGCATCGATTCATAAACTGCTGTTATTTGATGAGGTAATGGATCGACGATGGATGTATGGACTGCAAGTACTGGATCAAACAAATGGGCTAATCGGATACGATGGGCTTCCGATACAAGGCGGAATAGAGAGCCATCGCCATCAAAACTCCACGGGCGACCCTGTTCAACCACCTCGATACGGTTTTCATCATGACGGTATAAAAGCTCGTTTGCCACATCCCCAGTTGGATTCTTAAAGGTGAGTTCAATAGCCTCGGAACCAAACCACTGCACACTAACGACTGTAACAAGGCAATCAGGAAGAATCCCTCTGACTGCTGCATTCGGTTTTAGATCTTCGAGTTTATTCATTTATTCCTGCAACAGAATTCTTTTGGTTTGATTCAGACGCGCCACCAGATTTTACCCAATCATCTACTTCATCCCTGCGAAATTTCCACAGGCGACCCATCCGGTGCGCTGGCATCTGTTTTTCTGTAATCCACCGATAGACTGTGTCTCTTTTGATGCCGAGGTAGGTCCCAATTTCCTCAACCGAAAGCCATCGATCTTCCATAGTCACTCCCAATATGCAGGTGCAGTGATTAGCTTATTTTCTTTTTATAATTTGTTTGGTGGGATGTTTAAGTGTGGTTATTAAAAATATAAACCAGAATAAACTGGCAAATAATAAGACAAACCAAGCTTAAGTGTCAAACATTTTTAATTTTTATTAAGATTTCCGCAAGATTCACAAATCGCTACCGTCTGGTTGATGGGCTCATGCGTACACGATTGGAACTAAACGGTGCAATATCGGCAGACTGTTGTTCAAGTTTTGCCCTGATGTGAAATTTACAGCTATGGGCATATTGTCAACCCACAGATATGAAGATTTTACAATCCTTCCACAGGAGGATATTGAAATAACACACTGGAATAATGATTTAATCGTTATAATGAATATATTCAGAAGATTTAAATACTCTTTGAATGGTCACACGTGATGGGCATTTTGCCCAACACTATCTACGGGCACCAGTCACACACACTTTCCGTTTAGATTATTTCCGATTGAACAGAGTGATAATTTTGGCTGAAAAATCGTTATAAAAATCGTTATAATCAGATCCAAAAACAGGCAAGATCTTGAAAGTTGTTGAAAGTTGGCATTCGCCAAAAGCCCGCTAATAGCGGGTTTCCGGCGAATTTTCAATTATTTCTATTTTTGGGATCCTCGCCTGCTAAGCGAGTATGGGGTGAAAGCTCCATCGAGGGTTCGAATCCCTCTCTCTCCGCCAATTAAAAAGACAACCCGACCTATTTTCAGGTCGGGTTGTCTTTTTTTTGCTTGACAAAATTTAGACTTGGCATATAGTTCATGCTATGAACCAAAAAGACGAATCAATGCAGAACTTGGCCTCGGACAATCAAATCACCCAATTTCAAGGTCTGATCACCAAACTATTCCAATGCTGCCAGGAACGGATGCAATACCAGTGTGAACGCTTCGGGCTTCCCGATGCCGAGTTGCGTTGCCTTACATTGTTTGGCGAAGAGCGCTACCTGACCGCCAAAGGCATCGCTTCTAAGATGAATCTGGTTAAAAGCCGTATAACCAAAATTGTCTCCGGCCTGGTTCAAAAGAATTTGATCCAAAAAATTGACGATCCTAAAGATTCGCGCGTAACGCTGTTGAGTCTAACCCAGCTGGGAGCCAGCAAACTCAATGAAATCAATAATTTTACCAATGAAATTCACTCGGAAGTACTCCAGCGCATGGAACCCGAACAGCGCAAAATCCTAATCACCAACCTTGAACTATTGAAGGGGTCCATGGAATCGGTCAAAGAATTGATGGTATAAAAAATTTCCCTATTTAGTACACAATGTGCACTAAATTGAAAATTTGAGGTAATAAAGCAAATAAAACATTGAAAAACTATGGTTTATTATAATAACAACTAAAGGAGGTTGTCATGTCAAGCATAGAAGAACAGGTCGCCCAGCTGCAATCCCAGCTGGATGCCATGAAAAGTCAAACACCGTCCAACAAACTATCCATGATCGTTTTTAGCGGAGATCTGGACAAAGCTCTGGCCTCGTTTATTATTGCCACCGGTGCCACTGCCATGGGTATGGACGTGGTTATGTTTTTTACTTTTTGGGGGACGCCCATACTCAGGGCCAGCAATAAAAATGTGGGCGGTAAAGATATGATGGGCACCATGTTTGGGACCATGCTGCCCAAGGGCGTAGAGCAGGTTAAATTGTCCAACATGAATATGGCCGGCATGGGTACCGCCATGATGAAATCCCTCATGAAGAAGAAGAATGTGGCTTCATTGGGCGAGATGGTCGCCTTAGCCGAAGAACTCGGCGTAAAGATTTATGTTTGTGAAATGTCCATGGACCTCATGGGTTTTAAACGCGAAGAAATGATCGATTATGATGGTCTTGACTTCGCGGGCGTGGCCACTTTTTTGGAAGAGGCGAAAGACAGTAGGGTTCAACTTTTTATATAGGGTTCAAGAATTCACCCGATAGCATATTAGGTGTTTAGGCTGTTAGACCATTAGCTACTAATAGCCTAACAGTCTTCAGCCTAACAGCCTGTATTTTTGAATCGGCACATTAAAATCCAATAGATGCCATAAGAGTAAGATACGACACAACCTCTCAACACTACCAAAAAAAGGAGAAATACAATGAGTGATGAAATTAAAGCCGACAAGGTAATGGATTTAAGCGGTTTGGCCTGCCCCATGCCGGTGGTTAAGGTCAGCAAGGGCATCAAGGAGATTGAAGTCGGTCAGGTTCTGGAGGCCACTTCTACAGATCCCGGATCCCTAACCGATTTTCCGGCCTGGGCCCGCACCAGTGGCAATGAAATTCTGAAAACCGAACAAGAAGGCAAAAATATTACCTTTTATATCGAAAGAAAAAGCTAAAATTGCGGCTAACACCTCCTATCCCGATCTGAAAAATTGTGAAAAAGCACGATTAACATTCTCGGGATAGGCCCTTGTGGCCGCAATTTTTAGGAGGAAGTTTTGCAAACCCTTTATTATGCCGTCCTGGTTCCCATGGTATATCTTGCTGTGGCCGTATTCGTCATCGGAACCGCCATCCGGCTCTGGCAAATTTTCAAGGCACCCGCGCATCCCACCACGCTGCAAATCTATCCGCAGACAAAGGGCAAATTCCTGGCTGCCTTAAGTGACACCTTTCTATTTCCCACGGTTCGCCGTCACAAGCCTGTTTTATGGGTATTTCTGATCGTATTTCACATGGGATTGATTCTGCTTTTTATCGGCCACTTGGAATTAATTTGGGATATCAGCTTATTTCAGGTTATTCCGCACGAACCCTTTTTAGGAAAAGGATTTTTGGGACTTATCTTAGCCATCTGCCTGCTATATTTTTTATTTCGCAGATTTTTATCGCCTGTCAAGGAACTGTCCGTGCCCGAAGACTATTATCTCTTGATCCTCCTGTTTATTATCGTGATCTTCGGCAATGAAATGGATTGGGCCCGGCGCATCTATTTTTATGAAGAGCTGACGGTGGACGATTATCGCGACTATTTCATCAGCCTGCTGGTACTTAAACCGGATCTGCCCGAAGGGATTCTATTCTCCGGCCACTCATTTATGCTGGTAGTGCATGTATTTTTTGCCAATATCTTTCTCATGTTCTTCCCATTTAGCCAGAGCCTGCATTCATTCCTGGCATTACCCATCAATAGATTGAGACGAGGTTAACATGGACCAGGAGACCCGCAACGAATTATTAAAACTATTTCAATCCAAGCTGAATCAGGCCATGCAGCTCTATCTGGAGACCTGTACCCGCTGCGGTGTCTGCACGGAAGCTTGCCACGTCTATGCTTCAACCGGTCAGGTCAAGCACATAGCCGCTTACCGGTCGGAAATTGTACGGCGTTTATATAAAAAATACTTCAAGACCCGCGGAAAGCTTTGGCCGTCGGTGGGAGAAGCCAAGGAACTGACCGATCTGGCCCTGGAGGAATTGTTTGAAGCCGCTTATTCCTGCACCGGCTGTCGTCGCTGTATGGTGTATTGCCCCTTTGGCATCGACACTCAGATGCTCATGTCCATCGCCAAGCTGTTGCTCATTGGGGCTGAGGCCGAACCTGAAATACTGACCATGTTGGCGGACACATCGGTCGAGAAAGGCAAATCCCTGGAGTTTTTTAAGGAAGGTTTTCTCACCGGTGTAAAAAACCTGGAAGCCGAAGTGATCGAAAAATGGAAAATTCAAGCCGGGGAGGCTGCCATACCCGTTGATGTGGAAGGTGCCGATTTACTATACGTAGCCCTGGCCGGGGCCCACTCCATCATCCCCGCTGCGGCCATATTCAATGCGGCCGGGGAAAAATGGACTTTAAGCTTTTTTGAAGCCGTAAATTTTGGAGCCTTTGTGGGCGACCCTAGCAAGACCAAATTGATATTGGACCGCATCATCAAAGAAGCCTCGCGACTCAAAGTCAAGGAGGTTTGCATTTGTGAGTGCGGTACCGCCTTTCGGGTGATGAAGCAGCTCTCTGGAACGCAGCCATTTAAGGTGTCCTCCATAACCGAAGTTCATGCCCGCTACATCCGCGAAAATAGAATCAAGCTAGATAAATCCAAATTCGATCAAGCCATCACCTACCATGATCCCTGTCAGATCGCCCGAAACGGCGGTGTGATCGAAGATCCCAGATTTATTTTAAGCCATTTAACCGATGACTTTCGGGAAATGTCACCGGAGCCGAAATATAATTGGTGTTGCGGCGGTGGTGGCGGCCTGGTAGCTCTGGGCGATGAAACGCTCGATTTCCGAATGAAATCAGCCCGTGTCAAGGTCGATCAGGTGAAGGAAACCGGTGCCCCTATTCTGGCGACCGCTTGCGAAAACTGTCATACCCAGCTTGACAATCTAAACGATCACTATAAAATGAATGTGGATGTTCGCTTTTTGTCATCCATGGTAGCTGATGCACTCGTAGCGGCTTAAAATTATACATCTTAACTGAAGGATTCAAGAACTACAGGCTATTAGGCTGAAGACTGTTAGGCTGTTAGCAGCTAATAGTCTAATAGCCTAAACACCTAATACGCTTTCGGGTTACCTCTTGGTTCCTTGGATCCTAAATTTACCAAATCTTTCACTTTTAGGTTTCGTCAATACGGCAATGAAAACACGCTTAGGCCGTATGATCCCTAGCAAATAAGGAGGTATCGCCATGGAAGTACAGTCTTTTAGTGCCCAAGAATTATTTGACTGGCTGTTGAATAAAGACGATTTTCTGCTGTTGGATGTGCGTAATGACGAAGAATTCGGGCGCTTTAAAGTTGAAGGTCCCTTTCCCTTTGACATGGTGAACGTACCCTACATGGAATTTATCGAACACGAAGAGGAAAGTGTTGCCAAGGTTCCGCGGGGCAAGAAAGTACGGGTTGTCTGTGCCAAAGAGGGCTCTTCAAAATATGTGGCTGAAATTCTGCTTAATCATGGATTTGAGGATGTGGGCCATATGCTCGTAGGCATTAAGGCCTGGGGTAACTTTCTGGCGCCTATCAAGGTCGGCGGCGGTAATGATTATGAACTTTATCAGTTTCGTCGTCCCGGTAAAGCCTCCTGCAGCTACGGGCTTATCAGGGGGCAGGAGATGATGGTCTTTGACCCCGCTAAAAATATTGATGCCTACACCGAATTTGCCCGGAAACACGGATGCACGATTACGCGAACATTTGAAACCCATCGCCAGGCCGATTACATTAGCGGCAGCATGTCCTTAAAAGCAAACCTGAATGCCGAGATTGTCGCTCCGGATGAAGATTTTCATGTAGCTGCTTTCGAATATACCTCAGCGGTCGATGGCAGTCTGTATCAGTTTAGTACTGGTGGACCGGATATTAAAGCGATTCACACGCCCGGACATACACCCGGCAGCACCTGCTACTTGATTGATAATCAATATGTAATCACCGGAGATACGGTTTTCATATACTCCATTGGGCGTCCGGACCTGGGTGGCATGGCCCAGGAGTGGTCCAAGATGCTGTTTGCCACCATGACCCAAAAAATTATGCAGTGGGATAATGCAACGCTGGCCCTTCCCGGCCATTACATGGATTGGAAGGAAGCCAACCAAGAACTTAGTTTTGCGGAAACCCTGGAGCAGATTAAAAAGATCAACAAAGATATCTACTCCATTGCCGATGAAGATGCCTTTTATGGCTTTATCAAAACCAACCTGCGCAAGCAGCCCGATGAATATGCCAAAATTCGCGAAATCAATGCCGGACTGGTCGTCGTGGATGACGAAGACGCCGACATTATGGATCTTGGTAAAAACGAATGTGCTGCCAGCCAGATGACAAAATAAATTTTCATCTTCTTCTGGATACAACCGAAGAATCAAATCTCGACAAAGTATTTTCATCATTTTTCTTAGCACTCAAAGAAAATTTGTTTTTAAGTTACACAACAAAGGAGCCGGGAAAAAGTGGGGTAAGCCCCCTTTTTTTCTTGCTCCTTTGTTGTTGACAAATGCCTCTTTCCTTTATAATTGTTATTTTTTGTACCAGGTCCGAACTTATATCTGTGCTGCAGATAAAGACAATAAACTCAGGAAAGGAGAACTAAACACATGGCAAATTTGATTCCCCCTCATGGCGGAAAAGGTTTAACCTGCTGCCTGCTCGAAGGCGCAGAACTTGAAGCAGAAAAGAAAAAGGCCGAAGGCCTCAAAAAGGTCGAGATTTCAGCGCGTGTAAAAGGCGATCTCATCATGATGGGTATAGGCGGTTTCAGTCCTTTGACCGGCTTTATGACCCAGGCCGATTGGAAAGGTGTTTGCGAAAATTTTCTCATGGCGGATGGAACCTTTTGGCCCATCCCGGTTACCCTGGATGCCGGCAAGGAAGATGCCGACGCCATCAGCATTGGCGACGAAATTGCCCTTTACGATCCCGAAGGCGACGAAATCATGGCCACCATGCAGGTGACCGAAAAATTCGAGATGACCGAAGCTGACAAGACTTTCGAATGTGAAAAATGTTACATGGGCGAAGGCACCCCCACGGCAGAAGAATTCTGGAAAATAGCCAAGGACGACCATCCTGGTGTCCAGATGGTTATGGCCCAAAAAGATTTCAACCTGGCCGGTCCTGTAAAGGTACTGAGCGAGGCTGAATATCCCACGAAATATGCTGATGTCTATGCCCGGCCGGCCGAATCCCGCAAGATGTTTGAAGACCGAGGCTGGAGCGAAGTAGCTGCCCTGCAGTTGCGGAATCCCATGCATCGTTCGCACGAATATCTGTGTAAAATCGCTGTTGAAGTATGCGACGGCGTCTACATTCACTCTCTGGTGGGCAACCTGAAACCCGGCGACATCCCGGCCGACGTTCGCGTCAAATGTATTGACTCCCTGGTTAAAAACTATTTCGTCGAGCAGAATGTCATTCAGGGCGGATATCCGTTGGATATGCGTTACGCCGGCCCGCGTGAAGGCCTGCTGCATGCCACCTTCCGTCAGAACTACGGCTGCTCCAAGATGATTATCGGCCGCGATCACGCCGGTGTGGGTGATTTCTATGGTATGTTTGAAGCCCAAACCATATTCGACAAGATTCCGACCCCTGAGGGCGAAGGTAAAGCGCTGCTTTGTACCCCTCTGAAAATCGACTGGACCTTCTACTGCTACAAATGCGACGGCATGGCCTCCCTGAGGACCTGCCCGCATGATAAGGAAGACCGCGTCCTTCTGTCCGGAACCATGCTGAGAAAGATGCTTTCCGAAGGCGGCGAGCTGCCGGATCACTTTGGCCGCGACGAAGTCGTTGCCATCCTGCGTGAGTATTATGAAGGGCTGACTGAAAAGGTCGAGATCAAGACCCACAAAGCCGCAACCGGAAATTAATCTCGGTTTCAGGCTTTTGGCTGTAAAACAAGAAAAGGGGTGACACTTTGTCACCCCTTTTTTATATCCCGCCCTATATCTGAATTTTCAAGCCGGGATTGCATGTAGGGGCAGGCCTTGTGCCTGCCCGTTTTGGCGAATTGCCCATTGCTTTCCGGGTACCCATAAGGGGCCCCCTACAATGGTATCGTAACCCTGGATGAAATTCGGCATGATATCTTATTTGGCTACCTCGCCGGTAATCGCCTTGATCTCCGCCCTTTCCAGCAAGCGCATAAATTTGGGGTTGGCGATTAAAGCAGCGATATCACCGGAACTGACGGCCTGCATGATTTCCGGATCTTTTAAAATCGCCTGGATTTCAGGATCATCGTGCAGATTCATGATCATTTTCAGGATTTCCTGGTTGGCCATGATGCTCTGCTGCATGGTCTGAATCTCATCCTTGCCCACCTGATATCCGCCTGAAGAACTACCCGGCTGAGTCTGCCCGCTGGAACCCTGGGCGCGGATGCTGCGAACCTTTGAACTATCAATTTTCAACCGGCCCATGCTCTCGGATTGGATAATCCAGGTGTTGCCGTCAAACGAAATTACCTCGCCGGTTATCCGACTACCGTCGCTTAGCTCGATGATGCTATCCGCACCGGCATATCCACTTGATATAATGATCAAAGCTAAAAATATGGACCAAAAAAATTTCATCATTAGCCCGGTCTCCATGTGATGATTTATTCCACCCCTAAAACAACTCTCCGAAATTCTGGGAAGGAGTACCCCTATTTTTTGGGATGGACATATTAATCCAAGCCAGTCTTTGTGCCCCCGGATTGGTGATGAAATCAGGCCGGACTGGTAGCAAAGCGAAGCTGGGGAACCATCACCAATCCGGCAGGGCACTTCGCTAGTGCTGCAGATTGATTATAATATGCCCATCCCAAAAAATAGGGGTACTCCTTCTTTCGCAATCAGAAAGGAATTTTGACAAATGCTACAATAAAAATTGAACCGATCCATCTTAATAACATAGAATGTTCAGTTTTCTCAAAATAAAAAAGGAGAGACCAGCGTCTCTCCTTTTCTGTTTTATCAACGGCAGCATAGCTGCCCGAAATAAAATCGCCTAAGCGAACTTATTGTCTGTCGATATACGCGTTGTAGGCCATGGCTGCGGTTCGATACACCAAATGAGCCAATTTGGAGTAGGCAATAAAAAAGAACAGACTCCAGACAAACATCAAGTGGACATAATAAATGGCATAGGACAGGAATGCCAGGTCCAGCAGCCGCGTGACTTGAGCCAGCATACCGCTTACACCCAGAGACAAAGCCCATATCAACAGCCACCAATCCTTGTAGGCCGAGACCTGGTCTTTTTTGGCCAGACGGCTGCGAATCATCAGCAGACTGCCGACAATCAGAGCAACCGCGCTGACATTCGCCAGCCATTTAACCGGATTAAGCTGGGAAAAGGGTCCATGAATCTGTAAACCATAAATGGCCACGAAGAAAATACTGGTGACGATGAACAGTCCCACAAATCCAAACAAGACCATCATATGGGCCGTGGAGCGCTCCTTGTTTTCCGAACACTCGTTAAATTTATCGTGCTTGATGATGGTGGGGATGATGCTGATCAGCCCTTGAACCATCCCCATGGGATCGATCTTTTCGATTGTGGTTTTACCTTCCTGTAACGCGTTTTGGTGCATGTCCGCCAGGAAGCGCTTTAAGCCGAGTGCAAAGGTGGCCACGGTCCAGATGGCTGCGGGAATCATCACAATATCCACCAACCAGGTGGAAAAGAAATGAGCATGCACAATCCGGTCTCCTTCGGGAGTGAAATCGAGCAGGCCCGTGATCAAACCGATGATCAAGAATAGCACCGCCGGGATTCCCAATACGACCGGAAGCATCTTGGCATCATTAACAAGCCGGCTGATGGCTTTAACCGGCCCGTATTCGGCCACAGCATAGGCCCTAACCGCACCCAGAACATCGCCCGGTTTGGCCCCGCGAGGACACAGCGTAGTGCAGTCGCCGCAATTATGGCATAGCCAGACATCGCCATTGCCCACCAACTTATCTTTTAATCCCCATGAGGCCGCAATCATTTCTTTTCTCGGAAATGGGCGGTTATCCGGAGAAATTGGACAGGCCACCGAGCAGGTTGCGCACTGAAAACACTTTTTCAGGTCGCCGCCGCCCAGCGCTTTCACTTCATTAATAAAGCCTACATCAGGCTCGAGAGTATATGCATCCGTCATCTGAATACCTCCTATTTCAATGACTTGCTGACGTTCACCCGTAAGTGAACGACCATCTGCTAGATTAGAAGCCCTTAAACGGGTTGGGGCCAAGATCTTCGATCATTTCCACAAATTCGTTCACAATTTGCGGTATCTTGTCA
The DNA here is from genome assembly GCA_964452555.1 of uncultured Desulfobacterales bacterium. Classification (GTDB taxonomy): domain Bacteria; phylum Desulfobacterota; class Desulfobacteria; order Desulfobacterales; family B30-G6; genus B30-G6. The sequence continues at coordinate 23,340 of CAYVMI010000029.1, forward strand.
TATTCGTCGATGGCAATCTGAAACTGGGTGACGCGTTCCTCTTCCAATGCCAGGCTTGTCAGGGCATCACCGATCTTTTTCATCCGAATATCGGCCAACTCGCTGCCTTTGACAAAATGGCATTGATAATCATCACCATGCTTACAGCCCATCAGAAAGACACCGTCCATCCCTTGTGAAAGGGCGTCCTTGATCCAGATAACATTGACGGATCCCAGGCAGCGCACCGGAATAAAACGTACATCCGCCGAGTAGGACATCCGGTTGAGACCCACGATATCCAGGGCCGGGTAGGCATCATTTTCACATACCAAGCCGACAATACGCATGGGCGGTTCGTCGTAATCATCTTCCGAGGGAACTTCGATGGATTTAACCATGGACCCGATACTGTCGATATTGTAATCGGCAAATCCAATAATCCGCTCCGGACAGGCACCCATACAGGTACCGCAACGACGACAACGGGTGGCGTTGGGTTTGGGTGTTCCCTTTTCATCATCATCCAAAGCGCCAAAGGGACATTCCTCGGTGCAGCGCTTACATTGGGTGCAGCGCTGGAAGAAGAAATCCGGAAAGGTCATATCGCCCGAGCGAGGATGGACCGAGACGCCGCGGTTGGACGATTCCAGGCATTGAATCGCTTTCAGGGTTGCACCCGTGGCATCTTCCATGGATTCCTCCACAGTGAGAGCCCGCCGGATGCCACCGGCAGCATAGATACCGGTGCGCTGGGTTTCGTAAGGAAAGCAGATGAAATTGGAATCCGCATATTCCTGGTAAATCGCATTGTCCCGAAATCCCGGTCCCTGACGATAGGCCAGATTGACCACCGGATCATCCTTGGTTACCGGAACCATCCCGGTCCCCAGAACCACCAGGTCCGCTTTCACCTGCACCTTTTCACCCAGAAGGGTATTTTCGGCTTCGACAATCAATCCATTGCCATTTTTGGATACGGCTGTGACCTCGCCTTTGGTCATGAATATGCCCGGGTCCTGCTGCAGGCTTTTATAAAAATTCTCGTTCAAACCGGGCGTACGCATATGCTGATAAAACACAAACGCTTTGCCTTCGGGATAATCATCCCGCACATATTTGGCCTGTTTCAGGGCCACTAGGCTGGTGACCGAGCCGGCATAGTCGAAATCACTGTCATCACCGCCGCCGGGACTCTGGATAAAGACGACCGACTCGGCGTCCTTTCCGTCTGACGGCCGGGTTATACGACCGCGTTTGGCAATGGCTTCAAACTGGGCATTGGTAACCACATCCGGTAATTGGCCATATCCCAGATGGTCGAATTCTCCCGCCGCCGGTTCATACGGCCGCCATCCGGCTGCCAGGATGACCGCACCAAAGCTTTCGCCCTCAGGATCGAATTGCAGAATATCGTTTTTGCCTTCGTTGTATTCCAAAAACTTTTCATGCAATTGCTCGGCAGTCAGGTCCTTGCCCTTGTCATCTACCTTCATTTCTTCCGGCAAAGGGAAAGGCACGTCAAATTCTATTTTTTCACCCGGTTTTTTCAGGGTAACGGTAAAATTGCCCGGTTCACCGGCAATACGCGCCGCAACCGTTTCGGTCCGGACCGTAATTCTGTCAGATCCTTCGACATCCTGGATCATCTGATTGACTGCCGGAGATGCCAATTCCTCATAAGGGCTTTCGATGGGCAGTTGTTTACGCCAATTATTGGCATGCCCGCCCAAAACCGCCTCTTTTTCAATAATGGTAACATTATAACCGGTCTTGGCAGCATCCAAAGCTGCCGACATACCAGTGACACCGCCACCGATTACCAGAATCTTCGAGCTGTAGTTGTCCAGTTTATACGGTTCCGGCAGATCAACTTTCTCAACCCGCGCCATACCCATGCGGATATAATCCTGGGCCAGCATTTCCAGGCGATCAAAATGCTCTTCATCGCCCTTCTGATCTTCGGTCAAGGCCGGAAATTCAGATCGCGGATGTGACCAGACCACTTGCTCGCGTAAATTCACCCGGTCGACAATACAGCCGTCAAACCGGAAGGTATCAAAATTGACCCGTCGGGAGCAGGCTGCAATAACCAGGGTATTGGTGCCATCGGCGATATCCTTATTCAACAGATCGACACCATCTTTGCCACAAAGGAACGGATGTGTCTTAACCGGAATGCCCTCCTCATCCGGGATCTCGCACAAGGCCTTCATGTCCAGAGCATCCCCGATGCCACATCCTTCACATATATACACACCATACTTTTTATCCATGGATAACCTCCTACCTGTTCACCAAGGTCTGGATGGCTTTTAAGGCCATTCCGGTTGCGTTCTGATTGGATGAAACAACGTCCGCCGGTTTGTTGGCACACCCGGCTGCGAACATGCCGCCTGCTTCAAAGTCATTTAGAATAAAGCCATCTTCGTTATACTTCAATTCGGCAGGCAATTTTGCATTGGCCGCTGTCGGTTGCATACCGGTTGCCAGAACCGCCATTTCAACCGTTTGATGAACTTTTTCGCCGGTTACCGCATTTTCCGCAACCACCGTGACACTCTTGGTATTCGGATCTTCGCTGACTTCGGCAACTTTACCTTTAATAAAAAAGACATTCTCGTCTTCTTTGATCTTTTTATAGAATTGCTCATAACGGTAGCCGGGTGCCCGCAGATCGATATAAAAAATGTATATCTTGGCATCCGGATAGCGTTCACGAATATAGGTGGCATGCTTAAGTGAAGCCATACAGCAAATATAGGAACAGTAGGGCAGATGGTTTTCATCTCTGGATCCGGCGCATTGGACAAAGGCGATGCTTTCAATGTCCTTCTTGTCCGAGGGCCGTTGGATAACGCCCTTGGTGGGGCCATTCGGAGAAGCCAGGCGCTCCAACATCATGTTGGTGATTACGTTTTCATATTGGCCATAGCCGAGGTTGTCTATTTTGGTGGCATCATAGGGTTCCCAACCGGTAGCCCAGACCAAGGAACCCACCGTGAATTTTACACTCTTGGCTTCCATGGACAGATCGATGGCATCATATTTACAGGCCTCTTGGCATCGGTCGGCATCCTCGGTACCGATGATTTCAGGCGCCAGAACATATCTGGACGGGAATGCCATCTCAAAGGGTTGGTAGGCCGCTTTGATTTTTTGCATTCCAAAATCATAATCGCTGTCGATTTCGGTTTCACAGACTGCGGCACAATCACCGCAACCGGTACAATTCTCATTTACGTAGCGGGGATTCAATTTAACGGCTACTTCGTAGTTCCCGGGAGAACCACTGACGTTCTCCACCTCTGCCATCGTAAAGACTTTTATTTTGGGATTATCTTTTATGCGTCGAAAATTGATTTCCAAGCCGCAGGTTGGCGGACACAATTTGGGAAAATATTGATTCAGTTGTGTCACTCTGCCACCGAGGTAAGGATTTTTCTCGACCAGGAACACTTCATACCCCACTTCGGCGGCCTCAATGGCGGTGGTTAAACCGCTGATCCCGCCACCCACAACCATGATACTTTCACTAGCAGGGGCTCCTTTGTCTTCTGTCATGCTATCCCTCCGTGCAATAGTGGTTTCTGATTGACTTCAAGTGATATCCTTTTTGAAAAAAATAAATAACGACTGGAACGATGGCGCGTTGCCCCATGCAACCGATAGATTCCAGTCGTTAGTTGTTGTTTCCAAACCATTGGATACCACCTGAAACCAGGATGTTTGACCGGAATTGAGCGTTTTTTCGCTTGATCTGCACCCAACCCCAGCAGTGTAGGGTTCGGTACATCTCTCCGGGAAATATTCCTCAACTCAGGCCTTAATAAAAACCTCCAGGCGTCTGACGACACCTGGAGGCATATGTCTTCAACTAAACACCAGCTGACCTGAAATTAATCGGGAATGATTTGGACGTAATCTCTCTTGAACACATCCCATTCACCTGATTTCGGATCGTATTTGGAGTTCACAAATGCGAACCAGTTCTCATCATCCTGGCCAGGATAGTCTGCCTGATAATAGAATCCCGGATAACGGGTTTCTTTACGGAACTGGATATGACGCAGATGCGATTCCACGGTCCAGATGCGGTGATAGATTTCCCAGGCGCGCATGAGCTCATGCAGGTCGCCTGCGGCCAGTTTTTCGCAATCCTCACGCATGACAGCCAGCAGGTCCATAATGATCTCCAGATTCTTGCTGGTGGTCAGGTAGTAGGTAGCGGTTCCACCACCATATTCATGGGTGGCCTTCATCAGCCGCAGCGCCATTCCGGACGGTTTCACGTATTCCGGATTGATATCTTCCATGGTGGTGTATTCAAAGTTGTCCAGATAGGTGCGAACCGGTTTGTAAACCAGGTCGACCAGTTCTTCATTGGACTGGGCCAACGCCGGAGCAAAGTCGGCATTGTCTTTGGCATAGCGCACACACTGCTTGACGGCCATACGGCCCTCAGCGTGAGATCCGGAAGAGAACTTGTGCCCGGAGCAGCCAACGCCGTCGCCGGATGTAAACAGACCGTTGACGGTGGTCATCCGGTTGTAAACCTTGCCGTTGGCAGCCTTGACTTTATAGGAATCCGGTACCCAGTCATAGTCCGGGCCGGAAGTCCACAGACCGCAGCAACCGGAGTGTGAGCCCAACAGATAAGGTTCGGTGGGCATAACTTCAGAATTTTTCTTTTCCGGTTCGGTATCGGTGGCGCACCACAGGTTGGCCTGGCCACAGGTCATGTCAAGGAAGTCTTCCCAAGCTTCAGATTCCAGATGCTTGAGCTCTTTCTTATCCATGGTTTTGCCAAGCTCTGCCAGGGCGGTTACGGTATCCATAATAATGGGACCGCGGCCTTCTTTCATTTCAAACAGCATCAGGTGGTTACGCAGACAGGTGGGCGTAATCGCAGCGGTGCCGTAGGGGGCATATTTTTCGAGCTCGGCTTTGGCGGCATCGCTACCGGCAAAGGCTTCGCCCAGACCGTTGAGGGTTTTGGCCTTGAACAGCAGGAACCAAGCACCAACGGGTCCGTAACCGTCTTTAAAACGGGCCGGGGTGAAACGGTTTTCCATCATGGAAAGTTCAGCGCCCACCTTCATACACATGGTGTAGGTGGAGCCGGCATTCCATACCGGATACCATGCACGGCCTTTACCTTCACCTACCGAACGCGGCTGATAGATATTAACCGCGCCACCACAGGCAACCATCATGGATTTACATTTGATGATATAGACTTTGTTCTCACGCGTGGAAAAACCAACCGCGCCGGCAATCTGATTCTCGTTGTTGGCATCCAGCAGCAATTCAACGATGAAGCAGCGTTCCAGAACATTCTCTTCGCCGATGGCTTTTTTGGCGGCTTCGGCAACGATCCGTTTGTAGGATTCACCATTGATCATGATCTGCCATTTACCGGTACGGACAGGTGTGGCACCGCCTTTCAGCGTTCCCATCTTCTGGCCTTTTTTACCGTCCAGGTTTTTGCCGTCTTCGGTTTTTTTCCAAACCGGCAGTCCCCATTCCTCGAACAGATGCACGGAATCATCCACGTGGCAACCCAGGTCAAAAATCAGGTCTTCACGGACGATGCCCATCAGGTCGTTACGCACCATGCGCACGTAATCTTCCGGGCTGTTCTCGCCAATATAGGTATTGATGGCGGACAGGCCCTGGGCAACCGCGCCGCTTCTTTCCATGGCGGCTTTGTCGCACAACAGCACAGTCTGGTCGTCGCCCAACCATTTTTTAACCTCGAATGCAGAGCCGCAAGCGGCCATACCGCCACCGACGATCAAAACGTCGACTTCGCGCTCTTCTACTTCGGGGTCCCTTATAGCTTTGAGTTCTCCCATAGGTTTGTTCGGTAATGCCATATTTAATCCTCCTTAAACTATTGATTCCTATATTTTTATTCGAATGCTATTGGAACAATTAGGCCGTTTTAGGTGTCGGGATGGTATAGCCGTCAGCCTCTTCGGTGGAAAGCAGACCGCTCTCAATATCCTGGCCTTTCAGATCCGCATACTCATTGGCTGCGCCTTCCGGTGTGGTCCGGATGGGGAACTTAAAGCGTTTGATGGTTCCGTTTCTGAACTTACAGGTCCACATAACATCCTCAGTACCCAGCATTGGCATTACGCTGCTTCCCAATGGTACAAAGTCGGAATAACCCCTTACTTCGATGGCTTGCGTGGGGCAGATCTTGACGCATGAGAAACATTCCCAACATTGATCCGGCTCCTGATTGTAAGCCTTCATTTCATTGGGTTCGAGAACCATAAGGTCGTTGGGACAAATGTACATACATGCGGTTTTATCCCCGCCTTTACAGCCGTCACATTTTTCCGAAATTACAAAACTTGGCATTTAATGCACCTCCTAAAGTTAACATGGTTACAACTTGTTGTTGAACATCTACTGCATGGTTTTTCAACCTAGTTGATTAACGCAAACACCTCCCTTCTCTTTCCAATTTTTTCTTACCTAATATTGTGGATACATTCTCGTTTTCAATGGAACCTAACGGTGATGAACGCGCACACATGGAGCAAAATCGGCTAGTTGCTCACTCCATCACTGTAATTTTCACTAGCTTTTCAGCACGTTATCTTGCGAAATTTCTGTATAAAAATCAGCAGGATACCCCGTGCCAAGTTTGAATGCATATCACCCAACATTTTTCTTGTCAAGAACTTTCGAACCGCCTGATTTCAAAGCTTTAAATAAGACTAAGGACTTGCGGTTCGCTTCCATATCTTGGTGTTTCCGCACACATGGATACAAGATATATGTGCCTCTGTTTTTTTCTAAACTAGATCAGGGGTCGGGATTTTTTTCATTCAATTCCTTGTCTGGCTGGAAATGTGATCAACAGCGGAAGCGGATACTGTCTGAATGTATTAGCGCATCGTAGGATGCCCTATCCATGAGTTTGGACGCTAAAACTGCTGACATCATTTCCAAGTCAGACATTTGAAAATCTGCCCGAGGCAGAAACTAGATAAATAGTATTGACACCACCGTTAAGGAAATCCAGAATGTTCTCTATGGAACCCGAATTTGCACCCATTATGCTTAATGATGCCTTTCAATTTGCCTGCACGCCACAGGTGTCCTGTTTTAATGCGTGTTGCCGCGACCTGAACCAGATGTTAACGCCCTACGATATTCTCAGATTGAAAACCGGCTTGAGATTGTCCTCGGATCGATTCCTGCAGAAATTTACCCGGCAGCATGATGGGCCCGAAACCGGTTTGCCGGTAATTACCCTCAAGCCCCGGGACACCAAAGAGCTTAAATGCCCGTTTGTATCCCCCAATGGTTGTCGTGTTTATTCGGACCGACCGGCCTCTTGCCGCATCTACCCGCTAGCACGCGCCATCAGCAGAGATCGGGAAAGTGGTTCGATCAAGGCCCATTTTGCCCTATTGAAGGAAGCCCATTGCTGCGGCCACCAGCAGAATGAAACCCAAACCGTTCACCAATGGATCGCCGGTCAGGAACTTGAGGAATACAATCGACACAACGACAAACTCATTGAAATCATCGCGCTAAAAAATCAAAAGAAACCCGGCCCGTTAGACTTGATTTCCAAGCGGCAATTCCACTTGGCCATGTATGATCTGGATAATTTCCGGGAAATGCTAAGCAAGGGGGATTGGAAGTCAGACGCAAGCCAGCCCCAGGACCTGGTACAAGCCGCCATGGTTGAGGATCTCGTCCTATTACATATCGCATATATCTGGGTCGCCACCCATATTTTTGAAATCTCACCCTCGGCGGCGACGGATTTGTTTGCTGGGGACACCCCACACCGATAGCCGGATCCAATCAAAACCAAATCGCATTAAGGCGACATCATCTGTTTGCATTTTCTTGAGCAGCGCGGTTTTGACTTTAAATCGTTTTAGGAAACTACTGCCAAATACAAAGGCTCTGAAGGCATCCATATTGTAACTGGCCATGAAAGCCATTTTGGCTCTTTTGCCCTGGGGACCTTCGCTGCCCCAGGGATTCTTTTGGAACAGACCTTTGACCTCAGACCATTGTTTGGCCATTTTCTGATGTTGGTCTGCTTCCTGGTCGCGGGCCCAAGATTGCAGGGTCCATCGATCATCTGCCCGGGGTCCCAAACAAAATTCAGGCGGTCGCAAAAAACCGACTAACTCCGAATGGCGGCCGCCGGCATCATATTGCAGCCCGTATTCCACCGGGAACGTTCGGCAGGTATAGGGTCGCTCTGCATAAACGCGACAGCCGGCAGCTTGGGAAAAGATGCAGGCCCGGTCTGCATTCTCCGACATTTTGAGGAGTACATCCGGGAAGTAATTGCCCTCCCGCATGACAACATCCACGTATTGGTCTAAAAAAGCATCCGATGAAATGCCCAGGGCCTGTTTCAATTTAATAACATCATATGGATAAAGAAAAAGGTTCAGATTACGGCAGCATTGATTAAAACAAGCAAGTCCGGGGCGGCATCGAAACAAGAAACTGTCCATCCGATCCAGACGCTTGCCCGGAACGTTTGATATATCCTCAAGCTTAATATTTTTCATATGCCTATCATATATCGTTGTGCAGCGAATATCGCTCGTTACGATTTAAATTATACCTAATATTATAATACCTGAATCTAAACGGTCTAAAATTCTCGATAAATTCTATTCGGCTTTACAATTATACACTTGCGACTTAACTTATCGGACAGATCTAACCCAAGCGACCTATGAGCTGTTTCTAAAATATCGGCACCAATTACCTGTATTTTTCAGGTACCGTATAGCAAGCTTGCCTGAAAAGCGCAAAGGGATAACATGAATGGACATCACCTCATTCTAGGTGAATGCCGTGATTATTTGAGCGGCCAAATCATAGCCGACACCCATGATGAAAGATATCGTCAATCCCTGGCGAAATTTCTGGTTGAGAAATTAGGCTACCACAAACCGGAGCTCGTGGCGCGCCAGGAACTCAAGGTGGCGGCTGGTGATAAATGTGCCCTGCTTCGCATCGACCTGTCCGTTGTCCTGGAAAAGCGGATTGCCATGATCGTTCGCTATGGCCCCGGGTCACTGGTTACCCGACATCGACCGTCCTTAGCCGCTTCCCGGCTCATGTCCCCCTACCAGATACCGGTGGTTGTTGTCACCAATGGGGAGAATGCCGATATCCTGGATGGCGAGACCGGCCAGGTAATGGCCCACGGCCTTGAGTCGATCCCAAGCAGAAACACCTTGTTAACACGTATTCGCAGTCTGGAATTTCAATCGATACCCGATGAAAACATTGAACGCGAGCAGCGGATCCTGTATGCTTATGATGTTGATGACAGCTGTCCCTGTGATGATACCGTTTGTCGTTTGTGAAATTTTGGTGCATCAAATAGACAAACTGAATCCAATACGGAAGGCGTTGAAACGGTTGGCGACCTACAGTCTTCAGCCTAACCACCTAACAGTCTGAATTTTTATGAATAACGAACATTTTATGAAACTGGCCTTGAAAGAGGCGCAAAAAGCATTATCATGCGGTGAATTTCCGGTGGGCTCTATTTTAGTGTATCAGGGGCAGGTGATCGCCACAGGATCACGAATTGGAACCGCCCGGGGCGGTAAAAACGAAACCGACCATGCGGAAATGCTGGCTCTGCGCCAGTTGTCCGGGACCAACATCGATTACGATCCGGCAGAAATAACGGCATATTGCACTTTAGAACCATGCTTAATGTGCTTTGGCGCCTCTATGATCGCCGGCCTTGGCCATATCGTTTTTGCCTATGAAGATGTTATGGGGGGCGGCACCGGATGTGATCTGCGATCTCTACCGCTATTGTATAAAGAAAGTAATATTGAGGTCATTCCGGGTGTACTGCGGGCTGAAAGTTTGGCGCTTTTTAAAGCCTTTTTCTCAAATCCGGCTAACACATATTGGAAAGGGAGTTTACTGGAACGCTATACCCTCTCCCAATAAGCAATTTGAGCCTGGCTTTGCTTTATCGATCGGCCGAGTCAAAGGGGTGGCAACTATCAGGATAGCATATTAATTTTTTATTGCATTTTTTTGTTGCATTTCTTAATGTTGTTATATAATCCACTTGCAAAAAAAGGAAGTTAAGATAAAAATCGGCTCTCTGCGTCATAAACTGGCGGGTAGAAATTTAAGTCGATTGAAATATTCATTACCAGTAAGGAGGTGAAGGTATAGCTTTTCCAAGACGACCAGACAGACCCATTAGATCGGACAGAACCAATATCAACAACCGAATCAGAGCAAAAGAAGTCAGGGTCATTGATCCAGATGGAAATCAGGTCGGCATCATTCCGACCTACAAGGCGCTCGCCATAGCCGGCGATTTTGGACTCGATCTGGTTGAGGTTTCTCCGAACGCAAGTCCCCCTGTTTGTAAGATCATGGACTATGGCCGCTACAAGTACGAACAGACCAAAAAACAGCAGGAGGCCAAAAAGAAGCAGAGCACCTTCCAGGTCAAGGAAATAAAGATTAGGCCCAAGACAGGCGAACACGATATCCAGGTAAAATTGAACCATATCAGTCGGTTCATCGAAAAGAAGGACAAGGTTAAGGTTACAGTCATCTTCCGGGGTCGTGAAATCACGCTTGCAGATCGTGGTCGTGAATTATTGATCCACATTGCACAAGAGGCCGACGAATATGCCAGTATAGAGCAGCCCCCAAAATTTGAGGGCCGCACCATGACAATGGTACTGGCACCCAAATAACATTATTGAACAGAATTCGGTGCAATGTCGCTGGGCGAAAACGCCTTAAAACTTGTGATCAAAATCTGGCGTGAGCGGTTAGGTTTTACAAGCTCACGCTATCTATTTTAAGGAAAGGGTTTATCATGCCAAAAATTAAAACAAATCGATCCGCTGCCAAGCGGTTTAAAAAAACAGGATCCGGCAAATACACATTTTCGAAATCACATAGAAATCATATATTGACCAAAAAAACCACCAAGCGAAAACGCACATTGCGGCAGGGTCAAATCGTCAAGAAATCCGATGTAAAGGAAATTAAGCTGCTGCTTCCCAACGGATAATATATACGAATGTTCGGTTTCGCATTTAGGAGGATATGCAATCATGCGAGTAAAAAGAGGTTATAAAGCCAGAAGAAGAAGAAAAAAGGTACTCAAATTAGCCAAAGGATATCGCGGCGGCCGCAGCAAACTATTTCGGACAGCCGCTGACGCCGTCGATAAAGCTCTGATGTATGCCTACCGGGATCGACGGGCGCGCAAAAGAGATTTTAGACGGCTCTGGATTGCCAGGATCAACGCCGCCGCGCGTATGAATGATTTGTCTTACAGCAAATTCATGCATGGATTGAAGCAATCCGGCATACAACTAGACCGTAAAATTCTAGCGGATTTGGCTGTTTCCGACCCCGCCGGATTCTCCAAAGTCGCTGGTCTTGCCGCCCAAAAACTTTAATTCGAGCACCCATAATTAAACGACCGTGAATCAATCTATCGAGCAAATAGAAACGGACGCACAACTGCATCTTAAAGAGGCTGCCGATGTGGCCGCGGTTCAGGATATTCGCGTGCGTTATCTTGGCAGGAAGGGCCTGATCACCTCTTTCCTGAAAGGTATTTCACAGCTTCCCAAAGAAGACCGTCCGGCAGCCGGAAAAAAAGCCAACCAGGTCAGAGCCGCCGTAGAAAATGCCATAGAGACCGCAATGCAAAGAATTGCGGATCAGGATGTAAGCGCTGAAGAAGCCCTGGATGTCTCCTTACCCGGTCGATCCGCTGTACAAGGTTCTATGCACCCGGTATCGCAGATTCAACAAAGAATCTGCGATATTTTTGTTCGACTGGGTTTCGACATCGCCGAGGGACCTGAAATTGAATCAGACTACTATAATTTTGAAGCCCTCAATTTCCCCAAAAATCACCCGGCTCGGGATATGCAGGACACGTTTTTTGTATCAGAGGACATCGTTCTGAGAACCCATACCTCACCCCTGCAGATCCGAACCATGGAAAAAACAACCCCGCCTGTTCGGATTGTCATGCCAGGCAAGGTGTTTCGTTGTGATTCAGATCTAACCCATACGCCCATGTTTCACCAAGTCGAAGGGTTGCTGGTGGATACGGATATCTCCTTGGGAGACCTGAAAGGTACCCTCACCACTTTTGTCCACCAAATGTTCGACGACCAAACGCGTCTTCGTTTTCGACCCAGCTTCTTCCCATTCACGGAACCAAGCGCGGAAGTGGATATTCTCTGCGTTATTTGCCGGGGCAAAGGATGCCGCGTCTGCTCCCAGACCGGATGGCTGGAAATACTGGGATCCGGAATGGTTCATCCGGCGCTGTACGAAAACGTGGGATATCCTCCCGGGAAATACACCGGGTTTGCCTTTGGGATGGGTGTGGAAAGAATCGCCATGCTGAAATACGGCATCGATGATATCAGGAAATTTTTCGAAAACGATATCCGTTTTATACAGCAGTTTTAAATTTGAATTCCCCGCTGCGGCTGACTTGAGCTTGCCGAAGTCGAACACTCACTCGAAGGCCTCCTTCGACATGGCCGAATCCCTCGCCGACAAATCTTAGCAGCGGCCGCAGTAAACAGCGGTAGATGAATTCAAATTAAGGAGATAATCTCAAATGAAAGTTAGTCTCAGTTGGCTAAAAACATTCGTTCCCCTCGATTTGACACCGGAGGAACTGGCATCGGCGCTAACCATGGCAGGCCTGGAAGTGGAGGCCCTGTCCGAGCGCTACGATTACCTCGAAACGGTGAAGGTCGCGCGTGTTGTCGCCGTCAAGAACCACCCCAATGCCGACAGATTGAAGCTTTGCGAAGTCGATACAGGCAAACAAACAGTCACAGTGGTCTGTGGCGCCCCCAATGTCACGGAAGGCATGCTTTCTCCCCTGGCTCTGCCCGGCACCCGTTTTCCGAATGACATGGTCCTGGAGAAAGGTGTCATTCGCGGTGTCGCTTCCGAAGGTATGCTCTGCAGCGAAACCGAGCTTGAACTCGGCAGCGATGCTTCCGGCATTATGGCACTGGATCCTTCCCTGACCGTTGGCCAGACCCTTTCCAAAGCCTTGAACCTCTCCGATACTGTTTTCGAAATCGACTTGACCCCGAATCGTCCGGACTGTTTGAGCGTCATCGGAATTGCCCGTGAAGTTGCCGCCATTCTAAAAGCAGAGCTTTCGGTTCCCAAGACCACCCTGCCCGTATCTGGAAAAAGGATCCATGAGCGTACATCCGTTACGGTAGAGGCACCGGACTTGTGCCCCCGCTACGCGGCCAGAATGATCGAGAATATAACCGTAGCACCATCACCATTCTGGCTGCAGGAACGCCTCCGTTCCGTGGGCCTGAGACCGATCAACAATATTGTCGACATCACCAACTTTGTGATGATGGAACAAGGACAGCCGTTGCATGCGTTTGATTTTGACCAGCTGGACGAAAACCGCATCGTTGTGAGAACTGCCCGGGAAGGGGAAGTTTTCACTACCCTGGATGAAAAAGAGCGAAAGCTTTCCAAAGACATGCTGCTAATCTGCGACGGCGGCAAGCCGGTCGGCATCGCCGGCGTCATGGGTGGTTTGAACTCGGAAATCGAGAACGACACCCGCAATGTTCTTCTGGAAAGTGCCTATTTCAATCCCGCCAGCATACGAAAGACATCAAAAACCCTGGGACTGAACACGGATGCATCCCATCGATTCGAACGAGGTATAAATTCCGAGGGAACCCCTGTGGCCTTGGAAAGAGCGGCCCAGCTTATTGCAGAACTTGGCGGAGGCAACTTGGTAGATGGCGTTATCGATGAATGTGGCGAATTACCGCAGCCACCGACCATCGAGCTGAGTCCCCGGGAAAACAACCGGTTGCTGGGGACCCAACACAGCAAAGAGGAAATTCGCAATTTCCTGAGCATTATCGAATTCCATGTCCAAGATGGAGCCGACGACACCCTCCTGGTGACCCCGCCGTCTTTTCGGGTGGATGTCCAGCGGCCCGAAGACCTCATGGAAGAAGTGGCACGGCTGTCAGGCTACGACAACATTCCCACGACCTTTCCTTTAATTCCGGCTGAGACCAGAGCCCCGTCGGTTATTATCGATCACCGCAAACAACTTAAAAACATGATGATGGGTTTCGGTTTCGACGAAGCCATCAACTACAGTTTTATGGACAAGGCAGATTGCGACCGCCTTCTTTTTGATTCGGACGACATTCGGCGAAATCTCGTGGAAATCCTGAATCCCCTGACGGAAGATCAAACCGTCATGCGATCGTCGATGCTTCCGGGTTTGTTGAAGTCGGCCGCCCGCAACATCTCCCAACAGACAAAGACTAACCGTCTCTTTGAAATCGGTAAGGTTTTTATCTCCAAGGGAAAAACCCAACTGCCGGATGAAATCGAGATGCTGACCGGTATCTGGACCGGCTACCGTTTTGATTCTTCCTGGAATCTTGCGGATACCCCTTGTGACTTTTATGATATCAAGGGTGTTGTGGAAGAGTTGTTCGCGGCACTCAAAATAAAAAACATTACCTTTACAATCATGCCGGTGGATCTGTGTCCCTTCGTTAAAAATGGTTTCGCCGCTCAGATCGTTCACGGTAACGATTACCTGGGGCTGGTGGGAGAGGTGCATCCCCAGGTACTGAAGAATTACGATCTGAAACAAACCGTCTTCTATTTTGAGCTTGACTTGAACCGGCTCTATGGCATGATACCTGAAAGCCACCAGGCCAAGGCAATATCCATCTACCCCGCCATATCCCGGGATGTTACCGTCATTATCGACCGCGACATCGAGTCCATTCGTCTACTCGATTTCATCCGGGATTTGAATGAAGACTTGGTGGAGCAACTCAACATATTCGATATTTTTGCTGACGATCCCATACCTGCCGGGAAAAAGAGCGTCTCTTTCAGGATCGTGTATCGCTCCCACGAAAGTACGCTTGAGGACGGTCAGATAAATGACCTCCATAAACGTCTTTCCCAAAAGGTGATCGATCAGTTCAATGCGGACTTGCCGGAATAGGGACGAGGCCGTTAAAAGTACCTTTTTAGTCCAAGTAATCTGACGCCAAAATTGGACAAGCCGCCGTGTTTCTCAATGGCTTCGAGATGCTTATGAATCACCAACCTGTTACCATCCCTGACAAACTCTATTTTAAGATCGGAGAAGTTTCGGAGTTGCTGGGCTTGCCCGCCTATGTCCTACGATTCTGGGAAACAGAGTTCAAGCGCATTAAACCCAAGCGATCCCCTACGGGACAACGCCTATATCGCAAAAAGGATGTTGAGTTCATTCTAAAGATTCGGTACCTGCTCCACGAACGGGGCTTCACGATATCAGGCGCCCGCCAGTACTTGCGCAAAAAACAGGATTTCTTGGAAGAACTTCCCCAGACATTGTCCCTCAACGAACTGCGTCGGGAACTCAAGCAGATTCGTGATTTGTTGACCCCCTCCCCTTGAATCCCATCACTCCTAATTTCGCGTTAATTCAGATTTTTCCGGGAAATGTTTACTTTTGAATCATGCTGGAAGTATTTTTGATTATTGTCTTACAGGCGTTATCATAACAATGTTCCGTTTCGTGCAAAAAGCGGTTCAGATATTTTTTCATAGCGACATATCAACCAAGGGCTTAATTTGTGCCCCACGGATTGGTGATGAAATTATGCCGGTTGGTAGTAAAATCAGGTAGTCGAAACATCACCAATCCGTCAGGGCACTACGATAGTGAGGCAAAGTCAAAATGATATGTCGCTATGAAAAAATATCTGAACCGCTTTCACCAAGGATTTTAATTTCGGAATATGTTTCTGACAGTTGGTATAGCAGAAAGTAAGAAATCAAAGGGCATGTTTAAACAACATCGAACACCGAACGTCCAACATCCAACGTCGAGTGTGGAATCGCTTCGCTCTTTTCTTTTTTATAAAAGGGAAGAACTCCATATTCGATGTTCAGTGTTCAATGTTCGATGTTGGATGTTCATTTTTTCTTATTGACCAACCCAGAGCTAAAAGTACATTTAAACCGAATATTTTTCTCGCATTCAATATGTGCATCATGAATAAATATATTGACAGGTTATCCAATATGTCTTAATTATTCTTTTCTGGTAAGCGGGCATAGCTCAGTTGGTAGAGTACAAGCTTCCCAAGCTTGGTGTCGCGAGTTCGAATCTCGTTGCCCGCTCCAAGTATACCCGGCTTTTCCGGTGTGATGTTGGGCAATCAGGAAAAGCGCTTTTGTCTATGAACGTTGCTTTATGACTTTTTTCGAATGGTTATGGATATGAACTGATAAGATTTTCGATCAACCGAAAGAACCTTCATAGATGGAAGAAGACGGGCTTTTGCCCGTTTTTTTATTGCTCAAAAAGTATCTGGACAAATGAGGCCAGTGGCAAAGAAAAAGCATAGAAAAAAGCAATCATCGGCGCCCGGGGCAGTGGCCCTGCTTACGGATAAAGAATTTATTGCCAAAGCCAGGCAACTGGTGGAACCGGTTTGTGATGCCGAAGGCATGGAATTGGTTCACGCTGAATACCAGACGGAACCCGGCGGCAAGGTATTACGCCTGTATATTGATAAACCGGACGGCGTCAGCCTCGATGACTGTGTCGCCATCAGCCGACAAGTGAGTGATCTGCTAGACATCTACATAGAAGGTGATCAGCAATATCGGTTGGAAGTGTCATCGCCGGGATCGAATCGTCCCCTTGGCAAACCAGATGATTTCAATCGTTTTAAGGATCATTCCGCTCGGATTCAAATAGCCGAGGCCATTAATGGACAAAAAAAGTTTAAAGGTACTTTACAAGGTATACAAGATGGGATCGTAACGCTTTTGGTGATGGGAAAACCGGTTGCACTTCCCTATGAAAAAATAACCAAAGCGCGGCTTATCAACAATTCTGGAGAAAACTGATGTTTATTGCAGATATTAAACGCGTTGTCGAACAAATCAGCAGAGAAAAAGGTATTAATCGCGAGGTACTAATAAAGGCCTTGGAAGAAGCTCTGAGATCTGCTGCCAAGAAAAAATACGGCAACAAAGTCGACATCGAAGCGCAGTATTATGAAGAAACCGGCGAAATAGAGGTGTTCCAATTTAAAGAAGTTGTTGCTGACGTGGACGAACCGGATATCCAGATCAGCCTCGAGGAGGGTCGTGAGCTTGACCCCGAGTGTGAAGTGGGCGACAGCCTCGGTACCAAAATGGACGCCTCCACATTCGGTCGCATCGCCGCGCAATCCGCCAAACAGGTCATCATACAAAAGATGAAGGATGCCGAGCGGGATGTGGTCTATTCCAGTTTTATCGACCGCAAGGGTGAAATCATCAACGGAATTGTGCAGCGTATCGATCGGGGGGACATCATTGTCAATCTGGGACATACCGAAGGCGTTCTGCCTGTGCGCGAACAGGTTCCCAGAGAATCCTATCGTCGCGGAGACCGCATCCGTGCCCTGATTTTAGATGTTCTCCATGAATCACGCGGCCCGCAGATACTGTTATCCCGGACCCATCCGGATTTTCTGATATTGCTATTCAAAACAGAGGTCCCAGAAATCAGCGAGGGCATCGTCGATATTAAAGGGGCCGCACGCGAGCCCGGAAGCCGTGCTAAATTTGCGGTGGCCTCCAATGATTCCGACATCGATCCTGTGGGGGCCTGTGTGGGAATGAAAGGCTCACGCGTCCAGAACGTGGTTCAGGAGCTGCGGGGCGAAAAAATCGACATTATCCCATGGCATGTGGACGCAGCCAAATTTGTATGCAACGCACTGGCACCCGCCGAAATTTCCAGAGTCATCATAGACGAAACCAACGAGACCATGGAAGTAATCGTGCCGGATGAATTCTTATCTGTAGCCATTGGCAAACGCGGCCAAAATGTCAGACTGGCCTCCAAGTTAACCGGATGGCATTTGGATGTCAGTAGTGAAACCACATACAACGAAGCCATGAAAATAGGTTACGACTCCCTGGTCGCACTACCGGGTGTCGGCATCAGCATGGCGGATGCATTATTTGAGAAAGGTTTCTTTTCAGCCGAAGAACTTATTCGTGCTTCCGTGGAAGATCTGGTTCAGATCCGGGGCATTGGTGAGGAAAAAGCGGCGGCCTTGATCCAGAATGCAGAAAATTATTTGGTTGAAAAACAGCAGGAAATTGAAACCGCTGCGGAAAATGAAAGTCTGAATGCGGAACCTGAAGAGGTGAATGCATCCGAAGATAAAACCGTGAGCGAAACACTGGAAAACGAAAACGCGGAAGACACCCAAGAAGATTAATACGCTGTATCACGTGAAGGTTTAGGGGGATTGATGGGAAAGATCAGGATATATGAGCTTGCCCGGGAATTAAATCTGACCAATAAGGAGTTGGTCGAAAAGCTTCAAGCCCTTGGCTACCCTGTTAAGAGCCATATGAGTGCGGTGGAAGAATCCGATTTAGAGGAAATTAAAGCCAAGCTCAGGGGGAAGAAAAAGCCAGAGAAGCTGGAAGAAAAGCGCATCAAACCGACCGTAATTCGTCGGCGGCGCATCCGGGTTGCCAAAAAACCCGCTAAGGTTGAGGAGGCGGTGCCCCCTGAAACCGAAGAGCCGGAAGGAGCGGACGGAGCGGAAGAAGCGCCGGAACCGGTTGTCGAAGACCGCGTTGAGCCGGAAGCCACGGTGGAAACCGAGCCAGAAGCCCAGGTAGAGACCGCCCCTGAACCGGAAAAAGAAGCCCAGCCGGAAGCGCCCCTAGAAAGTGCTCCTGAGCCCATAGAGGAACCAACGGCTGAAGAGGCCCCCAAAGAAAAAGAACCCGAGCCGGCCAAGCCGGCCAAACCCGTCAAAAAGAAAGAGGCCGCGGCAAAAATCATCAAGCTACCGGAGAAGCCCCCGGAACCAGCACCCAAGCCGACTAGGCCAGCAGCGGCCAAACCCGCAAGACCATCACGACCAGGGGCGGCCGCCCCGCCTAAACAGGTTGCGGAGATGCCGGCCAAGGACAAAAAGAAAAAAGGTCGTAAAAGAGCTGGAGCCGCTGAACCAGATCGTAAATTCCTTAAAAAGAAGATATCATTTCGCAGGAAGTCAGTTGTCGAAGGCAAGGATCTCTATTCCGGCATTTCCAAGCATCCGCGCAAGGGAAAACGGGGTGCCAAAGCCAAACTCGACAAAGGTCTCCAGACCCAGATCACCACGCCCAAAGCCATTAAGCGTCGCATCAAAATAGACGACACCATTATTCTGGCTGAACTGGCCAAACGCATGGGTATTAAAGCCAATGAAATGATTGCCAAATTGATGGCATTAGGGGTCATGGCCACCGTCAACCAAACCATTGATTTCGATACCGCTGTACTGGTTTCGACTGAATTCGGTTACGAAGTGGAAAGAGCGGCATTTGAAGAAGATAATCTGCTTCAAGCAGAGGCCGATGATCCCCAGAACATGATGGGCAGACCGCCCGTCGTAACCATCATGGGCCATGTAGACCACGGTAAAACATCGCTATTGGATGTCATTCGCAAAACCCGGGTTACCGAAATGGAAGCCGGCGGGATTACCCAGCACATCGGGGCCTATAACGTCACGACACCCAAAGGACAGATAGTGTTTCTGGATACACCCGGTCATGAGGCCTTTTCGGCCATGCGCTTGCGGGGTGCCCAGGTTACCGATATTGTCGTGCTGGTTGTGGCCGCCGACGATGGTGTTATGCCCCAAACCATTGAAGCTATCAATCACGCCAAAGCCGCGGAAGTACCCATCATCGTGGCTGTAAACAAAATTGATAAGGATAATGCCGAACCTGATAGAGTTCAGCGCGAACTTTCTGAAAATGGGTTAGTCCCCGAGGACTGGGGCGGAGACACCATATTCGCGAATGTCTCCGCCAAGCAAAATACCGGTATTGACGAGCTCCTGGAGCTCGTCCTGCTGCAGGCTGAAATGCTGGAGCTAAAAGCCAATCCAGACAAACTGGCACGGGGGCATGTTGTCGAAGCCAAGCTGGATGCCGGCAGGGGCCCTGTGGCCACCGTTCTGGTTCAGGAAGGAACCCTGCATGCGGGCGACTCGGTCGTGTGCGGGATCCACTACGGCAAACTGCGGGCGCTTTTAAACGAACATGGAAACCAATTAGAATCAGCCGGCCCATCAATACCGGTTGAAATCATTGGTCTTTCCGGTGTGCCGGTTGCCGGAGACGAGTTGGTATCCCTGACCGATGAAAAGGACGCCAAACAGATCAGTCAGCACCGGGTTCGCAAACAGCGTTCCATGGACCTTGCCAAAACCAGTCGTATGAGCTTGGAAGGTCTATTCGAACAGATGAAAGTTGGCGATGTCAAGGATCTCAACCTCATTTTGAAAGCCGATGTTCAGGGTTCCATCGAAGCACTCAAGGATTCGCTCTCAAAACTTAGCAATGAGGAAGTCAAGATCAATATCGTCAGTGGGGCCACCGGCACCATTTCCGAATCCGACATTTCTCTGGCAGCTGTTTCCAATGCCATTATCATCGGTTTCAACGTCCGTCCCGGCCCCAAAATTCAGGATATGGCCAACGAGGAACAGGTGGATATCCGCTACCACAATGTCATTTACGATGTGATCAAAGAAATTCAGGATGCCATGCTGGGATTGATGTCGTCTACCTTCGAGGATCGCACCCTCGGATGGGCCGAAGTCCGCGATGTGTTCCACATTCCCAAGGTGGGTGCCATTGCCGGCAGCTATGTCACCGAAGGTAAATTCGAGCGCGGTAAGATGATTCGCTTGCTGCGTGACGGCGTGGTTGTATATGACGGTAAGATATCATCTTTGAGAAGATTTAAAGACGATGTCAAGGAAGTTCAAAACGGCTACGAATGTGGTATTGGGATCGAAAACTATAATGATATCAAGCTCGGCGACACGCTAGAGTGTTACTATACCGAAGAAATCAAACCGGAATTGGCATAAAGAATCGTTTTAAGTTTTAAGTGTTACATCTTAGGCTGTAGGCTTTAGACTATAGGCTATTAGCCGCCTACAGCCTATAGCCTAAAAGGCTACAGCCTGATATCTGGACCTAAAACTTAAAACCTAACACCTAAAACTGATTTAACTATGGTCGTAGGCATCGCCATCATAACCTTTCGAATTCATGACTGCCGGTCATTGAAGCAAAAGCGCAGTGTGGTCAAGGCCCTGATTCGCCAGATCCAAAACAATTTCAATGCCTCAGTGGCCGAGGTAGGAGCCCATGATATCTACCAGAAGGCCGAAATCGGCTATGCTTTGGTGGGAACCGATCAGCGACTAATCAACTCAAAAAGTGATAAGATTCTTAATATGCTTGATGACGGTGGGCTGGCGGAACTCATCGATAACGAACTGGAGATCATCCATCTATGAAACCGTTTTCGCGGTCACAAAGAGTTGCGGGCCAAATACAAAAAGCACTGTCGGATTTACTCCACAAGGGCGTTAATGACCCGCGCCTTGAAAATGTCACCATTACCGGTGTTAAAATGGCCCGTGATCTGAAAACGGCCTATGTCTATTACAACAGCTATCAAGGAGAGTTGAATAGCCAGGATGTGGCCGCAGGTTTTAACAGTGCCAAAGGTTTTACCAAGCGCCATCTCGCAGCCAAGCTGGGCTTGCGTTACATGCCTGAAATCAAATATATCTATGACACTTCATTTGACTATGGCATGAAAATCGAAAAACTTCTGCAATCATTAGACGTTAAAGATGAAACAGCTCATTCAGCAGATAAAAAATAGCCAATGCGTTCTGGTCGCTTCGCATGTTAACCCAGATGGCGATGCCATTGGATCTTTATTGGCGCTTGGCCTGGCTTTGGAAGCGCTGAATATCAAAACAACCTTATACAACGAAAGCGACCTGCCGGCCGTTTATCGATTTCTGCCGCATGTCCATCAGATCCAAAACCAAATTAGTCGCATTCACCCGTATGATGCCGCCATTATTCTTGATTGCAGCAATCTGGACCGTGTGGGAACGGCCATTGAGCTGATTTCTCAGATCCCCATGGTTATCAACATCGATCACCATGTGACCAACACACGCTTTGGCATACGCCGACTTATTGATGACCAGGCCTGTGCCACGTCTGAATTGATTTACCGGCTCATCAAGGCCATGCAGATTCCCATCAGCACGGATATGGCCACGTCTATTTATACGGGCATTGTAACGGACACCGGGTCTTTTCGTTTTTCAAACACGAACGCCGCCGCTTTTGAAATCTGTACGGAATTGGTACGATTGGGTGTCGATCCTTATTACATTGCACGTCACCTCTACGGCACCTATTCCCTGGGTCGTATCAAGCTTTTGAACCAGGCGCTTGAATCCATAGAGATTTCGAACAATGGCCGTTTATCCATGATGACGCTGACGCAGCGCATGCTTGCAGAAACCGGCACCCAGCCCGAAGATGCCGACGGGTTGATTCACTATGCCCGTAGGATCGAAGATGTTCAATTGGCAGCATTGATTCAGGAGCAGGCGAACGGTAATTCGCCGTTCGGAAAAGGAAAAAAGTACCACGTTAGTATGCGCTCGGACGGAACCATCGATGTGGCCAACATTGCTGCCAAATTTGGTGGGGGGGGCCATCCGAGTGCTGCCGGATTCAGCATCGATGCGACGCTGTCCAGAGTAAAGGAAACCATTAAAGCGATACCAGAAATCAATTGACAGTCGTGACCCCAGAAATTCATGGTCTCGTGATCATTGACAAGCCGGAAAATATGACCTCCGCTGGCGTGGTATCCCGGGTAAAAAAAATACTGAACGCCAAAAAGGTCGGACACACGGGAACCCTGGACCCATTCGCCACCGGCGTATTGATATGCTGCATCAACCGCGCTACACGGTTGGCCCGATTTTTACTGGGGGGTGAAAAAAAGTATCAAGCGTTGTTGCATCTGGGCATCGAAACCGATACTCAGGATGCCACCGGAAAAATCATTTCCGAGCAGCAGACAGCAACAATTACCGAGGCAGAGATCACGGCGGTATTTCGAACCTTTCGGGGATCGATGCCGCAGGTACCGCCGACATATTCGGCCCTGAAACACCAAGGAGTCCCTTTATATAAGCATGCGCGGCGCGGCAAACCGGTTCAAAAACCGGCTCGACAGATTGTCATATATGAATTACATATATTGGAAATACGCTGGCCGTTTATCCACTTTGAGACTACCTGTTCGGCCGGAACATATATCCGCACCCTGGCTGCCGACATTGGTCGGGCTCTGGGCTGCGGGGGACATTTAAAGGCTCTGCGGCGGATTGAAAGCGCTGGATTTTCCATATCTGATGCCATGACACTGCCACAGCTTGAAAGGCGTGCCGGTTCTTCAGAATTTAGGCAGTACACTGTCGGTATGGCAGATGCGCTCAAGGAGATGCCCGCAAAAAGGGCTGATTCGGGTTTGAGACAAAAAATTGCCAAAGGCATACCATTGTCAAGAAATGATATTGCCTGGTCCGAACCTGATGAGAACAGCAAGTTTTATAAAATAATCGCATCTGACGGAGCGCTTTTGGCTGTGATTGAGCCGAATTTACAGCAAAAAACCTATCAGTACTGCTGTGTTTTTAATTAACAATAAAAACGTTTTTACAATTTCACTTGAAATGATATTTTTGATTAGAAGCTATCTCAAAAATAAGATTTTGGTTTTAGATCGAGGCGGGCGAGCGTTTCAAACCGCAGGAATACCATAGAAGTGGTACCACTTCAGGTATTATTGAGGAGTTGAAACATGAGACCAACAAAGATATAGAGGCAAAAGATATTTTTGAGATAGGTTCTATAAACAATCAATGACTAGGAGGCTAAAAGAAAGTGGTTTTAACAACAGAAAATAAAAAAGAACTGATCGATCGATTCAAAACGCATGAAACCGACACTGGATCACCTGAAGTACAAATAGGACTCTTGACGCATCGCATCAGTTATCTGACCGAGCACCTCAAGATTCATAAAAAGGATCATCATTCTAGACGCGGGTTGTTAATGATGGTTGGCCGTCGGCGCAGACTTTTAAACTACGTCAAGAACAACGATATTAAACGCTATAGATCCATCATTGAAGCATTGGGGCTTCGGCGGTAAGGTCAAGCGACCCTTTTAGACTTTCAGTTCAAAGCCATCCAATTCGGTTGATGGATGCGTCTATTTTTCGATCGGGTGTCGATGAAGCTGAGTTAGGAATACCATATGGAATTAACATTAGAAACAGAAGTGGGCGGGAAAAAATTTAGCATACAAACCGGCAAAGTCGCCAAACAAGCCTCCGGATCCGTGGTTGTAAAATATGGCGACACCACTGTTTTGGTCACGGCGGTATGTTCCAATGATGAACGCAACGTCGGATTTCTGCCGCTTTCCGTTGAATATCAAGAGAAAATTTACGCCGCCGGGCGTATTCCCGGCAACTATTTTAGACGTGAAATCGGACGTCCCAGCGAGAAAGAAACCCTCACGGCACGCCTGATTGATCGTCCCATTCGACCGCTCTTTCCAAAATATTTTAATTTTGAGACCCAGGTCATTGCCACCGTGTTGTCCATGGATCAGGAAAATGACGCCGATGTCATGGCCATGATTGGGGCGTCCGCCGCTTTAACTTTGTCGGACATTCCCTTTGAAGGGCCGATCGCCTGTGTTCGCGTGGCTCGAATCCAAGGTGAACTTCAGATCAATCCCACCATTGGGGAATGCTGTGAAGCCGATATCAATATTATCGTCGCGGGTTCCAAAACAGGCGTGGTCATGGTGGAAGGTTCCGGAAACGTCGTCAGCGAAGCCGATATGCTGGATGCCATCTTTTACGGGCATGCCGCTCTGCAGCCTTTGATCGAGTTGCAGGAAAAATTGCAGACGTCTTGCGGCAAACCCAAACGCGTTTTTACCCCGCCGGAGACCGACGAAGAACTGGCTCGGATCGTGGCAGACAAGGCCACTGAAAAAATTCGCGAAGCCTTAACCATTACGGATAAAATTGCCCGCTATGATGCCCTGCGCCAGGTTAAATCAGCGCTTATGGTCGAACTGGGCGAGGACTATGCCGATAGACAAGAAGAAGTATCGCGCATCTTTGGCGATCTGAAAAAGGATCTCAGTCGGGATATTATTCTCAAGGAAAACAGGCGCATTGATAATCGCCGTTTTGATGAAATAAGGCCCATCAACTGCGAAGTCGGTTTGCTTTCGAGACCCCATGGCAGTGCACTGTTTACCCGGGGAGAAACGCAGGTACTGGGTGTACTTACTCTGGGCTCAGGGCCGGATGAGCAGCGCGTGGAAACTCTCAGCGGCGAGGAATTCCGTCCATTTATGCTGCATTACAACTTCCCGCCTTTTTCGGTTGGGGAGGTTAAGCGCATGGGGGGACCCAGTCGACGGGATATTGGCCATGGCGGCCTTTCCACCCGCGCTTTGGAACGCGTGCTGCCGGACAAGGAATCTTTTGACTACACCATTCGCATCGTCTCGGAGGTATTGGAATCAAACGGCTCCTCTTCCATGGGAACGGTCTGTGCCGGAACCTTGGCATTGATGGACGGGGGTGTCCCCATAAAGGCTCCTGTTTCAGGAATTGCCATGGGTTTGGTCAAAGATGATGACCAAACTGTCGTCCTTTCGGATATCCTCGGAGATGAAGATCATACCGGTGACATGGACTTCAAAGTTGCCGGAACTGCCGAGGGAATTACGGCCCTCCAGATGGATATTAAAATTTTGGAACTGTCCAAGGACATTCTTGAAAAAGCTTTGGAACAAGCGCGCAAGGGCCGGCTTCACATATTAGGCGAAATGATGAAGTCACTGGACAGGCCCCGTGATGAAATTTCACCGTTTGCACCCAAGATTTCCACCCTGGAAATCAACCCGGATAAAATCCGTGAAGTCATCGGCCCCGGTGGCAAGGTCATCCGTGCTATCCAAAGCGAGACCAATACCAAAATTGAAATCGACGATAGCGGTACGGTGAAAATTGCGGCCGCTTCTTCCGAAGAATTGGAAGCAGCCATGAACATGATCAAGGAAATTACCCAGGAAGCCGAAGTAGACGCCATCTATGAAGGCACTGTGGTCAAAACTACTGATTTCGGTGCATTCGTGCAGATTTTACCGGGAACCGATGGCCTGGTTCATATTTCTCAACTGGCTAATTACCGGGTTAAAAAGGTTACCGATATCGTTAAGGAGGGTGATCGCATCAAGGTCAAAGTACTGGAAATCGGTAGAGATGGCAAAATTCGCCTCAGCCACAAAGCCGTAAAGGAAGATGAATAACATCCCCGGAGCAAATAAAACTATTCTTGCAAACGGTGTCCGCGTCATCACGCGTAAGATGCCGTATTTACGCTCCGTGACCATGGGCGTCTGGGTTGATGCCGGCGCCCGGGATGAAACCCAGTCTGAAAATGGTCTTTCTCACCTACTCGAGCACCTGATTTTCAAGGGAACCCAAAAGCGGTCCGCCTTTCAAATCGCCAAGGAATTCGATGATATTGGTGGCCAGACCAATGCATTCACAACCATGGAGAACACCTGTTTTCATGCCAAGGTGATGGATTCTCACCTGGAAACCATGGTTGAAATCATGTCGGACATCTTTTTAAATTCACGTTTTGACGAAGAAGAACTCAATAAGGAACGCCCTGTAATTCTCCAAGAAATCGGGATGGTTGAAGACAGCCCCGATGAATACATACACGTATTGGCGGGTCAAAATTTCTGGGGTGATCATCCCCTGGGACGCTCCATCCTGGGTACCCGTGAAAATATTCTTCGATTTGATGCAACCACCATCAAGCAGTTTTTTCAACGCCTCTACCAACCGGGTCGTATTATAATCTCAGCCTCGGGAAACGTCGATCACCAGCAATTGGTCGACCTGGTGGGTCCCGCATTTGAAACCATTCAAAAAAGTGAAGGCTTTCCCGAAAGACAGATTCCGGTTGGTCACACACAGGTTCAACTGCATGCCAAAAAGCTGGAACAGACCCATATTTGCCTGGGCCTCAACGGCTTACCCACCGGCCATCCTTGGCGTTATGGTTTTTCACTTATGAATACCCTGGTGGGGGGCAACATGAGCTCGCGTTTGTTTCAGGATATTCGTGAAAAACGGGGTCTGGCCTACACCGTCTATTCATTTGTAGCAACCCATGTGGACAGTGGCATGTTTGGCGCCTACGCGGCCGTGGACCCAGCCCGAGCGGTTGAAACGGCACTGTTATTGGTGCAGCATCTGCATACGCTGAAAAATCAGCGTGTTGCCAAGACAGAGCTTGACAGCGCCAAGGAATATATCAAAGGAAACTTGTTGCTGGCTTCTGAAAGCAGTGAGAACCAGATGGTACGTCTGGCCCAGAATGAAATGCATTTTCAACGCCATTTGCCTTTACGAGAAGTCGTTCAGAAAATCGAAGCGGTAACACCAGATGACATCCAAGAGATTGCCAGGGGTCTGTTTGCAAGCAGTCAGACATCGCTAACCGTACTCGGCCAGATTCGAGATGCAGCCGCTTATGACAACATACTGGAACCTTTGACAGATTCATGATCTCGGGCCCCACGATTCAATTCAAACGCCTGCATCCTAAAAAAGACGCAGACCTCTCCCTGCCCGCATATATGACCGCGCATGCGGCCGGTATGGATATCTGTGCTGCCATCCCGGCACCTCAAACTATCTCTCCCGGTGAAATTGCTTTAATCCCCTCTGGCTTTGCATTGGCCATACCTCAGGGGTTCGAAATTCAAATTCGCCCCCGCAGTGGTCTGGCCATCAAACATGGAATCAGTATTGTCAATGCACCCGGAACCATCGACGCCGATTATCGAGGTGAGGTTAAGGTAGGATTGATCAATTTAAGCACCAAAACATATACCATCCAACGCGGAGATCGGATTGCCCAAATGGTGGTACAGCGCGTATACCAGGCTGAGATCGCAGAGGTGAAAAACCTCGATGCAACCGAACGGAATCAAGGTGGGTTTGGGCATACAGGGAAATAATTGGAGAGTTTAGGGTTGGAGGGGCGGTGGGTTGCGGGTTACGGGTTGCAGGTTCTGAATTCATAGATATGGCTCACAGGCTTGGATAATGGGTAGAACAACTCAACAAACGCAATATACCCAATGAGAACAAGAGTTCCTAATTTCAAATGAATAAAACGATCGAAAATAGCGATAGCCGCGTGCAGGTCTGTGTATTGGCCAGTGGGAGCAAGGGCAATGCCATCTGGATTGCCGATGATCGCACCCAGATCCTTTTTGATGCGGGTTTATCCGGTATTGAGATCCAGCGGCGCTGTCAGTCCAAGGGCCTTGATCCCGCTAAGCTTAATGCCATAATCGTCTCCCATGAGCATGCCGACCATATACAGGGCGTCGGTGTACTGTCCCGACGGTTTCATCTGCCCATTTATATCTCCGAAAAAACCGAAAAAACAGCCGGTCGTTATTTAGGAAAAGTTTCGGATATTCGCTACTTTGATTGTGGGACCTCTTTTTCCGTCAACTCCTTGAACATATCGCCCTTTTCGATCCCGCACGATGCAGAAGACCCAGCCGGTTTTACCATCAATAGGAACGGAATTAAAATCGGTATTGCCACCGATTTGGGCATTGCCACCGCCATGGTGAAAGAACGCCTGAAAGCATGCCAGGTTTTGGTTTTAGAGGCCAATCACGATCCGGATATGTTAATCAAGGGCCCTTATCCCTGGCCCCTGAAGCAACGAATTCAAGGCCGAACCGGCCACCTTTCAAACATTGATTCACGTGAACTGCTATCAGACCTGAAACATGCAGGCTTACAGCATGTGGTTCTGGCCCATTTAAGTGAAACCAATAACACCCCGGAAAAAGCCAGGGGCGAAGTCATCCAGGCCTTAAGTGGAAGTCATACCCAATTACATGTTGCATCCCAATCTGTGTGTGCAGAGATTATTGAAGTAAATGCCCTGGTCCAGGGTGCCCGGAATTGATGACTTTACAGGCATACGTGCCCGGAGAGCCACTCTATAGAACGCCCTTTAGGCCATGGTGAGTGCCATAAACTCCGCTTATTGCTAAGCGATTTCTTTACATTGCCCAATAAAAGTTTATTATACTTTATACCATTATCGGAGTGTGTATATGTCGAAACAATTATACGATGTCATAATTATCGGCGGTGGTCCAGGCGGTTTGACCGCTGGGATCTATGCCAAAAGGGCTGCCATGCATGCCGTCCTGATCGAAAAAGGTGTACCCGGTGGCCAGATCATCAATTCGGATGAGGTCGAAAACTATCCTGGTTTTGAGCAAATCAGTGGGGCCGAACTGGGGATGAAGCTGAGCCAACATGCCGCAAATTACGACCTGGAAGTAATCGGGCGTGAAGTTGCATCCATCATACCTGGTGCCGATGCACATGTGGTTACATTGGACGACGGTACCCAGCTAGAGGCCAGTTCCCTGATTCTCGGTACCGGTGGTAATCCGCGCAAGCTGAATATACCAGGAGAGGATGAATTCTACGGGAAGGGGGTCTCTTATTGTGCGGTTTGCGATGGTTTCTTTTTTAGGGGCAAGACCGTGATCGTCGTCGGCGGGGGTGACTCTGCCACCGAAGAGGCACTTTATCTATCTAAAGTTGCTGAAAAAGTATATATCGCCCATCGGCGGGATGCATTGCGAGCCAGCATGCTGCTGCAACAACGTGTTTTCGATGAGTGTAAGATTGAGATGCTATGGAACACGGTTTTGACTGAGATAAAAGCAAACACAGACGGGGTTTATGCCGTTGGTTTGCAGGATACTCAAACAAACGCCCAGCGTGAACTCCCCCTTGATGGTGTATTTATCTTTATCGGATTTGACGCCAATAATGCGCTGGTACCTGCCGGTGTAAAAATGTCATCCGATGGATATGTTCTTACCGATGAAAAATGTGAAACCAGCATTCCCGGTATTTATGCCATTGGGGATCTTAGAGATAAATATGCTCGTCAGATTATAACAGCGGCCGCCGACGGTTGCGTGGCCGCCTTGGCTGCCGCCCACTATGTGGAAGCCAAAAAAGCCGCAGATAGCTGTACCCTATAAACCCCGATAAGCTATGCTTACGGCAATAATTTCTTGTCACGGCAGGACCTGTCGGAATAATGACGCTGGTTCTGCCGGACCACCCACTCGGATGTCTCCCCATAACCACCTGTTAATACTAACCATTCAGCTGTTTTGCCTCCCAAAACCACTGATGGCATAAGACTTGCTTTCTCCTGTCTTTAAGCTGTTGATGAGGATTTTCAGCGTCAGTCGCAAGCTCAAATTCGTATGGACAGCAACTTTCAGGACCCTGGTCCTGACACATAGCCGCTGAACAGGAGATGGTCATGACAACCAAAACAAGGACACAACCTGCCGAGGGCCTTACCTGCGAAGACAATACGGTTTTAGCCCCCAGCTTGAGATCATTTGTGCAATTGGTGAAAAAAAGTCTTACCGACAATACCAAAAATGCCGTTGAACCCAGTGAAATGATCAAAAACGTTGAGATATTAGAGCAGAAAATATCCAGCGGAAGTGGTCATAGACCGTGTGCCAACTGTTCTTGTAATGGTGATACGCTTTTGCTTGATCCGATTTTACATCATCGGGTCATTCTGGCGACCGGCATCGCCAAATCGTATGCTGCCGGAGCCGACTTGAGTGGGAAACGTAGAAAAATCCTGCAAAGTAATATTGAGTATATCGAAAACCGCCTCTAACTTTTGAGGCTGTTAGTTTTTTAGACTGTTAGGCCATTAGGCTGCCATACGTTAAACGTCCTAATAGTCTAACAGCCTAAACCGCTAAAACGCTACAATTTCAGCCTAAAAACCTATTAATTGACCAGTCCGTCCGTATAGTTCTCTATAAAATATTCCAGCTGCTCACTCTGCAGCGGTGTGAGCTTTTCGAATTGAACACCACGTCGTCGTGTCTCCACATTGGAACCATTTGAGGCCCTTAAACTCGTGTCGGAAATGGCCCGGTAGGCCAGATTCTCTAATGAAAAATTTCCCTCCGCGATATTGATGCTTGCCTGGTCCATATATTCGGGAGAATTGCCATCAAATGCGTATTTAAATGATAGGCCCGATTTACTGATATCCAGCACCCTACCCCGATTACCAGCCGTCTTGGAGATGAAAAAAGCTCCGGATACCGCCTTGAATCGCTTGTCTTGTCTGCGATCAACAGTCTTTCCATCCAGCACATTGCGAATGGTTTTTGCCATCTCACCCATGACGACCGGTTTCATGATAAAAGCTTGAATTCCAAGTTCTTTGGACCGTTCGATGCTGATCTGCTCGCTAAACCCGGTGCAAATAATTACAGCAATATCTGTGCGGATTTCACGCATGGCTTGCGTGAGCTGGATGCCGGTTAATTTCGGCATGGTCATATCGGTTATCAATAGATCATATTGATCCGGTTGACTGCGAAACATTTCTAACGCCGCGGTACTGTCTGTCATCGAGGTCGTCTGATATCCTAACTGGCTTAAAAACTGGGTCATAACATCGACGATCATGGCCTCATCGTCCACCAGCAATATCCTTTCATTTCCTGTGGCGATTTCCTCTGATACAGATACATCCATATCATTCTCGGCCTCATCGATAATCGGCAATAAAATGGTGACCTTGGTGTTCTGACCCAACTCACTTGCAACGCTAATTTCACCACCATGGTTTTTGACGATGCCCTGTACCAAAGAAAGTCCCATACCGGTTCCTTTGCCGACCTCTTTGGTTGTGAAGTATGGATCAAAAATTTGATCCATGATCTGCGGATCGATACCATGCCCCGTGTCCTCAACCACGAATCTAATATATTTTCCCGCAACCAAACCATTGTACTGTGTGATCTGAGATGAGGGGATGGTTATATTTTCCAGGCTCACATCGATCCGACCGCCCTGTCCTTCCATGGCATGGGATGCATTGGTACACAGGTTAATCAGAATCTGATGAATTTGGGTTGCATCGCCAAGAACCGTGTGCACCTCCTCCAGTAGATTGTGGTGAATCTCGATATTAGACGGCAGCGATGCACGCATCAGTTTAAGCGATTTTTCAACAATCGTGTTCAAATTGAGCGGAAGTCGTTTGGAATCACCTTTGCGACAAAAACTGAGGAGTTGATAGGTAATCTCCTTGGCCCGGTTGCCGGCCTCAAAAATTTGCTCCAGATTCTGACGTATGGGGCTACGATCATCCAGGCTGTCCAAAGCAAGCTCGGAATTTCCCAGAATGATGCTCAAAATATTATTGAAATCATGGGCAATTCCACCGGCCAACGTTCCGATTGCCTCCATCTTTTGAGACTGATAGAGCTCCATTTCCAACTGCTTTTTTTGGCCTTCAATACGGTGGTGCTCAGCCTTAAGCTGTTTTTGCTTAAAAATATTTTCCACACGAATAAGCAGTTCATTGGGCTCAAAGGGCTTTTTAAGATAGTCGCTGGCCCCTCGTCGGATGGCTTCCACAGCCGATTCCATGGTTGTGTCACCGGTCATGATTATAAAATAGGTGTTCAGGTTTGCCCGGTCCAATGCATCCAGAACCTGAAACCCGGTCATTTCCGGCATCATTACATCCAAAAGCACCAGGTCAAATTCACCCTTTTGGATTCTTTCCAAAGCGGTCAAAGCACTATGAACCATCTGTACCCGATAGCCTTGGGTAATTAAAACAGATTGGACGCTGCGAGCCATGGCCAGGTCATCGTCCACAATCAAAACATTTAAGTTATATTTCATTCAGAGCTCCTTTAGATGTCCGTCATTTCCCGGACAGCTATCGGGTCAGCCGATCAGATGGGCAACTCAATTGTAAACGTCGTGCCCTTACTGCTGCTATCACATGCAATCGACCCATTCAGTGAATGGATCAGGTTTTTTACAACCGAAAGTCCGAGGCCCTGGTGATCGGGTTTTGATGTTATATGGGACTCATACAAATTTGACCGAACGCCTTCTGGTAATCCCGGGCCATTGTCACGAATTCGAATCCGGGCTTTTCCATTGGAATTAGGTACCTGCCGGTCCACACCTGTGGTTCCCGCTAGATAGCTTGTCAGCACATGTATGCTGCCGCCGTCGGGCATTGCCTCGGCAGCATTCTTCAATAAATTGATGGCAATCTGCTTGATGCTGTTTTTGTTCACCTGTGCCTTTGGCAAACCATCATCCAAGTTCAAATGGATTTCGATTTCACCGCGGCTTTTTAGGGTGGCCCCCAGGAGCTTGGCCATATCAGCCAAGGTTTCATTTAAATCAACCTGTTCGATCGGGATCGAATTTTCAGTTGCTGTGGCGGTCAATCCCTTTAGAATCTCTCCAACCCGGGTAATCTCATCATTAATAATACGAATCTCATCACAGGCTATATTCTGCCCGGTCATTTTCATTTCCAAGACTTTAAGATAATTTTTAATGATTCCAAGCGGATTGTTGGCTTCGTGTACGATTTTTCGGGATCGGGTGTGCAAGGCTGTTATCTGCTCGGACAATTTGGTTTCATCGGCCGCTTCATGTTTTTGTTGCTCCAAAATAGCAGCCGCCAGTTGCCGGACGATCGATTTCAGTAATTTAAATTGTTTTGATAAATACGGAAAACCAACCTTATCGATTCCCATCAGGATGCAGCCAACCAGATTATTGTTGCTTGATAAGGGCACGCATAACATGCCCTGCTTAGCTATTTTGCCGATGAGTTGAGCATCCAGAATCGTTAGTTCTGAGTAGGACGTGCGTGTGAAGCTGTCCACGATCTCATTTTGAAGCAAACAGGTAACCGGAAGAGCATCTTTCAGGGTCATGGGAATCCGGATGGCTTCCATGGATGGATAGACATCCACCTGCTCAACAAGCGTCTGGCCTTTATCGTCAAGCAAAAACAGCATCACCTCTCTGATATCAAACATAGTCCATATGGCTTGTTTTAGCTCGCGGATAAGTGCCCCAATGCCTCGGGCCTGCATTAAGTTCTGAATGGCGTTTCCCAGTAAAGCGCTGTGTTTTACCGCGTGTTGAATGCTATTTTGGACACGGCCCAAACGATTTGTTGCTGAATGCGGCTCTTCCTGACCAGTCCCATTAACTCTCAAGAATTGTTCCGAATCCTGAAGTTTAACCTTCATTTGAACCTGAATTTCTGCGGTCTGATGCGGTACGAAATTATGTAATTCCTGCGCGGCGGCAATACCACGATCCCGAGTTTCGGCCTGGGCAGCAGCCATTAGATTGGCAGTATAAACGATTTGGACCAGTGGAAAAGCTTGCTTGATGTCTTCGAGCGACCGGTGATGATACAAGACGGCGTCTGCGATAAAAGTATGTCGATTCCAGGTACGTAAAAGTTGGGAACCCGCCTTGGTGTGATCGATGCCCAAAGCCGCTTCTTGGGCCAAGCCATGTTCACTGGATGCATGTTCTAGATCAAATGCGCTTTTATACTTTTTGGGATATTGCACCAACAGCGCGAGTTTGCCGATATCATGAATCAATCCGGCCAAATATGCTGCTTGCGGCGTTGGATAATCGATCTCTTTGGCAATCAACTCACTGGCATGGGCACAGGCGACAGCGTGTCGCCATAGTCCAGTCCAGATGCCTTGGGAAATTCCGAAATTAGTGGCAAATGCCTGTTGGGTGACGACATGCGCGATCATTGCTTCGATGGTGTCAAAACCGATCATCTCAAGTGCCTGTTCAATATCATCGATGATCTGGTGTTGATGCTCTGTCAACTGGTAAGCCATGGCCATGGTCTTGTGGCTCAAGACAGGATCTAACCTGATAATGCTGGCTATTTTGGGAAGTGTGGCATCACCCGCATTTAAAATGTCGATAAGTTTGGCGAGTATATGTGGCAGCGTTGGTAGGTCGGTGTGATCAACTATTTGGTGGATCGTTGATGTACGCGTAGCCATTATTCTGTTTCACCGTCTCAATCTGATGCCCATTTCAAGTTGATGTCTGCTAAAACACTTGCAATGCAACTGCAGGCTTCTGTGATTTGCCGCAAAGTCTGTAAGCTTTGCGCATAAAAATCCATCGGCTCAGATTGACTGGGCCCGGTGGCAATTCGGTGCGCGGGTTAAGCAATGTGTTAAACGCTTCGTAATATTGCATCTTTTAAAGGGTTTGTCAACATTATATAGTATGAATGAACATACAACTACACAATATATGGATATTAAGATGCCTTATGATCAACGGTGTCGGTGGTAGATTCTCTGATATTCTGAATCGGACCAAAAAAGAAAGGCGGCCCCACATGGGGCCGCCAGGAGAAAGGAAGAAGGAGGTATTGATGAAAAGGAATCGTTGCCGAAGCGATTCCATGGATCCGAGTAGGCTTCCCAACAATGCCGTTTTATAATCCGGGTCACATCTCTTTTCTTTTTTTTGAAGATGACCGGAAAAAGATGCACGCACACCAGAGAAGCCTGGGTTATGTCAGCTCAAACTTTCTTATGTTTATATTAACCGCTGGAGGCTTTAACGCCGTCTCGTGGTTTAGTCTTTAAGGTGTTGAAGTTGAGCGACATTTTTTATTATCTGACAAAGAGCATTTTAACGTAGTGTTTGCTTATGAGAATATTCAATTAGCATGCCAGGAAATGAAAAAATCGCGTAAGCCCCTAATATTCATAAAATAACAAAAAAGCAGCCTCCCAAATCTTGATCTGAAAGACTGCCTCTATTGACAAAAAGTGTCAAATTTTTTGACAAAAAGTGTCAAATTTGGATCAAATTGTAGACACGATTACCCAATCCCAGCTTTTCAGCATACGCCAGCTGAAATTCCCACTCAACCTTGGGATACATGGCCCTAAACTTATCATCACCAGCCTCCCGGCCGGTCTTTAGACAGGATCCTGCCAAAGCCGGCTCCTGGTTCACCAAATCTGCTGAAGCCTGATCAATGGCAACCGGATCTGTGGATGCCAGGATACCGATATCCCGCACAATCGGAGCATCCGATGCCGGCCAGCAATCACATGCCGGTGACACATTGTTGATAAAATTAAGAAATAGGGCTTTGCCCTGCTTGTTTTTCAAAGCACCCAAGGTGTATTCCACTAATTTTTCCATAAACTCGGTCAGTGATTTGCCGTGTTGTACCTGGATGGCCTCCTGGGGACAGATGAGGATGCATTCGCCACACCCGATGCATTTCTTCGCGTCTATTACTGCCTTTTCTTCAACCAGTGCTATCGCAGATTGGGAACAGTGATCAATGCAATCACCGCAGCCAATACATTTCTTTGCTTTGACTTTGGGACTTAAACCCGAATGCTGAACCAACTTCCCGGCCCGGGAGGCACACCCCATGCCCACGTTTTTAATGCTGCCGCCAAATCCGCTAAATTCATGGCCTTTGAAATGGGCAACGGATATGAGCACATCGGCATTTATGATTTCTGAACCGATATAAGCTGTTTTCACATGCTTTTGATCGATGCGAACACCGGTATGGCTGCGGCCCATGAGACCGTCGGCAATGATAATGGGGGCGTTTACCACTGAAAAGGCAAAACCGTTTTGGATGGCTGTAATCGTATGGTGGACCGAATCGCCGCGTGTGCCCGCATACAGGGTATTCGCATCCGTAAGAAAGGGCGCTCCGCCGAACGCCTTGATCTTGCGCACGATTTCGCGAAAAAATATTGGTCGAATAAAAGCGCTATTGCCGGTCTCGCCAAAGTGCAGTTTTACGGCCACGAGATTACGCTTTTTTACTATCTCGGATATTTTGGCCGCATCCAGCAACTTTTCCAATTTATTAAATAAATTCTCTTTGAAGGTGGCTCTAAAGTTTATGAAATAAACTTCACTCGACATGGAAAGCTCCTGTGGTAATAGCGGTTGTCAATTATATTTTCCCATTGGGATCCTTTTAAATACGTTAGGACACTTTTATATAACGATATACATCGATACGCAATTGTGACAACCGCTATGGTGTTGATTTCATCAACAAAGACCTATACTGTCATCGAACGGTTGGCCTTTTTTCACAAAACAAGATGTTTGTTGCCGTTACCGCAACCGTGGTTCGGTGAACAATAACTGGAAGCCTTTATGGAAATAAATCTAAAAATCGATCGGCTTGATCAAATCTACACATTATTTGACAATTTTGCCCAGAAACAGGACCTTGCCTGCAAACGTCAATGCGCCACGTGCTGCACTTGCAACATGACCTTGACGACTTTGGAAGGATTAAAAATCATCTCTGATCTGGATGCAAGCCAAAAAAACACCCTTATGCAACGGATTCAGAAAGCTGCAGGCCAAAAACGATATCAGCCCAGTATCAGCACCAACCAAATGGCCAGTATTTGTATGAATGGCGGGGACTTACCCGAAGAGGTCCTCGATCCGGCTTGGGGCCACTGTCCGCTATTAATCGACCGGGAATGTCCCATTTACACGCTGCGACCTTTTGGTTGCCGTTGTATGATGTCCCGGCGCAACTGTTCCCAAAGCGGCTTTGCCGATATGGATGAATTTACCCTCACCGTAACGGACCTGTTCAACCAGTTCATCGAGCATTTGGATACCGGCGGTTTGACCGGCAACCTTATCGATGTGCTGCTGTTCCTGGATGATTCGGAA
Source organism: uncultured Desulfobacterales bacterium (assembly GCA_964452555.1). Lineage (GTDB taxonomy): Bacteria > Desulfobacterota > Desulfobacteria > Desulfobacterales > B30-G6 > B30-G6. Next base: position 61,069 of record CAYVMI010000029.1, read on the forward strand.
AAGCATCAGGCATATCAGGAAAGTCAACCCGATTTAGCGGGTCCGGGTTTGATTCAAAACCACCCTATTCCGGTATTGATGATCCCACCCGAGCATCGCCTGCGGGTGTCCACCTTGCTAGAACCCCTCACCCGAATATTTCATAAAAATTTCCGGTCTGGCCAGACTATTTAGTGAAACCTGATGCGGCGCGGTTTTCAGCGATGATCTTTTGAAAATCCGCAACAAAGTTGTTGAAATCCCGCTCCTTAATGGTTAGGGGCGGATCAATCCGAAAGAGTGCATCGCGATTACACACAATATACCCTTGGGCGAGGAGCTTCTGGTAGAAATCGTTTCCGGTGGCAGTATCGCATATATCAATCCCGTACATCAAACCCCGGCCGCGAACTTCCGTTAGGGTAGCATCCTCAGCCAATCCTTGCAGCGCCGTCAAAAACAGGCTCCCCTTAACCTCAGCCTTTGAGATGAGATCTTCATCCTTGATGATATTGATGACTTCCCTGACGATAGCCGCCCCCAGAGGATCATTTTGATGCGACTGCATATACCGGAAGGGAACGGACGTCAGCTCTTCCACCGTTCGGCCGTTGATGGCCGTGGCGCTGACCGGATATCCATTGCCGATGCCCTTTCCCATGGCAATCATATCGGGAACAATGTCATAGTGCTGATGCCCAAACCAAAGTCCGGTTCGGCCGATACCGGTTGTAACTTCGTTACAAACGATTTTGCCGCCGTTTTCCCGGACTATGGCTACAATATTTTGTATCAAGGCTTTGGGCGGAAAGCGCACGAAACCCGAAGAGCTGCCGGGTTCGAATATGAATTCTGAGATGTCATCGGGGATACCTTCCAGAGCCTGGCAGTCCCTGCGGCAATCTTCTTGCTGATCACAGGCAGCGCAATCCTCCCAGTTAAACACGTACCATTGCCGGCTGCGATCCTTTACCGAACTGTAGGATCCCAGGTATGAATCGTGGAGGGTCATGGATCGTTGTTTGCCGGTGATGTGCTTGGCTATCTGTCGCGCCAATTCGATCGATTCGCTGCCCGAACACAGAAACACGCACTGACCATCCGTGAAACCGGTGATCGACAGAACACCTTCTGCCGCCGCCTCAACGATGTGGTTGCTGTAACAATAACCGGCATGCATGATGGCATCCACCTGGTCCTTGATAACTTGGTTAAGTCGATTGTGACTGTGCCCGAGAGAAAGACACCACACCCCTGATTCGAGGTCCAGATATTGTTTGCCCTTGTCATCAACCAGGCGACATCCGCGTCCCGAAACCATATTGGTTATCTGGATAGCATGGCCGGTACAATTATATATATTGCTCACACAAACCTCCTGTTCATGTTGTATGAATTGACAAGATCTATTTATGAAAATCGATGAGTGCCCGGGCATTATTTCCACAGATGGCATCGATTTCCTGGCGAGTGAGCCCTGAACTTGAGAGCTCCTGGATGTAACGGGCAGGCTTAATCAGGGGATAGTCCGAACCAAACAGGATCTTTTCAAGACCGAATATGTCTATGGCATAACGGTAGATGGCCGGATCGTATAAAAATGGCGACGCGGCCGTGTCCACCCACACCTTTTTTAGGGTCTGTTTGACTTCCTTTTTTAAAAGGCCATAGAAAAAGATGCCGCCGCCCCAGTGGGCCAGCACAATCTTATTATCCGGAAAGCGTTTTAAAATATCGTATATCTGGGCCAGGGTATTGGCGGATTTGCCCGGGTACATGTGACCCACGGGTTCGTTGGTATGAATCATCACCGGCAGGTCTTTTTCCCGGCAAACGGCCATGATCGGTTCCAGGCTGTCGCGGACCTCACAAACAATACCGGTTTCATAAAAAGCCAATTCACCCACGCCGGACAAACCACCGTCTAGACAGCGCGCCACTTCTTTGGCCGCGCCTTCATAGCAGGTGTCCAAACAGCAGAAGCCCTTGAATCGCTGGGGATGCTTGGCCACCTGTTCCATCACATAATCGTTGTGCTGCCGGGCATATTCGGGATTCTTCCAGGGAAATCCGAACACCACGGACATATCCACGCCTTCCGCGTCCATCACCCGCAGCATTTCCTCCCCGCCAATAAGCTTGGCCTTCTCGGAGGCATACAACATTTGGAAGCCGGGCTCACCCTCAAAATACTTTTCACGGTTGGTACGCATTTCCCTGGGAAACAGATGGGTATGGAAATCTATGAGCACTTAGCACTCCTCCATATTTTATCATTGAACATCATCTGGCACTGAAACATATAACCAATTTCAATCAAGATAGGGTTCAAGGAGTCAGGGATTCCAGGGTTCAAGTGATAGTCATTTGGCAGTTTAGACTGTAGGCCTCAGGCTCCCAACCGCCTAATAGTCTTCAGTCTAATAGCCTACTTGTTGGATCCTCGGCCCCTTGGCCCCTCGAATCCTTATTTCTAAGAATTGATGCCGATCAGAATAGTACAACAAGTCATTCATGTTTCAAATTGTGCAACACCAGGGTGCCACAATTCCGATGCCATTTTTCAGCGATTTCCACAACCTCTTTTTTAAGAGCGCCATGCTGGACTTTGCAGGTTTCCGGGATCGCACCGCGTAGTTGTTGGCTTGAATTTTCCACCAGTTGAATCAACTCCGTGGCGATCACGGCATTGATCTTGATCATGTCCCGCATCATTTCTTTCAACTCTGATTCGTTTCGATCCATGCTATTTCCCTTCGTGCAAGCATTACCTAAATTATAAATCATCAAGCGGACTCGGCACACCATGCCCGCCCTGCTGCAGTACGTGCGTGTATATCATTGTAGTGGCCACATCCTTATGACCTAATAGGGCCTGTATGGTTCGAATATCGGTTCCTCTCTCCAGGAGATGGGTGGCAAAACTGTGGCGAAAGGTGTGGGCGCTTATCCGTTTTTGCCAACCCAGCTTTCTGGTGGCAGATCTTATGGCCTTATTGACCACACTTGGATCAACATGGTGTCTACGTGAAACACCGCTCCTGGGATCAATGGAAATCCGACGTGAAGGGAATACGTATTGCCAACCCCACTCCTTATTTGCAGCCGGAGATTTTCGTGCAAGTGCATTGGGCAGGTAGACTTCCCCATATCCTTGCTCCAAATCTTTTTCATGAATTATTTTAACCTTCGCCAAATGGTTTCCCAAAATCGGAATCAGTGATCCTGGAAAGGTGGTAATCCGATCCTTATCACCTTTGCCGGACCTCACAACCAGATGTTTCATGGTATAATCGATATCTTTCACCCTTAGCCGAATGGCTTCGGTAACGCGCAGACCGCTGCCGTAAAGCAGCTTGACAATCAGTTGCGGCACCCCTTCCATCAGATCAAGAACCTTACGAACTTCTTCACGCGTCATAACCACCGGCACATTTATCCTCCGCTTTGCACGAACGGCACTGATTTCCTTTTCAAGCGGCTGCTTCAAAACCTGTTTATATAAAAACACCAATGCATTCATAGCCTGGTTTTGAGTGGAAGCCGAAACACGCCGGTCCACAGCTAAATGCGTTAAATATTGTTCGATTTTCTTTTCGCCTTTCCTTAGATCCTGTCTTCCCTTCATTTGATGGTATAGAATGAACCGCTTGATCCAATCGCAATAAGATCGCTCAGTATGGATCGAATAGTGCTTCAACCGCAAAACATCACGGACTTCATCGAGTAGCCGTTTTTCCTTCTGCCTTGACATAATCCGCCACTTTAGTATCTATATAAATATTGAACACCTTTTCCAGTATTACAAACCATCACTTTATACCTGATAATAAGGAAATTCACAAGTTATCAGGTCAATTAGCACTGTTAATCAGTGGTTCCCGCGCCTGCGGCGCGGGAACGCGGAGTTGCCAGGCTACACCCGATCGCCCGTTTGGATCCTCGCCTCCGGCTCGGGAACCAAGCGTTCGACCGGACGATTTCACACTTATAATCTTCACCTGACGCTCCCATTATTTGTGTAAAATCGCCTGTCAACTCCGCGTTATAAATAAAAGATTGGTTAATTGAATTTCATTATGACGACAATAAAACTTGTTACTATAAGCATCATTTTTGTTCTTATCCTTCCTGTGGCGGCTCATGCCAATGCAGGTGTTCCGATGATTTTCCTGTCATTTCCAATAATGCTGATAGCGCTTATACCTGTAATTTTCATTGAGACAAGTGTATTTAAAAGAATTATGCTTGTCCGATATAAACAATCATTTGTCTCAAACAGTACTGCAAATGCCATTTCAACTATTATGGGTTTTCCTCTGGCATGGGGTTTATTATTCGGCCTTGAACTTTTAACTACTGGGGGTAGCTGTGGCCCTGGTTTTGATTCCATCCCAAATAGTATAATAACAGTAATTGTGGAGGCTGCATGGCTTTGTCCTCATGAAGACCATCTTTATTGGCTAATTCCAACCGCATTTATCATTAGTCTGTTTGTGGCATTCTTTATATCTATAACGATTGAATATTTTGTTAACAAAAAATTTCATAAGGAGACAGATAAGACCTTAATTCGAAAAGCGGTATTTGTAGCAAATCTGTCATCATATTGTTTGCTTGTTTTGATAGGGCTTGGATTTTTAGTTTATTCAATCATAGATGCAGCATAATACACTATAAAATTCTAACAAATCACTGGTGCAGACGGCGTGCCGCCGCCGCACACTTCAGACGTTCAATGCCTGACCCAAAAACGTAAAAAAATACAACATAAATATTGTAATAATCGAAGCTTCGTACAACATAAATATTGTTTTTATTTGACAGCGGTACAATATATATGTTGTACTGCCTATCATTGGGAAAAATGTTTAGCCACCTTAATTCAAAGAAGTGAAATCATGAACAAGAAGAAACTTATTAGAGAGCAACTTGATGCTTCGCTCCAACGACTTAACCCTGTACTTGACGTCACAACACCTCCGAAAGGTTGGATTCGGGCTATCCGTGACGCACTTGGGATGACTGCTAAGCAACTGGCTAATCGACTCGGTGTCGCTCAGCAAGCTGTGGCGCGTATTGAAAAAGAAGAGCTGGCTGGCTCGGTCACCATCAAGACCATGCGCCGAATAGCAGAGCGTCTCGATTGCGTATTTGTCTATGGATTCGTGCCACGCATAAGTCTGGAAGAGACTGTTTCCCGTCAGGCGAAAAAAGTCGCGGCCCAGCGCCTTGCAAAAGCTTCTCAGACCATGAGCTTGGAGAATCAAGCACTTAGCAGGAGAGAGAACGATCAGGCCTTATCGGAATTGGTTGATGAACTCATACGCACGCTTCCTTCAAATTTGTGGGACAAATCATGATTGACTTCAAATATCCCGAGGGCGCTACACCCATTGATCCGGATGAGGCGGAAGGCTTACTGCTCACGCACATAACGACGCATGGTGAACTGAATCGATGGGAACAAGACAACATAGTTGAGGCACTGGCTTGGATAGACAAGACAAAACCAACGAATATTCTCAATGAGAAGTTCATCAAGCAGTTGCACAAAAGAATGTTTGGTAATGTCTGGAGATGGGCAGGGCAATTCCGTCGATCCGATAAGAACATCGGTGTATCATGGCATCAGGTTCCGATGTGTCTCCAAAACATGTGCGATGATGTGCCCGTATGGATACAGACCCAAAATGAATCCCCTGAGGAAATGGCTGTGCGTTTTCATCATCGGCTGGTGTGGATTCATCCCTTTCCTAATGGAAATGGACGCCACGCACGTCTCATGGCAGATATTTTCATAGAAAACGTCTTGCACAGCCCACCGTTCACCTGGGGTAAACAGAATTTGTCAAATCCAAGCGAATATAGGAGCAAATACATCAACGCTCTTCAGGAGGCGGACAATGGAAACTACATTCCCCTTCTGGATTTTGCAAAATCGTAGAAAGCATCGAACCACCGGATGAACCAGACGGGAACTACGTGCGGATTTTTTCGTAAAGGGCCGTGTTAGCTTGAAAGGCCTCAGGCCCGCTGGTTATCCCTAAAGTTCCCGCGCCTGCGGCGCGGGAACGCGGAGTTGCCAGGCTACACCCGATCGCCCGTTTGGATCCTCGCCTCCGGCTCGGGAACCAAGCGTTCGACCGGACGATTTCACACTTATAATCTTCACCTGACGCTCCCATTATTTGTGTAAAATCGCCTGTCAACTCCGCGTTAAACGCCTAACTATATTAATGGACGTCTTCAATTAAAAGGGGGTAACCAAATGAAGGTCGAAAAATCGATCGAAATTTCAGTAGCTCCAGATATAATATGGCCATTCTTAGTTGATCCCGATAAAATGGTAATGTGGTTTGATTCTTTCAAAATATGTAAATACGTAGGCGAAAAGCGCGCTGGCTTAGGCACGGCTTATTATGTTGAAGAAAAAGTACCAGGTCCACTTAGAAAGATAAATTTTGAAGCAATAAATTGGAATGAGGACGAGAGTCTGACCCTGAAAATGACTTCTGGAAAAAATGTAAATAGCTACGAGATTCGATGGAATTTAAAATCAACTCTATCTGGAACAATATTTCATTTTATCGAGGAGATTGGAATGCCTTTCGGGGTCATTGGCAAAATACTTGGCATACTGGGTCAGGGCATCGCGGATAAGATGGTCGAAAGCATGCTAATTAAACTTAAGACTTTATCCGAGGAGGAATCGACCAGCGTTTAACCTATCACTAGTGCTGACGGCGTACCGCCGCCGCACACTTCAACCGTTATCTGTAACAACTAAACTGATACTTCAGATTGATTGGACTGAAGTGCGTTTTGAGCAGCGTGGACCAAAAATGATGATCTGGACATACCTCGCCGCTTAGCGGCCGCGTCGATCTGCTTGAGGGTCATTTCAGGAAGCGTGATATTGACCCTGACAGTGCGAGGCTTCGAATCCGGAACACTGACAACTAAATAGGCTACTGCATCGGCAAAGTCGCTATCTGCCATAATTTCTTCGAGCTTTGAAGGAAGCGGCAATTGCTCTCCGTCTTCGAAAATTCCCTGTATATGGAGAGTGAGCGCATCTTGCGCCATGTCTTTTGCTTCATCAATATTCTGGCCGGCTGTAATACAGCCGGGGAAGTCCGGAAAAGAAACACCAAAATCGCTGTCAGGGTCTTTGTGTACAATCGCTATATAATTTGCCATGTTGCACCTCAATTGAATTTGATGCCCGATTGGCGTTCGATGCTTTTCAAGGTGCCAATCGGAATATCCTTTTTGGGGTGAGGTACTGTCACCCGCCCCTTTATCTTTGGATGCCGAAATTGTGTATGAGAGCCTGAGGTGGCGACTTGTTGCCATCCGTTTTTCTTGAGAATCTTTATTATTGATCGGCTATCCATGGTGTGTAATTATACACACTACGGTCGATTTGTCAATTACCAGATTATTTCAGACAACCTTACACTGGTGCTGACGGCGTGCCGCCGCCGCACACTTCAGACGTTCGGCAAAAACTTGAGGATATAATTATGAAAAAATCAATTGGGTCAAAAGCATTAATATACCCATCTCCTGTTTGGTGTGTAGGAACTTATGATAAAGATGGAAAGCCTAACGTTATGACAGCATCTTGGTGTGGCATTTGTTGTAGTAAACCGCCAGCAGTTACAATTTCGCTGCGGAAAGCCACGTACACATATAAAAACATCATGGAATCAAAAGCCTACACCATAAGTGTGCCATCTAAAAATCAAGCTCAAGAAGCAGACTTTTTCGGCCTAACTTCGGGTAAAAGAACCGATAAATTTACAAAAACAGGCCTGACGCCCATAAAAGCTGATAAAGTACATGCTCCTTATGTGGACGAATTTCCTATGGTGATAGAATGTAAAGTAATTCATACTTTTGAGATTGGCTTACACACCCAGTTTATTGGAGAGGTAATGGATGTTAAGATTGATCAGGATATTCTTGGAAACGATGGATTTCCTGATATGATAAAGCTTAGTCCCATTCTTTATGCTGCCGAAACCAAAAACTATTATGGTGTTGATGGCTATATTGGATGTGCCTATAGTCTTGGAAAATCAATCAAATAGTTGCCCAAATAATTTCCGAAAGTCAGCGTCCGGGGGATAGCGTGGACCAATCCAACACCTTGTCCAGACTATGATATGTTTACTAAGATAATAAGATTTGAACGATGGGAATCAGATGAATGAAAAAGGTACATTGATTTTTTTCTGCGGCAAAATGGGCGCGGGAAAATCGACCTTATCCAAACAAATGGCACATGATCGAAATGCAGTACTTATTTCCGAAGATGAATGGTTGGAATCTCTATATCCAGGCCAAATTACAATATTTGAAGACTATCTAAAATTTTCCGGCCGGTTAAAGCCGCTGGTAACAACCCACGTTCAAAATATTTTGCGAACAGGCACTGATGTTGTTATGGATTTCCCTGCCAATACGGTTTCTCAGCGCCTTTGGTTTAAAGCAATATTTTCTGAAATCGATGCGCCTCATGAGCTTATTTACATGAATGCTAGTGATGAAATTTGCCTAAAGCAAATCGCACAAAGAAGCATTGAACAACCGGAAAGGGCCTCATTTGACACTGAAGAAGTTTTTCACCATGTAACAAGTTTTTTTGAAGAACCGGGTGCAGAAGAAGGCTTTAATATCATACATTTTGAGCCAAGCACATAATATATCCTTTGAGTTGGACTGGCCAAAACAGCGTGTCAGCCCTTCAACTCATCGTTATGGATGGAGACTAAATGAACAATCATGATATTAAGATCGACCTGGGTCAAGTTCAGGAGACCTTGATGTTGCCGCTGTGGGCCAGAGCTCAAGAGGCGGAGAAGAACAATCCCATCGTATACGACACCTATGCCAAGAAAATTGTCGATACAATCGATTATGATTTCTCGCAGATTGAAGAAAGCCATATGGCGGATAATCAGGGTGTATGGGCTATCCGTGCTTATAACTTCGACAACATCGTTAAAGAATTTATTGCCCATAACGGCAACGCTGCGGTCATAAATTTTGGAGCGGGATTGGAGACAATCTTTCAGCGAGTTGACGAGGGGACTGTCCAATGGATCAATATCGACCTGCCGGATGTCGTTGCCCTGCGGCAGAAGCTCATTCCGGACTCGGAACGGGAAACGACCATAGCTAAATCCCTTTTTGATTTCACCTGGATTGATGACATTTCCAGTTTGACGAAAGACCGGTCCATTCTGTTCATGGCTGCCGGCGTACTATGCTACTTCGAAGCCCGGGAGATCGAAATCCTGTTCCGTAAACTAGCCGGCGCTTATCCTTTATCCCATGTTGTCTTTGACTCGATGTCATGGCTGCCGGCATGGGGGTCCAACCGGGAAATCAAGAAAAGCATGAAAAATAGCGAAATGGACTCATCGACACTGATTAAGTGGCATCTGAAAAAAGCCTCCGGTCTTCAAAAGTGGGTAGACACGCTTAAAATCGTTGAAGAATATCCCATGCTGTCCAAAGTGCCTGCCAGAAATGATTTTAATAAGAAGGAAATCTGGCAAATTAAAATCGTAAGCCTCTTTCGTTTTTACAACATGATTCACGTACAACTCTGAGAACATGTTCGGGTTTAAAAAGTAAGACAGGATTCCAAATGCAAACCGTCATGTACATTAGCATAGCTTTTTTTCTGGGAATATTGATGTCTATCTATTTACCGATGAATAGTGCCGTTTCACGGTATATCGGCTCCCCGATCACGGCAAATGTAACCTTTTTTTTAACGGCCTTGTTAACTTCCATATTAATTTTCTTTTTTAGCGGTCAATTTGATACATTGTATAGGATTAAGGAAGTCCCGGTATATCTCTATCTAACCGGATTCATAAGTGCATTCATGATTTTAGGGACAACTTTTTTAATCCCTCAATTAGGCGCCAGAAGGTTTTTTATTCTGTTAATTTCAGGCCAAATATTAATGGCTATTGTTGTCAGTCATTTTGGTATATTAGAATCGCCTAAAGACCCAATATCCATGAAAAAAATAATTGGGGCCTCCATTGTAATTATCGGGGCTTTTATATCGACAAGTTAATTCCATAGACAAATTTGCCGGACATCGGCGATCAGGGGCGCATCAAAAGCGCGCAGCCCTGAAGCCGGACATAATAACAGCACCTACAGGTATCGCTGCAAACCCGAGAACAAATGGAGGTGAGCCGTGTCTATTCTCTTTACACCTTTGGATTTGGGAAATTTACAGATTAATAACCGGTTTGTCCACTCGGCCACATACGAAGGAATGGCCCTGGAAACTGGGGAGGTAAGCGACAAACTCATCAAAAGATATAAAAATCTGGCCAAAGGGGATATTGGCCTCATTATTCCCGGTTATATGTATGTTCATCCTTTAGGCCGGTCTTATATACACCAGACCGGAATCCACAGCGGCCATATGGTCCCCGGTTTGAGCAAACTGGTTAAAGCCGTCCATCAAGAAGGCGGAAAGATAGCATTTCAATTGGCGCATGCAGGAAGGCAGACCACCAAAGCAGTCATCGGGCAGACGCCGATCGGGCCTTCAAGCAGGGGAAGGGATCCCATCAATTTTGTCAAACCCCTGGAGATGAGCACAAATCAGATTCAGGAGGCAATCCAGGCATTCGGGGCTGCAGCCAATCGAGCCGTTGAGGCCGGCGTAGACGGAATTCAGCTGCATGCAGCCCACGGATATTTAATCAATCAATTCATTTCGCCGTTTTTCAACCATAGACAGGACGAATGGGGCGGCTCAGATGCCAATCGCTTTCGTTTTTTGAAAGATATCATTTCAGAGGTCCGCAAGGTATTGCCGTCCGGAATGCCTGTTTTTATCAAATTGAATTCCAATGATTATACGCCGCAAGAAGGAATTACGCCTTCTTTAGCAGTAAAATATGCCAAGTGGCTGTCGGATTTAGAGATCAATGGCCTGGAGATTAGCTGCGGATCGCCGGTTTATTCTTTTATGAACATGTGCCGGGGCGATGTTCCGGTGAAAGAATTGGTGGACAGCCTCCCGTTTTGGAAAAAACCGGTGGGGAAATTAATGATGAATAGTATGGTTGGGAAGTTTGACCTAGAAGAAGGATATAATCTTGAAGCTGCAAAGATGATAAAGCCTGTTTTGGGGGATATTCCCTTATTCATTGTTGGTGGTCTACGCAAGGTGGCCCACATGAAGGAGACATTAGAAAAACAATATGCCGACTGTATTTCAATGTGTCGTCCCTTTATTAGAGAGCCTTTACTTATTAAAAAAATCAGAGAAGGAAAAGCTGATGAAGTCGCTTGTGTATCCTGCAACCGGTGTTTGGCCGCCGTTGCGCACAAACTTCCCGTACAATGTTACCATAAAGGATTGCCGGCAACCTAGAGTCTCTGTCTGCATGAAGATATGATATACCAAATTCATGCATTCATTGTTCCCCTAACACCCAAATTCTGCATTAGCAGCCGATATGATAACGTTATGGCTGAATACTCCAATATTTAGGATGGGACAAGTTGAATGAGGGTGTATGAATTTGAAGAAGATGGCATATACATAGTAAATGTGCCCAAAAAAGATTTTACGATATGGCGATGCTTATTCGAATAGCAGGCGTAATAGCAGGAATATCTCTCCTTGTTGGTGTCTGGCTGGCCTGCTGGCCCAACCAGCCTGTATCTGTTTGTACTGCCTCTTCTAGAACCTCACCCACAGAGGCTGACTTAAATGAAAGCATAGATCTAGCCGCCCGCTACCTACAGCAAAACTGCGACAAAAAAGGACGTTTTGTCTATTTGCGACACCGCGATCGCTATGTTTACTACGGGAAAAGATACAACCTCCTGCGACATGCCGGTACCATGTACGCCCTGGCCGGCTATTATGAACGCAAGCCCAATAAAGATCTAGCCGATCTTCTGGTTCGTACGGCCGGATATTTACGCACATTCATCAAACCGGTCCCCAATGCAGAGTCGGAAACAAGGGCTATCTGGACTATCCCGGGCAGGCTCGGCACCGGTCCCGCCAACGCCTCCCCTTACGCAAAATTAGGCGGCAGCGGCCTTGGGCTGGTTGCATTGGCCTCGGTGGAATCCATAGTGCCGGGAACTGTACCGCTGGAAGACTTACGCGGATTAGGCCATTTCATACGTTTC
>CAYVMI010000030.1:0-22755 GCA_964452555.1 uncultured Desulfobacterales bacterium
CCTTGGCATGCGGCAGCTTCACCGCAATACCTTCATCCACCATGAAATTGGTGGTTAGTAGAAAATATATTAAAAGTAAGAAAACAATATCAATCAGAGAGGTTAAGGGTGCCTGCAGCTGGTAATAGCGCCGTTCTCGTTTTTGAAACAGCATGATTTTTCCTCTAAATTCTCTATTAATAAGATTTTAGTATATAGAACAATAATTTTTACCGTGATGCATTGAGTCCTAGGGGCCGCGATGTGCTGATAGCTTTCAGCCACCCTCGGTTACTTAAACCCTCGAACCCTCGCACCCTGTATTATTTTACCACTGCCTTTAGAAACGTGACCGCTCCCCGCTGCAGTCTGGCTTCATAGCGGTTGACCTCTGAAACCAGATAACTATGGGCGATGATCACCGGCAGGGCGACGCAAAGCCCCATGGCGGTTGTGAGCATGGCCTCCCAGATACCACCCGCCAAAACGGCAGCATTGACCTTACCGCCCATCTCCTGGATGACCATAAAGGCCTTGATCATGCCGACTACCGTACCCAACAGTCCCAGTAAGGGAGCAATGTTACCGATGGTGGCCAGGGCCTGTAAATATCGGGACAGTCCCCTGAGTTGCTCCTCGGTGGCATGCATAATAATACCCTCTAAAGTCTCCCGGCTTTTATCCTTTACCTCTAAGGCCTGTTCCAGAACGGCACCCATTGGGGACTCGCTGGAAATTGCCAGTTCGCGAGCCTGATCGTCATTTCCCCGCTTTACCAAATCCGCCACCTGATGCGCCAAGCCACGTCCCCGTCGTCTTAGCCAGGCAATACGAATTAATCTCTCTAGAAATATCGCCAGTGCAACCACCGAGCAGAGCAGGATCGGTATAACCAGAAATCCGCCTTTAAATAAGAATTCAAACATTTCCCCCCCTAATACCTCGCGGTTTCGTTAAAAGCCCAACTTCGTCGTTTTCCAGATTTTGCAACCATTCAACGTACGCTTGGTACGCCTCAAGATTGCAAAATCTGTATGCCTTGAATTTGAACTTTTTACAAAACCGTCTATATCATCAAATTATATTCTTTATTTTATCGCCGATTAAAATTATTGAATTGAAATCTTCCCAACAGTGAAAGTTTTATCGAATACTTTTCCTGCATACATTCATAACTGTTATGGTGAAATCCCCCATTACGTTGGCAATAAGCCTTCCAACATAAGTCGCCTAAAAGTCTTCAGCCTACAGCCTAAAAAGCTAAAATGTTTCCACAATATCCGCCACACCATCAAAATCAAGGTCTTTCCGCCTGCGAACAACCTGTTCAGATGAATCCATTTCATCCCACACATCCGGTTTGCCGTCACCATTGGTGTCCTCGGCAATGCTCGTCAGCCGGCCGCTTTCATATCCATACCATAGTTCGCTGTTGTTATCGCCGTTTGCGTCCAGTTCACCGCGTTCCAGATTCCCATGACCATCATAATGCCATTTCAATTCCCGCCTGCCGTCCGCATCCCGGTCCTCCTGGCTTTGGGTGAGACGACCGACCTTGTCAAAGATTTCCAGAAGCTTGACAAGCTTGCCACTGGTATCGAAATGCTCTCTTTGGGTGAGGATATCGCTCCGATAATAGGAAATCAGATCAGGTATCCCATTGCCGTCCTGATCTCGTTTCACAACCCGTGTCCAGGGCGGTTGATTATAATGCTGAACCATATCAAAAGAACCATCGCCATTGGTATCCTGGCGTAGGCTTGTCTTTTTCTTATTTTTATAGTCTATTTTAAGATCGATGCGGCCGTCTGCATTGATATCCTGTTCTTCAAGTATAACCTGACCATGGCGATAATGCTGGTAACTATCCATTTGACCGTCTTTGGTAAGATCCATCTCGATATATTTAGTGTTACCCTTGGCATCGAAATAGATTCGTTTGTCAATCTTACCATCCTGGTCGGCATCCACTTCCTGTGATTCGGGGTTACCGTTGCGATAGGTCATGCGGGTATCCCGTACGCCATCCTGGTCGCTGTCTTCCTCCGAATGAGATACGGTGCCGGCCACATAAAAAACAACTTTTTCATGGTTGCCGTCCTGATCATGGTCCCATCGCCGGTTTTGGATCTGATTGTTCTGGTAGACCTCAACAAGGTCCATATCCCCATCCCCATCCGTGTCCCGAAATCTTTTTATTAGAGATTCGTTTTCACCAAAAATAAGCCGTTCTTCCGCTCGGCCATCTTGATTTTCGTCGAAAACCCGCTCTGATAGTTCTTGGTCCTGATAGAGTTCTGTAATGGCGGTGCCGTTGGATTCATTTGGATGCCGCACAATGCGCACGACCTGATCCCGCTCATAATAGTAGACAGTGTCCAGCCGGTGATCGCCATTGCTGTCCTCCCGCACCACCAGCGGTTTCCCATTTAGATCGAATTCAATCTCTTGTCGAATCCTCCCGCTTTGATCCAGACGCTCAAGGTGCGTTTTCACACCACTTTTATAGTGGTAGCGCGTATCGAAGTAACCATCGGCATCTAAGTCTTCCTCCAGACGTTCCAACTCGCCGTCCCGGTAATATTGAATTCGATCCACAATACCGTTATCGTCCGCATCAATCTCAAGTTGAATCAATTGGCCCAGACTGTCAAATGTCGCGATTTGCTCGTTGATGCCGTCCTGGTCGGCATCTTTTGTCTTCGTTTGTTGCTCTGCCGCATTAATCCCATTAGAAAATGGGATTCCGAATCCGAGCAAGATCACAAATAGCAGTATTGTGTATCTAAGATAAAACATTCTTCTCAAATATTTTAAAAGTTTCAAATTTGTCCTTATGGTTCATGGCGATTAAGTCAGTCAATCAAGCGTATGGCCTAGCGAGAAATATATGCTGCCATCTAGCCTGTCAATATATTTCAATTGGCCCAAAATCGTGATAAACTCCAACGTTGCAAAAGTCTGAGGGCTCCAGAGTCAAGGCGTCTGAGGTATGCCTTCGACAAAGCGTCTCGACATTCAAAAATCGAAGGCCGTCGTAGTTCTTTACTTCGAACCCCCAGCAACGCAGAATCTGGGGCCCTCAGTCTTTCCCCAAGGGTAAACAACATGATAAAAAAGACGACCTCATCCTTAAAATTCACTAGGAGGGATATCCAAGAAATGTTGCTATCGCTATGATATCGGGTATAATGAACAGCTCATTGTCTATTTTTTGTTATGTAGTTTATGCAACCTTGGGGTAAAACACGCATGTCACTGATTGTAAATGAAATTTTCTTTAGCATCCAGGGCGAGTCCACCCTGGCGGGATTACCATGCATATTTATCCGCCTAACCGGATGCAACCTGCGTTGTGCCTACTGTGATACGACCTACGCCTATAAGGAGGGGCAGCCCCGGGAAATCGATGCGATCTTGAATCGTATTGGGACCTACCCATGCAAGCGGATTGCGATTACGGGGGGTGAGCCGCTTTTACAATCGGACACACCCGACCTCGTGGCCAATCTACTGCAAAGCGGTCATGAAGTCATACTGGAAACCAACGGCAGCATCGATATCAGTCAGGTGGACGACCGATGCTGCCGCATCGTTGATGTTAAATGTCCCGGCAGCGGAGAACAGGTCAGTTTTAATCCTGACAATCTTCAGTATCTGAGTCCCGCCGACCAGGTGAAGTTTGTGCTCGGCGACCGCAATGACTATGATTTCGCCCGGAATTATCTGGCGGAACTGCCAAGCAGGCTGCCGCCGGGCAACCGTTTGTTTTCGCCCGATATGACCAGGCTTGCGCCTGCCGAGCTGGCCGCCTGGATTTTGGCAGATGGTTTGGATGTGCGCATGCACCTGCAGCAGCACAAATTCATCTGGCCGGGCATTGAACGGGGGGTATGACTGAAGGCAAAAGGGTCGAAGGGTGCAGGGATGGGCAATCTGGCGATTGCCAGCTGTTAGCCGCTAGCTGTTTGCACTTAGCCGCTAAGAGCAAAGAACCAACAGCCAAGAGCTGCTAAAACTCTACAGCCTAAAATGCTAAAAGGCTGTTTGTTCTGCCAATTTAAAAATATTGGAAACATATCACATGGAAAAGGACAAACCCCAAAAAGCTATCGTGCTAGCCAGCGGCGGTCTCGATTCCACGACGGTCATGGCCATTGCCAAGGATCAGGGCTTCGATATTTATGCGCTCAGTTTTGAATACGGCCAGCGCCACCGTGTTGAACTTGCGGCTGCCAAAACGATTGCCAGGGCCTTGGGAGCCAAGCAACATTTGATCGTTAACACCGATTTAGGCCAAATCGGCGGCTCTGCGCTTACCGAAGACATCACCGTACCCAAGGACCGCGATGTTGGCGAAGATAGCGAGGAGATTCCGATCACCTATGTGCCTGCCCGAAACACCATTTTTTTAGCTTATGCCCTGGCCTGGTCGGAGGTGCTGGATACACCGCATATTTTTATCGGCGTCAATGCCATCGACTATAGCGGATATCCGGATTGCCGTCCCGAGTATATCCAGGCTTTTGAGCACATGGCCAATCTGGCCACCAAAGCAGGTGTCGAGGGCCTTTATCGGCTTCAGATCCATGCCCCGCTCAGTAAAATGACCAAAGCCGATATTATTAAAAAGGGCATCCAACTCGGGATCGATTATGGCCAGACCCACTCCTGCTACGACCCGGATGAGGCCGGCAATGCCTGTGGGCATTGCGATAGCTGCCTGCTCCGCAAACTAGGCTTTGCCGATGCGGGCGTGGCGGATCCGACAAGATACGTGATCTGAGGGTCCAAGGGTTCGAGGATTCGAGGGTTCGAGTGAAACCCTTAGCGAAAAGCTAAAAGTCTATCACTTGAATCCTTTGTCCATTTTCATGAGGAATAATTATATAAAATTCAATTGGTTATTAACTTAAACTGGTCACTTGGAGATATTCCATTGAAACTAATCATATCGCTCGCACTAATCCTTCTTGCCGGCCTGCTCTATTTTGAAAAAATAGAGAATCGCAAAGGATTGCTGCCCACTAAAACCCTGCTTTCGCTGTTGTTTATTATAACGGGTTTAACTCAAGTCAACCTCTGGCAACCTTTTAGCGTGATGATCATCCTTGGTCTGGTGTTTTGCCTGGGAGGAGACGTCTTTCTGGCCCTGCCCCAAGATCGTATGTTTCTCTTCGGTTTGATTTCGTTTCTGCTGGGTCATATCTGCTATGTATTTGGTTTCTTTTGGATCGCTCAGATGGGCGGACTAACTGTCATCGGCATTATAACATCCTTGGTGATTGGCCTGGTCATTTACAGGTGGTTAGGACCCCATCTGGGGAACATGCAGAAACCGGTAATGGCCTACATCGTTGTCATCAGCTTAATGGTGGTTGCGGCCTGGTCCCTGCTGGGCACATCCGGCCAATCGGATGCTGGTCGGTGGTTAGTTTTTCTGGGCGCCATCAGTTTTTACGTGTCTGATATCTTTGTGGCCCGGGATCGTTTCCTTAAAAAGGCTTTTGTGAATCGTCAGTGGGGCCTGCCGCTTTATTACCTGGGCCAATTTCTGATCGCTTTTTCGATTGGATCCATTCGTTGATCAACCAGAAATTCTCAGAGTTAAAGAAGCCAGACTCAAGCATTGTACAAATCAATAAAGATAACCTTATTGGCATTAAAGACTTATGGTAGGAATCAATTGTTTATCTTGATTTTGAGACCCAATACATATGGTATCACAGGTTTTTCAGAGTTGCGTTTTTGTTGAAGAGTTGAGGGTGTCACGAATTTACTGAATGACAATAGTTTTACACCTATTACTCCAACGAAGAATCTCTCGGCCACTAATTAATCACAACAGATTCAAAGAAAAGTAATGTGTCTCTGATCATTTCATTTGTATATTCATGACCCTTATCAGAATATATCTTATATTCAGATTGCATTCCAATAGATACCAAATAATCACTATAAATCGGTACTCTTAGGGTCTGGTTTGATCCAAAATTATCTTTATAAAACTCTATATTTCCTGGCAATGAACCGATTGGATCATTGATTGCTATTGTATCATTTTCTCCAACAAAGATAAAATGAGGTATCAATTTCAGAAAATTGAATGAATACATTGACGTTAGACTATCAATGTCAGCAGTACCAATGGGGTAATCCATTACTGTGCCATTCCAATTGTCTATTGGATATGTATAAAGCCCGGCAGCGCCAATAGCAGCAGCAGCTATTAGATCAGTGTGTAAAAAAGTAAGCCTGTTTGTTTGTAAACCACCATTTGAGAACCCAGTCATAAATACTTTCTGATAAGGTACGTGACCGTAACTTTCCAATAATGACAGGAAATTATCTATAACCTTTCTATATTCCAAATCGATTCTATAATAGAGAGAGCACTCTTCGGTATTCAAAACATCATCAAACATAAATTCGGTCATACCCTGAGGACTTGAAAAATAACAATCGGGTCCAGCGTTACCAGGTATAACCATTGATAACAAAGCATATCTATATTGTTGAGCATATGGACTAAAACTATTAATCATGTGTTGAACATCAAGCTCCAGTTCATCGTAGGTTGCGTTTGGATTTCCATGCCCTAAAAACATGATCCTTACGGGATTACGCTCCAACGCTGAAACTGGGATGAAATAATAATAAGAGTATTTTACATTTTCTGTAGGTGGGTTGTATACTATTTCATTTGTAGTGAGACCACCGCTATCGCTATCACTATCCCCATCTTCCCCGCAAGATGTAATAATTGGAGCGATGATTAAGGATAATAGAACGGTAATGGTAGCTAATATTTTCATCTAAACCTCTCATCGACAAAGCATCAATAAAATATATCTCATCATAAGAGAATCAAATTAGGGATCTCGATCTAATAGCCAAATCTCCATCGGCATCACAATTTAAACCAACTACTTTAAACTGTGATTGTTGGAGAACATTACTAGTCACATAAAATAGAAGATACCATATATTGTGCTCGTAGAAAATATTTCCAAACAGAAGACTACGCTAATAAATCTTTATTCCATGGTTTTGCGACATCTGAGATTAGCTTTATATTTCCTATTTTAAAACTAGCCTTGTTGCCTAGCCGGCAACACCGCCGCCGTCCACAACAAGGGCCGTGCCGGTTACGAACGCGGATTCATCGGATGCCAGATATAGAACGGCCTCGGCGACCTCATCCACGGTACCGATGCGCCCCAGAGGCCTGTCGGCAGCTTCGGCAGCATAGTCGTCCCAGGACATTCCACGCTTGGCGGCATCGTCATACAGCATCGGGGTATCCACATCCCCGGGGCAGACGCAATT
Organism: uncultured Desulfobacterales bacterium; assembly: GCA_964452555.1. Lineage (GTDB taxonomy): Bacteria > Desulfobacterota > Desulfobacteria > Desulfobacterales > B30-G6 > B30-G6. The sequence continues at coordinate 7,309 of CAYVMI010000030.1, forward strand.
AATACGAATGCCATCAGGGCCGTGATCGATTGCCATAGCCTTGGCCATCACCACCAGCCCGCCCTTGGCAGCACAGTAGGCCGCTGCTTTTTGGCCTCCCTGAATTCCCCAGCCGGAGCTTGTATGAATGATCGATCCTGTGCCACGGGCGATCATGGACGGCAGGACGTATTTCGACATTAAAAAGGCCCCCTTAAGGCTGGAATCGATGGTCTCATCCCATTCAGCCTCAGTGCACTCGGGTACGCTTTTGGGGTGAAACACCCCGGCATTGTTAAACAGCACATCGATTTTGCCAAAATGCGCCAGGGTCGATTCTACCGCCTGCTGGCAATCACCGGACAGAAGCACATCGGATTTTATAAATATGGCCTTACCACCATCTTTGGTTATGACCTGAACAACCTTGGCCCCCCGCTCTGGATTCCGCCCGGTAATGGCAACTGATGCACCCTCGCGGGCAAACACTTTGGCAGTGGCGCTGCCAATCCCTGATGTCCCGCCCGTAATTAGGGCGACTTTTGCTTTTAAGCGCATTTTCTCATCCTTTAAATCTGATGGCTTCGTAAAAAATCCAATTTCTTCGTTGCGCTTCATCCCGCTGTGAATTCAACGTACGCCAAGTACGCCTCATCACACGGGATTCGCGGCGCCTTGAACTTGAACTTTTTACTTTGCCATCTATTTTTAAATTTTGACGAACTCATCATTGTTTGCCGTTTGATGCTTGGCCGCACTCAATATACTACTCATGTGCCCACTGGCTGCAAAGCCCCCCGGTTGTCTCGGCACCGTCCATGGTATACACCTGGCCGGTCGCAAATGCCGCGTCATCAGAGGCCAAAAAAGCAAATAGTGCGGCAATCTCTCCGGGTTTGGCATGCCTTCCAAGAGGGATTTTGCTGTTGACGGCATCCAGCATCTCATCGGTATACTCGGCCCGTTGCATGGGTGTGAGCACGTATCCGGGCGATATGGCATTCACGCGCACAACCGGTGCCAGTTCCAATGCCATGGCCAAGGTTAGGGCGATTACGCCCCCTTTGCTGGCGCTGTAGTCGGCATAATGCGGGTAACCGGTTGTGCCGGCGGTGGAGGCGGTATTGAGAATCACGCCGGAACCTTTGGACATCATATGCCGTGCTGCAATCTGGGCTACATAGAAGACGCCCTTGAGGTTGACGTCCAGCACCCGGTCCCATTCTTCGGGCGTGATGTCAAGGAAGTCATGGCGAATGCTGATACCGGCATTGTTGATCAGGATATCCACCGAACCCATGAGATCAATCGCCTCAGCAAATGCCGTCTGAACCTGATTCAAATTCGACACATCGGCGTCGATCACGGCGGATAATTGCGGCAGCTCTTTCGTTATCCGTGCACGTGCTTCCGGGCTGCGATCAAGAATGCAGACATGGCAGCCCTCCATCAAAAAGCGTGTTGCCGTTGCCTGACCAATACCGCTGGCACCGCCTGTCACCAGCACGTTTTTGCCTTTCAAGCCCTGCATAGCCCGCCTCCCTTATTTCCTGTTAAGTTTGGTGCTTGGCATTTATAATTTCCGGCCTACCCGGGTTGGGCATACCTCACAGTTACACAAGGAGATATTGTTACCACTTGACTGGCACCCGTACCGTGTTGCCGGCTTTGTTTTGGAACAGCAGATAGCCATGCTCCTGGCCGTATTGAAATATCTCCCAGGTGATGCGCACATCTTGCCGGCAATAATCGATGATTTCCCGCAACTTGCCTTCTTTCCACCAGCGCAGGGCCTGCAATCCGTCGGCTGATTTTTTCGAGTCCAATGTGACCCTTGCCAGGTGGTCTAAAGACAACCGGTAGCCCAGTTGCTGGTGGATTTCTTGCAGGATATCGAGGGTGGGCAATTGCTTAAAATCAAAGTCAGAATAACCGCTGAGAACCTTGTAATCAAAACGCTTGATATTAAACCCCACCACACAATCGTATTGCTGCAATTGGGCAATGAAATCAGGCATATCCTCTTCCAGATATTCGCGATAAACCTGGGCCTTGGCGTCGTATAGCACGGCACAGCTCACCAACATCAGGTCGGCCCGGTGCCAGCCGCCCACTTCCTGGGCTGATTTTTGGGTTTCCAGGTCAAAGACACATATGCGTTGGGGATCGGTTGTCGTTTTGGATGAGGCTGCTTTTTGGGACTGTTGCTCTGAATTTTTATTTTTCTGATCGGCTTTGATTTGATTCTTTTCCTCAGGAGGTGGGACTAATTCAGGTTTCTCCTCAGATGGTCTTGTGAATATTTTTTGGGTGCTCTCTACAAATTCATTATTTTTAGTACGTTTACGGGGCGACTCTGTATGTCCGGCTTTTGGTTTTAGCAGCGGTTTCGGACCTCGCCTTGACGGATCTAGCGGCAACTCCAGCATTCCTCTGAGCGTAAAAGCGGCCGAGGCTTTGTCTATGGGCCTGTTGCCAGATCCGCATTTGGGTGAATGCACACAGGAAGGGCAACCAGCCTCGCACGGGCAGGTTTGAATAACATTGAGCGTTACCTCTAGCAGATCTTTGGCCCGATGAAAAGCCTGCTTGCTGAGTCCCGCCCCGCCGGGTATACCGTCGTAAATAAAAACAGCCGCCGAGCCTACCTGGGGGTGAAATGGAATGGATATGCCGCCCAAATCATTGCGGTCGGTCATCACAATCAAAGGAAACATGCCGATAGCCGCATGTTCTACGGCATGAATGCCTCCCATAAAATGGAAATACTTGGATTCGGCCGCCTGCTGGATGTCAGCTGGAATTTCGAACCAGATGCCGTCGGTTTCAAACATCAACTCAGGCAGATCCAAGGGTACCCGTTTGATTAATTTTTTATAGCGTATGCGCCAACGCTCGTAGCCTGTCACCTGCTCGGTCACCCGCAGCTTGCCAATGCTGACCCGGGTACCCGCCACCGGCTTTTGATTATATATCTCTAGAATTTCCGTGTTCTTATTGGCGCGGACCCGGGTGTAATAATCGACCTCAGCCGGCGAAACCGTGACCGTGTTGGTTTCCAAATCCAGGCGGTCCACCAAGTAGGTCTCGCCGCGATGCAGATAGACTGCCCCGGGATGGGTTTCTTTAAACACGCGATGACCATCGATCTCGCCCTTATTTTCTTCATCTTCGCTCCCGATGATATTGAACTGCTTGCCCGCCCCCCGCAGCTGAATGCCGCGCTGGGGTGCCTTTCTGCTCGAAAACCAGAGATCGCCTTCACCGCTGCGCAGAAGCTCCCCTTCTGATTCCAACTTTGATACCACCGATTGCACTTCTGTTGTCTGCATCAAGGTCTCATCCCCGGACAAAGGGAACTCACTGGCGGCGCAGGGAAGATGGCGCGCTAGAATATCGGCGTTAAACGGGTTTACCACGGCTGCTTCCGGGCTGCGTTCCACAAAATCGTCGGGATTGCGCATGAAATACTGATCCAAAGCGTCCTCTCCGGCAATCAGTATCATGGCGGCTTCCTGTCCGCTGCGCCCTACCCGGCCTTCGCGCTGCCACGTGGAAACAATCGTTCCGGGATATCCCACCAGGATACAAAGATCTAAATCACCGATATCGATACCCAGTTCCAAGGCACTGGTCGTAATAACGGCCAATAATTCACCCTTGCTCAATTTATCCTCGATATCACGTCTTTCCTCCGGCAGGAAGCCGGCCCGGTAGGCGCTGATCCGATCGGCATACTCCCGGGCTTGAGTGCCAACCCAGATAGCAATCAGCTCGGTCATTTTGCGGGACTGGGTGTAAACGATGGTTCTCAGTTGGCGCTCCAGGGCTGCCTTTAGCAACAGGATTGCTGTCTGGGCGGGACCATCCAACGGATCGATAAAAATGAGATGCTTTTTACCTTTGGGGGATCCGCTCTGATCGATGGTTTGAACCTCTAAGCCGGTCAATTGCTCTGTTAATTGGGCTGGATTGGCCACCGTAGCCGAATTGAAGATGAATAGCGGCGATGATTGATAGTGCTGACAGATACGCAGCAGGCGTCTAAAAACCTGAGCCATATGTGATCCCAAGAGCCCGCGGTAGGTATGCACCTCATCAACTACAACCGTTTCCAGGCTACTGAAAAAAGAAGCCCAGCGCGTGTGGTACGGTAAAAAAGAAAGATGCAGCATCTCCGGATTGGTCATGATGACATTGGGTGGTTTTTCACGGATGCGTTTGCGCTGATACGAACTGGTATCGCCATCATATATCACGGCAGTGAGTCGACGTCCTTCCAAAGGGCTTGTGAAACGGTTTAGATTCAACAGCTGGTCCTGGGCCAACGCTTTAAGTGGAAAAAGGTAGAGTGCCTTGGTTTCCGGCCTGCTTAGAAATTTTTCAATTACCGTCAGGTTGTAAACCAAGGTCTTTCCGCTGGCAGTCGGCGTGGCCACAACCACGTTACGTCCTTTGCGAATCTGATCGACGGCACGGGCTTGGTGACGGAACAAACTATCAATTTGGGACGCCTGAAGCATCCGATCTATTTGCTCAGGCCAGGAATCCCGGGGCTTGCCCCAGGTGGCCGATTTCCGGTCCCAAATTCTATGATATACCACTTGACCACCCAAGCGTTTGGATGATTTTAAGGATATGATATATTCGGCTATATTTTTGGCAGATGCGGTTTCTGGATTGTCATTCATAGGTTCACAGCACCTGAACGTTGATGAAAATTATGGATAAGTGCTTGATCTTTCAAATTTGTTGATTATAATAAGCTCGTTAGCCCAGAATAAAATTCGTGACCTTGCGCTCATTCTTCATATTGCCGGCGCAGATTGTCACGGCAATACAAATTGTCACTATACATGATCCTTTAGCCATTTCAAGAGGATGTCATAAATCTTGGAAGACCCATTCTTATCCCTGTCACAACTGTCGCAACTACTTTTTGAAACCCTTGGATCCATCCGTTTCCATTTGTCCAACTCTATGGTTTTAACGCAAAGGATAACGTTCTAATGATGGATCAGTTGTTTACATTGATGGTGTTGATCATTTTATCCGGGTTCTTTTCATCGTCTGAAACCGCTTTGTTTTCCATCAGCAAAACCAGGGCCATTCACCTGTCCAAAGACGGTCGCAAAACATCCCGCCTCATCCAAAAAATGAAGGCCGACCCGCATACGCTCTTATCCACGATTCTCATCGGGAACAACCTGGTTAACGTGGCCGCAGCCGCCCTGGCCACTTCGCTTTCCATCGAGGCCTTTCCTAATTTTGCCGTGGGTATTGCCACCGGCGCCATGACCTTCCTGTTGTTGGTATTTGGCGAAGTCTTTCCGAAGTCCATTGCCACGCGCAACAATCTGCTGATCGCGCGCATGGCCATTATCCCGATATACTGGATCTCGCTCATATTTTTCCCGGTCATCAAGTTTCTGAATTTCATACCCTGGCTTACCGGACGCATAAAAAAGCCCCAGTCTGTATCCGAAGAAGAACTGATTACTTTTGTGGAGGTTGTTGAAGAAGAAGGTGAAATCAAGGAAGAGGAAAAGGAGCTGATTCACAACATTTTTGAGTTCGACGATACCAATGCCTATGAAATCATGACACCCCGGGCCGATATGTTTGTAGTGGAAGCCGATGAACCCCTGGACACCAAGAGCATTATCGATTCCGGATTCACCCGCATCCCTGTGATCCAGAACTCCATCGATGAAATCATCGGAATCCTGCATATCAAGGATTTGTTCATGAACATGGCCATGGGTTCCCCCCAAACCGACGTCCGCAACATCATGCGTAAACCTTATTTCATCCCTGAAAACAAAAAACTGGATTCGCTGCTGCAGCAATTCAAGAAGACCAAAAATCATATGGCCATCATCGTGGATGAGCATGGGGGCGTATCCGGCTTGATCACACTCGAAGATGCCCTGGAAGAACTTGTCGGAGAGATCGAAGATGAAACCGATAAGGATGAAAAGCATATTGTTCGCATCAAGAAGGATACCTGGATTGTCCTGGGAAAATCGGATATCGAAGATATCAACGATGTGATTGGCATGAACATTCCCGACATCACTGCTTATGACACCTTTTCCGGTTACGTGCTGGACACCATTGGGCGAATTCCCGGAGAAAAGGAAGAACTCACCTTAGGAAATTACACCATCATCGTCGAACGCAAAGACGGCAACCGAATCAGCAAGTACCTGGTGCGGAAGAACAAGGCCTCCTGACGTTCCAGCGTCCGAATTCCTTCAGTAAAAAAAGTACTCCTTAAGGTTCCGCATCATTTTTCCGAAATACAAAATAATTGAATGTTGGAACTATGGAATGTTGGAATAGTGAAATGGCAGAATCCAAGGTATATGAACGCACAACGATATATCTGGTGATATATACGAATCCCTCTTTCATATTTAATCCATAGCGGAGCAGGATCTAAAACTCTCCCTTGACACTTTACGCGGAGTTCTTTAGCATCAATGATCAACTAAGATGATTGGTTCCCTACACTCAAGCTCATTTTATGACTGCAAAAAGGGATGATGCGATGCTTAGCGAAAAAGAGAAGCTGGACAAACTGACTTACCTCGGCATTGAACTCAACCAGGTTCGAGACCTCGACATTCTGATGGAACGTGTCTTGGAATATGCACGCAGCTTCGTTAATGCGGACGCCGGCTCCATTTATATCAAGGATCGGGATGAGGATAGGCTCGAATTTACCTATACCCAGAACGATACCCTGCAGGAGCGGTTACCCAAGGGTGAAAAGCTCATCTATTCAACTTTTACCCTTCCCATAAACGAAGAGAGCATAGCCGGATACGTGGCCACAACCGGACAGCTTCTCAATATTCCCGATGTCTATCAAATAGACAATTCAGCGCCCTACCATTTCGGGAAAAAATTCGACGAGGAGTCAAGCTATAAGACCCAATCGATGATCACGGTTCCTTTGGGGACGCGCCGGGGTGATATTCTGGGTATCCTTCAAATCATCAATGCCCAAGATGAGGGCCGACGGATAATTCCCTTTACAGAAAGTGATGAAAAATTAATGCTCCATTTTGCCAGTACCGCCGCCGTGGCGCTTGAACGTGCTCAAATGACCAGATCAATTCTGCTGCGGATGATCAGAATGTCTGAAATGCGAGATCCCAAGGAAACGGGAGCGCATGTCAATCGCGTGGGCGGCTACTCCATAGAAATCTACGAACAATGGGCCCAAAGACATAACCTGCCCAAAGAAGAGTTTGATCGCAATCGGGACAGCCTGCGTATGGCCGCGATGCTACATGATGTCGGTAAGATTGCCATTTCTGATGTAATTCTCAAGAAACCGAGTCGATTTAATGACGATGAATTTGAAATCATGAAACAGCATACCTTCTTGGGGGCTCGTTTGTTTCTCAATTCCCAATCGGATTTTGATGAAGCCGCCTATGACGTTGCCTTGAACCACCACGAGCGCTGGGATGGTCGCGGCTATCCGGGGCACATTGATGTGGAAAGCGGCCAACCGCTGCCGCAATTCATGGCAGCGGATGGCAAGCCGCGCGGCAAAAAAGGGGATGAGATACCGATATTCGGTCGCGTTGTTGCTTTGGCAGATGTATATGACGCCCTATCTTCCGCGCGGGTTTATAAAAAAGCATGGAAGGAGAAAGACGTATTGGATACCATAGAAAAAGAAGCCGGGGCCCAATTTGACCCGGAACTGATCGAAATTTTCTTTTCCAGGCTCCCGGTTTTGAGAGCGATACAAGCACGCTACAGCAATACGGATTAGCTCTACCTTCGGTGGCACCAGACATAAGTAATAAGCCCTAAGTTGTCAGCAGCTTAGGGCTTCGTTTTTTATTGGTTTAATCCTTGTATAGAATTGGAACCTGATACCTATTCAGCACAGCATAAATATGGACTTTGAAAATGGTCAACATCGAACATCGAACGCCCAACATCCAACATCGAATGTGAAATCGCTCGCGACGCACAGGCGCTTGCGCTGTGTTTCGCACTCATCTTCATTTAAGAAAGGAAAAGAGTCCTTATTCGATGTTCAGTGTTCGAAGTTCGATGTTGGACGTTCATTTTTTATTAGAAACCAACATTGCAATCAAAATACGCCTTAACCAGTAATCACCTTTTAGCCTAGCAGCCTAAAAGCCTAATTCTTGACTCGCTCGACATATTGCCCCGTACGGGTGTCGATCTTGATACGCTCACCTTCCTCCACGAATGGCGGGACCAATAGGTTGTATCCGGTTTCCACAGTTGCCGGTTTGGAATCGCCCGAAGCAGTGTCTCCTTTGACCCAGGGATCGGTCTGGGTAATGTCCAATTCCACAAAATTTGGCAAGGTTAAATCGATGGGGCGATCTTCATAGAACATAATCGTAACCCTTGTATTTTCTTTTAAGAAATCTTTGGAGTCCCCGATTTGATCCTTATTCATATATTCCTGTTCGTAGGTGGAAGTATTCATGAAACAATAGCTTTCCCCGTCAAAATAAAGATACTCCATTTCGTGTTCTTCCAAGCTGGCTTCATTAAACTTTTCACCCGATCGAAAAGTCTTATCAAATTGTGCGCCGGTGAGCAGGTTCTTGAGTTTGCATTTGTAAAGCGCCTGCCCTTTACCCGGCTTTACGAACTCAAATTGAACAATCATATACGGCTCACCGTCAAATTCGAGTTTCAGGCCTTTTCGCAAGTCACCGCTTTCCAACATATTTCACCTCACAAGTTATTTTGTATTGAAATTACTATGATTAAGCTGACAACACCAGGGCGAAACATTTTCATGCCAAGGTTTTGAAAATATATACGATATTTCCATATGCGCATAACGTTGTACTTATGCTGGCGTAAGATAAGACCTGAAAATTTTTAGGTATTGACATTTGTAGCCGTCTCTAACATATTCACCATAATTTCGCAAACCTAGAAGGAAAGATCATGATACTGATCATTGATTTCGGTTCACAGTTTAACCAGTTGATTGCCCGCCGTGTCAGAGAATGCCATGTATATTGCCAGATTGAATCGCCAAACATTAGTTTAGATGACATCCGCACGTTGAATCCTGAAGGCATCATTTTATCAGGTGGGCCTTCCAGCATCTATGAGACCGGAAGCCCGCGTATGGATCCGGGTGTTTTCGATTTAAACATACCGATACTGGGTATCTGTTATGGATTGCAGTTTATGGTGGATGCCCTGGGTGGTATTGTCAAAGGCGCCCAAAAAAGGGAATATGGGTTTGCAGAATTAATAGTTAAAAAACAGACCGATCTGTTTAAAGACATCCCGACCAAAACCCAGACGTGGATGAGTCATGGAGACTCCATTCAAAAACTTCCCAAAGGATTCGTGATCACTGCCCGAACCGGCAATACACCCATCGCTGCCGCCCAGAACCGCCGCCGCCGGCTGTACGGGCTTCAATTTCATCCGGAGGTGGAGCATACCCCCAAGGGTAAAACCATGCTCAAGCGGTTTCTTTTCGATGTTTGCAAATGCCGACGATCTTGGACCATGAAATCATTTGCAAAAATGGCGGTTAGCGATATCAGGCAGCAGGTCGGCAATCATAAGGTCATTCTCGGTTTAAGCGGGGGTGTCGATTCTTCCGTAACGGCCCTTTTACTCCACAAGGCCATCGGCAGAAAACTTACCTGTATTTTCGTGGATAATGGGCTGCTCCGAAAGGACGAAGCATCCCAGCTAAAAATACGACTAAAGCAGCACCTTAATATCAATATAAAATTTGTAAGTGCCAAAAAGAAATTTCTAACAGCCCTTGCCAAAGCTTCAGATCCAGAAAAAAAGCGTAAAATAATCGGCCGGGTTTTCATGGAAGTGTTCGAAACTGAAGCAAAAAAAATAAAAGGCGCGAAATTCTTAGGTCAAGGAACCCTCTACCCCGACGTGATCGAATCCGTATCGGCATTTGGTGGTCCGACCTCTGTAATCAAATCGCATCACAATGTGGGTGGCTTACCCAAAAAAATGAAATTAAAACTGGTAGAACCGCTGCGGTATCTATTCAAGGATGAGGTTCGTGCCCTTGGTAAGGAAATCGGGTTGCCCCAAGATCTTATTTGGCGGCAGCCTTTTCCGGGCCCCGGCCTGGCTATCCGCATTATTGGTAAAATAACGCGTCAACGTTTGAATATTCTTAGGGAGGTTGATGCGGTATTGCTGGAAGAAATACGAGCTGGTGGATATTATCAGAAACTTTGGCAATCCTTTGCCGTATTGTTACCTCTGAAAAGTGTCGGTATAATGGGTGACAGCCGAACCTATGAGCACATCGTGGCGATTCGGGCCGTCACCAGCAAAGATGCCATGACCGCTGATTGGGCCAGGCTGCCGCATAAGCTATTGGGCAATTTATCCAACCGGATTATTAACGAAGTCCGCGGTGTAAATCGGGTCGTTTATGACATCAGTTCCAAACCACCCAGCACAATCGAATGGGAATAATCACAATGGAAGAAGAACAAAGTCCTACTTTTAAAATCAGCGGAAATGATGAGCCGGAAGATATTCGCCAGGATGAACTTCGCGATCTCAAAATGGAGAAGTTGGGTCATCGGGTTACCCTGCTCACCGTTTTAATTCCCTGCATGATCGGCGTCATTGGAGTAATCGCGTATTTGGATATCAAAGATCGGGTTACACGATCATATGATACCGGCGCCATCGGTGTTCAAAAACTTTCTAAAGATCTAGATTCCAAATTTTCTTCGCTTTCGCTCGAACAGGCCAAGATCAAGGATATCCATTCCAAAAAACTACCCCAACTCGAGAAAGACGCCGCATTCCTGCGTTCGAAACTGACCAAGCTGCAAAAGAGCATGACCCAAATGTCTCAATCCATGATCAACCGCGATGAACTCGGTCGGGTGGTGGACAATCTGGTTCAGAAAGTCAATGACGCCATGCCTGAAGGGATTACAACCGACGTTGAAAACCTCAAATCCGACCTAGGCTCACTGCGCGAAGTTGATGACAAGATCGTGGCCGATGGGAATCAACGCCAGGCGACCATGGCATCCCTCAGCAATAGCTTGACGGAAATAAAAACCGATATGGATGCTATCAGGCAGGATATTGCCGGGCTGGGTGAGAGCGCCATCGATAGAGGTGAACTCGAACTCGCCTTAAAACTCAAGGAGATTGGTTACCGGCAGTTGCTGCTTGACAAAACCAACCAATTGGAGCAGGAAATCCAGATATTAGGGAAAAAAATAGACAAACTAAAAGCTGGGCAGAAAGCATCAGCAGGAACTGTATCACCAAAACCGGCATCGCAATCACCGACACCAAAACCTGTTAAGCCAAAACCGGAGCAACCGGCTCCTCAAAGCCAACCCGGGACGCCTTCCAACGAGAAACCAGCCAATGCTGAACCCGGGGCGATTGAGGAACAAACAATCGAATAGGTAGCATTTCCGACGCCCAGCCTTGTCGAAGGCTCATGATTGAAGCAAATGAGTGTGCCGCAGCGGCCGCTTGACTTTATTCCATCCCAAGGGATTATTCAAATGGACAACGATAGGCTAAATCAACTATTAAAATCAGTTGCCGAGGGTGCCACCAGCATTGCGGCAGCAGCCGAGCAAATTAAGCAACTCCCTTATGAGGACATCGATTTTGCCCATATCGACCACCATCGCTCGCTTCGCAAGGGATTTCCGGAAGTCATTTTCGGCCAAGGAAAGACCACTGAGCAAATTATCGGGATTATCGGGAGAATGATTCCACAGGAGACGACCATTCTGGTTACACGCGTTGAGTCGCCCAAAGCGGAAAAAATCGTACCCTTGTATAAAAATGCCGTTTACGATCCTGATGCCCGTATGATTCTGGTTGGCAAAAACAAAGCCCCGCTGGAAAATAGCGGTGAAATCTTAGTCATTTCCGCCGGGACCTCTGATATTCCCGTTGCCAAGGAAGCCCATTTGACAGCTGAAGCCATGGGCAATCGAGTTAAGTCACTATACGATGTAGGTGTAGCCGGAATCCATCGCCTCTTTGCTCACCGGGATCTGATTCAACAAGCTGCTGTTCTGATTGTCGTTGCCGGGATGGAAGGCGCATTGCCGAGTGTCGTGGCCGGCATGGTGGCGCGTCCGGTTATTGCGGTCCCCACAAGTATCGGGTATGGTGCCAGTCTAGGTGGCCTGACAGCCTTGTTTGCCATGCTGAATAGTTGCAGCTCCAATGTCGCTGTTGTAAATATTGATAATGGGTTTGGCGCCGGGTATATGGCGGCAATTATTAACCGGAGAGAATAATCGGTCTGGTATCCAAGTGCCCGGCACTGATTTTACGCTATGATGGTTTTGTAAATCACAGGGTTAAAAAATCCTAATACCGAATATCGAAATACGAAACAAATTCAAATCTCGAATGCTCAAATGCTCCAAACATGCGTTTTCAAGGTGATACCGGCTAGTTTGTTTTGATCATTTGATATTAAGTCATTGGATATTGTTTAGGATTTCGATATTCGTGCTTCGAATTTAACGCCTAAATATTCACTAAAGCCTGATATGACTTGGTCCTTAGGACCTAATAATTCATGGTGGAAAAATAATGGCAATTCTATCCTCCATCCTGCGTGCAAATTTTCGCAGAAACTTTATGGTAATTTACCTGCTGTCTTCTGCCCTACCGATCCTGTTGATGGTCTTCATGACCATACGCTATATTGTACCCCAGCTGAATGAATCCCAAATTACCGCACTAAATCCTTTATTCGGTTTGGGTGTGCTGGTCATGCTGATCCCATCATTTCTCGGGATTGGTTTGGGATATCATTGGATCGGATCGATTGAAAAACTCGCCAGCGAAATTCAAATGAAGTCAGAACAGATTAGGGGAGAAATACCCCAACTCAGCAAGGATCAAAGCGAGTTGGCTGCGATTCATGAACTATTTAATGGTATCCATAGTGATTTCGAAAAAAATGTCGGCAAACTAGATGATTTAACCAAACAATTGTTGTCATTAAACCTAAAATTAGAGAAAATGGCCACCAAGGATTCGCTGACATCCCTGTATAATCGTCGATATTTTGATCTGCGGCTGATTGAAGAGGCAACCCGTGCGGACAGGGATCAGCGGGATTTAGCCCTCATGATGATCGATTTTGATGATTTCAAACAATATAATGATTCTTATGGCCACAAAACCGGTGATAAGCTGCTGCAGGACGTTGCCGGCATTATTAATAAATCTGTTCGTCGCTCAGACACGGTCTTTCGATATGGCGGAGATGAATTTGCCGTCCTTTTGCCTGGATGTAGTCTGGATATCGCCGAGCGAAAAGCCCGGCGCTTCGTAGCCCAGGTTTCAGACACACAATTTTCGAATCCGGATGGCCAGGCCTTGGAAGGTATCACCATCAGCTGCGGGATTGCCAGCTATCAAGGCCAATTGGATGACTTCATTTCTGCCGCCGACAGCTGTTTGCTTGCCGCCAAGGCAGCCGGCAAGGATCGCGTCGTCATATCTTAGCACTGCACTGAATCGCCTCCATAATTATTCATTCCAACCAGAATCCCCATTGACAAACTGCCACATTGTGGTATTTTATGCCATGTGATTGTGTAATAATATCCACATATTGATGTTGGCTGCACTATCTCTATTTCATAACCTCCTGATATTACTATTTCGTTTTAATATCCACATTGTGGTATATTGATTGCATTCATTAATATATTTGCGATGCAATCTAAGATGTTAACTGTTCATATGGCCATCGGCTAGCCCGGACAAGGAGGCAGGCCATGAAATCACACCTTACAACAGCAATTTTTTATTCAATCGTATCGATTCTCCTTTTAATATTTGTTCAGAGTGGTTTGGCAGTCACGGTTACATGGAATGGTAACAGCAATTCAGATTGGAGTGAACCTGACAATTGGGACTTGGACGTTCCCACGGCCATAGATGATGTGATTATTCCATCCGCCGGCTATATCAACACGCCGATCCTCAATATCGATACGACGATTTTAAGTCTTTCTGTAAATGGCGCCACTTTGGAGTTGGGCGGCAACACGCTTACGGTTTCCGGTAACTTGGACACCGCCGGAGCCGGTACGCTCAACATGACCAATCCGGCGGATGTATTGAATGTGGGTGGCAATGTAAACTTCAGCGGCGGGTCCACCAATACTTTACTTACAGAGGGCACTCTCAATGTGGCTGGAACATTTTTCGGCTTTTACGGCAGCTTTGCCGCCTCGGGCAGACATCTGGTAGTTTTTAACGGGACTTCAGCCCAATCTGTCTCATTTAGCGGTCCCGGCCCTGGCTCCGGGAATGCCCATTTTCAGGATGTAACCTTTGCCAACCCTAATGGAGTCAATTTTACCAGTGTCGCCCAAGTGAATGGATTAGCCACGATAGATGCTAATGTGCCCGCAGCGACGGCAACGAGCAATGCCGGTGTTGTGATAACCATCGTCGGTAGTCTCGCCGATACCATAGGCGGGCGCTGGCAAGTGGCCAATACCACTTTCAGCGGTGTCAATCCAAGTCTGCCATCAAGCCTGGCCACCAATCTTAACTTCATCAACAACGCTGTACTGCCATCCGGGTTCAGCGTGGCCGGTAATGTGAGCGTGACCGGCAGTAACGGCAGCTTGGGTATAAACAGCCAAAATATTTCCATATCCGGCAATCTAAATACTGCCGGCAGCGGCATCGTCGTTATGACCAATCCCGCGGACATCATTGATGTTACCGGCAATGTGAATTTTAGCGGCGGCTCAACCAACACATTGTTGACTGCCGGGTTTATCAATGTAGGCGGCACATTTTATGGTTACTACGGCAGTTTTGCGGCCTCGGGCACGCATCACGTGGTTTTCAACGGCAATTCGGCTCAATCGGTCTCCTTCAGCGGGCCCGGGCCGGCTGCCGGCAACGCTCATTTCCAGGATGTGACCTTTGCCAATGCAGCCGGAGTCAATTTCACCAGTGCCGCCCAGGTCAATGGCTCGGCCATCGTCGATGCCAACGTGCCAGCCGCCACCGCCACCAGCAATCCCGGAGTGGCGGTAACTATTGCAGGCAGCCTCACCGACACAATCGGCGGACGCTGGCAAGTGTCTAACACCACCTTAAGTGGTGTCAATCCAAGTCTGCCATCAAGCCTGGCCACCAATCTTAACTTCATCAACAACGCTGTACTGCCATCCGGGTTCAGCGTGGCCGGTAATGTGAGCGTGACCGGCAGTAACGGCAGCTTGGGTATAAACAGCCAAAATATTACCATATCCGGCAATCTAAATACTGCCGGCAGCGGTATCGTCGTCATGACCGATCCCGCGGGCATCATTGATGTTACCGGCAATGTGGATTTTAGCGGTGGCTCAACCGATACATTGTTGACTGCCGGGTTTATCAATGTAGGCGGCACATTTTATGGTTACTACG